>CAZCSO010000083.1:0-2504 GCA_964501315.1 uncultured Candidatus Izemoplasmatales bacterium | reverse complement strand
AGCGTGACGCCATCACCTCCGAAATGGCCGGAACGACCCGCGACGTTAAAAAACGGATCGCCGTCATCCTCGACAAAGAGGTCGAGATCCTGGATACCGGAGGACTCGACGAAGGGTGCGAGCTCTACGAGAAAATCAAGGAAAAATCGCTTCGTGCGGCCCATGAAGCCGACATCGTCCTCTTTATGGTCGACGGTAAAAGCCTCCCCGAGGAAGAGGACAAAAAACTGTTCTACGAACTCGAATCGATGGGCAAATCGGTTGCCCTCGTCGTCAACAAGATCGACAACGACAAGATGCAGGAAAAACTGTGGGAATATTACGAATTCGGCACTGAGCGGATTTTTGGAATCTCCGTCGCGCACAACCGCCACATCAACGCGCTTCTCGCATGGATTTCCGAACAGCTTCCCGAAAGTGACATGATCGTAATCCCGGCCGCCGAACCCGACGAGATGGATGCGTTCGATGCGTTTGTCGACGGTTTCGAGGATGAAGACGAGGAATTCGATTACGACGATGAGGACGAAGAGGAAGAGGGTGACGAATCGGAAGTGTTTGTGATCGACGAACCGATGCGGGAAGTCGACGAAAGCGAACTGAACCGGATGAAAGTCGCGATCATCGGACGTGTCAACGTCGGAAAGAGCTCTCTACTCAACGCGCTGCTCGGAGAAGACCGTTCGGTGGTCAGTTCGGTCGCCGGGACGACGATCGACCCGATCGATGAAGAGATGGAATACGAAGGAAAAACGATCACGTTCGTCGATACGGCGGGTATCCGAAAACGGGGAAAAATCCTGGGGATCGAGAAATACGCCCTGATGCGGACCGAAGAGATGCTCGAAGCGGCCGATATCGCCTTGCTGGTGCTCGACGCCTCCGAGCCGTTCAAGGATCTGGACGAAAAGATCGCCGGTTTTATCGACAAGAACCGTCTGGCGTGCCTGATCGTTCTCAACAAGTGGGACCTCGCCCCCAAAGAAGACTACGACAAAATTATCGCCGATGTGCGGGATCGCTTCAAGTTTCTCAGCTACGCCCCCATCATCACGATTTCGGCATTGACGAAACAGCGGGTTCACAAGATTTTCGAGATGCTGCTCAAAATCAACGACAATTATTCGCAGCGGATCCCGACGGCACGGATCAACGAAGTGCTCGAGATGGCACAGCGCAAGCATCCGATTCCGAGCATCAACGGTCAGACGATCCGTCTTTACTACGGTACGCAGTACGACATCCGCCCGCCACGGATCGCACTGGTGATGAACAAACCACAGGGGCTCCATTTCAGTTACCGTCGCTACCTGACCAACCAGTTCCGGGAACTGTTCGATTTCGAGGGGACGCCGGTGCTGTTCAAGGCGAAGGCGAAGAATCAGAAGCGCAGACCGAAGAAGTGAGCGTACTTTTCCCGCTCACGAGAAAAGCAGGCTAAAAAGGTTTGACGACGACGAGGGCGACGATCAGGATCAGCAGGACCGTCGGCACTTCGTTGTAGAGGCGGAAAAACTTCCCGCTTTTATAGGCGGTGTTCTCTTTGAGGCGCAGACGCATCCGTCCGAGTGAAAAGAAATAGGCGATCAGCAGGAGCGCGAGCGTCGCTTTGGCGTGCATCCATCCCCCCATTGCGAATACATTGACACCGTACTGGCTCTTCGACATGGCGATCAGGGCGATTCCCGATACCAACGTCGCCCAGAAGGCCGGAACGCCGATGTAGCGGTAAATTTTCATCTCCATCACTTCGACCACTTCGACAAAACCGTTATTGGTGCCGTTTTCGGCATGGTAAACGAACAATCGGGGCAGATAAAAGAGTACCGCAAACCAGGAGACCATCGAGATGATGTGAAACCATAAAATCCAGTTGTACATAGGTAATGTCCTCGAATAAAGTAAAGTCAGGAAGGATAGCCAAAAATGGTTAACGACGCCTCTAGAGGTATCGTCGTACCCATTGGATAATCTCAGCGGCGCTCCGGGCGCCGCTGAACTGGTCGATCATGCGGTTGTTTTTGAAAGCGATGACGGTAGGGATCGAGCGGATGCCGAAGCGTCCGCCCAGATGCTGCTGTTCTTCGGTGTTGATTTTGACAAACTGCGCCTTTAAGGCAAAGGCGCGCGCCGCTTCTTCGAAAGCGGGGGCCATGCTCCGGCAGGGGCCGCACCACGGAGCCCAGAAATCGGCGACGATAAGCCGTTCGTCGTTGATCAAGAACCGATCGAACGATGCCGTATCGACGCTTAGAGGTTTAGTATAGAGCAACGAAGCTTTACAATGGCCACAGGCGGCTTTGGCATAACTCTCTTTCAGAGGGATCGCGTTGACGCCGCCGCAGTGGGGGCAGACGACATTGATCTTTTCCATCCCGCTCACTCCGTTTCGGCTACTTCCATATCCCGGATGGAGGAAGTGTGATGGTCTTTGACTTTGTCGTGAAGACGGCGAAGCGCTTTGTTGGCGCGTTCGATCGCCATGTCGATCGCGGTATCGAGGT
>CAZCSO010000082.1:0-2602 GCA_964501315.1 uncultured Candidatus Izemoplasmatales bacterium | reverse complement strand
TCCGTCTCGTCCATCTCCAGCGAATCTTTGTAGATCAGCCCCTCGACGGGAACAGCGACGGTAAAGGTTGCCATGATCGCTTCTACCGCCTGATTGTCGCGGGGAACGAAAAGCTCTCCCGCAATCGGATCATAACGCTTGTTAAAAGTACCGCCGGTATTGAGGATCAACATCAGAGAAGTTCCTTTAGCGAGCGGACGATCCGGTCCGCTTCCGAAGCTGCCGCATCCGCAGAGAGGAGAATATTCGTTCCCACCCCCGCGCGGCGTGCGGCGGTAATGTCACGCTCATTGTCGCCGATCATGACCGAAGAGGGCATATCGATCCCGTACTCGTCCCGCGCCTGTAAAAACATCCCCGGCTCGGGCTTGCGGCAGTCACACGCCCCGCTGATCTCTTCATGATGCGGACAGTGATAGATGCGGGTGATCGTGATTCCGAGTGTTTTGAAATATTCCACCATCCAATCGCTCAGACGGCGGAAATCCTCTTCGCCATAGTATCCGCGTGCGATCCCCGACTGGTTCGTCACAATGATGATCAGATAGCCTTCTTCCTGATAGGCGCGGCATACCTCTACAATTCCCTCGACCAACTCAAAATCTTCGGGTTTATGCAAATAGTTTTTTTCGACATTGACAACGCCGTCCCGGTCGAGAAAAAGAGCTTTAGGCAACGCCGCCTCCGAACATCTCTTTTTCGATGATGTCGCAGATCATGTGTTCGATCAGCAGATGCGATTCCTGAATGCGCGGAGTTGCGTTGGAGGGGATCACAATCGCATAGTCGGCCATTGCGGCCATTTTACCGCCGTCACGCCCGACCAACGCCACTGTAGTTACCCCGCGTTCTTTGGCAGCCGTAAAGGCATTGATCACATTCTGGGAATTCCCCGATGTCGAAATCCCGATAAAAAGGTCCCCCTCCTGCGCCAATCCTTCGAGCTGGCGCGAGAAAACATACTCGTACCCGTAATCGTTCCCGATCGCGGTGAGATTGGAACTGTCCGTCGTCAGGGCGATCGAGGGGAGCGATGGACGGTCAAAACCGTAACGCCCCACCAATTCGGCGGCGAAGTGCTGTGCGTCTGCGGCCGAACCGCCGTTACCGGCGATCAGAATTTTTTTCCCGTTTTTATAGACGTCGACACAGGCCCGGGCTACCGCGACCAAACGCTCGACCAGTGCATCGTTCTCCAGAATGGCCTGTTTCGTTGCCGCCGAATCGGCGATCTGTTTGATGATGTAATTTTTCATGGTTCTTTCCTTTTAATATCGGATGCCCGTAACGCTACGGACTTTTTCAATCGTTTCGGCGGCGGCGGCTCGGGCTTTGTCCGCTCCCGCTTTCAGAATATCGCGCACTTCGTCCTGATGGGCCTCGTAGTAGGCCCTGCGTTCTCGGTAAGGGCGAAAATACTCCCAGATGACGTCATGGGCGTACAGCTTGAAGTGGCCATGCCCCTCGCCTCCCGCTTTGTAACGGTTTTGCAAGGCGACGCGCTCTTCGTAGTCGAGGAAGAGTTTGGCGATGTTGTAGACGTTGCAGTTTTCGAATTCTTTGGGCTCTTCCATCGGGACCGGCTCGGTCACGATCTTTTTGATGATCTTCGATTGTACTTTTTCCTCGGAAAAAATGGGGATCGTGTTTCCGTAGCTTTTCGACATCTTCTGTCCGTCGATACCCGGAACCGTCGCGACGGTCTCGTCCACCTTGAATTCGGGAAGTACGAAAATGTCGCCGTATTCATTGTTGAATTTCAGTGCAATGTCGCGGGCGATCTCGACGTGTTGAATCTGGTCTTTCCCGACCGGAACCACCTGCGAATTGAACAGCAAAATATCGGCCGCCATAAGGACGGGATAGGAAAAGAGGCTGTGGTTGGACGCGATCCCCTTGGCGACTTTGTCTTTATAGCTGTGGGCGCGTTCGAGCAGCCCCATCGGGGTGAAAGAGGAGAGGACCCAGTAGAGTTCGAGCACCTCTTTGACGTCCGACTGGACCCAGAAGGTACTTTTTTGCGGGTCCATCCCCAGCGCCAGGAAATCGGTTGCCGCCTGCATCGTCAGCCGCGCCAGACGTTCGCCGTCGCCCAGACTCGTCATCGCATGGTAATTGGCGATGAACGCGAATACCTCGTTGTCTTGTTGAGATTCGACCATCGGTTTGATGGAACCGAAATAGTTTCCGATGTGCAGATCACCGGAGGGCTGGATACCTGTTAAAACACGCACGTAAAACTCCTTGAATAGGGACAATTTTACCCAACGACGCCTTAAGCTTCGTCTTAAGATTATCTATGTTATATTTTTTGGAGTTCAACGAAAAAAGGATTGACCATGAACGTACAAATTCGCTCCAAAGAGATCAAACTCACCCAACATCTAAACGATCATGTTGCCGCCGCCATTGAAAATTTCAAACGCTATCATCTGGATATTACAACGGTCAACGTCATGATTTCCAAAGAAAAAAAAGGGGTCGGTGTCGAATTTGATATCCACGTCGCCCATGCGCAACCCGTCGTCATCAGCGATACCGACGAAGACCTCGATACCGCGATCGACATGGCGATCGAACGCGCCAACAAAGCGCTTCGCCG
>CAZCSO010000081.1:0-2641 GCA_964501315.1 uncultured Candidatus Izemoplasmatales bacterium | reverse complement strand
TAAATGCCTGAAGATCGATTTTGGCGGAAATATCAAGAGAGTGTTCGGATGCCATGGATAATGTCCTGCAAATGTTTTTTATAACATCAGTATAACATAATCCTAACCCGGCTAAAACATCGGGCTCCCGAAATCGAGCCCGCCCCCGAAAGCGGCAGCGGCATTGGGGTCTTGATACCCCATCATCGCCGCTTTGGTACGGAGCATCATAATGTCCTGTTTGGGGGCGATCCCCTGCGGGCATACGGGTACGCATTCGCCGCACAGGGTGCAATCCCAGATCCCGTTGGTCTGGACGGCGGCCATTTTGGCCGAAACTTCGCGCTCGCGGGGATCGTTGACGTAACGCCATACCCGTGTGAGGGCAAACGGGCCGATGAAATCGGGGTTTGCCGCGTACACGGGACAGGCACTGTAACAAGACGCGCACAGGATGCAGTCGCTCTGCACCGCGATCCGTTCCATCTCCTCCGCGCTGACGTTCGATTCGTCCAGCTTTTCACCCGACGCACGGGCGGCGCGGTTGCATTGCTCCACCATCGATCCCTCGACGACGAGATCGCGAACCACACGGGCGTTCCGGATCGGTTCGATGCTCTCCCCGCCTGAGGGTTTGTATTCGCACATCAGCACTTCGCGGCCGTCGACGCGAACGGCGCAGCTTCCGCACACCCCGCTGCGGCATCCGTGGGAATAGGTAAGGGTGGGGTCAATTTTCGTTTTGATGTGGTTGAGGAGTGCAAGGAGTGTCACCCCTTCTAACTCAACGTTATAGGTTTGATAGCCGCCGTTAGCGCTACGCAATACTTTAATTTCCATCAGTCGCACCACTCCCGCTCGTTCTCGTCGTCATCATAGGGGTCTTCGCAGCACCCGTTCCAGTCGGTACCCTCTTCCTCGTCCCACCGTTCCCCTTCGTCCGAACAGCGGATCAAAGGTTTCATTTCATAAAATCGGCACATAAGACTCCGTCCTCCTTCCACGCGATCGTATGGGCACCGAACATCGAATCGTTGCGGACAGGGGCATCGCTACGGTAATGGGCTCCCCGGCTCTCTACCCGGCTGATCGCGCTGACCACGATGATTTCGGAGAGTTCAAGCTTGTTGCCGAACTCGATAAACTCGACGAGATTCGTGTTGCAGGTTTTGGATTTGTCACGCGGCCCCATGAACGGAAGTTCCTTTTGCATCTGCCGGATCGCTCCGAGCACCGCCTTGAGCCCCATATCCTCACGCACCAGTCCGACGTTGTTGTAGAAAATGTTGGCCAGCATCTCCTGCTTCTGGTAAAAATCGATCTGGTTGGTGAAATACATCACGCCGCGGACAAAATTGAGATCCTTGGCGTACTGCGGATTTTCGGCGGCGGGGGCGGGGCGTTTCGTCCCGAATTCCGCCGCGTTTTTGCCGCATTCACGCCCGAAAACGACCAGTTCGAGGAGTGAATTGCCTCCCAGCCGGTTCGCCCCGTGCGTTCTGTGGTTGGCGCATTCCCCGACGGCGAAAAGCCCCTCCACCGAGCTCATGCAGCGTTCGTCGACGTCGATCCCCCCCATACTGTAGTGGGCCGCAGGCTTGATCGGGATCAACTCGTTCACAGGATCGATCCCTTCGTAGATTTTCGCCAGTTTGCGTTCCTGGGGAAGTTCGCGGTCGATAAACGCCTCTCCCAGATGACGGATGTCAAGGTATACCGCACCGCTTTCGGCGACCTCGTCGTGGATGGCGCGGGCGACGACGTCACGGGGTGCGAGTTCGTCGGTAAAGCGGTCCCCCTGCGCGTCCACGAGATAGCCTCCCGCCCCGCGCGCGCTTTCGCTGATGAGGATCGAAGAGTTTTTCAGCGCGGTGGGATGGAACTGGATGAACTCCATGTCCGCCAGCCTCGCCCCCGCACGTACCGCCGCGGCCAGCCCGTCTCCCGTCGCCTGGACGGCGTTGGTCGAATGCTTGCCGTAGATCGCGCCGTAGCCGCCCGTCGCAAGGATGACCGCATCGGCCCGGATCTCTTCGACGTCGCCGCTATCAATATCCAGGAACGTCGCCCCCAGCGCACGGTTCGTTTCGGGATCAACGATCAGGTTGAGCAAAAACCGGCCGTTTTGAAATTCCACGCCCGCTTCCACACACCGGTCAAACAGCGTGTGCAACAGTTTCAACCCTGTATAGTCCTGCGCGTAGCATGCGCGCGGCGCGCTCGCCCCGCCGAGTCGACGCCGCGCGATCTCGCCCTCTTCGTCACGGCTGAAAGGGAGTCCCAGGGCATTGCACCAGCGCACCGCATCGGGAGCTTTTTCACATAGGAGCGCAATCCGCCCTTCGTCCCCCAGCCCCGCCGAGGAGCGGAGCGTATCGTCGATGTGGGCCGCGACGCTGTCCCCGTCCGCGAGCACCGCGTTCATCCCCCCCTGTGCCATCGAGGTCTGGGAGCGGGTCGGCAGGGTTTTGGACGCAACTACCACCTCCGATCCCGCTTCGCGGGCGGACAAAGCGCTTACAAGCCCCGCACCGCCGCTACCGATAATCAATATTTTGGCCATTCCACCCCTTTTTCCGATAATCTCGACGATTGTACCCCATCGCGCGTTAGGGACGACTCAAAAAGATCGACTAGTTTTTTTGGGTAAAATAACCTATGC
>CAZCSO010000080.1:0-2661 GCA_964501315.1 uncultured Candidatus Izemoplasmatales bacterium | reverse complement strand
GTGGGTTCAATGAAATAACCCGTTTCGTTATCGCTCTTGCCGCCGGCAATCAGACGACCTTCTTTTTGACCAATTTTAATGTATTCGTTAATTTTTTTGAAGGCAGACGCATCGATGACCGGTCCCATTTGAATGGCTCCGTCAGCGGGATTGCCTAACGTAATCGCTTTGGTTTTTTGGGCGATCATTTCAACGAGTTGATCATAGACCGCTTCGTGAATGATGGCGCGGGAGCATGCAGAGCATTTTTGGCCTTGGTAACCAAATGCGCTGCGTACGATGGATTCTGCGGCGAGTTCGACATCGCAATCGCCATCGACGATAATCGCATCTTTACCGCCCATTTCCGCGATAACCCGTTTCAACCAGATTTGTCCTTCTCTGACTTTTGCGGCTTCTTCGTAAATGTTCATACCGACTTCTTTGGAGCCCGTAAAGGAGATAAACCGTGTCTTCGGATGTTTGACGATGTAGTCGCCAACCTCACTGCCACGACCCGGTATGTAGTTTAAAACACCTTTGGGAAGTCCGGCTTCCATAAAGGCTTCTACGAGCATATAAGCAATGACCGGAGCGCTCGATGCGGGTTTCAATAAAACGCAGTTACCCGTGACGATTGCTGCGGAGGTCATTCCGCAGGTAATGGCTAGCGGAAAATTCCACGGAGGAATGACCGCTCCCACGCCTAAGGGAATGTAACGATATTCGTTGCGTTCGATGTTCTTGCGGGACAAGACAACGTCATCGACGCGGTCGATGAGCAACATTTGTCGTCCGTAGTATTCTAAGAAGTCAATGGCTTCTGCGGTATCGGCGTCGGCTTCAACCCAGGTTTTTCCTTCTTCTAAGGTCATCATCGCGCTGAACTCATGTTTGCGTCTTCTAAGAATAGCGGCAACTTTAAATAAGACGTCAGCTCTTACTTGCGGTTTGACTTTCTTCCAGGATTCAAATGCCTTCAATGCCGATTGCATGGCTTCTTCGCCTAATTTGATGTCGGCTTGATGAACGTTTCCTACGACTTGTTGGTGATTTGAGGGATTGATGGATACCGATAGTTTTCCTTCATACCGTTTTTCACCGTTGATAACGAGCGGAATCGTTTGATTCAACGTGCTCTGAACAATCGCTAGTGCTTTTTCATAAGCAACTCGGTTACTATTTTGAGTAAAATCGGTTAGCGGTTCTGTTTGATACGGATAAATCGCCATAAAATCATTCCTTTCTTATTTAGACAACTGATTTTTCCACGTCGTGCGTGGCGTTGTGTTTAAAACGATCCAGGTGTAACAACGAAACATCAAAGGTGGGAGTTTCATTTAAGATGAGTTGCGCCATGACTTCTCCGGTCATCGGCGCAAACATGAATCCGTGTCCGGAAAATCCGCACGCTAAATAGAAATTCTTAAGCGTCGGTGCTTCACAGACAATCGGTTGTTTGTCGGGTGAGTTGTTATAGGATCCTGCCCACTGACGAATGACTCTGAGTTCGCCGACTTTGGGCAAGAATTCACAGACGGTTTTGGCCATATGATCCAAGAATTCATGAGACGATGATATATCATGATTCTTCGGTTGATTGGGAGTGGTTCTTCCCATTAAAAACGAACCATGAGGAACTTGTTGACAATAAATGTTCTTCGAAAAACTCATGACCATTGGCCCTTGCATGGGGGCGATGGGTTCGGTGACCAAGATCTCATGTTTTTCAGAATAAACGGGAATATCGAGTCCGACCATTTCTCCGATTTCATGGGAATACCCACCGGCAGCGTTGATAACGATATCGGCATCGTAAACTCCTTTATCGGTTGTCACGACGAAGCCATCATTTTTCTTATCAATCGTTGTCACGGTTTCAAAGAAATGGAAATCGGCTCCTAACCGTTTCGCGGCTTGATAGTACGCATCAGTCATCTTAAACGGATTCAAATGGCCGTCGGTAGGGCAATACGTTGCACTGATGAAACTATGACGATTAAGATGAGGTACAATCTTTAGTGCTTCTTCAGGGGTTAATTTGACCGACGGGATTCCGACTGAATTCTGAAGAACAACGTTTTTCGCAAACTGTTCGTCTTCTTCTTTCGTACACGCTAAAATCAAGTATCCTTCTTGCTTGAATTCGATGTCGCCATCGTAACCTAAGGTTTCTTTCGCGTGTTCAAAGAAATCGATCGAATGTTTGGCCATAATGCAGTTGGCTTTGGTTTGCCATTGCTGACGAACACCTGCTCCGCAACGTCCGGTTGCGCCGGCGGTTAAATATTGTTTCTCAATAACGGTTATATTCTTAAGTCCTCGCTTGGCTAAGTTATAGGCAATCGATGATCCGGTAATACCGGCTCCGATGATGACAATCTTTTTAGTCATGGTCATCACCTTTGGCGATCGCCTTTAACGGAACGCCCACGACCATGGGTCTGACTTTCGGGAGAGGAACGGCTTCTAGCGGTACGTTTAAATACGTTGCCAATTCCCGTTGAACAATCGGTAAACAGGTTGCCCCTTGACAAGGACCCATACCAATTCTAAGTTGACGTTTGATATCTTCAATGGTATGAAATCCTTCTTGGATGGCAAGTTTTAAATCATACAAACTGACATCTTCGCAACGACAGATGATAATGTCTTTATCACTCATGATCTTTACTCCTAATC
>CAZCSO010000079.1:0-2680 GCA_964501315.1 uncultured Candidatus Izemoplasmatales bacterium | reverse complement strand
TCGAAACACCTCTTAAAGGGGATTTGTTATGCCGTTTTGTGATTTCGCTTGAAGGACTCGATTTCAAACACTAACGCAACCTAATAAATAGACATGCATAGTAAGATAACCCATCAGCGGATGGTTCTTCGCTGGTGGGTTATCTTTGTATTTCTATCAAAATCATTCACATATAGTCACAATATGATATAATTATGATATAAGGGTGGTGAAACGTGATGAATATAATTAGACCTTCTGCGGATTTAAGAAATAAATATGCGGAGTTATCCAAACAAGCGAAAGAGGAACAAAAACCAATCTACATTACAGTCAATGGCAGAGGCGATACAGTGTTATTGAATCAAGCTGTTTACGAGAAACAAGTCGCTGAACTGGAATTATTGCGGATGCTGGCAGAAGCAGATAACGACGTCATCCATAACCGGCTTGTGGATGCATCCACCGCCTTTGATGAAGTCAAAAATCTTCTGAAAAAGAGATAATTCTCATGTATAAAGTGATTTTAACTGAGAGCGCAGTCAATGATTTACATGAAATCGCCTACTTCATAGCGAAAGACAGTGGTTCATTAGAAACAGCACTTCGTTACATCGAAAAACTTGAAAGTGGGATACTAAGCTTGAATCAATATCCTGAACGTGGGGCGATTCCAAGATATCGAATGCTTAAACTACAAGGATTTCGTTTCTTAACTATGGAAAATCATCTTGTTTTCTACAAGGTCAATGGGAATCAACGCGAAGTTACCATTTATCGAGTGATTCATTTTCGAAGTGAATATAAACAATTTCTATGACATTCAACCCCATTTTTTTGATTAAAATAATCATCCATTTCCATTTTTTGATATAAGCCATCTCATTCCATTCCATGGAAAGGTGGCTTTTTTTCAAAAAACATTGCATATGCCACTTTTATTTCTTGTGACTCAGGAGTATGATAAGAAATAGTGAATCTGTTGCCTTCAGCCATCCAACTCTTGGATTGAATGGCATGAGTCAGATGACGAAAGGAATCTCGGTTGATGAAAAAACCTTTATGTATTTTTCTGTTATGGACAATGATTAGTTTAGTATCTTGTACCAGCGTTTCATCTACGACGACCCCCTCGGTGTCTACGAGTACCGATACCACTTCAACCACTCAAACCGAGTATGTTCACCCGTTTCCAGAGTGGACGTTTATGAAACAAGTGAATATCAACTCTAGTATTTTGGATTTAATCCAAGCTTCTACCGGGCGAATTGCTTATCTGGACGAAAATGTTTATATGGGATATCAAATCCAAATGACCTCTCCGTTAATCGTCTTTCATACCAACGGCGAAACCAAAACATTCCCAACGACCACCGTTAATCGCGAAGCTTTTGTTTTACAATATGATTCTGTGAATGATATCATTTACTACATTGCGGATGGAATGATTCGCACCATCCCGGCTGAAGTGGATAGTAGTATACGGTGGTATCCCCTTCATTCCAATAAGATTCAATATGTTAACCCGTATTTCTCCGTTTTAGGAAACCGGATTATGACGATTCAAGGAGACGTATTATTTCAAGGGACAGGTGTTTTAGTCTATCCTCATAATCGGTTTCGGGCCACAGAACGATTCTATACGTATGAATCCAAAGATACGGTGATGAATGGATGTACGATTTTAACTTACAATGGGTTTGACGCTTCTCCAATAAGCACAAAGGTTCATGATGTGTATACTTGTGATCAAGCATTCACTGCTTCCTCCAACAATGTCTTGATCCCTTTGATGCGTGCTTCTACTTTAAAAGGGTTCGTTACGATTACCAATCAAGGAAGTATTCAGGTCTTTACTTTTGAAGATGATTTAGTGGACTATGCATCGCTTGAGCATACCACTGCTTACCGGATTTTATCAGCTCAAACAATCTATTTTGAATACCGAGACAGTTTGGATCAATTACATCGAGTGATGATGAACTGGGATTTCTCCATTGTTTATCTCGATCGATTCTTTGCTTCTAACGCCACGGCATCGATTTTTTTTGATGAGCAATATCTCTTTTATGAAGAAACGGACAATGAATATCATCTTTACAAGAATGATGAATTGTTCTATACGTATACGTCTATATCGCCCTCTTGGAATCGGGTTTCGTTTTCATATCTTGGGAATGTTGGATTGATTACCGATTTAGATATGGACACGGGTATAGGCAGAATGATTCGTTTGGATTTAACGACAGGAGAAGAGACTACATTTGACTTTGAAAATCTCACTGCTCTAGGGATGATTGGCAATTTCGTGGTCATCCAATCGACAGGACCGTTGCGATTGTATGACATTTTGAGTAATCAGTTCATTGAAACGACTGTTTCTGGGACACTGTATCCGATGACTGATTCCGTCTTGTTACTTTATACTGACACGTTGCTCTATTTTTATGATCTTTTCAGTGGTCAAGTCGTAGAAATGAATCGAGTGGGTCATTACGAAGAAGAGAGAAGACTATTTGCCTTTCTAGCAGAGTATCAAGGCTATTATTACATCATTTCGTAAATCATCTATTTCGAAGAAGACCAAGATTCAATCAATCAAATCAAAAAAGCGATTGCCTTGGAAAGGGCAGTCGCTTTTGGTTGTTTGACTAGGATCGTTTTTGGCGATTCGTATAGGAAGTATGAAGCAAGTGATGAG
>CAZCSO010000078.1:0-2735 GCA_964501315.1 uncultured Candidatus Izemoplasmatales bacterium | reverse complement strand
AAATGGAAACAACTGCTTCACCGTTTATGACTTCCAACTCATAATGAGCTTTTTTCGTTACAAGTTTCATGACGTGCATCCTTTAATTTTCAATATTGTGTCGTTGGCCAACAGACAAGTGACATTAAATCAAATAATTTATGAGCCATGTTGATGTATGGAATTGGGGGATGATGCAGCTGGGGTTAATTCAGGCGAAAAGTAAATGGGTGCTTTTTTAAAGCACTATTTTGGGAAGGTTTAGAGCATTCTCAATTTCTCGAATGAGCTTTTTTCGCTCTTGAAATTTTGAATCCGTTAATTCTAATTCTTGATCTGTTGCAATAAAACGGATTGGTTTAGGTAGTGATTTGGTAGATATTCCGTATTCTTGCAAAACATGCATATTGAAATACCGTTTCGCGCCTTCAAATGAATATGAATACTTCGGGCTATTTTTATTATGGTGCATTTTTTTGATTTGCAAATCAATTAAATACTTATATAAAATCAGAGAATCTGTTAAGACCCTTTCTTTGTTTTGCTTGGGAAGGTATTGCCACAAGCCCGGCAATTTTGATTTATCTATCGTGGGCATATATTGTGACATGGAATTTGAAATCATAAATGGATTAATTTCCAAATAAACATTCGTTGCAAGTTTTTTGATTACCGGGCGTTTTGCACTATGGGGGATCAGTGTCACTAATTTATCATTGCATTGAATTTGATTATTTTTTTTAGGAAGTGCACGAATATATTGTTCATATTCGTCACAATCGATCCCATGACTTGAGAGCATAAAGGATTTGAACTCGTTCAAGCTGCTAAAGGTCGATCCATTATGGACAATGCCCTTCACTTGATTATCCAGTAGATCGACACTACGATAAATTCTCTCCAATAACTGTATATGTTTTGCTGTTGCTGGATTTGTCAGTAAAAATTCCCAGAGAATGGTATTTAAAAATTCAAATGCATCTTTTTTATAAAGTTCTGAATAGGTTTCAATATCATGCCTATTAGCATAGCGATGGAGGTTGTGAGGGTTTTCAATATCGACTTCAATATTCAAATCTGTTGTTTGGAATTTTGATAGATCAGTATTTGGATCAATAAATTGTATAGCTATTACGTGAGGATCATGTTCCGTTCGATCGAAAAGTGTAGAGTTTTTCCCTTTTTTCAATAGTGTAAATGCCATAAGTCATTGTATGGAAACCGCTTCCGTTGATACAATGACTCATAGGTGAGCACTTTACGCTACGAGATAGTTGTTTTCGAGACGAAGTACTGCTTCTACGGCAATATCTGGGCTGAGTTTGGCATATCGGAGCGTCTGGCTGATATCCTTATGTCCCATGAGCCGCTGAATGGTATAAATAGGCATTCCATCCATCGCCAGCCAGCTGGCGAACGTATGCCGGAGGGTATGAAATACAACACGGTTTTTGGAATCTTTGGATTCCAGTTCTGTATTGAACAATCTATCGACAGCGGCGAAATAGGCGTTCGGAACTTTGGTGAGTTTGCCGCCTTCTCCGTTGTTGAACAGAAAATCGTTTGGCTTTCCCCGCTCAATTTTGAGCAGTTCCGCTTCGACTTTGGGGGTGATTTTGATTTTGCGGCTGGTATTGTTTTTGGTTTCTGCCAAAGTGATGAATTTGGAGGTGAAATCGATATCTTTGAATTTGATGTTGAGTAGTTCCCCCGCGCGTGCCCCGGTCGTTAACGCCATCAGCGCCATGAGATAAACATCAAACCGCCGCTTTTCAAGATCATTTAGAAGGTCTTTCGCTTCGTTTTTGCTAAGGAAACGTTCGCGGTCGTTGTTGATGTTGCGTTTGTTTTTCCGCATGATCGATACGTTTTCATTCCGCTTTAGGCTGGCAGGGTTGTTCTTGCATTTTTCGTTGTAAATGGCAAGATTGAAAATCCCTGAAATGGTTTGACGGATACGGTCAACTGTTGCAGGTTGCAGTTCTTTAGCTAGAGCTTCTTTGAGGATCACCTCTATATCGACTTTTGTGATGCTGGTAACGTCTTTATTGCCAATGTAGGGCTTGATATGTTGTTCGTACCGTTGGACGGGTCCGCGTTTATCTTTTAATGTCATTTTTGCATTTTCGATGAAGTCATTGGCAACTTCATCAAATAAGACAATTGTTTGTTTTCGGCGGGGACTGATATCCTCACCTAAACGGATTTGGTTGATACGTTGGCTACGTAGCCGTTTACAATATTGAATATTTATCCCATCGGATTTTTTCCCTACCGTGACCCATGTTAATTTTTTCCCAACAGTATATGTGTAGGAATAAGTTACCTGATTTTTTGAATCTGTCCGCTGATAAATTCCTTCCGCCACCCGGATTCTTTTCTTCGTCATTTTTGGTTTTCTCCTATGTAATATTTCACTTATTACATAAATTTGAGGGGTAGCTACAATTAACAGAAAAGGATTGTTTTGCTGTTTTTAGCCAAAATATGTGTATTGAGGTAACAATTTTTGAGTACATTGGACTGACTATGAAAATTGCCTGACGAAGAAATTGCTTTGTGAATTTTGTGAAATAGTTGTAAGAATGGTTAGGCTAGCAAGTGCTTAGCACGGAGAAGATAAGCAGTATTGTGATAAGAGAAAATGAGCCGTTGTGAAGGGGTCTCTGAACGGGTTTAAGTTAAAATCATGCGCACGCCTGGAACGCGTGTGTAGGGCAACCTACCGAGAGTTCGAATCTCTTCCTGTCTGCCAG
>CAZCSO010000077.1:0-2817 GCA_964501315.1 uncultured Candidatus Izemoplasmatales bacterium | reverse complement strand
AACTCCGCAATGCGGGGGAGATCACCGGCGGACCGAGTGCCATCGGGGAAAAAACGGTGAGGGCGTTCGCGGACGGGTTGAATAGAGTGCTTTCAAAACGCTAAGTTAAAACTTCATTCCGACGTAACCTATTGCTTGGATCAAGTTTTCTTTTTTCTCGTATCCACCATAATCGACCGTGAGAGTTCCGGTCGTGAGTCCAACGCCGAGAGTGAAAACGGGAGTCAAGTCGTAATGGATCATGCTTCCCCATGTCATACCGTCAAATGCATGGTCGTTTCGCCCTGCCGTACCGAAGGCATATCCCGCTTTAGCGTAGAGATAGAGATCTTTACTGATTCTGTAACCTATCATAGGGGAGAGATCCATCAATATATCAAATGATGTGTCAGAATTGGTTGAGCACCCTGTACTGTTGAATGCGGTTCCACCGATTTGCATCCCTATATAAACGTTATCAATAATAGCTGATGAAAAAGCAGCGTTTATTCCGACACCGCCGAAATGGTTGCTTCCGATTGCAGTTTGACCGGCGCCGAAAGAAATGACGGTACGTTGCATACTTTCGGCATATAAAGAGAGTGCAAAAAAGCAAAAAAGAGCAGCAAAGCGCATCGGTTATTTTCCGTTGACAATATCCCATGCGGCTTGAGCATCATTAAAAACTTTTCTATCTCCACTTTGTTTCGCGAGTCGCAACCCTTCCGAGGCTTTTACCTTGGCTTCGTTAAGATGCCCCTCCTCATAGTCGATTACGGCAAGAATACTTAGTGCGTGTGATTCATCGTCTATCGCACGTACTTGACGTGCTAGGATTAGTGCTTTTTCGAGAGTTTTACGCGCGTCGCCATATCGGTTTTGTGTGAAATAAAAAGCTCCTAAATTTTTTTGAAAGGTTGCCAAGCCGTTTAAGTTTCCAGTTTTTTCAGCTATCTCGATGGATTTTTGGTACATCTCTTCTGTTTTATAAGTATCGTTTAACTCCTGATAGGCGAGTGCTATATTTGCATATATGTTCGAGTGTTCATTCTCGTCTCGATAATCGAGTGCTTTTTCATAATATTCTATGGCTTTTTTTGGTTGGCCATGATCGAAAAAATATACTCCAAGATTACTATATGCTCTGCCAATTTCATCACGGTTTCCTGATTTAAGCATCAAATCCAGACTCTTCATCCGATAGACAAAGGTTTGCTCGGAATCGCCCATAGCACCGTAGCATGTACCTAACCAACTGTAAATAATGCTATAATCAAAGGAAGTACGTGCTTTTTTCTCCGCTTCTTTGAGAAAGGGGAGTGCTTCTTTGTAGCGGCCTTGTTGTACAAAAGAGAATCCCACGCCTTTTAAATTATAAAAAGAGCGGTCTTTTTTCAGTTGTTGACCGAAGCATTGGGTAGCCTGATCGTAATTTTTCGCTAGATAAGCGCCATCGCAGGGACTGTTTGCAAACGAGGCCGTACTGATTATACCTGCATAAAGAAGAAAGAAAATGGGATGTTTCATTGTCCAGCTTTTCCCTTATGATAGGATCGAATTGCATAGATGGTTTGTGTGATTTGTGTTTGAATAGATACGCGATCGGTTCGCTTTTTATATTCTGCATAAATACCATATCCCAAACATCCTGCCAGTATAGTCGCAGCGATGGCTATTGAATATACATCATTGGTTTTCAAGTTGGAAAGCGATGAAATACGATTACCAACCAATGCAACCATCATGGCCCCCAATGCTACCAATAAAGTGATGATGGTTAAAATATCACTTACTCCATATTCTAAATCAATTTGTTTGGAAATCAGTTCTTGAACTTTGTGTTCTTGAAAAGCCAACTGCGTATCGTTTTTAATCTCGGTAGAATCGATGAATAGGGAATCTATAGCCACTATTATCCTTTTAATATTGGTTTAAGATTATTTTAGCAGAGAGAGAGAGAGAGAGAAGTCAAGGCGTTTCCAGGGATATCCGGAAAAGTCAAATGACGATGATATTCAGGAACGGTTGCTCCAATAAAACGGTTTTTGATGCTGGTGCATAATGGCGATGATAATGATTTCGTTATTGCGCTTTTGATAGACGATGCCAAAAGGGAAACGGTTCGTCAAACACCGTCGTGTTTGTTCCGTTATCGGTTGCCATGCGTCGGGGAAGTCGATAATGCGGTGGATCGTAGCGTAAACTTCTTGTGCAAATTCAAGCCCCAAGTTTTTTTGACACTCTTCGTAATAGTCGATGGCATGGTTGAACTCGATTTCTGCATCGGGATGGAACCGGAAATTCATTGCTCAAAACGGGCTTTGATTTTTCGAAAAACGTCGTTTCCGTCGATAAGGTTTATCTCTCCTTTTTCGATGGACGCGACGCGGGAATCGATCTCGCGTTTCCAGAGAGTTTCGACATCATGATGCGGAGGATTGAGGCTGCTCAAAAGCTTGTCGATCAGCTTGGTTTTGAGATCAATCGGCATCGAATCGATTTCGGCCAAGAGCTGCTGGGTGTTCAACGCGAGCATGATCTACTCCTTTTTCCAAATGGCATCATTATAACATGTATTTTACACCTGCTTTTCTTCCAACACCGCATACGTTCCCGTAGCAAAAGCGACGAGATTTTCCCCGTCGTGGAGTTCGATGGTGACGAACGACGTCTTTTTCCCCTGACGGAGTACCTTCCCGAGCGCGCGCAGATGGCTGCCGGAAGCGGGTTTGAGGTAGTTGATCTTGATTTCCATCGTGACTGAGGTAAAACCCTCCGGGAGATTGGAGACGGCGGCATACCATCCGGTGTTGTCCATCAGCGTCGAGATGACGCCGC
>CAZCSO010000076.1:0-2833 GCA_964501315.1 uncultured Candidatus Izemoplasmatales bacterium | reverse complement strand
ATATGGTGGAGCTGCGGGGATTTGAACCCCGGTCCAAAATGGCCAATCATTTGATTTTCTACATGCTTAGTTCTCTGTTTTTTCTCGTTACCAAACTGCCAGAGCACTCACTATTTGATAACCAACCCTGTTGATTTCACTGACAAGCCTAAGGTGGCGACTTGTTTCGCAATCCTGCTAACTGAAGTTTACTCTAGCCCGCAGGCTGGTTAAAGCAAACTCGCTACTTCTTCTTAAGCAGCGTAAGCGTAATTTTGGTTTCCAGTTATATTTACTGGTACATTTTTAGATCTGCCGATCGCATGCTTATCAAACTCGAACCATCCTGTCGAATCCAGAACAGCCCCATGAATCATCAATGAATTTTTCCAAATTCTTTGATGGATTTTTGGATGTGTTGCTTCTGATCATCTTCTTTTGCGGATTGGCGCTTATCGTAAAGTTTTTTACCTTTGCATAAGGCGACTTCCACTTTGCACAATGCCTCATTCAAGTAAACTTTGGTTGGGATGAGCGTCATCCCTTCTTGTTTGAGCTTTAAGGCTAATTTAATAATCTCACGTTTTTCCATCAAGAGTTTCCGTTCGCGGGTTTCATCGTGATTGAACAAGTTACCATAGATGTACTTGGAAATGTTCATGTTAATGATGAAAAGCTCGTTGTTTTTGATACGACAAAACGAATCATTGATGGAAACTTTACCCAAACGTATGGATTTGATTTCAGTGCCTCTTAACACAATACCACATTCAAACGAATCTAAGATAAAGTACTCGTGAGTAACTTTTTTGTTTTGTGAAATTAACTTCATATTAGACCCCTTTCTTATCGGCTAATTCAAAGTCAATTTGACCTTTTAAGGGATTAACACCCAATAGTTTAACCCATACAATCGTTCCGATGGTATATTCTTTCCGTGAGGTGATACCTAAGTATACCATTTTTTCCTCATTGAAATCAACCGCTTCTTTAAACGAAGAGATGTGAACCAGACCTTCGACGGTATTGGGTAATTCCACAAACATGCCGAAGCGTGTCAGTCCCGCAATAACGCCCTCGAAGACCTGTCCTTCTTTTCCCAACATGAATTCAGCTTTTTTGATGTCCATCACTTCACGTTCGGCGAGCATCGCATTCCGTTCGGCTTTCGATGTGGCATCCGCAATATCGGGAAGTGCCGTTGAGTAATGCATAATCGTACGATCATCCGTTTTCTTTTCCAGCAAATAAGTGCGGATGAGACGATGAACGGTGGTATCCGGATAACGACGTATCGGTGAAGTAAAGTGCGTATAGTCATCGAACGCTAAGCCGTAGTGGCCCAAATTGGTTTCCGAATATTTCGCTTTTGCCATGGAACGAAGCATCATCATGTTAATGACTTTTTCGTACTTCGTGTCATCGACTTTTTGGAGCAATTGCTGAAGCTGCTTTTGGGTGATGATTTTCGGTAAGCTAATCCCATAGCCGATGCCTTTGGCAAATTGAAAGAGCGAGGCTACCTTTTCTGAATCCGGTTTTTCATGGATTCGGTAAATAAAGGGTAGGTCTGCTCGGTCAAAGTGACGGGCAACGATTTGATTGGCGATGAGCATGAATTCTTCAATGACATTTTCAGAAATCCCACGTTCGCGTAAGACAACGTCCTTGACTTTCCCATTTTCGTCAAAGACGATTTTGGGTTCTAAAGTTTCAAAGTTGATGGATCCGTTTTTGGTCCGTTTTTTTTCTAAAATGGCGGCCAAATCCACCATTGTCGTAACCGGTTCAACGAATTCTTTGAACGTTTGAACGGTTTCAGGATCACGGGCAATCAATCGGTTAACGATTTTATACGTCATTTGGTACCGAGAACAGATGACAGAAGGTTCAATCGAATAATTGACGACCTCTCCCGACTCATCAATCGTCATCAGACACGATATCGTCAAACGGTCGACGTTCGGATTGAGCGAACAAATCCCATTCGATAGTTCTCTTGGCAACATCGGCACAACCCGGTCAGCCAAATAGACGCTGGTGCCTCTTTGATAAGCTTCTTTGTCGAGTTCGGTGTTTTCTTTCACGTAATAGCTGACGTCCGCTATATGAACACCCAAGCGATACCCATTCCCTAATTTTTCGATTGAGACGGCATCATCGATGTCTTTGGTGTCGTCACCGTCAATCGTGAAGATGAAGTCTCCTCGAAAATCGCTTCTTCCCACCAAATCCTCAGGCAATACCTCTAAAGGCAGTGTTTCAACCTCTTTTTTGACGACATCGGGAAACGATGTCGCCAAATGATGCTCGGCCATGATTTCCAAAATTTCAATGCCCGGGTCCGTCGCATGACCGATGACTTCCAAGATTTCACAGTCGTAAATCCGTTGGGCCGAATAGCGAACAATCTTGGCTTTGACAATCGAATGATCAATGAGTCGTTTTCGGTCTTCGGGTTTGACTCTGAACAAATCATCGTCATGACCCTTTTTAATAAAGATGGCGCCTTGATAATATTCGCCGACAATGACTTCGAGAGCCCGTTTTAAAATACGAACAATCGCTCCCTCGGTTTTATTTTGTGACGTCTTGGTAATATTTACCACACAAAGATCTCCATCCGAAGCCGTATTCAATTGCCCTTTGGGAATAAAGATATCCGGTAACGTCGAGTTTTCGCGAAGAATAAAACCGAATCCTTGACGCTTTAGATCCAAGGTCCCCCGGGCAATATGACACTTGTCCGCAGAAACGATCTTGTTTTGTTGAATAAACCCTACGTACCCTTCGTATTCTAGTTCATGAAGTACTTTCAAGAATTCCGTAAAGGCTTTGGCGGAGGTAGCCTGAA
>CAZCSO010000075.1:0-2872 GCA_964501315.1 uncultured Candidatus Izemoplasmatales bacterium | reverse complement strand
GCACATCAACTTTGATATTGCCGCTTTCATTTTGATAGATGAGGATGTTACTCATATTGACCCTTAATTGTCATATTGGCTATTTTCTTGTGTCTTTTCTAACAGCTGTCAAAAATTGATAATATAAATATCCTAATGATACTTTATTAAGCACCATTGCTAAATATGACTTGTCAAAATCTTTGATCTCTGACAAAATGTTTATATATTTAAATACATTGTTAATACTCAATTCATTGCCTAAAAACAAATTAGTAAAAAAGCTGACCATATAAATCCAAAACAATGCCAAAAACCAATTGCTAGAATGATTTGAACTTATCCAGTGAAAAAATGAAACTATTCCATCACGCAAAAGTTGTAAAGATATATCAGGTCGATTCCAAATATCACTTCTATGTTTTTCGAGTTCTAAAGTAAAATAATGATTGGCTTCTATTTTATTCCCGATTTTTTCAAAGTTATTTTTGATAATACGATACGTCTCTTGTGAGGTATTTTCTCTAGATTCATTACTTTCAAGTCCGTTTGTCCCAAAAAAATTAATCTCTTTATCGCTGCTTGTATAATCTAAGTTCAATCCTTGATTGAACGTTGAACCTCTAAATGAGGTAAATTTTTCAAATATTATGTATTCAAATTCAGCTTTTGTATTAAAAACACACTTGTCAAACAGTGTAAGACCTTTATAGGTTATTTCTCTAAAATCAAACTCATCTTGAAAAGTGACTTCATTAAATTCAGACAATGCTTCAAAATCGACATTTTTGATAGTTATATCATCGATTTTTGTTGTATAAATTGTAAAATCACTTTTAAAGATAGCATCTTGAACCATTATTTTTTTAATATAAGAATTATGAATTTCAATTTTACTATTTTCATTGTTCACAATTTCCATTATTGCAATCTGCAACAAATCTATAAAAGTGGAATACAAATCAATCTGTATAATCTTAACTTCACTACTCAACAAGCTTAAATTCTCAAATGTACAATTATAAAAATTTTTCTTCAGTAAGTAAATTTCATCAATTTTTGTATCTTGCACATTAATATTTATATTACACTCATTAAAAGATATAGAATGATCTAAAGTGATATTTTCATTCCAAAACTTTATATGACATTTTTCAAAAATAAAGTTTATTAAATATTGACTGTTTATTTTTCCAATTTCAGAATATATTTTTTTTATTTCATCATTGACAGTAATGAAAGAATCAAAATTCGTATTTGAACAAACGATATCAATTTTCTTCCATGTAAAAGCTTGATGTGCGTTTAGGGGCATTTGATCAATAATATTTATGTCAAAAGCCAATTTTGAGTAATTGGGTTGTTTTTGTATGATTCCAAGAATTTTAGTTTTCAGATTTGTTTCCATTTTTTACAGACACTCCTGTAAAAAATGGTTGGCTCTTTTGATCGACGTTACCGTCGCGTAGGGGAGGAAAAAGTCCCGTGCTCCGGCCACGTCGATGATCCGATCCTCAAGCCCAAGATAGACCTCGATGCGGGTCCCTTTGGCGCGGATCTTCTCCATCAGTTCGGCATCCCAGACGAAATAGAGCAGCTCTTCGAGCGCCTCGCCGCTGTGATCCCCTTCCCCGACGCTTTGGATGGGACAGGGTTCAAAACAGCTTGCGCGGAATTTTTTGAGGTAGCCTTGGGGATCTTTGAGATACCCCGCCAACTGAAGACGTTTGAACGACTCCTTGCGGGTCTGAAAGAAGGCGGGGGAAAAGAGCTGGAGGGTGTCGATCCGTTCGTCCGCCTGTGCGGCGTAACGGGCCGCTTTTATCGCGCCGTAGCTGAACCCTCCGAGGGTGTAATCGCCGCCCCTGTCGTAGGATTCGAAAAAACGGCGATCGTCGCAGAGGGAGAATCCGCTAAAGAATCTCATTCATCGTCGCCTTGGCGAGAGCTTTGGATATCTGCTCGTACTCTTCGAGGATCGATTCGAATTTGGCAACGATCTTTTCATTACGTTCCAAAAGGGACGAAATCTCCTGATAAAGCCGCTCCATCAGTTTCGATTTGTCTTCGGCTCCGGGGAGGATCGAGCCGCCCATACCGTATTCGTAGACCATCGCGTGTACAAGTTCTTCGGCCGCCTTTACGTCGTGCGATGCGTTGCTGGCGTGTTCCCCGAACCGGAGATTCGAAGCCGCGATACCTGCCAGATGGACCCGAACGTGTGCTTCGATCTCGTGTTTGAGGAGCGGTTCGGCGGTTGGAGGGGTGATCGTGTCGTTGCTGAGCGATATTTTCTCGTAAGGGAGGTCGAACCACGTCGCAGCAAAGACTTTCCCCGCCTGATAACGGGCATGATAACGGCGCTGTTCGTCGCTGAGCATCGCGATTTTCTTTTTCCCGAACATCACCTTGTCTTTGACGGCAAGAAAGTGTTCAAGGCGCACCTGAATCTCTTTTTGGCGCAGACATAACAAAGCCGCTTCGTTCACCAGCGCCGCGAGAGAAGCGCCGTTGAATCCGACCGTCATTTTTGCTACATCGGAGACGGAAAGTTCATGCGGAATATGGCGAAGGTATTTGTTTAATATCGCTTCGCGTTCGCTTGCCGTAGGCAGTTCGACAAAAACGCGGCGGTCAAACCGTCCCGCCCGCAGCAATGCACCATCCATCACATCGATGTTGTTTGTCGCGGCGATCACGACGATACCGCTGGTGTCTTCGAATCCGTCCATCTCGGTCAAAAGCTGGTTCAGTGTCCCTTCGCGCTCATCGTTGCGTTCTCCGCCCCGTTTTTTGCCGACCGCATCGATTTCGTCGATGAAAATGATCGCCGGGGCATTTTTCTTGGCAGCAGAGAAAAGCTCGCTCACCCGCTTGGCCCCCATCCCGACGT
>CAZCSO010000074.1:0-2910 GCA_964501315.1 uncultured Candidatus Izemoplasmatales bacterium | reverse complement strand
AAGTAACAGACGCAAATTTGTACATATTAGTTTTCGAAGTGATATAATTTATTTAAAGGAGATGTTATGATGAAAGTTATTACATATACACATTTATATACTGAGAATGTTCCAGTTTCACGAGCGTTTTTTACAAAAATTGGCTTAAAGATTAAAGATGATTACTCAAACGAACAAGGGTTTTGTGTGGAGCTTAATAAAAACAGTTATTTAATGGTTTTAGAAAAATCTCATTTTTTATCGTTTCATCCAACACTCATACTTGCACACCAGGATGTGCATAGTTCATTTACTAGTTTAGAGATGAAGAGCATTGAACATGTCGATCGATTTATGAAAAAAGTCATAAAACATGGTGGCATTGAGACGGAAAAAGCTCATGATGATGAGTGGGTATATTACCGATCGTTTAAGGATATCGATAAACATCAGTTTGAAGTTTTTTACATGAAACAAAAGGGATAAAAAATTTCTCCTTAATCACTAGATAGTAAGATATTTTTAAATTCCAATTTGTAGAAAAAGGGTCTTTTTTAAAACGGATTATCTGTTTGAAAGGACTCCTTTTTTGTGAATACTATAGACGATGTAGCTAAACAAGAATGAGAGTGTAGAATAATTCGTGAACGTTCTAAAGCGGTCCAACAAGTAACCAGGTTTTAAAAAAAGGGAAAAGCTTTCCTGTATTGTATATGTTGCTAATGCACCACACATTTATATACTAAAAATCAACTACATGCATAAACGAAAAGGGCGCAACTACAATGTCAATGGGGAATAGAGCTTCTGATCATACTCATATACAATCTCAGCTAGATCATTATGCGAATCAAAACAACCCAAATAATGAAAAGTTCCAAGGAGAATCACCAAACAAAGACATGCCTAAGTAACTGATCTTATGTAAGAAATCAGTATATGAAGGTGTTTGAGAGATAGTAATACTGAATCCACAAAGGGATAGGGATAGACAAATCCAATGACGTCATGTATACTAAATCATAATCAACTAAGGGTAAAAAGGGATATAGCATACATAAGCAAAGGGGTTTTACCATGATAAAAATTCATCAAAATGAAAAGGTAGTGGAAAGATTTTTAGATTATCCCGTTTTTCAATTGTTTATTCAATATGCAATCATAGAAAAGAACTATGATTTATATGTTGATCGAATTGATCAACCTCAAACATACATCATGCATGTTCCCCCAGCGTATATCTGTTATGGTGTTGTGAATCCAAATGAAACCCATTCAATCCTTTCTATTATCGACAAAGGGGCGTGGATTTTATCACCCAATAACGAGTGGGATGAATATCTTTGTAGTATTTTTAACCAACGTATAAAATCCTATCAAAGAACTGCATTTGATGAAAGTGCTTTACAGATCGAGCAATTACGAAAACTTAGAAAACCGCTACCAGAAGGATTACAAATTGTTGAGATTTCAGAAAAACATGTTGGACAATGGATGATAAAAAGCCAAATTATCGATCGATTCTTTGTTCATAGACCCTTCTTAACCCATGGGTTTGGATTATGTCTGGTAGACACTGATGAAGTGGTGCAAGGATTTGCCCTAACGAATTATCCCATCGGTGAGGGCAATCAAATCGAGGTTTCTTTTCGAATCGGATTTGATGACCATCAAGAGTACCGAAGAAAAGGGATTGGAACGACATTGGTGTCACAGTTTATCGAGATGTCATTACAAAAAGGATACTTTCCAATTTGGGATGCTGCCACTGATGTGTCCGCAAATATCGCAAAAAAGCTTGGATATATCGAGAAAAGAAAGTGGTTCATGCACCATATTACGGACTAATAAAAGAACTTATAACATTTGATTAGTAATATACCTAAAATGAAATTGAATCGTTTGTAGTGCTAGAAAGCACACAACCCCGTTTTGAAATGCATAAACTGGTAAACAACCATCTCAGGATCAACCGTTAGAATATGTTCGTCTTGTTTTTAACACGAAAATCGATGTAAAAAATTCCAATGAGTTTTTCTATATCACGTGTCTGCGTTACTCAAATTTATAAGAAAACAGTGTGCAGATAATGAATGAAATAGTAGTACATAAGCAGATGTCTACCAAACCGCACTTTTTGCTTGTATTGTTAGCGTCAAATCAAACAGGGCTAAGTTAATTTGGAAATTAGTTATTGTAATGGACTTGACACTTACGAAAGAATAATCAAAATAAATAGTCAGGAGTTAGTTCTAATCTCTTATAAGGGAATTGATTCTCGAAACGAATAATAGAATAAGAACAGCTAAACAACAAGAAAGGTATCGATCATGGGGAAAACCGTACTAACCATCAACGGGCAGGACTTTTACATTAATGACAAACTCGTCTATGATGAAATCGAAGGACAAGATCACTCAAAGGGACTTTTGATGAACGCCCGTTTCATCCAAGGAATCTTCGATGATAAGACTGATCGAACTCGATTTCATCGATTCAATAAAATCTTCGATGTCGACATCAACACGCAAGATTTCATTGATGCTTTACCCCAGTGGTATCAGTATGGATTACGAGCAGTAACGGTTGGAGTTCAAGGGGGAATGCCTGTCTTCACGATTGATGTGTATACGATTGACAATAATCCCTTCGGAACGAAGGGTTTATCCTTTGATGAAGCATATGCTAATCGACTAGACCGAATCATCCGTGCAGCGGATGAAATCGGGATGGTTGTAATTGTGAATATTCTCTACTGGTCTCAAAGTCTACGATTTGAGAGTGAAGAGGCCATCCTTTCTGCCTTACAGTGTTTTTCTTCCTGGATCAGGAAGAAAAACTATTCCAACGTGATGATCGATTTAGCGAATGAGTATAATATTGAAACTTGGAACCCGCTATCCATCATCCAAAATCCCAAAAATATGGCAA
>CAZCSO010000073.1:0-2936 GCA_964501315.1 uncultured Candidatus Izemoplasmatales bacterium | reverse complement strand
ATGGATAGTGAATTGGAATCTTCGTTGTCTATTTATCTTGATGAAGCTTATAAATGTATTCCTTTAATGGGTATTGTTCGTGCTTATGTCGATACCCCATTATCCCTTGAGGTTAATGATGGATATGAATCAATAACCGTCGAATCGGAGTATATTATTGCCAGAGCTAATAATAAACCAGTTACTAAACAAGATATGGAATCATCCTTATCTAAATTAGGAAACACTCCCTTTGAATGGCAATCACTAGCAATAGAGTCCGATGAAGCAGGATTCATTCCTGTCAAGGTTATGAATGAACTTAGACGTCAGGCACTTGAGTTAGTTTCGAAAAAACGCCTTGATTACCCCACTAGAACAATACAAACCTATACCCGTTCCTTCTCAGCGCCGAAAGAGGATGTGAAGCCTTCTTTAGTTGTCTTGGTACGAACACTTGATCAATACGAAGCAGCCAAGGCATCAGGAATTGATAAAATCTGGGTAGATGAGTCGCTTTATGAACAAAATGGCAGTTATTTTGATAAAATTATAGTTTTGAAAAAACGCCGTATCGGGGCAAATTCCAATATTATTGACAGCGAATTCGCTTCCATCGCTATTTCAGATATTGGAGGGATCGATTGCTATGCAACTACGGTTGATTTGCTAACCGATGAGTATATGAACGTTACCAATGCCGAATCCGTTCTATTTTTGCGTGAGCAAGGGGTAAAACGTGTCACTTTGTCGAATGAAATGACGAAAGAGCAGATAATTTCCCTCCAAAAAAATATTTTTTCTAAGGGGTTTAGAGGCCCATATCTAGAGAAAGTAGTCTATGGAAGAGAGCAGTTAATGGTTAGTAAGTACTGCCCTATTGCCAAAACGTACGATACGAATCTAAATTGTCAATTATGTCGTAAAAATCAGTATTACCTAAAAGATCGAATGGGTGTTCAATTTCCTCTCATTAACGACGGTCTTTGTAATATTATTATCCATCATCAACTACCCCTAAACCTGATTGAATTCATTCCTTTCTTGATTGAAAATGGAATCAGTTCATTTCGTTTGAATTTTACTGTAGAGGATAGTTCAACCACACAAACCATTATTCACAAATTTCAGAACGCACTGAAGGGTAATATCATTCCACCTCAAAAAGGAACGTATACCTTAGGTCGTTTTCTCAGATAAGGATTAGTAAACAATGAAAAATATTTATCAGAAAATTAAATGGTTTATCGTCCAGGAGTGGAAGCTGTATGTCTTGATGCTGTTTCTGCTTTTATCGATTTCATTCATTTCCTTAATGCCTGCACGGGTCTTAGGGAGTGCTATCGATACGATTATCTCTGGAGGATTAAATGCAGGATCCTTAACGTTTTTAGTGGGTGGCTTAATCTTACTCCCCTTAGGACGTTACCTTTTAAGTATGGTCTATAACTATCTTATGAATGTCGAAGCTCAAAAGCTGGCTTACCAGTTACGTAAGAAATACCTAGACCATCTCTTTAACATGGATTCAAAATTTTACGAGACCTATAAAAAAGGTGATTTAATTGCCCGGGTCACCAACGATTTGGAATCCATTACCGTTGCGGCAACCTCCCTTTTAGAAGGTATCGTTTTTAACTTTGGGGTCATTATCATTGCCATTGTCATCATGGGTACGACCATCTCATGGGAATTGACGTTAGTGTCGGTTACGATTATGCCCATCGCCTTAACCATTCTTAATATCATTCGTTATAACAAGCGTAAGTACACCAAGATTCACCGTGAAATTTACGCAGAGATGACCGAGAAAGTTTTGGAATCGGTAGAAGGCATGAAAGTCATTCGTGCATACGTTCAAGAAGAAAACGACTTAAAGAAACAATACGAAGCCATCGATAAAGACATCAATTCATGGCGTTACATAGTCAACTATGAAAACTGGTTTAACCCCTTGTTTGAAATTGTCTATGGTATTTCTTATATCTTAGCCTTTGCGTACGGAACGTATTTAATTATTAATCAAGAAATCACACTCGGTGAATTAGTGACATTCGTTTCGTACATTGGACTCTTGTTTTCACCCATTATTTCCGTATCGACAATCTTCTCACAAATCAACAACGCCACCATTTCGGTGGATCGTTTCCAAGAAATCATGGATGCGACGGCAGAAGTTGTCGATGAACAAGATTCGCTTCCCATCATCGATTTTAAACGCATTGACTTTAAGAACGTGACCTTTAAGTATCCTTTTGATAAAGCACCCGTGATTAAAAACATCGATTTTTCGATTATCAAAGGTCAGACGATTGGCATCGTCGGACCAACGGGATCGGGAAAATCAACGTTGATTCGACAATTACTGCGTGAATTTAACGTAACCAGCGGTGAAATCTACATTGATGACGTTCCCATCCATGATTATAAAATCCACGATATTCGTGATTTAGTAGGCTACGTTCCTCAAGAACACATTTTGTTTAAACGCGCCGTGGATGAAAACATCATGATGGGTAACCCTCATGCTCGTCACCAAGATCTTGATAGAGCCGTAAAAACCGCCGACTTTGAAAAAGACGTGATGTACTTGACCGAAGGACTCCACACCATGGTCGGAGAAGCCGGTTCAACGCTATCAGGCGGACAAAAACAACGTTTGTCCATTGCCAGAGCGTTGATTCGTGATCCCCAAATCTTGATTTTAGATGATTCCTTAAGTGCGGTCGACGCCAAAACCGAAGAAACCATCATCAATCAACTGAAAGAGACGCGCAAGGATAAAACCAACATCATCATCGCCCATCGTTTTTCCGCCATTCAAGATGCTGATCAAATCTTGGTACTGAAAAAAGGCGTGATTGCCCAACGAGGAACCCATGCGGAACTCTTAAAACAAGACGGCTGGTATAAAGATCAATATATCCAGCAGATTACGATGAAGTAGGGGTGACGTC
>CAZCSO010000072.1:0-2997 GCA_964501315.1 uncultured Candidatus Izemoplasmatales bacterium | reverse complement strand
GGCGGACCCGACAACATCTTGTTTGTTTCCATGATGAAATACGCCGATTCCGTAAAAGGTCCGTTAGCGTTTGAATTACAACCCTTAACGAATTTATTGGGTGATTACATTTCCGATTTAGGACTTAATCAATTACGCATCGCTGAAACGGAAAAATACGCACACGTTACGTTCTTCTTCGACGGTGGCGTCGATAAGGAAATTAAGAATGCTCGTCGTGTGTTAATTCCTTCTCCGAAAGTACCAACCTATGATTTGAAGCCGGAAATGAGCGCGTATGCCATTACCGATGCGGTCATTGAAGAACTGGATAAACGTGATTTGGATATGGTCATTCTCAACTTTGCCAACGGCGATATGGTTGGCCATACGGGCGTTATCCCCGCTGCCATCAAAGCCGTTGAAACCGTTGATGAATGCGTGGGACGTGTCGTTGACAAAGTCTTGGAATTGGGTGGCGTCGCATTGATTACGGCTGACCACGGAAACTGTGAAAAAATGCTGGATGAAAACCAACAGCCATTCACAGCTCATACCACCAACTTAGTTCCGCTTATTATCACACAACAACATCTTTCGTTACGTGAAGGAGGAACGTTAGGGGATATTGCCCCAACGATGTTAGAATTGATGGGACTGGCTCAACCTGAAGAAATGACCGGCAAGAGCTTGATCATTAAGGAATGAAACGTTCATTCTCATCGATTCGCTTAAAAGATCTTGCTTTTGTTATTCTTTATACGCTTCTATTGAGCATCGTATTGGCCATTTTATTAGGCTTGATTGACCATTTGTTTATTCGCTATTTTTCCTTTCAAATCGGCAACTTGCTCTTTTGGATACTCGCCATCGTGACGGGATCAATGGTTCGTAAACAATACGATCAACCGCATTGGCTGTATGCCGTCATAGCCGGATTAGGCATGCTCTATGGAGCAGTCATTATCGAAGTATTACCCGTTATTTTAGTCTTTGCGCAATTACAAGATTTAGGACACGTCATCTTTGATGTTTCCATTTATTGGGAAGCCATTCTCTATTTGTACAATCCCATCAATTGGATTATTCATTTTGACTTCAATTACCTCATCACGATCTTGATGATTGGGGTAGGAACGTATTTAGGCGTCAAGCGCACCTTAGAAACGCGTTAACATAAAAATGATAAATAAAAGGAGATTAGAACCATGCCAAACATTACCAGTATTCATGCAAGAGAAGTTTTAGATTCACGTGGAAATCCAACGGTTGAAGTTGAAGTATTGACCGAATCCGGCGCCTTCGGACGCGCGATTGTGCCAAGCGGGGCATCAACCGGCGAATACGAAGCCATCGAACTTCGTGACGGCGACAAATCCCGTTACTTGGGAAAAGGCGTTTTAAAAGCCGTTAACAACGTCAATGAAATCATCGCTCCAGCCCTAATCGGTTACGATGTCACCATGCAAGCCTTTTTGGACAAATTGATGATCGAATTGGACGGAACGCCCAACAAAGCCAAATTAGGCGCAAACGCCATTTTGGGTGTATCGTTGGCCTGCGCTCGTGCCGCAGCTGACTACGTTGGTTTACCGCTTTACCTTTACTTGGGCGGATTCAATGCCAAAGTGTTGCCCACACCGATGATGAACATCATCAACGGCGGATCACACGCAGACAATTCCATCGATTTCCAAGAATACATGATTTTACCGATCGGTGCCAAAACGTTCCGTCAAGCTTTGCAAATTGGTGCCGAAGTATATCACAATCTTAAAAAAGTTCTCGGCGGAAAAGGATTCAATACCGCTGTGGGTGACGAAGGTGGTTATGCACCGGATTTGAAATCCAACGAAGACGGCATCGCCAACATCATTGAAGCCATTAAAAAAGCCGGTTATGTTCCTGGAAAAGACGTTGCCATTGGTATGGACGTTGCGGCCAGCGAATTCTTTGATTCCGAAAAGAATGTATACAATTTGAAAGGTGAAAACAAAGTCTTCACCAGCAAAGAATTGGTTGATTTCTATTGCGGTCTCGTTGAAAAATACCCGATCGTGACGATCGAAGACGGACTTGATCAAAACGACTGGGAAGGTTGGGCTTATTTAACCGAAAAACTTGGCAATAAGATTCAATTGGTCGGTGATGATTTGTTCGTTACCAATACCGAACGCCTCGCAACCGGTATTGAAAAAGGCATCGCCAACTCCATTCTCATCAAAGTTAATCAAATCGGAACCTTAACCGAAACGTTCAATGCCATCGAAATGGCTAAAAACGCAGGTTATACGGCCGTTGTCAGCCACCGCAGTGGTGAAACCGAAGATTCCACCATCGCCGACATTTCCGTTGCGACCAATGCGGGTCAAATTAAGACGGGTTCACTCTCTCGTACAGACCGGATTGCGAAGTACAATCAACTCTTAAGAATCGAAGAAGAACTCGGAGAAATTGCCGAATACAAAGGTTTAAAAGCCATCAAAGGGTTCCGTTAATCATCAAATATTAAAAAGATGCATTTGGGTGTTCCAAATGCTTTTTTTTATGATATAATTAATAAGTGCGAAAGATTTTACTAATAAATCATTGATTTAATGGTATTGTTTGAGGAGGAACACATGGGTTTTCTAGATTGGTTATTGTTAATTATCAGCGTATTGTTGATTGCTTTAGTGATGTTGCAAGAGTCCAAAGATGATGTCAAAAACACTTTTTCCGGTGAAAAGTCGGAATTATTCAAAAACCAAAAGCAACGCGGTCCAGAACTATTTTTGAATCGCATGACAATGGGAATGAGTGTTGTTTTTGCCGTTGTGACCATCTTAGCATTAGTCCTTTAGAACACGTCGCTGTGTTCTTTTTTTTTCAAATTGGGAGGTAGATTATGAAAGAAGCGTTGTTAGCTTACCTACAATCGAATCATTATCAACCCAAAGACGCTCGCCAATTGGCGGCGGTTTTTCAGGCTACCTCCGCCAAAGCCTTTACGGAATTCTTGAAAGTACTTCATGAACT
>CAZCSO010000071.1:0-2997 GCA_964501315.1 uncultured Candidatus Izemoplasmatales bacterium | reverse complement strand
TTGCTATTTGTTATTTAACCCTAACAAGAATCGCCATTGCTGCTGACGATGTTGCGGCTTTTTTTACCTTTTTTAAAGCTTATTACGAATTCTCTATCTTAGCCATCCATGATCAAAAAGACAATCGATCACCGTTCAATGAAGTGAAATATTTACATGAGCAAACACACGAATTAGTTAAAAAGATTCCCCCTCATTTCAAAACCCCTTGGAATCGATTCTTTGAGTTGGTTGTTCCGAAATGGGATTCTCTATTCGAACAAGATGTGATTACAAGAGTCGAATATATTGAATTTATGACTTCAATCGTGTATATTCAAATCATTTTTCAGTTCCAGTTCAATCTAGAATTATTAGAACGTCATAAACAATGGATTGGAGAGTTAACCCAAATCATCGGAAGGAAAGCAGCGATTCAAAAAATCTACGAGCAATTAGATGACTTGATGTACGCGTCTTTCATTCCCGATTCCTTCCAAGCATTCTATCGTTCTTTAAAAAATGCTTTTCTTGGAAGAAACACCATCTCCGATCAAGTGGTGCGGGTATTTATCTCGAGCACCTTCTCTGAATTTCAAATGGAACGGGATCTCATCCAAACGTTAGTTCGTCCCAAGTTAGAGCAATTTTGTTGGGAAACCTTTGGTCGAGAGTTAGAGATCATTGATTTACGTTGGGGAATTCTAATCGACGAGCATTTAGACCAAAAAGAATCCCTTTATAAAGTGCTTTCGATCTGTGAAGAGTTAATCGAACAATCCAAGCCCTATTTTATCTTATTAGCAGGAAATCACCTTGGGACCACAATAGAACCCGACATCATTCATGAATTATTCCCTAACATTCAAACCGATGACCCTCTTAGTATCACTCAACTGGAATATCTGGTACGGATTTACAATCAGGATCATCTCGATCGAATCTTATTATTAGAACGGACGAATGAAAAGTTGATTTCACCAAAACAAGCTCAGTATCTCTGTCAAGTTAAAAGTCAGATAAAACCCGAGAACCAATTTCAGTTAAACGACGAGATGGCTCAAGAAGCCATCGCCTCTCTCATCTTTGAACAAGTCAAAGCCTTCTTATTGTCTGACTTAAAGCCTTATCATGAACAAGATGAACTCCAGTGGTATATGGAAACCTATTCCCAAAAAATGGTTGGTTTTGAAACAGAAGTGCACCTTTTTCAAGAACTCTTTCAGCGCAACGACCAACGAATCCTTATTGTCCAAGGGTCAAAGGGAAGTGGAAAAACGACTTTCTTATCGCGGATGATTCAAGACAGTGCTTCAATAGATCATCTCTTTGTTTTTCCTTACTTTCCAAAACAATCCAAAGAAGTGTGCCAGGATTTAGACTGGATTCAGTTCATGGTGGAGTCCCTCCAATCGATGATTCCTTCCTTAGAAAACCAAATAGAACCTCCAAGGGATTTTTTTGCTTATCTGCACTTATTAGTATCGCAAGTTCCAGCGTCACATCGAGTCCTTTTTGTTGTGGATGATTTTGATATGATGATTCATACCATGGAGCCCTTTTCATGGTTAAAACCAAACATTTTCGGTTCGATTCAGTTTCTAGTATCCCTAAGTGATACCCATCTCATGTCAAAACTCCTCGTTCAAGGAGGAGTAGTCATCCAATTAAACAACATCGAATCTTGCTTTAAAGATTATGTAACCCATCGTTTCGAACGAGCCAACAAAAAAGTCGATAGCGATATTCTCCACCGACTTTATATCAAACTTCATACAAACAACATCCCCTTTCATCCCTTATACATTTCCTTACTCTTAGACCGCTTGATCTACTTCAGGGCTTCGGATTATCAAATCATCCAAGATGCGATGAAACCACGAACGGATGGAAGACAATTCACCTTTCATGAAGCGATGACGAATCACCAAAGAAAAGTAATCCATTCATTCCCTAATAGCACCATTGAATATGTTGAGGGATTAATCAAGGAGGTTTGTCATGAAAATCTAGGTTGGGGATATGTCTTCGCTTTACTCGCTTTCTCTTATGTCAAAGGAATCGAAATCCGTGAAGTAAATGACCTCTGTGAATACGCAAACATCCCATATTCTTTGCACTCGTTCTTAGAACTCAAAAATCAGTTCTCTCATCTCTTTGATTTCAAGCAAACATCCTATATTCGGTTAGTGAATGAATCTTTGATTCAAACCATCTTTGAAACGCTTCCTAGTACTATACTAAAAGAAACCGCTTTGTTTCTCATTCGAGATGTCCGCTCGATCAATGAAGATTTCCAAAGAATGATTAGCGCGTATATCTACTTGAAGCGATTTGATTTCATCGCCGAAATCTATCATCAAGCAAGCGACTTTGGCAAAAACCAGATTGTCTATTTTATCATGAAACTCCCCTTCGGATTCGATGCTATCGAGCGACTCATAGCGATGATATCTTTGACTGAAAAATCCATCCGCTTGATAATGTATTTGTTGGAGAATCCGTTCCATTCTTTTCATGAAGCAATCGACCGCCGTATTACCTATTTACGTCAACTAAAGCAACGCTTAATCCCCTATTGGAATACAATCCCGCTTGATCCAGAGATGGCAAATTTCTATTATTTTGTGCAACGTTTCATTTTAGAGTTAAGTGGGGATGATATTCAAGACTCGGAAGCAATTGAATGGCTTCAAGACTTAAAAATGCATCTCCCCCATTGTGAGTTAAACAGTGTCTTCTTCATGCAATATCTGAAAACCTTGATTCCGAAGTTCTATTCCATTCGAGATGGAGTAAATCATATCGTTGATTTCCTCGAAGTATTTAATGAAATCTTGCGACAAACGACGATTGAGTATCAAGATACCTACATCGAGTATCAAATGATTTGTCATTACCTCGAATGTTTCAATGCTGATAAAACTACCGACTTGCTTGTCAATTTAGCTTCGATTTACATGCAAATCTATGGTGGTGGTAACATGGCTACAAATTATCGCCATCAAATTGAAATCC
>CAZCSO010000070.1:0-3019 GCA_964501315.1 uncultured Candidatus Izemoplasmatales bacterium | reverse complement strand
TTAACGGCATGGAGCAAGGCAGCATTAAAAAACAAAACATAACGATTGAGGTGGGAGAAGATGAAACTAATTGACCAATTTACTATCATAGGACGGGGGTTGACACTCGTAATGGAGTTAGAAGGCGAAGTCGTAAAAGTCAACGATATCATCCCACACGATGGCAAACTCTACCAAGTAGTCGCAATCGAAATAGCAACGCAAATGATGTATCCGCCAAAACAAAGTAATGTTGTCGCATTGACAGTTAGGGTAGTGATGAGCAATGACTAAAGAACTAGAAGCACTAGAAAGAATTATCGAAAACTTACCTGCGTATAAAGGTTTCCTAGATGATATTACACTTGTTAAAATAGCCCTTCGCACACCCACAGCCGATGAGGTTTGTGAGGCGCTAAACAAAATGCTTGATTATGGTGGGTTTATACACCAACCTGTTAGATTTGAAAACAACTCTTTTGTCTATCTCTCAAACGAAGGTTTTGATGAACATATTATTTATTATGACGAGGAAACAAAGCAAATATCGTTTGAAACGGAATGGATTGCTCAAGAGAACACTTGCACCGTTTACACATATACCGCTGACTTACTCAACCTCATCTCACGATTTTATATGGGGGTGGACTCCAAATGAAAGAAATCAAAATGACTTTCGTTATCGAAGAAGAAGTAGAACAAGAGTTTTGGGAAGCAATTACCAAAGCTTACGAGATTCCGGGAGTGCATCTCGAAGCTGAATTGCAACCACTGGAAGAAAGACAAATCCAATTGTAAGGGAGAAAGACAATGGAAAATGTAAAAGAACTAGCATTGACTAAAATGCTTGAAGAAATGAGTAAAGAACACGATGAAACTATCGACCTCATTCACAACTATCTCTGTGAACAAGAAAATGAAGAACTATTTTCAAACATCCTCAAAGAAGGGAAGTCCATCGCTTCATCATGGGCATATGCAACCCGGAAAGCAAAAGAACACCTCAAAAGCAAGAACGGAGCTGTCGCAGATCAGGTCGTCTTTGGATGGATTCAAGAATACTTTGCAAGTGATGAAAAAGTTTTAAAACCAGTTGCAGTATCCAAACCAGCGAGAAATGATGATATCGATGACGACGATTTACAAGAGGAGAAAAAGCCCGCTCCCAAGAAAAAAGCCTCTCAAACAAAAGCAGAAAAGAAAGCAGCTGCTGAACGTGAAAGAATTGCAACAGAATTAGCAAAAAAAGCAGCAGCGGAAAAAGAAGCGGCTGAACGAGATGCTGCAGAGAAGGCAAAAAAGAAGGAACTAAAAAAACTCGGAATCGTAGATGGTCAATCTTCAATCTTCGACTTAATGAAAGTAGAGGATGACGAATGATGAGTTGTTTTCCAGCGACTCTAGCTGACAAAGAGCGCAAGCAAAAGCATAATCATCCGCTTGACTACTACACACAAGAGATTCCAGTTCCACACGATCTGGAGAAACTGGCTTTGAATGCTATTACTCACTACGCTTTCAAAGTAAAAGACGGGATTTCATTCAAATGTAGTTCGTGCGGCAATCTGATGGCGAATGATCCTTTCCAAATATCTATCAAAGAAATGGATATTGTGGTAAACAGCTATTACTCATATACAACAAAGAAGCAATATGAGAAGACGATAGTCTGTCCTCATTGTAAGAAAGACCTAGTCATTCGAGAAATTAGGAAAAACACAAACTATGACAAACTTCGAATGCTAGTACAAATCGATCTACTCAATCGACATCAAGATAACATCTATTATCAACGCTTTCTAATTCAAACATACGTAGATCAACAAACGAAAGTTGCTCAAGCTGTAAAACCAATTGAACTCCATCGAAAAGCGATCATCGAAGGAGAATCAGTAGATGTCAACTCCTATTACTCGTGGAATCCTACAACAAGATGGCTTTGGCAATATGGAAACCAGTTATCGTATCAAGGATATCCGGATAAATCGATTGACCTATACTGTGGATCCATTTCTATTCATGAGTTGGTCGCTGGTACTGTCATTGAAAAAACACAGATTAGTCATTACTTAGAAGCAGATACTAACTGGCAAATCTCAAGCTTGGGTTCTATTAAAGCCATGCAGCAAGCCAATAAGTACAAGTGGGTCGAATATCTGTGGAAGGGAAACATGAGAAACTTGTTTGAAGATGTCATCAGAGAAAAGGCAAACATGAATAAAATCAACCCCAAGATGATTATGAAGTATCGGAAGCAGATTCAAAGAACTAATGCTAACGCATCAATGTGTGAATTGATTCGCTATGCTGAAAAGCAAAGAAAGATTGAGTTGAGTGACGAGTTTCTTCTTAAGTTTCAAAATCAAGCACACGTTAGCACGAAAGAATACAAGGAACGTTTCATCAATGTATGGAAGCAAATGAATCACGATATTGATTTTTTGAAGTATGCGACGAAACAAGATATCTACAGCATTATCTTCTACTATGCGGATTATCTCAACATGGTTAAGGAAATTCACGGTGATGGGGAGCTGCCATCGAATATTCGATATCCCAAAAACCTTAAACAAGCCCATGACGAGATAGCGAAGAAACACAGAGAGATGCAGCAAGTTATCGAAGACGGCAAGTTCGAAAAGGCTATGCGAGATAAGTTGAACCTTCAATATCAAGACGAAAAGATTGGTCTCGCAGTCATTGTACCGATGGCAGCTGTGGAACTAGTAAACGAAAGCAAAGTTCTAAACCACTGTGTTTCAAGTTATGTTAGACAAGTTGTAAATGGATTCACAACAATTCTTTTTGTTAGAAGTTTAGAGCATATCGACGAACCCTTCATTACTGTGGAATACAGAGACAGAACGATAAAGCAAGCTAGAGGACGAGATAATAAACCGGCTGAAGAAGAGGTAATGAACTTCCTCGATGTGTGGAAAAGGAAAATCGCACAAAGGGAAATGGTACAAGCCAATGCCTAGAACATTATCACTTACAACAGAAGACGAAGCTGTTCTTCGTCAAAATGGTTTATTCAAGG
>CAZCSO010000069.1:0-3139 GCA_964501315.1 uncultured Candidatus Izemoplasmatales bacterium | reverse complement strand
GTTTCCTTACGGTGTTGGATTGTTCGTCAGTGTAACGAAAGAGTGTTAACGGGAAGGGGAGAAATATAGGTGTCTGAATAAATAGTATTTTATTTATTATTTGACGATATCGAGTTATTGATTATCCGAAATGGAGGTCATTCCAGTGTTGACGGAGCAATAAGTCGTCTACCAAATGGGGCCATTCCACTCCTGTCGTCATATCTTTGTCAGGCTCATGCCCCAGAATTGATTCAAACAACCTCCTCAGCGAGCAGATTAAACACCATGAAATCTTCAAAAGGATTTTTCCCTGAACCGGGGATATTCTCAAACCCGTATTCGAGATACAGCGAGCGTTTGTTTTCATCGACGGGAATAAGGAAAACATGGTTGATCGCCACGATCTTTTGCAGCTCAAATGCCAGCATGATGACATCATCGAGGATCGAAAAACTGCGGCGTGGAGAATCCCCGATCGTTTTTCGGCGGTATTCGGGTTTGATGTAGAGAAATTCGATCAGTAATCCGGGGATATTGTCGACGTCGCCGGTCATTTTCAGAGAGACGAACCCTATCGGCGTTTCGCCGTCATAACATGCATGGATGATGTTCTGGCGGTGTGAAGCGGTTTCGCGTAACAGCGCGATAAAAGCCTGTAGCGCTTCGGATTCGTCGGAAAAATCGAAAGAGGTAAAAAAGTCGGATAAAGATTCGGACGGAAGAGGAGTGATCACAAGCGCACTAACTGGCGAGTTTCGCTTTGAGCGTTTTGATCTTGTCCGCTTGTTTGGCGGTGGTGATTTTGAGTACTTTTTTTTGCTCTTCGGTCAGATTTTTGATCGGTTTGGCTGTTTGCAGTCTGCCGTCACGGATAACGTATGACATGATGATTCCTTACATATGCGTAAGATGATTGTATGAAATTGTAACATGATTTTTGGAAAATGAAGTGGTGACCCCAAGGGGATTCGAACCCCTATGGCCAGAATGAAAATCTGGAATCCTAACCATTAGATGATGGGGCCACTGTAAAGCGGCTGATAAGTGGTGTCCCGTGATGGATTCGAACCATCGACCCCCTCATTAAAAGTGAGATGCTCTACCGGCTGAGCTAACGAGACAACAAAACAAACTGTCCAGCACAATTTGTGGACGGGAATTATAGCGGTTATGAACTTTTTTGTCAATGGTTTTGCGAAAAAAACAGCTCCGAATTGTTGAAAACTCCCTTTTGGGATATGATACGGGATGATTATGCGATTATGCCAGGAGAAAGCCGTGCTCTATTACATTGTCAAGATCGTCCTCACGACGCTGCTCATCGTCGTGATTTCCGAAATCGCCAAACGCAGCTCGTTTTGGGGTGCGGTGCTGGCGTCGATTCCTCTCGTATCGGTGTTGGCGATGATCTGGCTCTACATCGATACGAAAGACGTGGCGAAAGTGAGCGCCCTCTCGACAAGCGTGTTCTGGCTGGTGCTCCCTTCGCTGGCGCTGTTCGTGATACTGCCGTTTCTGCTTAAGCAGGGGGTGAACTTTTACGCGGCGCTTTCGGTGTCGCTGGCCCTTACCGTCGCGTGTTACTGGGGGATGGTATCGTTTTTGGAATACAGCGGCGTAAAGCTGTGATTCCCATGCAGCGTGAATCGCTTAAACCCGATTTGCTAAAAGAGAAAGGAATAAAGAATGTTAAAAATTTTACTCATGATGATGGCGGTGGGTGTTGTGTGGGGCGGAACGATCCAAAACGATCCGGCGTTTCAATCGGCGGTTGATTCGATAGGGAAAACCGACAAACTGGTGCTGATGATCTATACGACCGACGATTGCCCCGAGTGTGCGTACATGAAGAAAAAAGTGTTTCATGATAAAACGGTTGAACCGTATTTGAGTCAAAATTTTGTTGTGATCGAGAAAAATGTCCACAAAAGCAAACTTCCCGACGGGTATGATTATTTCGGGATTCCAACGATGTTTTTTATCGATAAAAACGGACATAAAAAAGAGACGATAGTGGGAAGTAAACGCGCACCGGAGTTTAGTAAAGAGCTTCGCCGTATCCGGGGGATGAAATGAGAACGCTGTTTTTAGCTCTTGCGATGGGTGTCTCTTTGGGTGCGTACGATGCGGCCCATCTGAAAAAAGCGCTGGAGGAGAAAGAGTGCATCGGGTGTGATCTTCGGGGGGCGAATCTGAGCAAGATCGATTTTAGCGGAGCTGATTTCCACGGCAGTGATTTGAGCGGTGCCGACCTTCGGGGCAGTGTTTTTGAGATGGGGGATTTGAGCGATTGTAATCTCAGCGGTGCGAACGTCGAGGGGGCATTGTTCTGGAAGGGGACGATGAGCCGGTCCGATCTCACCCGCATCCGTGCCAAGGGTGCCAATTTCAAAGGGACTCATTTGGAACAGAGCAATCTGAGTCATGCGGATCTGAGAAGGACGAAAAGCTGGAAAGCCAATTTCACCGAAGCCAAACTCTATAAAACCGATTTTAGCGGTGCGGAGCTGGGGGATGCGAAATTTATCCGTACCGATTTGCGCAGTGCGAAAATGAAAAACGCGCTGTTATGGGAGACCAAATTCTCCGAATCGGTGATGAGTAAGGCGCAGTGCGCTCAGGCGAAAAAAGAGGAAGCGTTGCTGGATGCAAACGTAACGTGCCGCTGAATCAGTCAAGACGTTAGAATAAAAAGTTATAATCCCTTCCATGAACATCTGGTCGTTCGAAACCCCGTGGGCGTTTTTGGCCCTTGTTCCGGTACTGTATTGTCTCTATCGCTGCAAGAGCGTTCTGCAGAAACGCTATTTTCCCCATATTGCGTTTTTCGGCACCCCCTCCAAATGGCGCAACCTTGACTGGCTGCTGAAAGTGCTGGCGGTGACGCTGATGGTTGCCGCCCTCGCCGGCCCCGTCGTGACCGATTTTTCCGATCCGCGTAACCGCAACGGGATCGACATCGTCCTCTCCATCGACGGGAGCGGGTCGATGAACGCGTCGGGGTTTGCGCAGGGGGAGAGTCGCGCGACCCGCTTCGAGGTGGTGCAGAAGATCGCGTCGGAGTTCGTGATGAAACGGCGCGAGGACAACGTCGGGGTGGTACTGTTCGGAGATTTCGCGTTTATCGCCACGCCGGTTACGTTTGAGAAAGAGATCA
>CAZCSO010000068.1:0-3384 GCA_964501315.1 uncultured Candidatus Izemoplasmatales bacterium | reverse complement strand
TTTGGACGGCTAAATGAACCCCCGCTATTTCCAAAACTCATCAAGAAACCAAAGCCGCCTCCGCCACTCCCACCGCTACTATACGATGAGGAGGTATGGGATGATCCAAATGACAAGCCCCCAACACCTCCTATGCCAGACTTGGAAGTGATTAAAGGTTTGGAACCGCTCGAATGTCGAACCGATGGTGTTGAAAGAGACGGGCTTGATTGTTTGGATGCCATCTGACGTTTCAGGCACTCTTCGAATGGCATTTCAGGAGGACATTCAAACATCGCTATTCCCTCCTCTTAAATCGTTCATGCACTGTTTTATCCCAGAACCAAAGATGGTGTCTAATTCCTCTTTTTGGATAATTCCTTGTCTCACCGATGCCGTAATTACGACGCCGTAGATTTTCCCAATCGATCTTGTTTGCCCTATGAGTACACTGATAAGCCGATCCGTGTTTTTCTTGTCCGCTTCGATGAATCGATTGATGTGCTGAGTAATTCGATCTGTCAGTTGTTCGGCGATTTGAGTGTTTTCCAGCCCTCTGAGAATCAGGTATTCGACCGCTTGTGAAAGTGAATTTCCGCTGTGTGCCGCATACGCCTGAACCGCTTCGATAGTCTCTTTGGATAGGGTGTAGCTTTTAACTTGTTTCTTGTTCATGATGTCTCCTCCATAATAGTTTTTTACATAGTCGCTTTTCTCGCTTTGGCATATTAAGTTATATTTAAGTATTATACAATCTTATTAGAATACAATCTTATTTATTATAATAATCATAGAAATTCTTTCCAAAAAAATCGGGTCCCCTCTGGGGTTAGGCGAAATTTACTATCAGTAAATTCATAGCTCTTATCTGTGCCATCATCTCTAAATCCCCTCAAATTCTCCACTAAATAAACAACGCAAAACTTCCGATAAATAGGCTATTCAAGCCATTTTTCGACGATTTTTGATTATAGGTATTAGATAGCTCTTCTTTCTTCTCTTTTTCTTTCTCTTTGTTCATTTCTAATTCACTAGGTCAGCTATCTGGAGCGGAACCCCTTATATGTCAACAATCAAAATACACATCTTTCTTAAATAAGTTGATTAATCTTAAAAACTAATATATTATTCATTTAAATAAAAATTAAGAATTATTTCAGATTACTAAGGAGACTATAAAATGAATACAGTATTACAATCCACCCCTCAAAATCCCTTTGAAAACGAACGTGTTACTTGGCTGCATTTCCATTTTGATTACGACAAGCAAAGCGATGTTTCGTTCTTTTTGGAACTTGGGCTGCCGACTCCTTCGGTTGTTTGGTTTGGACAAAGAGGGTTCCGTTATGCGTGGGCGATTGACGGATACTTCGGGAAACAAGAGGGTAAGCAATATTTTAAAGATGTTCGAGATCGTATCAGTGCATTATTGACCTATAACGAGATCGAGTTTCAAGATATCGGATTCGCCAAACCGATTATCAGTCAATCTTCCCATGTCTGTGAGGTAGTTTATCGACTCAAAGATTTTCAGATAGACGATTATCGCCAATCGAAAGCCCGCAAGCAGTGGAAGCAGGAAACAGACATTTTGCTTTATAGCGAACTGGGGAAAAGCCTGATTGACCGTCTCTTTGAATCAACGAGAAAAGAAATTTACGCTCTCAAACGTGAAAATAGGCTCACCTATGAAAACGTCCTCATGGTAATCGAAACGGCAAATGCCGTAGTGTTCAATCATAAATACACTTTTTCAGATGTCAAGGCAAAAGCCAAAAATATGTATCAGTGGACACTTGAACATTACAACGGAAGCAGTGTTGACCGAAAAGAGTATCAGCGGCTCTATATGCGGCAAAAAAGACGGATTGAGCGTGGCGGTATCGAACGGACACGTCGGGAAGGTGCTGAAATCGCTCGAAAGCATAACAGTGATATGACACGTTCGAAAGTCATTTCGGCTGTTGCGTTGCTTCGAAATAACGGGAAGCTCTTCAAAAAAAACGGGGACGTTAATGTTTCGCTCGTGGCGAAAATTGCGGGGGTCAATCGGCGGTCTGCGAAGAAATACGTCTATTGACACTGGCTATTTTTGCCGTATAAAGTCCCAATACTTCATATATGCTTCTTCGACATCGTGATACGTGAAAGACAAATAGTGTTCGATCACTCCCCTCTGTTTATGATTCAAGCACGTATCAGCCAAGACACTATCAATCTTTAAATTCCGTATCATAACCGTTAAAAGGAGTCGTCTGACATCGTGGGGAGACAATCGTTTTCCGTTGAACGTTTCCACATTCGCCAATTTCAACAGGCGTTGAAAAATCATATCCACTGACCCCCGCTTCAATGTCGGAAAAATCAATCCGCTCTCGATAGTCTTCAAATATGGAATGACTTCATCAGGGATCGGAAAGCGGTAATCCTCTTTGGTTTTTGTGATCGTCTTTGGAGCAATAATCATCTTTTTGTCTAAATAGCAATCTTCAATTCGCAGTTGTCTTAACTCGCCGTGCCGATGTGCCGTCATCAAAACAAGCATCAAAAATGCTCGAATCTCCTCTTTTTGATACTTAGCCAATGCTTCATACCGTGGTATGGCGTCGTATAGCTTCCTGACAATATCAATATTTTTTTCATCTGTCCTCAATTCCAATTTTTCACGGACGGGCATTTTGTATGTTTCAAGAGAGTCGATGATATTGGTATGAATGTTCCCTTTTTTTATTTCATCAATAAAAATCGGTCTGATAATCCTCTTAAACTGGTTTTTCGTCGATTTTTCGACATGAGCCATTTCGACATCATAAATCTTTCTCAAATCTTCATACGTGATTTTGGATAGTTTTTTGTATCCGATAGTGTCTTTGATATAGCGATTATAGAAGTAATCATAGCTTTCAGCCGTTCTGGGTTTCCATGTACCGTTTTTCAAATTGATGGTCTTTCTCGCTTCATATAGATCATTAAGCGTGTCTCTTGTAGTGATAAACGGGTCTTTGCCTTTGGAGATTTCCAGTTTGATTTCTTGCAGCTTTTCGAATGCCTGTTTTTCCGTTTTACATCCAAACAGCTTGGTGAAGTTTTTTTCGGGATAGCGTTTGCTCAAATACTTGAACTGAACATAGATATGTTTTGAGCCGTCATTTAATATCTTAGTTTTAATTCCTGCGTATGCCATTTATAACCCCTTTGATAGGATTATACACTTATGTACCTTTTTATGTACTGCAAATTGTAAATAATAGGTTTAAAATGACTCAAAATGCAATAGGTATTTTCAACAAAACCCCAATAATAGGGCTTTTTTGGCTATATCAGGCTATTTGCAAAACCATTATAAGCCATTACCCCACATGTGCATCTTTTTCCCCACAATCACCTCATGCCCATCGATCAGGC
>CAZCSO010000067.1:0-3548 GCA_964501315.1 uncultured Candidatus Izemoplasmatales bacterium | reverse complement strand
TAAGTCACGCATGGTAATTCCTCCTTCACTCATTATAGTTTTATTATAACATTCTTAATTAAGTTGCCAAGATGTTTAAAAAAAATAGTCGTTAATTGCGTTCCTTCATGAAGCCTGGCGTCGAATCAAACAAGCTTATGAGCGTTGACATGAACGCTTTCGTCCATTCCAGTTCTCTTGTTGGATTCTGTGGAATTTCGCCTTTGCTATCAAAATCAAAGGTGTCTTTATTCGTTTTAATCGCAAGATAGACCTTGTCATATTGAATCGATAAAGCAATCTTATCAGAAAATTGTGCATCAAGTTCTTGTAACGACTCCATAAAATCCGGTTTTAATATCATAAATGCTTTGAGTTCGTCCTTGGCATAGACCGTAAAGGCTTTATTGAAGTCGACGGACTCGAGCTCGATTTTATGATAATCACGTCGTCCAAAAAGTGATAAATAACGCGTTTGCGTGATGTAAAGATCCGTGATGAATGGTTTGTTAAAATCGAGGCGAATTAATCGGCCTTGGAAGGTCGTCACAACGGTCGTTGATTTACCGGTGCTTCTCACTTCTTTGATGACAATATCGGCGGTTTTAAAACCGATATCATCGAGGGTGCCCATCCACAAATCTTCACTGTGATAACGATCTCCGAGTTTAATGATTTCGGTTTCGGAAACTTCGCGTTCGTCAAACCCACCGTGAATTGAAAAGGTTGAGCCTTCTACCAACGTTTCACACGCTCTGGGCAAATACGATTCTTTGAACTCATTGGATAGATTCTTGATTTTCGATGACGTTTTTCCAGCCATAATCCCAAAAAACATGAATAGACCCATGACCATAAACGGCAATGCCATGAATCCTGATGGAAATCCAATCATTCCAGATGGTAAGAATAATATAAAACAGATAATAATGCCCGTGGTATAGCGCTTCGAAGCCGATTTTAACTGATTTAGTTCGATTTGATAGTCTTGAAGTGATTTCATCGTTTCGTACCTTTCATAATTAAGGGAATGGAGTCATCGTGAACAAAGGGTGATTCGTCAAAAGAACCATAGGAACGAATTTCACTAAATCCGATTTCGTTCATCAATTGAAAGAGGGTGTGTTGCCGAATGGGGTAGAGCATGACTTCGCTTTCAAAAATCGTTTCGTTGGATTTTAAGGTCGTTTGAAAGGCAAGATGAATACCTTTTTGAACGTATCGTCGTTCAAAGGCTAACTCACCGGAATGAATAGTCGCCAAACCGGATAAATTTCGATTCATGATGCGATCGTAATTGATAATTTGAATACAAACAATCCCACCCGGTTTAAGTGCATCGTAGATTTTCCCAAGCATCAATTTGATGGCCAACTCGTCCTCCAAGTGAACCAAAGTATTGCCAATGCAATAAATGCCGTCGTAAACCTCTAATGAATCCAAATCCAACATGTTCGCTTGTCTGAAACGAAGCGACGAGCTCGTTGGATAAATCATTTTTGCTTTCGAAATCATCTCTGAATCCAAATCCCATGCATCAACGATGTGATTACTCGCCAAATCCGCTGCGTATGCGCCGGTAGCGCAACCCATGTCCAATAAATAGGGAGATGATTGATAAAGTTTTCTTAAAAACGATAACGTCGCATTTGATTTGGGAAAGATTTGGTCATAATATTCAGAAAAATCGTGATACATCCCCATTCACCCTTTCGTAGCATATGTCTTATTATGTATTCATTATACCAAACATTTCAGCATAAAAACATGGTAATCATCGATAGTAACAAAAAAAGCTGACTCAGTCAGCTTTCGTAATCAGCCATTGTTTCTTTTCTTGATAACGAATCCATCCGTTACGAATTCCGTAAAGGATAATAACCGTTATGAAGGCCATCATACCCAGTTTCCCACCAGACCCATTCATGACACCACTGAGCAAGTAATATAAGATGCCAAACAACGCACCGCCAATACCAATCCAGTAATACGATGGTAGGAGTGATTCATCCGACATTCCTACAAAGGAGGCGCCGTAACCAACCATAACGATGTAAGGAGAAAGTGCAAAGGTTTCGTAATCAAATAAGAGTGACAAAAACAATCCCGTAATCGCAGAGGCCGCGACCACACTCACTTTTTGCGTTTTATGAAGCAGTCGCGTTAACAACGCACCGCCTAATCCGGCTAATATCAAATAGCCACCTTCCAGTAACGTGAAACTTAACGCGGGTGCACTTGAAAGGTCATTCATAAGCATTGAAATCAAAATACCACTGAATGCAATCGTCCCCGCTCTTCCACCAAATCCGCGAAACAATCGACTGGAAAACACATAGACAATTCCCGCCATCAACGCCGCAAAGACAAAGCCCCACGCTCCGAATAACGAGGCAGATGCCATTCCGACAAAACTTCCGCAAAAGATTGGCAGTTCGTACTTTTTGACCAAAACCGCTCCAACCAATCCAACCAAAGCACTCGCAAACACACTGCTAAACGCATCATACATTGCAATGTTATAGGTCAGTATAGCAGGAAAATAAACCCATAAAAATGTATAAAAATCAGTTTTTTCAAATTGCCAAGGTTCATCCAATGGTCTGCGATGTCGAATAAGCAACGCAAAGAAAAGACTCATAATTCCTAAAACGATTAAGACAATGGCCATTGCCAACGAAGACGAAAAACGTTCGATGATGCCCATCACAAGTAACGTCATCATCGACGCCATCAACGTCAGCCAAGCGCTTATCTTAAAGAAGGTCATTCGCGGGGTTCAATGACACCCAGTTCAATTCCCACTTTTTGGAATTTTTCCAAAGCATAGGCTAAATTGCACAAGGTGTGAGAAGCCGAAATCATGACGCGCAAACGTCCTTTTCCTTTAGGTACTGTCGGAAAGACGATTGCAGAAACAAAGACGCCTTCTCTTAACAACGCTTTTGAAAACGCCATCGTCTTGGCTTCATCGCCAATCATGACGGGGGTAATCGGCGTTTCACTATGGCCGATGTCAAACCCTAAGTTGAGCATACCTTGCTTGAAATATCGTGCGTTATCCCATAATTTTTTAGTTAACGAATCGTCGTTCATTAAAATATCAATGGATTCCAAGATCGCACCGATGGCAGCCGGTGGTAACGCGGTTGAAAAGAGGATGGGACGTCCACGATGTAACAACCATTCTTTGACGTTTTTTTTAGAACAAACATACCCACCGATGACGCCGACAGCCTTGGATAACGTACCAACAATAATATCGACTTGTCCATGGAGATGGAAATGATCCACCGTACCACGACCATTACGACCCAGCACACCAGATCCATGGGCATCGTCAACGTAGGTCAACGCATTAAATTCATTCGCCAAGGCAACGATTTCCGGTAACTTCGCCAAATCGCCGTCCATTGAGAAAACACCATCGGTGATGATGAAGACTTGTTGATAGAGATGACGTTTCGTTTCCAATACGTTTCTTAAGTCCGCCATATCGCTGTGTTTAAACACGGCTTTATCGGCTTTCGATAATTTCACGCCATCAATGATTGATGCGTGATTCAATT
>CAZCSO010000066.1:0-3592 GCA_964501315.1 uncultured Candidatus Izemoplasmatales bacterium | reverse complement strand
GTAAAACAAGTCCCTTATCATCGATAAATTGCAGGGTATAGGAATTGATATTCCATTTCGCATAAACAACAATATCTTCTGCAGGCATATCTGTAAATGAATAGGTTGTTAAGAAGTTTGAATCTTTGTACCACCCCCCAAAGGTATATCCTTCTTTCAAGGGGGAAGCGGGTTGGAATACAGCATAACCATACATTGCAACGATATCCTCAATGGTTGAACCACCATTGGTCTCAAACGATATCGTATATTGATTCAGTTGATAGGTTGCTTTGATTGTTATGTCATGATCTGGCATAACACTAGGTTTACTTTGGTCCCAACCAGTAAAGGTATGTCCTACTTTACTAGGAGTGGGTTCTTCAAACGTACTCAAATCAGAACCATAAGGCACACTAAAAGATGCTAGTTCGTTTTGATTATCATCGACATAGCGAAGGTTATACGAATTCACATTCCATTTTGCATAGATAGTAAAATCATACGCGGGCATTTGACCGAAGGTATAGAGGGTTGTATACGCTTCATCTATAAACCATCCCGCAAATGTATGACCTTGTTTTTCGGGTTGATTCACCGATTGAATCGAACCTTGATAAACCCTTGTAATCGATTGAATGGTTGTTCCACCATATGTCTCAAAAGACAAGGTGTATTGATTCACTTCCCATTTTGCATGTAATGTTTTATTTTCCGCAGGCATTAAGGTATCCGTAAAATCGTGATCTAGGGATGGATTGGTAAACCATCCGACAAAACGATATCCGGTTTTTTCGGGAATGGGTAAAGTAATGACTGTGTCGACATCTTGCGTGATACCTTCGACTTCACTTCCCCCATTACTTTCAAACGTTATAGTGTAGGAATTTGCCCGATACTGGGCATAAAACGTCAAATCATGATCAGGCATTCTTGCGGGAATTTCTTTATCATAACCAAGAAAGGTATAACCCGTTCTTGTTGGAGTATAATTCGCATACCCATAACTAGTGAGATCCGAATCAAAATAAATATAATTGCGAACGAGATCTGACCCATCATAATCCAAAATCAAGAAGGTGAAAGCCATCACATCCCACTTTGCATAAAGGGTCATATCATCTTTTAATTGCCTAAGGTTAAATGCATAGGGACGTGTTAGGTTTTGATCTTCATACCACCCTAAGAATGTATGACCCATCTTGACTGGTGCTGTAGGCTCTTGAACCAAGGAGGAATAGTCCAGTTCAATCGAAAACAGAACAGTTCCATCCGAGTCCGCAAAGAATACAGTGCATTGTATTACTTCGTATTGTGCTTTAAACGTTACATTGTAAGCTGGCATGGTCTGTGGTACAACGGGAGACCAAGAAGTAAACGTGTAGCCTTCCCGTTCTACAGGAGGTTCTTGCAAGGGGATAATGGTATCCCCATATTCGTATTCTCGTTCCTGAAAAACGGTATTGTCATAATCGACAAATAGAACTGTATATGTGTTCACTTGCCACATGGCATAGAGTGTCATCGATTCATAGACCACTTGCCCAAAGCTAAAAGAATTGGTTAACGCCTCATCGGTAAACCAAGCAATAAAGGTGTGCCCCTCTTTGGATGGTTCTTCTGGAGGATTAAAACTCGATCCCACGCCTAAAACAAAAGCATCTACCAAAGAGCCTCCATTACTTTCGAAATGGATTGTTATCATTGGTAGATTGCTGGTGGTGGTTGTAGAATCTGTGATTGACGTTGTAGATGTTGTGGATGTCGAATCGATGGATGTTGTCGTTGTCGTAACAGATATCCCCGTATTACATCCCGCTAAAAAGAAAAATAAGACCGCAAGAAAAAAACCCTTCCACACTCTAGAATTCATATAGTCCCCCTAAATCATTTATTCTTTGATGATGTGATGTAAAAAACAAAAAAAGACCTTCGAGGCAAAATCTTCTGGAGTCGTTGTTAGCCACATTCCGATTGAAAAGTAATAGGTATGGCTACAGTACGCAAAGAAGAGTAGGTTACTACGGTACCATTCGTAGTACGTTTGTCGATGGTCTTATCCAGTTCAGAAATAAATCATTAAACAATTTTACATCAAATCACGATTACATTTGATTTGATTGTAGCACGATAAACTAATAAATACAATATTTCACGAAATATTAATTCCTTAATAAACAAAGTGAAGAGAATGATTATCACTTTTTTTACTTATTATTTTACAAATTTCTAGAAAAAAACACCTCTGAATCGTTGTCAGAGGTGCTTGGTATGAAATAGTTCTTTAATTTACTAATGCTTTCTAAAAATCTTTTGATATCAATTCGGGATATTCATAATACTTTCATCAAATGGGATGTAAGAAAACTGCATGTCCATCTCGAAATCATAGCCATCTATGACATATTCGATGTGAAGCGAAACAATTTTCCCGTCCAATTGTTCGATGCGAATGATTAAGTCTTGAATATTGTCTATTTGGAGGAGTTGTTTCGTGACTTCATTCTTTATTTCTATCGTAATCGAAGTCTCATCGACCTGATATCTAAGAATGTATTCCTCTTCAAAGAATGCTACGATACCTAAGATTAAATTCATCGAGTCAAGGGGTCGATCGATTTCTTTTGTTTCTGTTTCACTGACATGAACAGTTCGTGTCGGATAGTAATAATAGGTGTCGATTTTCTCATCATACTCGGTTTCTGCTGGTAATGGATTTACCCTTCGCAAAGCAATTGTTTCCTTTGCGAGCAAACTACTTTTTGAGACAATTTCGACCACGGTATGTACTTCCATCATAACATACCCATCCAATGTTTGACGCATGATGTAATCTAATCCAAACACTTCCTCTCGATTGAATGCTTGGGCTAGGGAGCGATAACTGGATAAACTGGCAACGAAGGCTGTTGTTGTGGTGGTTGTGATCTGAGTAGTTGATTGGGTTATTGTAATCGTGGTAGTTGGTAAGTGAGTGGTTGACTGAGTTGTGGTAGACGTAGTAGATGGTGTGTAAGTAGTTGACTGGGTTGTTGTGGTCGTTGTGGATAAGGGAAATGTAGAAGAGAGGGTTGTTGTAGTTGTAGTTTCTGTATTCGTTGGTGTTGTTTCTGTATTCGAGGTAATTGTTTCCGTATCAGTGGAAGTGGTTCTAGAAACAGTCAAATCGGTTTCACAAGCACTCACTATGAGAATAAGAAAAACCAGTACAATCATTGATAAAAGTCGTTTCATTGGAATTCATGCTCCTCTTCTAAATGGAATCACGGGCAGCGAATATGGGTTCAGTGGATGTAATTTTGTTTAAATATCTCATTCTATCCTTATACTAATTAATAAAAAACTGTTATTCGATATCGCGGATTCGTTTTTAAAGTCTGTAAGTCCTTTTTTATAGTTCTAACCAGAAATCAAATTCGTCAAAAATCATTATATCGTTAAAAATGATAGATGTAAATAACTTGTACGTTTTTCATTAACGTTTTATGTTGGTTCTATCCGTTTGATTTGAATGGAGAGAAGTTTCAAAAAAGACAACAAATACAAAAAAGCCAGGAGTCCATTGACAACCCCCTATCATAGCGCTACTATAAAGGCATAAAGGGGGTTTTAC
>CAZCSO010000065.1:0-3620 GCA_964501315.1 uncultured Candidatus Izemoplasmatales bacterium | reverse complement strand
AGTCCTACTTTCATGTATTCACCCCATCCGATCTTGACCCCTTTCTGCGCCAGAAAATAGGAACAGAAATCTAGTCAATACTCTTATACAGTTTTTGTGATGATTTTAAATAAATGAAAACGGATTTGGTTATAATGCAGAAAGTTGATGATCACCCCAAGCTATGGCTCAAGTCCATAGGCTGACTGGGGAATTACATAAAAATTATAGGCGAAGCAGTGTGAAAGAAAGCTTAAAATTAAAATATATTTCACCGACACGTTTATCCGCCTATATTGATTTTAATGAATACTGCCAAAATCTTCTGATCTCAAAAAATGCTTATATTCCCCTCTCTATTTTAGAAATTGCTCTTCGCAATGCTTTAGATAGTTATTTCAGCTTGAAAGTCGGAGAGGAATGGCATCTCGACAATACCTTTTTAACGCATGGCACACAAAAAAAGGTTGCAGAAGCTATCGATACACTAAGTGCTCGTAAAGAAGCTATTAGTAAAGAGAAAATCATAGCTGAACTGAACTTTGGGTTTTGGGTCAATCTTTTCCAAAAACCGTATCAAAACCATCTGCGGATAAAAGACCTTCGCCATATTTTTCCGAATATGCCCTCAAAAGCAGAACGCATTATTAACCGCGAGGAAATATACAAAAAGCTCGATCATATCCGACGCTTTCGTAACCGAGTCTTCCATTATGAAAAAGTCATTCACAAAAATCATTATGAAACGATCGATGAAGAAATATATTTCATCCTCGAAATGTTTGATAGTGAATTGGCTGCATTTGCAAAGGATTTAAATGAATAATATTTTAAGATGGATCAATACACAAATTAAAAAAATATTCAACAGCAGAAAAGCCGATACTATTGCTGTCTGCAATGCACTGGATATTGCGAGTGGAGGGAGCCTTTCACTTATCAAACAAGGTATTGCCCAAACATTTCAAGGGTTTTTAGAAGCAAAATTCAATAATCTAGTGCTTGATGTACTTTCGAATGATATACGTGAAGATGAACTTATAGCGTTTATTCATTCTCAATCCGAGAGCAATAAAGAGTTCATTTCAAATCTCATTCTAAAAAATCTTCATGCCGATAATCGAATCACCACTTTTTTATTGGCCAAACTCTGGGTGCAGAAGATGAGAAACGGGGCACTGAATTACTATGAATCGTCATTATTTTCAAATATCAACACATTAACTGTACATGATTTTGAAGTTTTTTATGATTCATTTCGTAATATTTCATTTTATCAAAACAGACAAAATATGTTTGAAACAACTACCTCACCTGAAAATGAACACTATATTACATCACTCAATAAATATAAAAGTATAGGAATAATTGCTGATATTGGTGCATTTGATGGTGGCTCGATAGTAGAAGAAGCGCAATTAAAAATTAATTTTCTCAAAACCCCTTTTTCAGATACTTTTTTTGAACATTTAAAAGAGTTTTTCGAGAACAACTAAACCAACCCAATCAATGCCACCAACAGCACCGGCGGGGTAACAATCAGCCCTACTTTCATGTATTCGCCCCATCCAATCTTGACACCTTTTTGCGCTAGCACATGCAGCCACAGCAAGGTTGCCAGTGACCCGATCGGGGTCATTTTCGGCCCCAGATTGCACCCTATGATGTTCGCATATGCTAAAGCACTGTTCCCCGCTTCGGCAATCGCGATGTCCATGATCATGACGGTGGGCATGTTGTTCATGACCGAGCTCAGGATGGCGGCGAGGAAGCCGGTGCCGATTACGGCATAGGCGTTCCCCATCGTTTGCAGCTGGACGATCCAGTCGGCGAGGTACGCCGTCAGTCCTCCGTTTTTGAGGCCGTAGACGACGACGTAGAGGCCGATGCTGAACCACACCACCTGCCACGGCGCGGCCTTGATCGTCATGATCGGCTTGGTGGCTTTGAAGTACGTCGCTATGGCGAGGAATACCAAAGCGCCGCCGAGGGCGAACACCGAAACCGGGAGATGGTACGCGTCGCCGATGAAATAGCCGACCATCAGCAGCGCCAGAAACGGCCAGCTGAGGCGGAACATCGTCATGTTGCGGATCGCACTCTCTGGCGTAGCGAGGTTTTCGACGTCGATATGGGTCGGAATGTCCTTGCGGAAAAAGAGCCACAGTACGGCGATGGAGGCGAGGATGCTGAGGAGGTTGGGGAGAAACATCGCGCGGGCGTATTCCCAGAAGCCGATGTTGAAGTATCCCGCCGTTACGATGTTGGTGAGGTTGGAGATCACGAGCGGGTTGGAGGCGCTGTCGCCGATGAATCCCCCCGCCATCAGAAACGCGAACATCGCGACGGGGTTCATCTTGAGGTACTTCATCTTCGCCAGAATGATCGGGGTGAGGATCAGCGCCGCCCCGTCGTTGGCGAAAAAGGCCGCCACGAGTGCACCGAGGATCATCATGTAGACAAACATCAAATGGCCGTTCCCGCGGGAGAGGCGCGCCATTTTCAGCGCCGACCACTCGAAAAAGCCGATCTCATCGAGCACCATCGAGAGCAAAATGATCCCGATAAACGCGAGGGTCGCATCCCATACGATTCCCGTCACCGTCCATACGTCCGAAACGCTTACGACACCGAGGATGAGGGCTGCAAGAGCTCCGACGACCGCCGTCGTCCCGATCTGAAGCCCGCGCGGCTGAGCGATAATAAAAACCAGAGTAACCAAAAAGAGAGCAATTGCCAATGCCATGAAATGAACCTTTGCCGAAAATTGAGTCAAGCATTGTATCATAATATCAACATATCTTGATATATTATTTTTATTTCGTTACACTGTCACCCATCGGAGGTACTTATGGACGTATTTTTAGAAACCGTATCGGCACTGAACGACGAAACGCGGGTGAAACTGCTGGCGTTTCTGGATCAGCACGGGCCGCTGTGCGTCTGCGACCTGCAGGAGAGCTTCGGTATGATCCAGTCGCGCCTCTCTCGCCACCTCAAAATCCTCAAAGACGGGGGTTTTTTGCGGGTCGATCGGTGCGGTACGTGGGCCTATTACTCCATAAGAGCACCGCTGGACCGCTTCCGCAGCGAAGCGCTCTGTGAAATCCGCTGTCTGGGGATTGAACTCCCTCCACTCAAAAAACTATCAGAAACCGGAGACTGTAAATTATGAAAAACGTCCTTATCCTCTGCACCGGCAACAGCTGCCGCTCCATCATGGCCGAAGCGCTCATCAACGCCAAAATGGGAGATCGTTACCGTGCCTACAGTTCCGGCGTTCGCGCCAGCGGACGGGTCAATCCCAACGCCCAAAAGATCCTCACCGAAAAAGGGATCTGGCGAGACGAATACCACTCCAAAACCCTTGACACGATGATGGATAAAGAATACGATCTCATCGTCACCGTTTGCGACCATGCCCACGAAACATGTCCGATGTTCCCCCGTCCCGTACCGAAAATCCACGTCGGTTTCGAAGACCCAGACGGAAAAGGGTACGAAGCGTTCGAAGAGACCTACCGAGAGCTCGAATCGTCCCTTTTGCCCGCAATCGACGGCTTTTTCAACCCGGTCGAAAAGGCCATCTCCGCTACCGCTGAGGGAGTCAAAATCAACTTTACGGGAGGCATTGCCAAAAA
>CAZCSO010000064.1:0-3661 GCA_964501315.1 uncultured Candidatus Izemoplasmatales bacterium | reverse complement strand
TTTACACCTCCGGTTATTCAAGGCGGTTCTTGTCCTTCATATAGCTTTTATGGTCATCAAGTTTCAATAGCCTCTATTGGTCAATCTATCCAGCCATACTCCGGAATTTTTTCGATACTCGTCTATATCGGTTTGATGTTTGGTGCTTTCCGACTTGTATTTTCATTTTTCACGAAAGGAGTTTGACATGAATTTTCTCATTTCTTTTTTCGCTTGGTTTGGTACCGGGTTTACTTGGTTGATTAAAGAGTTTTTGCCAAACATTGCTAAAAGATTGGGTTTGGGAGCTTTTCTTGGCGTAATTCAAAAAACAGTTTCATTTGCGGTTATTTCGTTCGTCATTGCTTTTTTTATTGCGGTTATTAATTTCGCTCTTGATATGTTTAATGCTTTTTCAAATCTCATGGTTTACGTTTCAAATATAAGCGGATCAGGAACATGGCCTTCATGTTTCATGTATATGCTTGACGTTTCTGGGATTTCTGCGGGTATCCGTATGGCTTTGCCGTTTTACCTTGGCGTTCTTGCTTTCTTCTTCATCTACGTTGCTTATAAGATTGCCTTTATTGTTTTGAAAACGATCAGTGACGAAACCTCTAAAACTATTGAGAGTGTGAAATGATTGAGCTGCTCACAGGTGTGCCCGGTTCTGGTAAAACCTATTTTGCCGTCGATCGACTTTCGAAGGCTTTGGTAAAACGGGATCGTCCTATTTTTACAAACATTAATCTCCGTATTCCATTCGATGATATTCTCCAGCCTCTCGATGTTCGCGAATTCCATCTTTTCTGTCAACGGGAGTTAGAATTTTATGAGCAATATCGAATCGAACAAAGCGAAAAACGTAAATCTGATCCAGATTTTGACGAAGCCGATAACTACGACAAAGCGCTTAAAGAATCAGGCCTTTTGGACAAATTTGGAAATGCTCTTATCCTTTGGGATGAATGTCACAATGATCTGGATACTCGTGATCCTGCTTATGTCCGTTGGATGTCTTACCATCGGCATTTTGAAGGAATGGACGTTCTTCTGATCACTCAAAACCTTTCTTTAATCGATCGAAAATACAAAGGTTTTATCGACAAATATTATTTCGGTGTAAATGCTGCCAAACGCTTATTTTCAACGACGTTTAAATACAAAGTTTATACCGATCATAAACAGTACGAAAAATTTTATATTGAGACTATTTCTTTACGATCGGATAAAAAAATATTCGGTCTTTACGATAGCGGTCATTACAAAGTAAATCGTTCCGCTGCATTGAAAAAGCTTGCTCCTATTTTCGTTTTGGTACTTTTTATCGGTTTGTTCACAAAATACGTCCTCTTTGGTTATGTCCTCGGTTCAAACAAAAAGACCGAGGATAATTCTTCCGTTCCTTCTGTTTCCGACGATTATCGTGTCGAACTTACACCAGAACAGTCTGCTTTGCGTCAAGGTCTCAAAGATTTGAATGAGCAGGAAGAACAGAACGCAATCGATGCTTTTGCAGATGCTTCTGATTCAATGCAGCCTCCGCCTCCGCTGGTTTCTGGTAACACTCAAATTCAATCAAATTATCCGAACGGTTCGCGTCAACTTTTGAATCGTTTTATTGTCCGCTTTCAATGTACTCAAACCTATTGTTATTTTCCATCGAACCGTTTAACTCTTCCTCTTGGTTCGATGGAACGTTTTTTCTCTGAATTCGGTGGCAAGGTTTTAACAGCCGAGTCGATCAATGGTGATTTGTCTGTAATTACTGCTCTTGTTCCCGATGAGCTTTATTACATGATCGAATCTCATAATATTGTGTCAAGGAGTGATAGCTATGGTCCACAATCTCACAAAAACAGTTCTGGCGGTGATCCTCTCACTGCTCCTCAGTTCGCAACACCTTCCGGCGTCTGATCTTGTTGATCAATCTTTTTTAGATTTCGTTCGGTTCGTCTCCAATACGAGCAAACAGAACATCGTTATCGATGAAAACGTTGATACCCGTTTTTCTATTGTTCTTCCGGTTGGCTATGAGTCGCGTGATAGTCTTGAACTTTTTTATTCTGTTTTGGCTAAACATGATCTCGAACCAGTTATTATTGGCTCGACTCTGTATGTTAAAAAGCTTTCTGATAATAAACGTTTTTATTCTATTGATCTTTTTTTTGAACTGCCTGATTCTGTTACCAAGGCTATTTCTGCAAACTATCCTGACTTGAAAATTTCTTCTATTCAAAAAACAATAGCTTTTAAAGCGGATTCTCGACAATATTCAGAGATAAAAAGTCTTGTAGATATGCTAGATCGTCCTCGTCCACAACGTAAACTCAAAGTTATTATGATTTCTTACAACGATTCAGATTTAAAAGAGTATGGGGCCAAATTATCGGCTCAACATTCCGGCAGTTCTACTTATGGACTTACTTCATTGATAAATTCTCTCTCCCTTGGTAACACATTTACTTTTTCAAATGCGGTCAATGATATTTCTGTTTCATTTTCGGCTTTGAATTCCGCAGGGCTTGCTCAGCTCCATATCGATAATATCGTTTCGCTTTTTGACGGCAAAGATTCGATTATACGGGCTACTAAAACGATTCCTTATCTCTCTCAGGAAAATAATGTAGATGGAACTCAAAATGTTTCTACAAATAGCTATTCCTATCGCGACGTAGGAACTGAGATTGTCCTTTCAAATGTTACGGTTACCGAAGATGATCTCTATTTTCAATCTACTCTCAGATATGAGCAGCTTATTAACGATTCGATTACTCCGACAACTTCAAAACGCGAAGTAGTAAATTATCTTCGCATTCCTAAAGGGCGTTCGCTTTTGATTTCAGGCATTAAATCAAACGACACGTCGAAAAATCAGGTCAAAATCCCTTTACTTGGCGATATTCCTTATATTGGTTCGCTTTTTCGCTATGAAACTGAAAACTCCAAATATGAGACATTCGCTATCTATCTCGAAAATATCTCCTTCGATGATCAAAACCAGACGGGAGGTTTTGGAAAATGAAACAATACGGCTTAACTTCGCATGATCTCAAATTTGCACGGCAAAAACGTGAAGCGCAAATGACGTATCTTTCCGAAAACCATTTTCATACTTCTACCGGACAGGTTAAAAGCCTTTTGGACGTTTCATTTTCCGCCAACCTTTCCGAACGCTATTATTCGCAGCTCTCGAATAAAATAAATACCATGCATACATTGGCTATTTCGCAGCGACTTTCCCCGGTTTTCCTCACTATTACTCTAGACGGTTTTTTTCGCGGCGCTCTTACGGCCAACTATAAAAAGTGGGATCGTCTTACCGATGTGCAGCAGGTTGAATACAATCGCCATATTCCAAATAATGATCTTTACGGTTATGTTCGCGATAAAATGAAAAAGGGTGATAAGCTCACGATTAAAGACCTCTATAATGTGCTTTCTTTCCAATGGTATCGATTCGCTGCGGGATACTCTTTCAAGCGTCTCAAAAAAAATGCTCAAACGTTTATTTATCTCAAAGCGGCCGAACCTCATAAGGACGGTGTTCCTCATTTTCACGTTCTCCTTTGGATTCCTCGCGAAATGTTTGCTACTTTCAAAAAAGACTTCGAGCGATATTTCCCAGCTCCCCGAAATCACAAACCTATCAAAGAGGAAGAACCGGACGGTGACACCTTCG
>CAZCSO010000063.1:0-3978 GCA_964501315.1 uncultured Candidatus Izemoplasmatales bacterium | reverse complement strand
GTGATGGGTTCGTAAACTATGAAGGACCCTTTGAGATTGAACTAGAAAGTGAAGTGGAGTCAATCTTCCTTAAGGATTGTGTCTTTGGCGATGTCTTTTTATTATCTGGTCAATCCAATATGGAGTTTTTAGTCCATCAAAGTCGGGATGTAGAAATCATAGAAACGGATTTGATTCGCTATTTTGAAGTGCCAAAGCTTCCCTTTGAAGGAGCGCATCTTGAATTTCCTCACCTTTTTTCGAAACAACCCCAGTGGCGCAAAGCAACCAAAGAAACCATTCCTTGGATGTCAGCAATCGGGTATTTGGTCGCCAAAGAGTTGATCCATTACACGAACCGACCGATTGGACTAATCGGTTGTTCGATGGGGGATACATCGGTGATGAGCTGGGTCAAAAGGGAACACTTGTATGAAAATCAACGATTAAGCCGACTATTAAATCACTATCAGTTTGAAGTGGAAAAGTATCCATCTGTGGAGGCTTATACCACGTATTTTAATCAACAACTGCCAATATTACGGGCTTTTTATGGGGCGATTGAAGAAGGGGTTCAAGCAGGTCTTGACGCTTCGTTAGCCCATCAAAAGGCGTATGAGCAATATCCCCATCCGTATTTACCCATGGGACCTCGTCATCAGAATCGTCCAGCGGGGTGTTATGATATGATGGTCTCTACAATTGTCCCCTTTCCTATAAAGGCGGTTCTATTTTACCAAGGAGAGAGTGACCATCAAAACGCAAGGTACTACGGAACTGCTTTTCAAACATTAATCGATTCATGGCGAAGATTGTTTCAAAACGCCGAACTCTCCTTTTACTTTGTCCAGATTGCGGGGTATGCTTATCCTGGAGCCAAAGTGGGGGCCGTGCCAACGCTTCGCTTGGAGCAGCAAAAATGTGATAAACCTGAAAACAAGCAGTTTATCGTGACAGCCATTGATTTAGGGGAAGAAGATAATATTCATCCCATTGATAAGCACATTTTAGCAAGAAGATTCCTTCAAAGTATCATTGAACATAGTTATGATGGACAAGCAAGGGCTCAAGCACCATGGATTGAGAAAGCCGTACAAGAAGTCCAGATGATTCGGTTGTTATTAAATTCTCCAGTGCAATCTCTCAAACCAAAATATGAAGCCAGTGAGGGGATTCTCGTTTCCATCGATGGGTTCGCGTTTCAAAAACCTAGCTCCGTCGAATTTTCTCACAGTGAAATCGTAGTCCATATCACCGAACCAATCAAAGAAATACGTTATTTATTTGACAATGCACCCCATTGCAATTATTATGGATGTGAGGGATTGCCATTACTTCCCTTTCGATTCCGATTTTAACTTGAATAGGATGTGATTACTTTGCAACAAGTCTTACATTTAAAACCGCTCTTTCAAGAACGTATCTGGGGAGGAAATCGACTCCAAAGTGTCTTTGGCTATGACATTCCCAGCAATCACACGGGAGAATGCTGGGCCATATCGGGTAGAGTTGGGCATTCCAATGTGATTCTCAATGGCCCATTGAAACAAAAGACCTTACGGGACGTGTACCGGGAGTATCCGGTATTATTTGGCAATCCTAAAAGTGATGAGTTTCCTTTACTAACAAAAATCATCGATGCGACGGATGATTTAAGCGTTCAAGTTCATCCCGATGATGCCTATGCTCATAGCCATGGCATCGACTCTGGAAAGAGTGAATGTTGGTTGGTCTTAGACGCAGAAAAAGATGCGAAGATTATTTATGGTCACACAGCGAAGACAAAAGCAGAAATGGTCGCACGCATTCAAAAGAATGAATGGAATGAATTACTCTGTGAAAAGAAGGTGTCGAAAGGGGATTTCTTTGATGTCCCTGCGGGAGTGATTCACGCCCTAGGAAAAGGCATCTTAATCCTTGAGACGCAGCAATCTTCTGATACGACTTACCGGCTATTTGATTATCATCGCAAAGATGTCAATGGAAAGAGTCGCGACCTTCATCTAGAAGAAGCGATTGCGGTCAGTATGATTCCACACCAAGAACAAGCGAATCAGCCAAAAGAAAGAGTCATGGGGTTAGATCGATTCACTACTTATGTCGATAATGAATATTTTACCGTCGAAAAATGGGACATTCATCATACCTATTCGAAAGTCATGGATACCTATTTACTCGTATCTGTGATAGAAGGGGAGTGTGTGATTCAAGGGACAACTTATAAAAGGGGAGATCATTTAGTCATCACGACTCATGAGGGCATTTTGTCACTTGAAGGGCACTGTGTCTTGCTGACTTCAAAGCCAAAATAGCACGCTGCTTAAGTTGAGTTATCTTGAGTTGTTTTGGGTTATATGGTATACTGGATTCATTAGAAATGGAGTGAATCATCGTGAAAAATAATCGCCGCAAACTTTACCAAATCCTAGGACTTGTTTTCTCTCTCATTATCCCTGTTGGCATTTTCATCTATTTAACAACGCTGGAATCATTGGATTGGATGGCCTGGGTATTTTACGGGATTATCTTTGTCTCCATAGTAGCGGGGACCTATTTTTACCAAGCGAGATCGAAAGTATGTTCTGAGTGTGGTCAGAAAATGACTGAAGTAAAAGAAGAATTACTTTCAAAAAAACAATCCTTACGCTCAAAGAAGCCAAGATTAGTCAAAACCTATGAAAAAACCATGGAATGTGTGAATTGTCACCACCAAGAAGTGATTCGCTATTCGAAAGAAGAAACCATCCAATAAAGAAGACGAAACGGTCTTCTTTTTTTTTATGATGTAATGCTAATTTATTCTCACAAACTACCATGGGTGTAATGTCATACTCTGTATATTTCCCCAATGAAAGCACTCGCTCACACGTATAATGAGTAGAACAAATAATAGGAGGAAAGAACGATGAAAAAAATAGTAGTAACAATGATGATTTTATTAGGAGTCATAACTTTAGGAGCTTGTTCGAACACGAGCTCAAGCATAACACTATTCCAAACGGACGCCGATGTTGTCGGGTTCTCAGCCGCGGCGTCATTTGACTTACTCGCTAACGCTCAAAGCACGACCACTACCGTCGCATTACAACTGGCTGATACCGATGAACCGGTTGTCGTCGATGAACTCGATGAAATTGGCAAATACATTGCAATGATGGAAAAGTTCTTGGGAAATGCAAATCAGTTTTCGTTTGAAGAACAAACATCGGATCGTGCAGAGTATGCATTTTTGATTGTCTACTCAGCGGTTGATCTGTTAGGAGAGCCGGTTACCTACAAACTCTACTACAATGAAACAATAGTCGAAGAAGAAATCGATGAAGAAGATGAAGAAGAGGAAGAAGAAACAGAAGACCAAGCTTTTCTTTTATCTGAAGTTACCGAATCCGAAGCAACCCTTCTTGGTGTCTTAGTCATCAAAGACACGGAATACCCATTTGAAGGTAAAAAAGAAATCGAAGAAGGCGAAGAAAAGATTGAAATTCGGTCTTTTATCGATGAAGCTAATTATGTTCGTGTTGTTTCTAAAGTTGAAGAAGAGGAACGGAAATTCATGTTCACCCTTGTGCAAAATGGCGTGATTGTAGAATCTTCCGAAATCAAAGTAGAAACAGAAGAAAACGAAACGAAGTTTGAAATGAAGTTTCTAAGTGGCGCTTCACAAGGGGAATACACATTCAAGATGGAAACGGAAGATGGAGAAACTGTTTTGAAAATCGAGTACAAGATTGAAAATCAAGGAGTAACCGAAGAAGGCTCGATTAAAGTCATCGTAGAAGTTGATCCAGAAACCAATGAAACAACCTATCGCTATCAAGTTGAAACCAAAGAAGGAAAAGAAAGTTCAACAGAAAGAGATAGAAATCGACCCGATGACGATGATGACGAGGATGATGAAATCGAAGATGAAGAGGATGAAGAACAAAGCGCATAGTTAGAATCGATTGAAAAGAAGGATTTCTATGAGGATTTAAGTTTTGTTTCCTTGCCCTTCTTACT
>CAZCSO010000062.1:0-4027 GCA_964501315.1 uncultured Candidatus Izemoplasmatales bacterium | reverse complement strand
TAGTAGCTATCTTATGGCGAAACTCGTCAAAGAGGGCGAATGCTTTTGCTTCGCTGACATGTTCGAGGACAACACAGAACTCTTCACCCCCGTTGCGTACCACCAGATCATCCCCCCGGAAACTGCTTTTGAGCTGCTTGCTCAAAAACTTCAAAACACTGTCCCCTACCCCATGGCCAAATTGGTCGTTGACGCTTTTGAAATGGTCGATATCGATCATGGCCACACAAAGAGGTTTCCCCTCTACTTTGGCTTTTTCTATGATCAGCGGAGCCATTTGTTCGAGAGTGCGGCGGTTGTAGAGCTGGGTCAGAAAATCGGTCGAAGCGAGCTGGTGTTTTTCCTCGATCATGTCCAGCATTTCCAGAGACTGCATGATCCGCAGATAGAGCTGTTCTTTGATAAAAGGCTTGATGATGAAATCGTTCGCCCCTTTTTTGAGGAACTCGATCGACATCGGGCTGTTGTAGCCGTGCGGGGTCAACCCGAGAATACTAAGATCGGCATTGCTGTAGTGTTCCCGTACATCCTCGACCAGATCGATCCCCTGGATCTCGCCTTGAATGTCCAGATCGATCAAAAGTAGTTTGACCTCGGGATGGTTTGCCAGCAAGGTCATGGTCGTCGCCGCATCCGTGGCTTGAAGGCACTGGATTCCGAACGCTTCGAGGTGCGAGGCGAGCTGAGCGCGCAGTGACTGGGAACCATCGACGATCAGCGCCTTGATAAAGCTGTTTTTGTAGGTCCGCTCGATGAGTCGAAGCGTGTAGAAAAGATCGGAATTCGTCTTTTTGATCAGATATTCGATGGCCCCCTGCTCAAGGACGGCCTCACGCACGTCGTTGCAGAACCTTTCGGTATAGACGATGACAGGGATGTTGTTGCGGCAAAGCAAAGACACCCCCTCCCCCTCTTTGGCCCCTTCGAGATGATAGTCGAGCAGTGCGATGAAGATTTCATCGGCTTCCCTCTCCAGAATCGAAAGAAGTTCAGCGTAGTTTTCGGCGATGATGACCGGATATCCAAGATGTTCCTTGATCTCGTCAAACTTTTGTTTAAGCAGCCTGGGGTTGTCTTCGATCAACAGTATTTTTTTCATCTTCTTCGTTCTAAATAAATTTTTGGATGATTATATCTCAACTGCTCCATTTAGGAAAATTTCCGGAATCACAGGTTCGTGCGGACAGGGATAAAATGGCAGGGATGTTGGTTTCAGGATTGGCAAGGCCGGTTTTCCAAGGAGTGAACATGAAAAACGCATTATTGAGAATGTTGGGGCAATGGCTTATCTTCGAAGGCGCACTTTTTCTGCGCGGGCTGTATATAACGCTGGCATTTCAATCGGGATTGCTGCTGATCATCCATGCGTTTATCTACATCATCGATGATTCAAAGGCCAACAATAACTTTTTTTTCGCATTTGGGTTGAGCGGTTTTTTGTATTTTGCGCTGAATGTAGCAATCATCTATTGGCTGACCATGCGATTGTTCCGGGGGTTGTTTTCCCCGCTCATCTACTGGATCACGACGGGCGCATATTCGGCCATAGTCAAATATGTGACGGGTTCGCTCTTTATCGGGATCAAGGGAATGGACTTTCATATGGTGTTTGTTGTCGGTATATATCTGTATTTCATGACGTATCTGGTCGGACTGATGTACGGCGAGATCGAGACAGCTATCAAGTATCGCACAACCTCGGATGATGACTAAAAGGAGGCAACCATGGGTGAAGCAGCAGTGATCATAATACTGGTGGGATTGGCATGCGTCGCACTGCTGGTTTTTCTGTTCGGATTTTCCGACAGCTCAGGCACGGACGACGATGACGAATGGCTTTGGTGGTGGTATCTGTTGTACATGATGGACGACAACGACCGCAACGACAGTGATTGATTATCGACACTTCACGAACGGGAGAGCAACCGATGTTTACCTACCGATGCAGCCGATGCACCGCCGTCTGGAATGATCTGGACGTTTGTTCCCCCTGCCCCAACTGCGGCCTGCATGATCGAATCTCATGCTCTGCGAGCGAAAAAACCTACCGTGTGCGGCTGATACGTGCCGGGCACAAGTGGGCATTGGAGTTTGAGGGGTCTGAGAGCAAAAAAAGTTATCTATGGCGGGAAAAACCGCCCTATGCCGAAGTCATGAGCGCTTTTGAAAAAAGCATCCTTGAGTGGCTAGAGGAGTGACTCGACGGTTCTGAGGCGGTAGCGTTCCCCGTCCCTCTCGATAGTGAGGTGGCGGACAACGATCGGGTGGGCATCCTCGATCTTGGAATTGATCTTCGAGACATTCTGTCGGAAGCGGGCGGTGAAGTCCTCGACGAGGCTGCGTTCGGTGTCGTAATCCTCATGTGATTCGCAAAACGCGTTGAACGCGTCGGTATGATCCTCTGACGAACAAAGCTCCCCCCCGCAGCGCAAAAGGTAGTCAAACATCGCCGCCTCCTGCATCGTCAGCGCCACTTCATGCCCCAGAAACGAGACCTTGCGGTCGCGGACGTAGAGGCGCGGGGCAGTCACCTCCCCCTGCAGCGGCATCAGCGAGCTGACCGATCCTTCGTGACGGTAGACGTTCCCATCCTCATCGGTTCCGATGATGTTCTCCTGGGGGAGGAAGCATTTGTCTTCGAATTCCTTGCGGGTCTTGACGTAGTAGCAGGGGTGCTGGTTCATCATCTGCGAAAAGATCCACGTCATCCAATTCGTCCCACTGGCGACCAGCCCGATCACGGGAAGCTTGGCAAACCGTAGAGCCGATTCGACGTTGGAGCGGTATTCGCGCTGGTCCTCCAGCCGCCCGCCCCCGTCGACGAACTCCCCGTAATAGATGACGTTCAGATCGGGGAAAAACTCTTCGATGATCGTCATGGCCCCCTCATAGGCGCTGAAGGTGGTCAGTATGTGTACCCGTTTGATGTCATGGGTGTTTTTGAGCAAATGAAGCCCTATTGTGAGAGGCTGATATGTCGTTCCACATTCTACGAGCACTTCGCATGCGTCCATAAAACCGTCCTGATTGAATTATATGGCTTTATTATACCTCTGCGAGCTTAGAGTGTCTTCAAAGACGGCAAAGCCTAAACTTATTATAATCCCTCAGCTATACGAAGGAACATCATGGTTTTAATCAGTCTGCTGGGGGATGATCTCAGCGTCTTCGGCCCGATCATCAATGAATACAAGGATCAGATCCGCCACCACATCCTACTCCACGACGATGCGCCGGACGATGTACGCAGAGCCAGACAGTTTGAAAAAGGACTGGAGCGTTTTATACACTCCAACCGTCTCAAATGGGACAACAAATCGATCATGCTCGACGAAGACAGCAAAAATGATATCGTCCGGGTCTACCATACCCTTCGCGCCCAATACGATGGCATTTTTTGCCTCCATTCGACCGAAGGATTTGCCTCAACAGCATTGATCTTCTCCAATCTCATCCTCTCCGACGGGGGCACGGTGATCACCTACGACGTCCATGACAATGAGCAGACGATCATCGAAGGGGCCGCGCTTACCAAAGCCAGACTCACCTCAAAACTCAGCGTCGATGATTATCTGGAACTGCTCAACTTCACGATCCTCGATGTCCAGCGTCATCCTACCCTCATTGAGCGCAAACAGGAAATCATGACGCTGTTCAAAGACTACCATGCATTTCTAAACCTGCGCAACGCTCTCAGTAAACGAGATCCCAATTTCGATTATTCCCGCTATGAGCATCTGCTCGAAATCCTCCACGAACTTGAGATCGTCAACCGAGAGTACCGGCTTATCGCGTCCGAAAAAATGCGGCTGGAGGGATCGTTGTTCGAAGAGTATGTCTATTGGATCTGTGCCGAATTGGGGTTTGACGATATCGTTTTGGGGGCAAAAATCGATCTGGATCAGGGGAATGAGCCTTATCAGCAACATCGGATCATGAACGAGTTTGACATCCTCATGACCAAAAACAACCGGTCCTGAAGCTGACGATCCCGGTTGCCGAGGAGGCGAAGCCGCGGAAGATCCAG
>CAZCSO010000061.1:0-4208 GCA_964501315.1 uncultured Candidatus Izemoplasmatales bacterium | reverse complement strand
GCCGCCGTCTCCAACCTCCCTGAGGGTTTTACGTCGGTCACGATGGAGATCAAGATCAACTACCTCAAGCCCGCCTCGGGCGAGCATCTGCGCGCAATCGGGAATGTGATCCGTCAGGGGAAAAAGACGTCGTTCGTCACGATCGAACTCTATGACGGAGACAACCTCGTCGCCTTTGCAACAGGGACGTATGCGGTGTTGGAAGAGAACAAGGGATAAAAAGAAATGCTATAATGATACCATTAGCAAAAGGAGAAGATCATGCTTGCCTTTAATACCCAGCAATTGCTGGCCGAAGTCGACTCCATGCCGATTGATCTGAAAACCAAACTGATCGATAAACTGTTAAGCAGTCTCAATCCTCCGCATCATGATGTCGAAGCTCTCTGGAAACGTGAAATCGATTCCCGCGTCGCGTCCATCGAAAAAGGGGCTGTGAACCTCATCGACGGAAACGACGTTTTTCGAAAAATCAAAGCCCGCTTTGAGCAATGAATTTTCGGTTTCATCCCGACGCGGAAATCGAGTTCAACCACGCCATCGATTATTACGAAGAGTGCCAGAAGCATCTTGGCTTGGAATTTGCCCAAGAGGTTTACGCTACTATTCACCGCATTATCGACTTCCCCGACGCATGGCAACCGATGACGAATAAAACACGACGATGTTTAACCAACCGTTTCCCTTTCGGAATCGTCTATCAGCACCTCGATAACAAAATCATTATCATAGCCGTTATGCACCAGCACCAAAAACCGTCGTATTGGAAAGACCGGTCATAACTTGTTTCCTGCCGTAAAACAGACAATCCTTTCTCTAATAGCCAAAAAACTTCAATAAAGCAGACATGATAGTGTCGCTATAGCTTGATAAACTTTTTGTATTACTAAAAAAGGATGACAAATATGGAGTCATTTACGATTGAAGAATCAAGAGAAATTCAAAAAATCAGAGTTGTAGTAGTAAGTTTTGGTTCGAGCGGCAATCACGTTATAGATACCATGAATTTTAAAGAAAACAATGGCATAGAATTCATCAGAGGTGACGAAGATACGGATCATATCAAAAACCGATTACAAGGTGCAGACATTGTTTTTATCACAGGAGGTTTAGGAGGACAAACTGGGCATATCGTCGCTCCACTAATTGCCAAAATCGCCAAAAATGCAGATGCACTTACAATCGGGATTGTCACTAAACCTTTCAATTTTGAAGGAAAACAGCGTCTTAAACTTGCGGAAGAGACTCTTAAAGAGCTTAAAAACGTCTCAGACAGTATAGTCGTCATTCCTAACGATAAATTTCTCTCTATTATTAATCCTAAAATGGGAATTGCAGAGTACCTCAAAATCGTAGATAGTTTTCTTGCTCGAACCATCAACGGAATAGCTGGTGTAATACTTCCCAGCGGTGACAATGATATTAATCTTGATTTTGTTGATTTAAAATCGATTATGGAGCATCAAGGAGTCGCCCTTGTCGGTATTGGTGAATCCCAAGGAGAAAAAGCCTCATACGAAGCTATTAATAATGCAATAGAGTTCGCAAACGTCGATGGGATTCCTATCAAAAATGCTGCAGGAATTCTGGTTCATTTCAGGATGCACCCCGAATTTTATTTTATAAAACTCAGCGAGGCACTGGATGTTATACATGGTAGTGTAGATATGTCAACTGATATTATTTTTGGTACAACAACCGATGACACTTTACCTATCGATTATATACGAGTTACACTTGTCAGCACTGGATTTGAGAAAAGAACTACAATAGCAGCTAACAATCTTCAATGAGCGTATCATGAAATAGTCATTGCCTTGATTTCATCGGCCAGTTTTTTAACATCTTCATAATTTTGAATTTCTAAAAGTGGCTTGTATTTTATCTTGGCTTTTGAACAATATTCTTCCCATTCAGGATAACCTTTTAATGTTGCAATTTCCGCTGTCCATTCTTTCATTTCAACAACAATATCAGTATTCCACTCAATCTGATTTGTATCAAAATTTCCCCAATCGTATTCCTCATCATCTTTTGAGGTAAATCCACAGCAGGCGTCAACGATAAATGGTGTACTTTTAATGCTCATTTCAATATTCTTAACAGGTACAAAACAACCGTAGACTAATAAAAGAGGAATATTTTTATCGAGATGAAGCTTATTCGTTATTTGCAGATAGCGCTCATATTCATCTACCTCTCCCGTGGCTACGATTAGCCTGAACCCGTTAATCGTTTGATTGATTTTAACAAAGAAATTGTAATCAATCCAGCCTTCTTTACTAAAAAAAAAATTCTCATTGATGGGATTATTAACTTTTTTAATAAATTTATCATTTACAATTAACTCGCTGAGTTCCGTGAAGATTTGCTTTGCGTCCCGACAAAAGTTTGCCGTCTCTTTGAGCATGGCAACGATATTACGTTCCTTTGTTTCATTTAGCATTATAAAATCCTCCGTTTGTATAACTCGTATTTCCAATATTCATATTCCAGCCATCCCAAACAGAACCAAGTTTATAGTCTAAATAGTGTAATACTTGTGTGATTAATGCCGTTTCAGTTTTTGAACCGGACTTTGGCAGTTCCCGAAGCGAATTGTAAAATTCTTTCCAAGTGAGTAAATAAATTTTATTATGTTTTGAATACTTCTCTTTGGCTTTTTGCCGATGCTCGTTAAAAAAAGTCAAATAGATGAGATAATCAGAATGTTCGGCGTAGTCTATGAGCTGATTTTCATCACTCTCACCACTCAGATATTTTACTTCAATGATAATTTTGACATTGTTTTCCAGTTCAAAATAAACATCAGGCTCATCTCTGAGCTTTGCTGTTTTCTGATTTTTATTTTGAAACTTTTTCCATAGTTCAAAACTATTTTGAGCGATTGCTGATGTATTAATTTGAGTTAATTTTTCATTATTATCAATACGCTTTGCATTTGTGAGCACATTAAGAAGGTGATCAGGTACCATACGCATCAAGCCGAAGACGTTAGAAGTAAATACATCTTCTTGTTGACTCACAAAAGTATCAGACCGGATTTTTTTTCTCATTTCTGCATCAATCATAATGATTTAACCTCCAAGTCAAATATTATTGTGACATTCATGTATATCCTTTGATATTGTCCATGATTTTTTCATGTATCCATTCTGGTTTAATTACCTTCATGTGAGGCATCCAATACTGTACAATCGGGACAATTTCCATCTCATGCGTGATGCGTAGAACAATCTCCATACTGCCATCACTACCAACATGGGTGATGATTTGTGTTTTGGAGATTGATTTTCGTTTGAAATATTTAGCGATTTGGGGTGAAAGTGCCAAACGCACTTCAAACGGTTCTTGATGAATTCTAAACCAGATGCCCATTGCATTTTCCAATGCTTCATCTAGTTTCAGGCTTCGATTGAAAGTTTCATCCATCAAAACGATTAGTGAAAGATTCTTCAGATAATATTTTTTAACGTACTCAACGCCATCTTCCATCGCGATCAGATACCAGAACCCCTCGAAATTGGCCATTTTTAGCGGTTTAACGTTTATTGAGTGTGTTTTGTCGTCGTTATCGTAGATAGCTGTGATATAACGACGTTCTTTTATTGCCTGTTCAATCAGAGCTATTTGGGACAAATGACCACTGATGTCTTCCATATCGATACGGGTATAGATGGGATTGAATTCGTTATTTCGAATACGAGAGAGGAGCCTTTCGGTTTTAGTGAAAAACTCGCCGCCGATGTTTTCACTCATTTTTTCGATGATTTGAGTAACAATCAGTTCATCGACACTCAAACCTTTTTCAATAGTACAGCCCTCACGAAACCGCCATCTCTTTTTGACTTGTTCGATAGGAAACTGGATAAGGTGATTATTGAAATCCCGCTGCACAGTACGTGTGCTAACGTTGAATTCTTGAGCTAGTTCGGTTACGGAAAGCTCTTCACCCTGATACAAACGCGATAGGATAGTTGTAAGACGGGTTAGTGCTTTATCGTAATCGTGTTTGTAGCCCATATTCTCCCCTGAAAAAAAATCATTTTCTCACAAAGTATATCCAACAATACGACACTATTATGTCTTGATAATAAGATTTTATTGTCTTTTCGAAAGCAGTTTATTCAGTCCGTCCGCAAACGCCCGGACGGTTTTTTCCCCGATGGCACTCGGTCCGCCGGTGATCTCCCCCGCATTGCGGAGTT
>CAZCSO010000060.1:0-4295 GCA_964501315.1 uncultured Candidatus Izemoplasmatales bacterium | reverse complement strand
TACTAAACGTAAAAATCGTTAGAAAAAACTGCAGAATTTAACTCCGCGCTTGACAGCAAGACAAAGTAATTTTGATTATTTTGCCAATAAGGTGTAAATTCCATCATAAAAGCAACAAAGCGATACACATTCGCTACCGATTTATGAACTCCCATTCCAGCGAATGCCATATGCTTTACAAATTGAATATATTGTAAATCAAGTGATATATTATGAATAACACCATGAGAATCTAAATGTTCTATATCAATTTTCAAACTTACACCTTTTTAACATATAGAATCAATTTTCGAAAACTGTATAGTTTTACATACAAATTGTTACCATTTCACTCATCTAAGCCTTAATCTATCCAATTTAATCATTGCGTGCACGACTTAGTTTAAAGTTGATTTGTTATAATTTCTTCACTTACGGTGAGCCTCTGCACGCACGCTTACCTTGTTCTGATAAACCCCAAAACGAAATCTTCCAGTTCACTTCCCAATCCGACCAAGTTATCCGATACAAATAGATTTATCAAATCATCCACTGTTTTGAAGTTGTTTGCACTGCCCAGCAACACATGGAGCGAATAATAGACATCCAGTATTTTATGCTCGTAAATCGTTTGCCGAAACGTTCTGTGTTTGTCGAACGCCTTCAAACCTCTAAAGTTTCGATTGAAAATTCTGCCATTATGAGCACAACGGTTACGAAGCTCTTTGAGCCGTAACAGATAGTTCAAAAACAGTTCGTGGCTGTAGAAGCCGAATCTTTTCCCCAACAGTTTCAGAATATCATTACCGTCGATCTGTAATTTCGAGATGATATTGATGAGCGTTCCAAGTGTCGCATTTTCGATGAAATAGTGAAACGGGGGATAGTTGATATCTTTCGCCGTATTAACCGTAACCATCGATTCGCTTTGGATGTAATCGGTTTGGTTCGATTGAAAATCATAGGTGTTGAGATAGTAGTCTCGATAGTGGAGATAGATTTCCTTCTTCTTTTTCGGATTGGGCGGAAGCACTTCCCAATCCTGTATCGATTCGAGCGGAAGAGTAAAGGGTTCCTTGTAGTTTTTGGCAAGGAGATAGCAAAACGGGTTATCCGTGATGGCATATACGATTTCGATGAGATAAGCTTTCATTCGGATTTCAATCGTCGAGGTCATCGAAAACAGTTTCGACGACAATCGCTTGTCAAAATCATGGATGGCGATAATATCGTCAATCGAATAATCGGAGAGATTGTTTCGGAACGCTTTGACATAACCTTTGAATCGGAAAATTCCGATATTCAAAACCGCTTCTTCGATATTCGCATCGTTTTGAGTCGCCGTCTTTTTCAAACCGTCATCGTAAAGGGACTGGAGATAGCAGGTGACATCAAGCCGTTTATATTCGTATTTCAAAGCGTCCCTTTCGTTAATATCCCGATATTTTAGCTTAATTAGATTTATGCCACAAATCCGTTTGCCACCTCGTTATTTGTAACCCCTGAGAAATACGGCAAATCCCACCGTATCAACGGCTCTGAAACCTTCTTCGGCTCTTGATACCCAAATTTGATTTTGCTCACTGGAAAGTTCCCTATCTTTGTAAACGCTTCAAGCGGTTCAAGATTGGCAAATTCGCTCTCCAACACGATCTTCTTGATCTTCTCTTCCTCGCTCTCATTGATACGGTCTTGACCCATTTGGCTGGCACGATTGACACCTTGCTTTTTACGGTCGATTTCCTGTTCTCCTAAAAACTGAGACAATACCTTTTGCCCATAGGGTTCTGAGTATTGAAGGACGATTTTTGTTCCGCACATTTGAAACAGTGATTTTAGAAGATTATCGCCGACGACCTCGTTCGCTTGTGTCAAACTCTGAAACGCTATCAATGCGTTCAGCCCTTTACTTCTGCTCTCTGCCAGTGTGTTGATAAGTTCGCTTATCAGGTATTTTCCCAACGCTTTGTTGTTTGTTGCTAATGACATCAGCTCATCCAATACCCATACGATCCGTCTGCTCTTGCTGTTTGGCAACGCAAGAATATGCTTATAGAGCAATGTGAAAAACAATCCGAAATAGGTATTGTACGCTCCCGCTTGATCGGAAGTGTTGACAATAAAAAGACGGATATCCCTGTTTTTATCTCTCAGCGATTGTATAAACTCCCTGACGCTGAAATCGCTCTCGTCATAGTAGAACGCACGGCTCGATAGATTTTTGAAGACTTTGTTACACGTCGCATAAACTGAGGTCGCTTGATTATCCAGTTCCCCTTTTGCATCGACTGTCAACGCCCCATAAACGGCGTTGTCGGCTCCGAAGAGTTTCACGGTAGGGTTTTCCAGCAGGGCTTCCCGTAATGCTTTAGGCGTAGGATATGAGCGTAAAAAATCAATTAATGCCTTATTGCTTGGTTTCTCGCTTCCCGCTATCGCTAAAAGCACCGCTTTAATGACGCTTTGAGCTTGTTCCTCGAAGTGAGCTGATTTACTGTCCGATACAGGAGCGATGGAGTGGACAAAGAAATTCACCATCGTCTCATCTATCGCTCCGTGTTCATCCAGCATATCGCCAAATATATTCCATCGGATACAATCACGATCCCGTGGATCGAAGAGATAATCTTTTCCCCGTCGATACAGCGGTGCGACGAAATCATCCCCTTTTCGTTCGTAACAGATCAGCGGTTCGTTGAAATCAACGATCCCGCCTGATAGCTTCTTTCCTTTCTCTGAAACATTGCCAATAAGCAGGGAATAGAGGCTTTGGCTCTTTCCACTTCCTGGCATCCCGACAAAAAGAGTGTTCTTTACTTCTTGCGTGTAAGGCATCGGAATCTGTTCTATACCAAGTGTCAAACGACTCTCATCGTTGTTTTTTTGTATCGCTTTAAGGATAGTTTTTCGAAGGCTTTTTGGATCAAGCAACTGCGAGCCTCTCTTGAAGACTTCATCCTCCTTTTGATGATATCCAAACATATACACCAGCGATACAATCCAGACAGGCAAAAAATAGGTCAAAAACGCTGAGATATTCGGAAGCAACAGCCCTTTGATAGTGTCTTGATAAAGCCATGCGCTGACCCCCTCCATCGTCTCAGGCATATAATCGGCGATGTTCATATACGGTAATGAAATATCAAGCCGTGTGATGGCTAATCCCATACCAAATCCTATAAATGCGGCGATGATGGTGGAAGTGCGAAGCTTTCGGCTGAATTCGATAAATGTCATTCTCTCCCTCCTCACGCTACAAATGTATTGTCATGTTTTGACGCTTCATTGATTTCGCCGTTTTTGTCATCTGCTGGCATTTCATCGATAGTTTCCATCTCTGCAAGACGGCTCAACTGATAATTCGCATACGCAAGCAAAGCGGTGATTATGGAAGTGCCGTAAAGTCCGATTAGTGCCGTGAATTTGGATAGACTGAGAGGTGTAAATAAAGCAATAGCAATCAGCGTTATCCACAATCCGACGGTGACGTAAAGGAAAAACCGCTGCAACGGCATCGTGATATATTGCGCCGCCACGTCGTTAAGTGATTGTAAAAATGTCTTCATAGCATTCCCTCCTTTATAGCGATAACGACGCTTTGTGCGTCTGTTGCTGATTTTCTTTATCGTCCAATATCCCATCCATCGATTTGTCGATTTGCTGGTGAAGCGATAAGTCACGATCCTTGTCCAGTTTGTGTTCTTGAAGCAATTCGTCTGTTTTTGCCCCAACGGTTTGTTTAAAAAGTTGGAGGTGTTCTTTCGTCATATTGATTTCATGGCTTTTGCCAAAACTGAGGACATGGGCATGGATATGATCGGTGTCGGTGTGAATGGCATAGGCGTAATCGAATTGTTTTCCCGATTGTTCCTGAAACTGTTGGAGACTTTCACGAACCAATCGGTTCATATCATCCCGATCCAGCTCATTGTGACCAACATCGATGACGGTTCGGCGAAACGCTCCGACTCCCTCGTTCAAATCTTGTTTCAGCTCATTGAACTGCTCTTTGCTCATCCGCTCTCCGTTTGCGTCATAAATATTGGAGAGGTCATCGTTCTGATCCATATCTCTGGCTCCGTGATTATCCATATAGTTCAGTGATGCTGAAGCATGAGAACCCAGCGTTTTAGCGTTGTTGCGTTTTCCCTGCTTATTCAACCGTCCCGCCATCTCAAAATTGCTCTTGACGATGACGGTTTGTTTATTGACGACAACGCCCCCTTTCGATGCGGAAGCGGTGCCAAGTCCAGAAGAAGGGTTTGGACGGCTAAATGAACCCCCGCTATTTCCAAAACTCATCAAGAAACCAAAGC
>CAZCSO010000059.1:0-4364 GCA_964501315.1 uncultured Candidatus Izemoplasmatales bacterium | reverse complement strand
GTGTAGAGAAATTTGGTATGGAAAACATCAACTATATCGAACCATCGCAAGCGATTAAAGAGGATTTTCTACTGGGTGGTGACAACGTCGAATAATATCTTCAAACATGGATGGTCAACGGTGTCATGTACAGGCGAAGTTCCGGGAACAGAATCGCTGAAAGTTCAGAATCGTCCATCGCAAGAGCCCGATGGATATCGAGACCGCTTTTTTCAAAGCGGGAAGTAAAATTGGAGACACCGGATTTCGAAGCGATCCCAAGTGTCTGAATATTCCTGTTTGAGAGCTGGGCTATGTATTTGAGCCGAAGCACCTCTTTGACAACGCTCATGGGCATTCTCCTCATGCAACCCCTTTTTAGGGGTGAATTTTACAGAGAATACCTACATCCTTAAGCAGCACTTACGCGCCGGTTATGCAACCAAACTGTCCACATGTTCTCCGGCGGAGTGTCCACATGCGTTCCGGCGCGCTGTCCAAATGACTCCGGCGCCGACAGCTACGCGAAATTGGCACCCGATACAGGGAAAGATGCCGTTTTAATAATGGCTAATACTCTTTTGGGATTCAATTAATATTATGAAATATGTGATCTACACTTTAATCCCATTTGAGCTACAATGCGCACTATGACACAAGAACAAATCGAACAAGAAGCTATCGCCTATCTCAAAACGCGTAAACAAGATTTGTTTAGCCGATTTCTTAAGCCACTAAATCCACTGGAAGAAAAAACGGCATTCTTTACGGCTGGTCCGAGCGGTGCTGGAAAAACCGAGTTTGCCCAAAGTCTTCTTGAAGTTGAACGTAATCTTTTACACTTGGATATCGATGCAGTGAGAGATTTTTTTGCCCCTATAGGCTACGATGGCAACAATAGCGATCTATATCAAAAACCTGCCGGACGAGGCGTACAAATGCTTTTTGATGAAGGTGTCAAAAAACGAGGACTATCTCTCATCATTGATTCCAATCTGTCCAATACCAAAATTGCACGTCAAAATATTACGAGTCTTTTGGATCGAGGATATCGTGTAGAGATTTTTTACATCTATGATGATTTGGAAACGTGCTTTTTGTACACCAAAAAACGCGAAGCAATCACAAAAAGACGCGTCCCCGAAGAGGTCTTTTTGAATAGTGTTGCCCGCTCACGCGAAACAACTTTTGAAATAAAAAATGAATTTGGTGCTAAAATTGCATTAACGCTTATCGATAAAAGAACCGATACTTCCTATGAGAATATCAGTTCCTATGAATTCAGAGAAATAATTTTAAAAAAAGAGGTTTGAGATGACTGTTAAAATGCCATCGCTTTTAAAAGCAGAAAACCGATCACAATTAGTTAAACACGGTATGAAAACGATTGAGCGTATTCAACACGAAGTCATCGCCGAAGCTGATAAAAAAATTGGTGATGTCGCAAATTTTGAAAAAAAATATCACACTATCTTTGCTTCACTACAAAGCAAACAAAATATTTAACACCTAACTGATCACTACCGCGCTTTCGCTTGCTTCTCCGTCACGTTCTGCACATCGTTCAGAGTTTCGCGACGTGTCTTTTCAAAATCCATGACTTTATAGTTATGATATAAGCACAAAAAGTCCAAAGGGGTTTTTCATGGTCGATGAAAAATTTCGAGATTTTATGGATTATCCAATATAACACTAAGACATAAGAGCGATTTCGTAATTTTTATTTTAGAATAAAACACTCAAAGGCACAGCATACCGTTCAACCGTTTCGTCCCCAAACGGTAAAATGTGCTCACCAGAGTATAAAACAATCCCTAAAATATTTTGAGATGATTTTGCCTGAAAATCAACGATATATTTGAAATCTTCTTTTTTAACACTATGAGAAGCTTTGACCTCTATCGCGATGGTTTTATTCCCTTTTTCGAGAATAAAATCTATCTCTTTTTTGTCATTGGTTCGGTAATGGAAGAGCGATGGCTGCGAGATGCTGTAGCTTGTATGTTTGAGAAGTTCGCCATACACAAAGGTTTCAAAGATATTTCCTTTGTGATTCGATTCGTGCAGCTCTTCTATACCGGTTACTCCCAATAAATGGCAAAACACTCCGCTGTCACACATATACAGTTTAGGCGATTTGATAAACCGCTTGGATACATTCGAGCTGTAGGCTTTAAGCAGCGATATCTGATAAATCATCTCCAGCATGGAAAGATAGTTATTGACGGTCGGTTCGGTCAGTGCCGCATCGCTTGCTATATCGGATTTATTCAAAAGACCGCAGCTTCTTGGCACGATGATGTTAAAAAATTTGATAAAGGCGCTGATATCCCTGAGTTCACCGACATCGCGGATATCTCTTTCCACATAGGTGCTGATATAGGAATTAAACCAAAGCGCTCTTCCTCTTACGGAGTCTATTTTTTGAATTTCCGGATATCCGCCGCTGAGGATCGCTTTGAGGAGAGTATCATAGGAGATCCCGGTCGCTTGTATACCACTGATCCCATGCACGAACAAAGCATCGATAATATTTTCTTCGTGTTTGCCATTGATCTCTTTTTGGGACAAAGGCCACATAACGATTTCAATGATTCTTCCGGCCAAGGTGTCTTTGGCTTTTTTCATATCCAATACATTGGCCGACCCGGTCAGAAGAAACGTACCATTTACACGGTTTTTATCGATATCGATTTTAATGCCTTCGAGTATTTCCGGTACTTTTTGAATCTCATCGAGCGTAACGGGCTTTGGCAAAGATACGACATACCCTATTGCGTCATTCAATGCCGCTTCCCGTTCGCTCAAATCATCAAATACACGATATTCGCGATCCTGCCCCAGACACAATGTGGATTTACCGACCTGACGTGCACCGCTCAGCAAGACTGCCGGTGATATGGCTAAAGCTTCATGTAAAATCGATATTGGTGTACGTGCAAACATTGTCATATCCATATTGTAAATTACAAAAGTATACTATTATAATTTAAAGATGTAAAGAATTGATTTATAAAATTTCGATCATTCATGTGATCTCCATGAACCATTCATATAAGCCACAATTTCTGAATATTGCCATACTAAAAGTTTTGGAGAAAGCTTTCTTGGTTTCGGTCACCTTGGAATGATCCCCTCCGTCTGGCATTTTCGACGGGTACTGGTACCTGCTGGCTTTCGATGCTGACGCGAACGATACCTTCAAAAAGTTCCAGTGTTTGCGCAATACGCGAGACCTGCGATGTGATAGCGGAGATGAGTGTTTTAGCGGCAACCCTCCCCTCTTGCCTGTGGCATCGTCCAAAGAGCCGCATCAGTTCCCTGTGGGCATGGATCGCAGCAATATCCTCTTCGCTCTTGTGTTTCTTGAACGCGTACCGGGTGTACTTGAAGTAATGCAGGAAGAAGAGTGCCGCGATTTCATTCTTGTCGATATAGGTTTTCATACGTACCAGTCTATTTCAGTTTGCCATGGATCGGCAATTGTCTGTCAGGATGCAATACGCTTGCGCTTGACGGTCTCACTATCATAGAAATATTCCCGAATCAAATTGCATTCCTCCTTTACAGTATCGTTTCAGGCCAAAGGAGCGCAGATGGGAACATTGGTTTTGATCGTAGGATTTCTGGTGCTTACAGCACTTGCCACAGCCATTTTTTTTCAAGGTAGCAAACCTGAAAAAGACAAAAAAGAAAATGACGATACACTGCTAAAACTCCTGTTTCTGCTGTGGCTACTACATTATTTTGATGACTGAACAAAAGGAATTGGATGAAAATTGACGTTTCAAAGCTGATTCGGGGGCTCTCCTGCCCGATGACGACCGTGGGCATTTTGGGCTTGCTGATTGATGCGCAGCATGTTGCGATCTGGTGGGGGAGCCTTGTGGGCGGTATTGCCCTGGTAGGCATCGACATTTACCTTGCCGCAAAAAAAGAGGAGGAAGCGGCACCGGAATAGACCCGAACGGCGGGTCAAAAAAAACTTTCTACTGCTCTTTTTATTTCTATGCCCGATCCGTATAACACAATCGCAAAATAATATACGACAACGGCTCTTTTGGCCAATGGCTCCGCAGAATAGACCCGTTTTTCAATCCAGTTCATCTCCTCCGGTGCGGGCCAGCTGAAAAGCTTCTTGATATCTTCGGAAGTGAACAAGCAGAAATTCATACGTGGCTGCCGACAACGCAGTTACGCCCCGACGATTTCGCACTGTACAGGCGCTCGTCGGCTATCTTCATCATCGCATCGATCGTATCATCCAAACCGCAATACAGCCCGATGGAAACCGTCAACGAAATCGCGATCTCTCCTTCCTCAAACGCAGTAGTAGCTATCTTATGGCGAAACTCGTCAAAGAGGGCGAATGCTTTTGCTTCGCT
>CAZCSO010000058.1:2087-4639 GCA_964501315.1 uncultured Candidatus Izemoplasmatales bacterium | reverse complement strand
TCATCCATTGTCGCATTCCGTGATACACCGAGCACTTGATAAGGATCCATGGGCATCTCTCATTTCATAGTTCTTCTGAGCATTCATTCTAACAGTTTATTGTGAAGTTTTCATTAAGAACGCACTTTTTTTTAAAAATAAAAACCACAAATTCAAATCACGTTGTGGTTTTCAGTGAATTATTCGTTGATATATGAAACAATGCATTCGAGGTTACCCGTCAAGCTGACCTTTTCAGCTTTAGAAGTAATAATAAAATGATTTCCCTTTTGAATCGGAAGTTCATTGACGGTGCCTTGCCCGTCTAAGACACTAACCAGCATAAATCGGTCTTTCGTGATGGATAACTGAGACGTTATCACCCATTTTTCAACCGTAAAATACGGAGTTTTAATGAGTTGGGTAACGGTCTTTTTTGTATGGAGATAATTCTTTATCGGCTCGTGATTGCTGGGAACGGCGGTCACCGCGATCGCCTCTTCTAAATGAAGATCTCTCGGTTTGTTGGACGAATCCAATCGATCGTAATCGTATAGCCGATACGTCGTATCCGAGGATTGCTGGGTCTCTAACAAAAGGGTTCCTTCGCAGATGGCATGAATGGCTCCGGCGGGAACATTGATAAAATCCCCTTTTTTTATCGGTTCATACCGCAACAAGTCTTGCCACTGGCGTTTTTCGACCAAGTCCCTTAACGCTTCTTTGGTTAAGGCGTTGTGTCCGTACATGACCAAAGCATTCGGTTTGGTTTTAACGATGTACCAACATTCCGATTTACCAAAACCGAGATGATGGGATTTTGCGTAGTCGTCATTGGGATGAACTTGAACGGATAAATCGGCTTTCGCATCAATCAGTTTCGTCAGTAACGGGAATTCTTTCGTTGTCGAAGGATAAAACAATTCGGGATGCGATTGGTAGACGCTTCGTAGTCCCTGATTGGCAAGTGGGCCATTTAAAATCAGTGAATCATGGTCAATGTATCCTGAGATTGCCCAACACTCTCCAACCATCGATGATTCGAGTGGATAATTAAATTCCAACTTAAGTTCATTGCCACCCCAAATCTTTTCAAAGAATTGAGGTTGTAAGAGTAAGATCGCTTGCATAAATTCCCTTCTTTCGGTCGTATTATATCACGAGAATGGCTTCAATAATAGAGATAAAAATGATATACTATTCATAATGAGGTGATATCATGAATTACTTTTTAGGTATCGATGGCGGTGGCACAAAAACAAAGGTGTGCATCATCGATGAAACACTCACGTTGATTGCCTTCGGTTCGGCTGGTCCATCGAGCATCGATACCGTTTCAAACGACATCACAGTTAGTAATATTCAACGTGCTATTAACCAGGCACTTCTTGATCATCCGGGAATAACTCATTTTGTTTCCATTTTCGGTGGATTAGGCGGAATCGTCACTGAAAATGACAAGCATCACGTTCAAACCCTGTTACGTTCCTTGGCACAAGCATCAGACGACACAACCATTCGTATCGAAAACGATGTTATCAATGCCCTAGCGAGTGCGAATCGTGGATTAGAAGGAATTGTTTTAATCAGCGGCACCGGCATGAATTGCTTTGGCATCGATTCACATCAGTCGACCTACAAAGCCGGTGGCTGGGGTTTCAAAGAAGGCGATGCGGGTAGCGGTTATGATTTGGGTTATCACGCAATCAAGTCGATGATTCGTTCCTTCGACGGACGCTTTCCAATGACGGAGTTTTCAAAAGCCATCGCATTGGCAGTTGGATTGAGTAAAGCGGAAGACATCATTGGGGTTATGGACCGTCTTTGGGGGGATCGAACAGCCATCGCTTCGCTGGCACCTTTGGTTACGAAAGCCGCTAATAATGGCGATTTACTGGCTATGAAAATCATTGATGACGCCACCGATGAGTTGGCACTTGCAGTCAATACGGTTTACAATCATTTGATTTTCGTTCATCCGTTTGTGTGCATAGTAGGTAGTCTAGGCAATTCAGAAGGCTATTTCAAAACACAGTTACACCAGAAGATCAAAGCCATCAATCCTCATTTTGAACTCGTCGCTCCGATGGAAGATCCTGCTTTCGCCGCTGCTAAACTCGCATATGAAACGTTCAAAAACCTTTCGCTATGAAAGGTTTTTTTTATTGTCTGATTTCAAACGGTAAAAACGGTAATTCGTTCTTTGAATAAAGATCACAGACGGGGCTCTCTTTGTAAGCATAACGAACCACCTTTGTGCCTTCGGGTACATAAAGCTTTACTTTGCGTTCAATCACCGATATCGATTCAATTGGATTGAATGTCTCTCCATCGAGGGAATACTCAAATCCCACTCCCGTATGACTTCTTAAGTAAAGCGGTTCTGAATTCATTGACGCTTCAATCGTTATCATATCATGGTCCCATTGATACGATTGCATCATGGGTGATAACGCCTGATAACTGCGACCATAGACAAAGGTTTCTATTGCCAAAGCAATTCGTTTGGACAACGTCGTTTTTTCTCGTGGGTGAATGTTGTTGGGTTCTCCTAAATCAATGGCACTGATGAG
>CAZCSO010000058.1:0-1987 GCA_964501315.1 uncultured Candidatus Izemoplasmatales bacterium | reverse complement strand
TTTTTTCTCGTGGGTGAATGTTGTTGGGTTCTCCTAAATCAATGGCACTGATGAGATATTGATGTTGCTTAGGTAAACATAGTTTTTGCTGTGCCTGGCGGATGCGCGCAATCGCATCTTTGGCAACTCCAGGATATATGTAATTAGCGATTTGAATAAAAAAGATGGGCAGTTCTGAATTGTTAAAATCGATCCGATATCGATCAAACAACGTTTGAAGGGCGTGTTGATACAGATGAACGTTTTGATGGTCCGATTCGCCTTGATAATAGACAATTCCTTTAATCTTAAATGGAATGACTTCTTTGGTCATCATTTCATAACACCCACCCGGACGATTGTAGTGTTTCGGTCCCATGGGGATGTACGGATTGGGGTATTTTTTATATGCCAGATTATGAGCTTCTTCCGAAGGTTTTCCCGCTTTAATATTCGAATCAATTTCTCCGTAAAAACTCATTAATTCCGGTAGTTTTGTATGATAAGCTTCATGATAAGCTTCCAATGAAGCGTAATTGGCTAATTGTTGGTCATAGTTTGATGCGTACTCTAACAGAACGTGATCTTGTCGAATGGTCTGCTCATCTAACCATGAAAAAACGGACGTATCGCCCATGTTGCAAGAAATAATCCCAATGGGACGATTGACTCCTTGATGAAGCATCGTAGCGATATGATAACCAATGGCTGAAAATTCCATCGCTGATTCGCGAGTGCATTCCGTCCATTTTGGATGATACGAATAAAAATAAGGAAATTCCTTATGTGCATTCGCATAGGGTAATTTGGGTACTTCGTAAAATCGAATCAACGGGTTGGCGATGGGTTCATGAAATGAGGTTTCCTTAATTGTCATTTGTGCATTGGATTGTCCAGAGACAAAAAAGATATCACCCAATATACAATCCTGCAATGTAATAATCTCATCGGCAAATTTAAGTGTTACTATAAAAGAATCAAATGTGTGAGAAGAATGATCAATTTTCACACAAAAGCGACCTTCTTCTAACGAAAACAATGTCGTATGGTTAAAGACGGAAATCTCCAGATTTCCACTCTTTTTCGTTTCTCCAAAAAAGACCATCGGTTGTTTGTATTGAAACATCATGTTATCTTGAAACAAGTCAGCTAAGATAAATTGTGATTTCATAGATCCTCCAAAAGAGAAGGAGGGAAGGATGCCCTTCCCTCCAATTCGTGCTGCTATTTAATAACTAAATTGTCGTACGTTAACGTTCCGGAATTTCCTGATGAAACGTTAATCATAATCGAAACCGAAGCGGTTGTTTCCAATAAATCCGAAACCTTAATATAAACATAGGTTCCTTCATCGGAGTAAGCGATGGTTCCATAACGTGTAATTTCATGGAATGTAGAATCATACGTAAAGGCTTGGAAGCTGATGGTGCCAGAAAGTTCAGCAGAGGTGGTTAAACGAATACCGATGTATTCCGCACCGAGTGCTTCTAACTGAGCTTTCGTCACATTAATGCGAATGCCGTTTGTTCCAGAACCATACGTCGATTGTAATACGTTTTCTTCGCCAATGGTAACCAATTGACCATTTGCTGGTAGCCAAGAACTACCTGAAGTACGGAATCCAACAAATGAGAATTCAGCTTTGAACGCTGCATCGTCAGCGTACGCTTCAAAATCGTTGATGACGGTTACGATTGAAAGCGTAAAGGTATATGGTAAGGATGCTTTTCCTTCGGAGTCCGTCGCGATCACTTCAATCGAGTACGTTCCCATTTCGGGAGCCGTAATCGAAAGCGTACCAACGTTCAACATGGCTTGCGTAGCGGCAATCGATCCATCTTCAGCGTCATTAATGTCAATCATTGACAACAACGTGGGCACTAAGGATTCAAGTGATTCGCCGGCTTTAAGTGTCATTCCTGAAAGAATAGCAAGATTAGCATCACTCATCGAAACTACCGGCGCTTCATTGGGGATTTGTTCTTCTAAAAGAAGAATGTTATCCCAC
>CAZCSO010000057.1:0-4894 GCA_964501315.1 uncultured Candidatus Izemoplasmatales bacterium | reverse complement strand
GATGCCTTGTTCAAACGCCTTGATGACCCCTTGAACCAAATCGCCGTCTCCGACGGTCAAAATGGCATCCATCAATGATTCGACTTCACTTTCGATTTGGGCTATTTCCATTTGCAGTTCCATCGATTCTGGGAACTTTTGATCTCTTAACAAATGCACCACAAACTTCGAAGCCTTGATACCAATGCCATTGGCTTCTGCCGTCGGAATACCCACGGATTCATGCGGTGACTTGGTAATCATCTTCGTGCTTTTGGAAAGTGCAGCGACAACCGACGATAAGGAGATCAGTCCGGTCGCTTCCGCTTCATCGGCTGGGAATCCTCCCATCCATTGATGAAACACAGTGGTAATAACCATGTTTTTATAGCCGAAATGATTTAAATAACGATCGGTCTGCCGTTGAAGCGCGGTAATGGCCGCAACGTCTTGAACGATGTTGCCACCCATTCCATACCCAACGGTAATGTTTTTAACGCCTTGTTCAGCCGCCAACAACGCTTCGATAATTTGAACGGTATTGGAAATACACGGCGGAACCAAGGTTCCTGTTAGAGGACCAAAGGGTTCACGGTTGATGGTCACGCCGTGTTCTTCGTAGTAGCCCACCAAACGGTCAACGTATTGCCACGTTTTGATGGTGGATTCCAACGATACGCTCTTCGCATACGGAATGTTGTACGAAATGGCGCCACCTTCGTTCGAAGTCCAACCGGACGCATGAATGATTTCTGAGAGCAACCGCGCATCCGGGGTTCCGTGACGCGCTTGAATCGGAACCGAAACGGATTCAAAAACTTGTTTACAGCCTTTGACCCCGTGATTGACGGCGGGGAAACCATTTAGCATCGAACGATGGGCAATTTTGCTTTCTTCAATGCCTGCTTGAGCTTCTTGATACCGATTTTGGCGGGTATACGAATCAATCGTTGAAGGCACAAAATCCGCCCCCGCATCAATGAGACTATTCAATAAGCGAATGTGATCATCCAATACCGCAACACCGGCACGAGGTTGAACCAACGTCACGCCGCCGTTTTTGGCTTTGGCTAATTTAATCGCAAAGTTTTTTTCTTCAGGAATGGCTTTCAGATACGCAATCGAACGTTCAAAATCCAAATCGGGATCACTGCCTGTAATCCACGTTTGGAGCACTTTCTTTCGTTCTTCTAGAAATTCAGCTTCTGGAATCTTCTTATTCAGCAACATTGTTCTATCCTTTATTATGAGACTTCTTGTAAATGCTTTTTCATGATGATTAACGCTAATAACGGGTCAATTTCACTCAACAGCCCCATGGCGTAGAGTGAATAGGTCGCATCCACAAAGAAGCGTGGATGACGCGGACGCAATTCAAAATCATTCCGAAAAACGTTGGTCGTCTTCGCCAAGATTTGTTTGGGGTCCGAACTCTTAATGATGACGCCTCCGGTGCCGATGACCACATCAATATCGGATAAGTCCTTACCCGTTTGGTGATGAACCATTCCCATCGGTGTATAAATTTCTTCCATATGACCGGCATGACGGTTCATTGCTTTGTAAACGCACATTTCCGCAAGCAAACGGTCCACCATTTCTTCGTCAAAGTTTTGGGGCAACATGGCGACGTCGGTATTTCGTTTTTCGATTTCTTTTTCAATATCGATTCCTTTTTCAAGGTTAATCATGGTGATTTCTTCTTTGGTCAAGGCTTTCAAAATACCGGTAGCTGAGTAACGCATCCCCAAATCGCCTTCAACCGTCCGTTTTGCATACGGTTCTTGAAGCCCCGACAAAATGACATCACCCCGTTTGGACGGTTCGCTGATGGAATATAAATCGGTAGTCGCTCCGCCGACGTCAACGACGACGATTTCGCCGACTCCGGGTTCTTTCAAATACCCTTTGGCAAGCAATTCGCACGCACGTAACACCGCTTCCGGCGTTGGTAAAACGACTTTATCGATTTCGGATTCGATTTTTTTGATGCCTTTGGCTTCAATGATGCGTTTCAAAAACAAATCACGGATTTTTTCCTTGGCTTGTTTGACGTTCAACTGATTGATTTTGGGCATAACGTTGTCGACGATATAACCGTCAACGCCATGCGCATCAAAAATCGCTTTGATTTCGTCCTGAACGGATTTGTTACCACCATAAACAATGGGAATTCCCAAATTCGCATTCGCGAGCATCTCGGCATTGAACAAAACGCATTCGGAGTTTCCACCATCGGATCCTCCCGCTAAAAAAACAATGTCAATTTTTTTCGATTTGATCAGTTCAATTTCGGTATGATTCAAATGGTGTGAAAAAACCAAATCGACTTTGGCTCCGGCACCTAAGCATACGCGTTTAGCTGCTTCAACCGTCAATTCTTCAACCAATCCAATCGCTGCCATCTTTAATCCGCCCGCAGCCGATGAACACGCAATGATACGGTCAAAAACCACCGGAGTTCCGATGGTCTCGTACAATCGATTCAATGCCTTTTTATACCCGATGGTAATATCGGTATCAACGGTCGTAAAGTGATTCGCTGATCCAATGATATCGGCTATATCGCTATCAACGGCAGTGAGTTTGGTAAAGGTAGATCCGAAATCGACTAACAAATACTTGGCCATCTTACTCACCCAAATCGTTTTTAATATCGGCTAGCGCTTGATCGATGGAAAGTCCTGGTGGGTACACCCGGTTGAATCCCATCTTCAGAAAGCGTTGTTTCACTTCTTGAAAATCTTGTTTTCCGACGACAATGTTGCCACCTACATAAAGCAATATGTCGCCAATTCCTGATTCGATGCATTTTTGGCGCATCCCTCGGCAATCTATTTCTCCGTGTCCATACAAACTTGAAACTAAAATTAATTCGGCATCGGCCTCAATGGCTGCATTGATGAAATCTTCTTGAGAAGATAACACTCCGATGTTAATGACGTTGTAGCCGGCATTGGTTAAGGTATAATCGATAATCTTATTACCAACGGCATGAACATCAGCGCCGATGACCCCAATCACGATTGATTTCAACGTATAATCTCCTTCATCTTGTCTTTGAAAGCGTTTTTATTCCGTAATGATTATATCATACTCACCCATTAGTTTCAATGAATGATTTTATGAAAATACAGCACATCATTGGTTTTCATAAACTATCGATGCGATTTCATTAATGAATAAAAAAGGTCGGCTTCCTGTTTACAAAACCGTTAAAATATACTATAACTATAGTATACCATTGAAACACTCATTTATGACCCAAAAAACGATTTCATTTGACCGACACTACTCATCACTACAGACAACACACACTTGTTTCATAAAAACCAGATTCAAAGTCATTTCAACACGTCACTCATCGAATCATAAAGGAGCTTACCATGCGCACATCGCATAAAAAAATCATCCTTATTCTCTTCGAACTGTTGATCATGCTTCTCATAATCCCCATCATTCAAGCCGATTTCGGTCCCAAACGCTCGACTGAGGTTTTTATTACCGGTATCGATGAACCATATGAATTCGATATCTTGATGCATGTCGACTATCCGGTTGAAGTCATTGATGAGTCTTCGTTAGAAGATCGATTGTACGAATACTATCGCCCTAATTATGTCATTCCTTCCTTGAACGGTTATCAAGATTCAGAAGGATTTGTCTCCTACACATTGTATAATTCAGCTCCTTCAACGATTATTGATCACGGCACAACCGATGGCACACGGCACTTCACGTTAGGTTACTTTAGTCCGCCACGAACATTCAAAATTGCCGTTTATACCGAATCAGGTATTTTAATCATCTCCGAGCAAGTGACAACCCTTACGTTTTACTCGCGAGTCACGTATGATTTGACCGGTGTTTCCTTGACAACCCATCAAACCGGCGTCGGCGTTATTGAACGACGAAACGTTACGGGATATCTCATCGCTGATTTTGCCATTCGACTCGTCTTGACGCTTCTAATAGAACTGGGTGTGTTTGCCTTGTTTGGCTATCGGCAAAAAAAATCGTATATAAAAGTGGGCCTTGTCAATGGCATTACGCAGATAACACTGACGTTGTTTGTCGTATTGTCATACTACTTTTGGGGTGCGTCGTTTGGAGCCATCCTGATCTTATTTTTCGGAGAAGCCATCGTCTTCTTGATTGAAGGCATCACCTATCCGTTAATCCTTAAGGAGAAAAGTAGAAAGAGTGCAATCTTTTATGCACTGACCGCCAATTCACTTTCGTTTATTATCATGTTACTCTCCATCACACTGTTCTTATATCCATAAAAAAAACGGCCAATCTTGGCCGTTTTTATATTATTCTTCTGCTTCGGATTTTGCTTGATGAACAACCACTTGAGGGAAGGGAATTTCAATCTTGTTACGGTCAAACAACAGTTTCATTTCGCGGTTCAAATCACGTAGCACTTGGTATTTCTTCTTTTCATGGGAGCGTGCAAAAATGCGAATAACGACCGAGGATGACCCCAATTCCTGAACCCCGCGATAGTGAGGGCCATCGATGATATCGGGAATTTTGGATTTGATTTCTGATAAGTTTTCTTTGATGACTTTTTCGACGTTCACCAAATCTGCAGAATAGCTTATCGAAACGTCACAATACACCGCCGATAGTTCCGAAGACGTATTGATGGCTTTGCGAATGTCGGAGTTATTGATAATCAGAATATCACCGTTGATATCTTCAATCTTTGAAACGCGAATACCGATGTCGATGACCGTGCCTCGGAAATTATCCAGTTGAATCACATCTCCCACAGAAAATTGTTTTTCAAAAATGAGAAACAACCCGCTGATGACGTCTTCAATCAAACTTTGAGCCCCAAACGATAATGCCAACCCTAAAATACCAGCGCCGGCTAATAACGTTCTCGTTTGAACGCCCCATGCGGCTA
>CAZCSO010000056.1:0-4899 GCA_964501315.1 uncultured Candidatus Izemoplasmatales bacterium | reverse complement strand
ATGCTGGTACTCCCCCGGGCCGGCAAAGAGATCGACTACCGGTATTTGCTTCATAAATTACTTTTTAATATTTTCTGGATGGTCCAGGATTATACCAGGGCTTACCTGGAACGAACTTGAAGCAGTTCAACAATCCGTTCGACACACTCATCAAGCTGTTTGTCGATCTCTTCTCCCCAAAGCCTCAATACTGTCCAGCCCTGAGCTTCCAAAGTTGTATTGACCTGCTGATCGCGTTCCATGTTTTTTTGGATCTTTCCGATCCAGAACTCGGTGTTCGTTTTCGGAATATATCGCCCTTCCGCAAGATATTTCCCGTGCCAGTATTCGCTGTCACAGAACACAGCGATTTTTTTTCCCTTGAAACAGATATCCGGTTTGCCATAAACGTCTTTGCAGGTTTTCTGATACCGGATGCCTCTCGCCCACAACGCTTTTCTGAGTTTGACTTCGATGGAAGTGTCCTTGCCCCGTATCCGGGACATGTTTTCAGAACGGCTGATCGGAGTTTTTTTCTTTTTCATTGCGCTTTAATACCTGTACGGTTCATAACCTCTATCATTAATCAGATAAAATGATTTTTGCATCAAGGCCTTTAAAGCATTTTCATAAAAACTGTTCTCTTGATGGCATCCAAGAGAAACATGCAGTTCATCCCTAAACTTTCGGTGCCATCTTTCATCATAAAGCTTCCAGTACCAGAAGATTGCATCAGCACGCTTTTCAATCAGCTCAGGGGAAGGAATCTTGTCTCGCTTTTGGTTGTTGATTTTTTTGTCCGCAGGCAAAAGATTCCAAAGATCGTTGTTGAACCATACGGAAAACGGCAGTACATGATCGATATCGCTTGTTTGTGGTATCAGTGGTTTTCCCGACCAGACACATTCCATCCCCTCTTCCAGGATGGAGCGTATATCACTGGTGTCACACTCAATCGCCAAATCATCGTTTGAGAGACGATCGATGATATGCATGGCTTCATGGGTTTGATCATTTAACGCATCGGTTTTTTCTTTCCACTTCAATGCGATGGTTGAAGTCCCATAAAGGTTCTGTCCCAAATAGCGAAAGATATTGTAATGGGTTTCGCTGATAGAGAAGTATCCGAATTCTTGCGTCAGAAAAAGGATATTGCAGCTTTGTGTATTGTGCAGTTTGATTCGACCGTATCGGGTGTTGTCCGGCTGGAATAGCTCATAATCTTCTTTGCCGATAAACTTCATTGGCATGGTGGTAATCGTCTTTGCCAGTTCCTGAGCAAGGGTCAGAAAAGCTTTGGCGATTGCTGATGGTTGGTTTGTATTTTTAAAAGCCGATTGCATCGCTTTGTATGCCTGTTCCCATGGGTCATTGCGATTGAGATGCAGCAGAATGAATATCTCTTCATAAGCCTCTTCGATCGGCTTGTTGAGGATTTTGGAGGTATGAGCGTGCTGTTGGCGGATCCCTTTAAAGACGAAAGGGAAATAATCAAACATCCACCGCTCGATGATCAATCCAAGAGGGATATGTGCTCGAGAGTCTTCAATCCGTATGAGATGATCATACCGCTGCGAAGCGTCAATGACACTTTTGAGCAATACGTATTTGTAGGTACTGGAGGTTTTGTCGTTTTCGACAATAAAGCTGATTTGTTTGAGTGCATCGACATCTATCATCGTTTCAATACCACCGTAGCCCATTGTATCGAATCACGTCCCAGTGAATCATTGGTACAGACTGATTCGATCACTGAAAATCCTGCGTCACCTAATTCCTGAATCACTTCCGGGAGTTCCAACGGCTCAAAATGCCGTCCATCATCACTATCACGCCCACCCAGCGAAAAGCTCAATACAACGATAGCATCTGATTTTACCAATGATTTGATGGTTTCAATCGCTTTTGGACGCTCATGGACCTTTAAATGCATCCATACAGCGATAGAGATTACTGCATCAAATGAATTCAGCCAATGGGTCGGGATATCGGAGGAGAGAAAAGAGCCTATCCGGAAATGCTCACTGATCTCCCTAAAACGATGTTGAGCCTGTGCCACAAAGGCTTCAACCGGATCGATGCCATAGATGTCCTGCCCCTGCGATTGAAGAAATGCCAAATCTCTCCCCGACCCGAATCCTATATCAATCACTTTGCTTTTGGGTGGAATATGTTTGATAAGCAAGTGATGGAGTGAGGACATATCCGCTGAGTCGTATCGTGCTATCAGGTCACGAGAGTTTTTTTCGTAAAACTGCTGTGTCTGAGAGTTCATTGTAATCCCCAATCAATATCATAGCTGGTACTCCGTCCCCCTGCCCCACGGCTGACGATACACCCTTTCTCCAACAGATCACTCAGATCGCGGCTCGCGGTGACACGGCTGCAATCGCATAGCGACATGTATTTCCGGGCGTTGATCCCCCCTTCGAATCCTTCTTTGCCCGCATCGAGGAGACGGTTGAGCACTTTTTTCTGGCGCGGGTTGAGATCATCGTGGATATGAAGCTGCCAGAACCGTGCTTTGGCTACAACTTTTTCGATTGTTCCGTGAGCATTTTGCTGCGCGGTGAGAACGATCTGTAAAAACCATCCGATCCAGGCGGTGATATCCATCGCCCCTGTCGTCGTCTGCTCCAAAACGTCATAATAGCTTCGACGGTTCTCATTGATCGCTGCACTCATCGAATACAGGCGTATAGGACTGTTTTCGGTACGGCTGAGCATCATATCCGACAGGGCCCGGGCGATACGTCCGTTACCGTCATCCATCGGATGGATGATGACGAACCACAGATGGGCAATGGCTGCGCGAATGTAACCGTTTTCATCGTTGTGGTTTTCGAGGAAATCGAAGAACCGCTGCATTTCCTCTTCAACTCTATCACGCGGCGGTGCGACGTAGTGGACTTTCTCTTTTCCGATACGGCCCGATACCACCTGCATCGGTTCATCGCCACGGTAGGAAGCGACATTGATCTTATGCAACCCCGAATAGCCGGTCGGAAACAAGGCCGCATGCCAGCCAAAAAGCCGATCTTCGTTAAAGGGTTGGGAAGCATTGGAAGAAGCGTCGAGGAGGATATCGACGAGTCCGTCCGTCTGGGTGGTGGATCGGTCCTGTATCTCGCTGGCAATACCCAGCTTTTTAAAGATAGAGGAACGCACCGAATCACGGGAAAGGATTTCACCTTCGATCTCGGATGTCGTGATGGCATCGAGGGCCAGGGTTTCACTTTGCATCTCCAACAAGTGTTCCTGGCTCAGCCCTTTGGATATACCTTCCAGCAATCCCTGCTGGTATCGGATCTCTTGCAGCAGCGCATGAAACTTTGTCAGCTCATAGGTAAAGTGTAGCCAATCGCTGTTTTGCCAAATATAGGTTTGATACGTTTGCATAGGTTAATTGTATCACATATAGATACAATTAGCATCCCTAATCATATCATCAAGCATTCTCTTGTTTCAGACGATCAAGATAATCACTCCACCATTGCATCAAAATTCGGCGCTCGTTCAAATATTCAGCATGATTGTAAGCATCCTTGACTTTGTTCCGTTCGCGATGATCCAATTGACGCTCTATCACCTCAGAAATCATTTTATGATCCTGAAAATGTTCGTAAGCGAGGGTACTGAACATCGATCTGGCTCCATGGCTGACCATATCAGCATCAATGTTTTCGTTTTTCAGAACGATGCGGATGCCTTTCGTCAGAGTATTTTCACTTAATGGATGATCTTTGCCTTTCGTCTGTGTACAAAACACATACCTGCCCTGCCCGGTCAAAGGCTTCATTGTCTTGAGAATATTGATCATGCTATCAGTCAACGGTATGTAATGATCCGATCCCATTTTGATCTTCTCACCTGGTATACGCCAGATTTTTTTATCAAAATCAAATTCATTCCATTCTGCAGAGCGGATATTGGAGGGGCGAAGCGCAACATATGGCATCAGCTGCAAAGCGGTTTTCACTGCCAGTGTTCCACGGTAGCGATCGATCCCTTGAAGAAAAAGTTTGATAATATTCGGATCAACAATGGTAGGCATATGTTTGACGACGATCGGGTCCAAAGCCAGACGCGGGTTGATATCCGCTGCTATGTTGTGAGTCACGCGTCCGACAGTCAGTCCGTATTGATACACCTGATTGATCAAATTCAATACACGGTGCGCCGTTTCATTCTGTCCTTTGGCTTCGATCGGACGAATGATGTTCAAAATATCCTGTATCTTGATTTCGTCAATATTTTTAGAACCGATCGGGCCGAATATATGATTCTTGAAACGGCCCTCTTTTTTCTGATACGTTTTTTCACCCAGACGCAATTTTTGCTTTTCCAAAAACTCCAAAGCAATATTTTCAAACGTATTAGCGGATTTGGCCTGTTCAAGCCGTATTTGTTCTTTTACAGCTTTTCGTTCTTCTGAAGGATTGATTCCTGATTTGACAAGTTTTTTGAGCTCTTCACGTTTCTCACGGGCATCAGCCAGGGATACAGCCGGATAGGTTCCCAAAGATATACGTTTTTCAGCACCCTGGAAAAGATATTTTAAACGCCAACCCTTGGAACCGTTCGGTTGAACAACCAGATACAGTCCTCCGCCGTCAAACAGCTTGTACTCTTTTTCCTTCGGTTTTGCATTTTTGATTTCTTTATCTGAGAGGGGGAGCGTTTTACGAGCCATTGGGATACCTCTTCAAAAGATAGGGATACGTTAAATATTTGTATCCCTAATCCTATCCCTAAAATTCTTAGACAGGGGTGAATTAGCATAGATTGCCATAGACAGTAAAACTCGTTAAAGGTTCGTATTTTAGGCGTTTTGTAGACTTATTTGGATTGTTTTAGAAGAAGGGGTGGTACCAGTGGGCGGACTCGAACCGCCACGACATCGCTGCCAACGGATTTTGA
>CAZCSO010000055.1:0-4932 GCA_964501315.1 uncultured Candidatus Izemoplasmatales bacterium | reverse complement strand
TGTAATCGCCTACGATTTGATCAACATCGGGTTTCTTATTGGCATCATTGGCCATTCGAATCACCTTCCTTTGACGTAACGGTTTGTTTAAATGCTTGCCAAGCAATCGAAGCACATTTGATGCGAGCGGGAAATTGGCGAACGCCCGTAAAGACTTGAGCTTCTTCTAAATCTAATGATTCATCGTATGGTTTATTCATAACCATCAATAGATAGTTTTCAGCCAAATTAAGGGCTTCATCAACGGTTTTTTCAATCACGGTTTCGGTCATAACCGAAGCCGATGCGCAACAGATCGAACAGCCATGACCATCGTGATGACAATCGACGATATGACCATCGACAATTTTCGTCTGAACGGTAATATCATCACCGCAGGATGGATTTTTAATATGACAGGTTCGATAGGTTGGATCTGAAATCAATCCTTTGTTTCGAGGATTTTTATAATGTTCCATGATAATTTCACGGTATAAATGATCTAGTTTTTCCATCATTCACCCTCCTAAAATCCGACCGAGCGGAAAAAATCCACGGCATCACGAACCGTTTGAACAAATTGATGAACGTCTTTTTCATCGTTATAGAGGTAAAACGAAGCACGTAAACAAGCTTCGATTCCCAACCATTTGATAATGAGTTGAGCGCAGTGATGCCCGGCTCGTAACGCTACGTGATGTTCAGCGAAGTAACTTGCAGCATCGTGCGGATGAACGCGGTCAATGTTGAAGGCAATCAAGGATGACTCCGAAGTCGGATTATAAATGGTAATTCCTTCCATTGTTTTAAGCTCTTGATATGCCATGTCGCGTAATCGAAGGAGATGTTCATGGATTTTCGATAAGTCGTTATCCGTCAAATAATCGATGGCGGCTTTCAAACCGATGACCGAAGCAATGGGCATCGTTCCAGCTTCAAATTTATAGGGAGCGTCCTTCCACTCTGAATGATTTTTGTTGACTTCCTCATTCATTTCACCACCGAATTCAATCGGTTCCATTTTCGCAAGCAATTCTCGTTTCCCGAACAATACACCCACTCCGGTTGGGCCCAACATCTTATGTCCTGAAAAACCTAGAAAATCGACATCGAGTGATTGAACATCGATGGGTATGTGCGGAACGGCTTGCGCGGCATCTACGACCACAAACGCATTCATTTCATGCGCTAATTTCGTTATCTCTCTTATTGGAGAACGATATCCCATCACATTGGAGATATACGTAATGGCCACAACTTTCGTTTTTGGAGATAACACAGATTTAAAATTAGAAACTGTGATTCGTCCTTCTTTATCAAGCGGTATGAATACTAATTTAGCCTTCGTTTTTTGGGCAATCACTTGCCAGGGCAAGATGGACGAATGGTGTTCTAATTCGTTGACGATGATTTCATCACCTTCTGAAAGAATCTGTGATCCCCATGAGGTAGCCACGAGATTGAACGCAGACGTTGCGCCGCGTGTAAAGATGATTTCATCGGTATCGGCGTGAATAAACGAAGCCACGGCTTCGCGTGTTGCTTCAAATGATTCGGTCGCTTCATAGGCTTCGTCGTAAATTCCGCGGTGAATGTTGACGGATAAATTCTGATAATAATGATGGATTTCATCAATCACCGATTGGGGTTTCAGTGACGATGCGGCAGAATCCAAATAGATGAACTCTTTATCGTTAAATTGAGGAAAATCGTGACGCCATGGAGATGTAATGGCCATCTTAATGACCTCCCATTTTTTTAGCGATTTGACGCTGAACGTACAGCTGAGCAGATTTAGAAGGCAAAGCATCCAAATAGGGCGTTGTTAGGCCATGGATAATGAGTTGTTTGGCTTTTACTTCGGTCAAACCTCGCGATGTCAAATAGTATAATTCATCGGGATTCATCTGACCAATTGCCGCACCGTGTCCAGCTTCAACATCGAATTCGTTGATGATGAGTTTCGGATCCACTTCAATCCAAGATTGTTCACCTAAAATAATGCCTTTTGAATGCTGATAACATTTAGATTTGGCTTGGTATTTGTCAATGGTACCGTAAATATCGAATTTAATCCGTGACGCATCGTTTCCAACCAATGCGTTGTGAATCTGCGATTCGGTACCTTTTGCACTATGGTGGACGTTTTGAGATACGGTTATGGTATCCGATTGCGATCCGATAACCAATATTTGATGATTTAATTGAGCGAATTCTTCCGTCAAATCCAATGATTCCGATAACGAAAGAACGCCTTTAGAAAGGACACTGGTTCTCATCGATAATTGGGATTGTTTTTTCAAAACAACCGAACGAGTCATTGCAAAGTTACGAAGTGTTCCCAAAATAATGACATTAAGCGTCACATTGGATTGATCATGACAGATTAAATCCATCGTCAAAGAAGATTGATTCATCTTCGGCTTGATCCAAACGGTTACCTCAGATTCACTGGCTTCAAGCCACTCTAAGGATAAAGTTTGTGAATGGCTACTTCCATCAACCCAAATATGAAATGGGACTGCTTCGCTTCGTTTTTTAAATGTGAGTGACAGTCTTTCGTTATCACGCTTGGTTTCAACATAAGACGATTTATTAAGACACTGATTTGCTTGTATTATGAGGTGGTTTTGATCCTCTTCTAGCCAACGTGGTATCATCGTAAACACCCTTATTTGGCAGGGACTTTGGTTGCACAAGTCCCGAGCGACATGGGTTTTTTGACGTCTTCTAACTCGGTAATTCCCAGTTCAGCTTTGAGCCAATCGTATCCCTCGGCATCAATTTTTTGAATCAGTTCTTTTCCACCTGTTTTTACAATTTCACCTTTGATCATGATATGAACGAAATCAGGGATGATGTAATCCAAAAGTCGTTGGTAATGGGTGATTAAAACCATACCCAATGATTCCGATTTCATCTTGGTGACATTTTCACCAACAATTCGCAACGCATCGACATCAAGACCCGAATCAATTTCATCCAAAAACGCCATCTTGGGTTTAATCAATTTCATTTGCAGAATTTCATTCCGCTTTTTTTCGCCGCCAGAAAAGCCTTCGTTTAAATAACGATGGGCTAGTCCATTCCCCATTTGCAGTTCTTTGGCAGCTAATTCAAAATCTAAGATGAATTTCCCGATTCGTAATTTCTTATCCGATGGCATATGGGCTTGAACAGCCGATTTGACAAAATCAAAATTGGTGACGCCTGTCACCTCCATGGGTGCTTGCATTGCTAAAAACAAGCCTAACCGGCTTCGTTCATCGACGGGTAGTTCCGTGATATCAATCCCATCAAATAATATGGATCCCGACTCAACTTGGTATTTGGGATGACCCATCACGACCGAAGCGAGGGTCGATTTACCCGTACCGTTGGGTCCCATAATCGCATGGGTTTCGCCTCCGTTGACCGTTAAGTTAACGCCTTTTAGAATCAGTTTATCTTCAACCGAGACGTATAAATCTCTAATTTCAAGTTTTGACATTTTTTTATTCCTCCAAGTATCACTCATATTTTACAATATTTAGGTTAACAATGCAAAAAATTACACTTTTTTTCTTTCTTTGAAGGCTGTTTTACATACAAAAGTATGTAGGGACAAAAATAAAAACGGACGATTCCGTCCGTTCTTAATTAATGAATACTTATTTTTCGATGGGCTCACTACCCAAAAAATCAGGACTCTTAACGTGTTTGACAGCCGTCTTTTCCAAGATGCGACGAATCAGTGTCAAAAAGACAAATGAGAACAAACTCATGACAACGCCAAGCGTATACGCACCCATACCAAAAGCCAAACCGATCATGGAACCCAACCAGAGAGTTGCGGCCGTTGTAAGTCCATAAATCCCATTGGATGTTTTAAGAATCGTACCAGCGCCAAGAAAGCCAACACCCACAACGACTTGGGCAATCACACGTTGTCTTTCTAAGTTGACGACAATCCCTTGATCAGCCATTTGGATGGCTAAATCCAACGCTTCATGATACAACAATTCTTGCAAGATGGCGATTCCACAAGCGCCGAAAGCAACCATAAGATGGGTCGTGACACCGGCAATCTTGTGTTTCATTTGTCGTTCAAGACCGATTAATCCCACGAAGATGGTTGTCAGTCCCATTCTCAACAAAATTGCCCAAATATCGGGATCGGAATTAAATAAATCAAAATAGAGCGTTCTTACCATTTTATCACCTTTATTCTTGTTTAAGAAAGCGCTTAACTATGGATTTATTATTATAGCAAATTACACTAATATAATCAAGTGTGAATGCAAATGATTTTTAAGAAAAAAAAGAGTCTGGCACGAAGCCAAACTCTTTCATATAAATGCGTCTAATTATCCTCTTGGTACAAATTCGCTAATAACGAAATTGTCGAATGTTAAGGTTGCCAATCCGTATTGAGCTAAGCAAGCAGTTAATTTGAAGTTTGCTTCATAAGCAACGTATTCAACGACTACGTGATTGTCACCAACTTCTAATGTAACTGGGATAGCAACGTTGGCAGCATTGTCCGTCGTGGTCATTTCCATTGAGAAAGTTCCAGCAACGGTAGCGTTAACGTCGAATTCGACACGGTATTTTTGTCCAGGAACGACATTGAGTAATGGATCATTCGGACGGTATCCAAATTGGATGTACCATACGTCGCCGCCGGTACCTAAAATTTCGATAACAGCTTTTCCTTCAACAACGGTCATATTGGCATCGATTTGAACCGAAGCCCAACCTTGGTCAACGGTCGTCCATTTGCTCCAAGCGTTCGTTGCAGTTCCATCGATAACCATTTCTGCTAATTCGAAATCGCCATTTTGAATGCCACCAGCAATTGCTGAATATTCAAAAGGAACAGCATCGGAAATTGTGAAATTGTCAAACGTTAAGGTTGCTAAACCGTATAAGCCTAAGCAAGCCGTTAATTTGAAGTTTTCTTCATATGCAACG
>CAZCSO010000054.1:0-5042 GCA_964501315.1 uncultured Candidatus Izemoplasmatales bacterium | reverse complement strand
CACCCGCTCATAACGGGTTGGTCGTAGGTTCAAGTCCTACAAGACCCACCACTTCTATGTTTTATTCTTTTACAACTTCAATAAATTTCTTTTAAACGTGATAATAAACTTTCAAGCACTTTGGATTCCAGCTCGATGCCGAATTTCGGCGCAACGATCGTTTGAAGTCGTATTACCGCCTCGATGTAGGCAATTTGCTCATCGATACTAAAGCGTGTCCAATTGGATTTGTTTTTCTTGCCGTTATGGGCTTTGGTAAGGATTTGGAGATTATCGGGGTGGTGTTTTCCCGGAGCGTCTGGATTGAGGATCGCCATTGCGTGATCGACCTCAAAATCGAGACCGAAAAAGCGGTTGAGCTGTCGGGCGATGGTTTCCAGTTCTCCCATGCGGTAGCGCTCTAATTGAGTCAGAGCTTCGCTATCTTGTTCGATGCGCTCCTGACGGGTGAGGGGTTCGATGTCATCCGCGATCTCTTCGGCTACGTGTTGTTTCCGATCTTCGGCGGATACGTAGCGCACACGTCGCGGACGTTCGCTATCATCGATCTCTACCGTATCCTCAAATCCACCCGTAGAGAGGCGTGAGCTGATCCGTGCGGCGATCTCGCGCAGTCCCGTGGTGTCGTTTTTCTGATTACGGGCTTGTTCTTCGGCTTTGGCGTATTCGTCGGGATAGAGTTCGGCGAACTTTTTCGCCCATTCGGAGACGATGACCCAATCACCGAGGGTTTTGAGCGCTTCGAGGTATTTTTCGGAAATGGTCATATTTAATCCTCATCCAGTTGTTTTTTCATTGGTTGACAACACTTTTGGTAGCCGCAATTTTTTTATCCGCATACAAAACAACATCTTTAATTACCAGTTTTTGGATCGCGGAGATGAAGGTATCCATAGTTGTATAATCGGGTTTGTCGTTTTGGATCGGGAGTTTTATGTGTTTATTTCTCACAACATTCCAACCGCCCAATTTATTTTTGTATGAGTATATTCGTAAATCTGTTACCTTGTTGATACACGGAACTGTAAATAAATACTGTTTAGGAGATAGTTTCACATCATCATAACACCATTTAATCGCATAAGCATCAGATAAAACTGTAAATTCTCTTGATTGAAAATAAGCTCTATAAATATCACTATTGGAAGGAATTGAAATTACATTTTTTAAAATAGTTGCATTATCTTTAGGTGCAAAATAGTTTAGCCCTTGGTTCTGGAAACTGGAAGTAAGGCAAGGAAGAGTGTAATTGCCAGTTGGTTCTTTTGGGAGTTCATCTGCTTTAAAAGGTAACTTATTGGTCTTTATTTTTTCAAACAAATCACCAAGTCTAAATTCACCCCACTCGATTTCTTCTTCTTCAAAGGCTCTTAATACCTTTTGCTCTTTGTCACTGAGAGTATAGTCTCGAAGCCTCGTCGCCGATAAATAAGCTTCTAGCTCCGCTAGACGTTCTGCTTCTAGCTCCGCTATAAATTTTTCCATAAAGGAAAAATTTATCTTCCCGTCTTTAACGGGAAGTTGGGTTTTTTGGCTTTCAATTATTTTTACATTAAAACTCGAAGCTCCCCAAGAAAAAGAGCTAAATGCTTTTGACATAGTCAAAATAAAAAATTGAGCGTTTTTTTTATTAAATCTTTCATATTTTGGCTTTAAAATCTTGATTTTATCACCCGTAAAATACGGCTTTTCTTGATAAAACATTGTTGCCGTATCTTGTCCAAAAGAGATAGTATTGCCATCGTTTAAATAGATTTCATCTTCATCTATATAGCCGCGAACTCCATTATTTGAACTTGTTCTCACTACATAAGGATGTCCGATATCGGAAATAACTACTTTATTTGCATCAAATCTTTTTTTATAGGAATCAATTTGAAACAAATCACCGATTTTAAACTCTCCCCACTCAACGCTATTCAATTCTTCGTTAAGCGGGGATGCTACTTTCCCTCATCGCCTCGTTGTTTAAGAATTTGAGAAACTTCCCAAGCAAGGTAATCGCTCACTGTTTTTTTGAAATCCGCCAATGTCGGTTTGGTGTCTATGGGTGCGGTTTGGTTCCAGTCTGCGCCGTTTTTTGGGTCGATAGTCCCTTCATAATATTCTTTATCGGTCAATATTTTTAGTTTCGATTTTCCAAAACGCACGAGATTTACCAACTCTTCGTAGCGTTCTTTTGCTCTGTCAATATCTTTGAGGTTATTGCTTGCTTTTTTGCGGTTGGTGCGTGTATAGCCGTCGTTGGAAAAGTCGATGAATTTTACTATCTCGTCTTTTTCGTGCTTTTCATTTACTTTAAATACATAGATATTGGTTTGCACGCTCGATTTGCCAATGAACAAATCTATCGGCATTTTGATGCTAGCTATGAGGGTGTGCTTTTCCAAAATACGCTGATTGTATTCTTTGGCTTTTCCACTCCCAGCGGAATTTTGGATGATGATAGCGGCGTAACCTTTGTTCATCATGTTCAACGCTTTTTCCACAAAGTTCATCCCGTTTCCGTTTGCAGAATAGGGAGGGTTAAGCACGAAAGCATCGGCTGGGAATTTACTGCCTGTATCGCCAAAGCCGTAGTTTCCGTTAAAGTCCGTCAATGAGTTTTTGTTGAGGATATTGGAGCTTCCATCCCCCATTAGGATCATGTTGAGGATGGCCAACATATAGACGCTTGAAAGGAGCTCCAAGCCCAAAAGCTGTTCAGCTTTAATCGTGATCTCTTTTTGGGCCAGCTTCTCGGGAGAAGTGATGGTATTTTTAGCATCGTTAAGCATCTCATTCATCGCCGCTACAAGCAATCCAGCCGAACCCGTGGCAAAATCCCAAACATACGAGTCTTTATTGACCCGCGCAAGACGAACAAGGAGAGTGGCGACATAAGAAGGTGTTAGGACAACATCATTGAGTTTATCTTGCGTAAATCCAAGCCATCCGTACATTTCATTAAACAGTTTGCCTGTAAAATCGGTGGTAAGCCCTATCTTATAGTATATCCCCAAATCATCGACAATTTTCGTAAAAACCCTTTTGAGTTGACTTTCATTGTTTTCAACTTTGTTGATGTTTTCTGTCAAAAGAGTATTGGAAAGCGTTCTAATGATAAGCTCTTTTTTGTCTTGAGGCAAATTTTTATGATTGAGGAAAGACTCGATTTTCTTGACGATAATGTCACCGTCTCTATATCCCTCTTCACTTGAGGATTTTAAATCCTCCTTTTCAAGGGGTCTGACTTTGCCAGGTATGCCAATCGTTGCGATAATAGAAGCCGCCACAAGATATACGCGGTCATTTTCCCCCAAGCCTTTTTCGTTTTGGTATATGTCATTATTGAGCTTCACCAAACTAATATCTATTTCACGTTCCCGCTGTTCTTTGAGCTTGTCAATCTCCTCTTGTGATAAGCTCAGCATCTTTACTTGATTGATAAACGTATCAAAATTTTTTGCCGCTAAAAAAGATAAGTCTGAAAATTCCCCAACCTTTTGCCCAATACCGTAGTTGGATTTCGATACATAATACACGCCAATTTCATGCCGGATTTTCCCGCTTTCATCTTTGTACCCCGTCATCCCGATAGCGATGATCTCAGTATAGCTGGTATGGTGCAGTAAAGCATTAGCGTAATGCACCGCCCCATTGACTGCAAAAGAGTTAATATTTTTAAAATTCGGCTCGTTTTTAGCGGTTCTGTTTTCTACTTGTCCGTTGGCATCAAGTTTTTCAAGCTTACCTTTATACCCTTTGTATTCGATTAGCACTGGATATGGATTTTGATTTTTGTCTTCTAAAAGTATCTTCGCATCGGGGCGGTTCGCTCCAGACCCGCCGTTTTTAGTAAAATAATCAGAAAGGGCTTTGTCTATTTCAGTATTTAAAGACTCTTGTTCTAATTTATAATCTAATTTGTAAGACTTTAGCCATCCGTTCGCTAAATCTGCAATATTTGGTTCTATTGATTGTGCCATGTGTTTTACTTCCAGTGTTTTGTATTACTGCTTATATTATTTTTATCTTTTTTGAAATCAAAAGTAGTTGGATTATACAAAAATAAACCTAATCCATCGCTAGCATAACGAATTTTGATTGTGTATGATGTCATCATTCAAGGAGTTATTTTCATGCCATTAACAAGTCTTTTAGCGTGTTAGTCTATTTATGTTGCATTGTGATTTTTTCCAATATTATTTCATTCACTGTCTTCGGCATCGACAAATACTTTGCCTGCTTGAAGCGCCGCCGGATCAGTGAAAAAACGCTGCTGAACCTCGCCGCGTTCGGCGGGAGTGCGGGTGCGGTGATCGGGAGTCGGCTGTTTCGTCACAAAACGCAGAAATTCAACGGGATGTTTGCGGGGATGGTGATCGTCCATGCCGCTCTGGGATCGGGGGCGGTATGGTTCTGGCTGAATTAGGGGAGAGGATGAGGTTACTCGTCCTCTTCTTCGGCCCTGCGCAGGGCAAATTTGAGGACGACGAACAAAACCCCGGCGGCGGCGAACAAAATCCAGAACGTTTCCATGACATCCTCCTCTTTCGCAACATTATAACACGCTGACGGAGACGGCGGCAGCCCTCAGGGCAAAGAGGAGTTTGAGGAACGGCGGATTATACTCTCTCATTCCGAGCGAGGAGAGGCGATGACCCCTTATGTAATGACCAGCGAAAACGTCCGTATGCCCGCACTGATTTACGGGACGGCGTGGAAAGAGCAGCGTACCGCCGACCTGACCGAAATGGCCTTGAGGGCTGGATTTCGGGGGATCGACACGGCTTGTCAGCCCAAACACTATAACGAAGCGGGGGTCGGCGAGGCGATCGGTCGGATGCGAGCGCAGGGGGTCGATCGCTCCGAGCTTTTCGTGCAGACCAAATTCACCCCCCTCGCAGGCCACGATCCCGCCCGGGTCCCCTACGATCCGGCCGCGCCGATCGAAGAGCAGGTGGCGCAGTCGTTCGCCGTCTCGCAGGCCAATCTGGGGACCCCTTACGTCGATTCGCTGGTGCTCCATTCGCCGCTGCACCCCTATCCGATGCTGCTGC
>CAZCSO010000053.1:0-5086 GCA_964501315.1 uncultured Candidatus Izemoplasmatales bacterium | reverse complement strand
AAGCCGAAAAACTGGCTATGGAACGAAGTGACCCGATTTACAGGGGATTGAGACTCCTTGTCCAAGGTCAGGCAATTTCCCTCTAACTAATATGGAACGAAGTGACCCGATTTACAGGGGATTGAGACTTTTTTGAAGACGGATTTTATTTTCCATGTTTTTCATGGAACGAAGTGACCCGATTTACAGGGGATTGAGACGCTTTTGTAAACTGAAACATTTACACTCCTTGATAAATGGAACGAAGTGACCCGATTTACAGGGGATTGAGACCTAGAGATGCTTTCATTTTTGAGACTCCTTAGTTATGGAACGAAGTGACCCGATTTACAGGGGATTGAGACGACGAATTTTGTATTGATACGCATAAACTGGTTTATGGAACGAAGTGACCCGATTTACAGGGGATTGAGACAAAAGATAAAGTTCTCTTAGCGCTTTTTTAACCTCTTATGGAACGAAGTGACCCGATTTACAGGGGATTGAGACGGATTGAACTTTTCATTTGATTCTCCTGATGATAATTTGTATGGAACGAAGTGACCCGATTTACAGGGGATTGAGACTACGATAACGCCAGTTTTATGCAGAACGATCAAAGTCGCTATGGAACGAAGTGACCCGATTTACAGGGGATTGAGACCACAGTTAAGCGATTCGCACAATTCATCGATCCACTATGGAACGAAGTGACCCGATTTACAGGGGATTGAGACGTTCTGGATTTGTTTCAGAAACAGGAATCCAATGAGATGGAACGAAGTGACCCGATTTACAGGGGATTGAGACCTTTGAATTTAATATTTCTCATTCCACACCCCCATTAACGCCATGGAACGAAGTGACCCGATTTACAGGGGATTGAGACGTCTGAAAAATCATAATTTGGAAAAGCATACTCTTCCAAATGGAACGAAGTGACCCGATTTACAGGGGATTGAGACTTCTTTGCATATTGCAAAATTTAAGTTATAATTTTGGATGGAACGAAGTGACCCGATTTACAGGGGATTGAGACCTGCAACATAATCTTTATCTTTTGGATCCAGGCCTAGTAATGGAACGAAGTGACCCGATTTACAGGGGATTGAGACGACACTCTCATCCTCTAGCCGATCACCGCGAATATCATGGAACGAAGTGACCCGATTTACAGGGGATTGAGACCTTTTGTTTTGTCTTGCATCTATTTTCTCCATAAATACGACATGGAACGAAGTGACCCGATTTACAGGGGATTGAGACCACACATATCTGGATCATAGCATTCGCTATCCATGTGATGGAACGAAGTGACCCGATTTACAGGGGATTGAGACTGAAAAATTTTCAAAAAAATAAGGATGTTTTCTAATAAATGGAACGAAGTGACCCGATTTACAGGGGATTGAGACTTCATATGAAAAATCCTTTTGATTAATTTTTGCGTATGGAACGAAGTGACCCGATTTACAGGGGATTGAGACGATGACCCCGATGGAGCGTCGACCGCGCCCAAGAGCTGCAATTGAACTAAGTGACCCGATTTACAGGGGATTGAGACCCTTGATATTCTCCTTTTTCGATAGAAATAGAATAATGGAACGAAGTGACCCGATTTACAGGGGATTGAGACATTGATCCGACATAATCACCATCCATAGATTCATATGGAACGAAGTGACCCGATTTACAGGGGATTGAGACGAGGATAAGGGCCGCTCTCAACTTCGAAGTCGAAGTATGGAACGAAGTGACCCGATTTACAGGGGATTGAGACGATAGTAAAAGACTCTTCTTGTTTCGTTTCCTCTTCGTAATGGAACGAAGTGACCCGATTTACAGGGGATTGAGACTTCAGATAATGACAACAACTTGCCTAATCACTACGCTTTATGGAACGAAGTAACCCGATCTACAGGGGATTGGCGTTCCATGGTTTTCGTCCACCCCTCTATCTTTTTCAGTAATTTTCCCGAAAACCTTTTGCCCGCCCGCTCCTGTTAATCTTTCGGTCATCTTTCGAAACAAAGGAATGACATGAAAAAAGCATTGACACTAGGTTTGATTACAGCTGGAGCCATTTTGATGAGCGGATGCGCCAACAAGGTTCCGAACTACTCCAACTCGGCACAGAACATGCGGGCGGTGAAAACGATCGCGGCAAACGCATCCCCGGTCAACATCGGCCGTTTCAGCGCCACAAACGAGGGTGAATCCAAGGTAATGTGCCGTCTGGCGACTCCTGTGGGGACACCCGATGGAATGACGTTCGCCAAATACATTGAGGATGCTCTCACCACCGAAATGGAGATGGGCAACATGGTCGATCCCAAATCCAAAATCACCGTCACCGGACATCTGGACAAAGTGTATGGCTCGACGATGCTCGGGAATGCGTACTGGGAGTTTAAACTGAAGGTTTCATCCAGCAACGGCAAAAGCTTTACCGTTGATTCCCGCTACGACTATGAGTCTAGCTACACCGCCTACTCTGCGTGCAGTGAGATGCAACGCTCCTATCTACCCGCTGTACAGCAGCTGATCAACCAGATCGTGACCCATCCGCAGTTCGGTGAACTGCTGATCTGAAAGGAAAATGATGAAAACGCCCACACCACGCGATGGAGCGATACTGGCCGCATGCAGACGGGAAATCTCGCTGCATGTGCGCAAACCGGTATCCAAAAAACTCTATCGCCGCAGCCGAAAAGCGGACATATGCGACTATAGCAGGTAGGATTGGGTAGAATCGCCCCACATTTTAAAAACAACATAAACAAGGAATATAGCAACCCATGAAAAAAACACTTTTGATCACACTCTCTACACTCGCCCTCTCTTTGCCCGCAATGGCCGAAGAAACCAAAGGGAGCCTGTTCAGCTACCAGCTCGGATACTCTTCGAACAGTGTCAACGCCGCCGGAACTACCGAACCTGATGCCGGAGGATTCTACACGGGGGTCGATTTTTTCCATGTGACCCCATCGGGATTCGGCCTGGGGGTCGGGTTCGATGTCAACGGATGGGGACCTGACAATTCACGCGGGATTTCCGACGGCCACGGAATGTACACAATGGGTGCCACCGCAAAAGTAGGCTATACATTCGAGAATAAATTCGACATCCCCCTCAAGCTGAAAGCGGGGATCGGATACGGCCTGATGGATGTAACCGTCCATGATGGGTGGGGAGTGCAGTATGAAACAGCCGCCGAGTACCGGATTTACAAGTCGTTCGGCCTGGGGGTCAAGTACAAATACGCCGAAGCGGACATGCTGGGTACAACCATCAAAAACGATGCAACGATCTACTACATGTCGCTGGGGTATTGATCCCCGGCACCATTTTAGGAATTTTCCCCTCTTCTGCCCTGCTTTGTTTTATCACGTAAAATCGTCTTTACAATCATGCATCAAAGCGGGCAGTCAATCCCGATGGTGTATGATACTTCAGCATGTATAATCAGTAAGGAGTAATACTATGGGTGAAATATTTTTTCTCTCCGTCACCGTTGCAGCCGTGTTCATCATCGTCAAATCGGTCAAGATCGTCCCCCAGTCAGACATCTACGTCGTCGAACGTCTGGGGAAATTTCATTCAAGTCTACGGGGCGGATTTCATCTCATCATCCCCTTTATTGACCGTATCGCCGGGATCGTCTCAACGAAAGAGGAGATGATCCAGATCAAGCGACAGCCCGTTATCACCAAAGACAACGTCACCGTCCAGATCGACGGGATCATCTTCGCTGTTGCCACCGATGCCGAGAAGGCGATCTACCAGGTCTCGGACTACAAACTCGCCGTGGCCAACCTCTCGATCACAACGATCCGCGGCCAGGTTGGCGCGATGAATCTCGATGAAATCCTCTCCAACCGCGCCGACATCAACTCCAACGTCCTCTCCAGCCTCGACGTCGCCGGGGCGAACTGGGGGATCAAGGTGACCCGCGTCGAGATCAGCGACATCTCGGTTCCTACGGCGATCGAAGAGGCGATGAGTATGCAAATGAAAGCCGAACGGGAAAAACGGGCGATCGAGCTCGAAGCTCAGGCCAAAAAAGAGGCAACCATCCGCAACGCCGAGGCCTACAAACAAGAACAGGTTCTCAAAGCCGAAGCGCAGGAGCGGATGGCAGATGCGGAAGCCTACACCCAGACTAAAATAGCAGAAGCCCAGAAGCTCTCGATGCAGATGATCAACCAGGCGCTTGCTGAAAACGCCAAAGCGGCTGAATTCATGCTCGCCAAAGACCGCGTCGCTGCGTTCAATGAGCTGGCCAAAAACCCGGCCAAGGACAAGGTGATCATCCCCTATGAGGTATCGGCGATGATCGGATCGGTCTCCGTCGTCGGTGACCTGCTGGGTGAAGCACTCAGCCAGAAAAGATAAAAAGGATCAACATGAACGAACCGTTGGCAATTATCTCCGCCGGAATCGTCATCTCGGCGCTTGAAATATTTGTGCCGGGTATGGTGGTCATCTGGATCGGAGCCGGATTTATCCTCGCCGGCCTGATCGCTCTCTTTGCCCCGATGGGAATTTGGGCCATGATCGCCCTGGGTGGCGTGATCGGGATTGTCCTGATGGTGGCGTTTCGCGATATGCTGCTCAAAGCAATCCAAAATGCCAAAGAGATCCCCGACAACGTCATCATCCATGAAGGGGACGGCATCTTTCGAGGAGAACGCGTACATTTTTCCGGAACCGAATTTTCCTACGAATCCGAGGAGCCGCAGGAAACATTCAACGATGGGGAAAAGGTCCATATCGTCAGAATCGAAAACAACACCGCCTATATTCGGAAAAAAAAGGGAAACCAATGAGCATAACAAGCCGAAAAATGATCCTCTCCAAACTCCTCCGCAACCTCTCCTGCCCCATTATGGCCGTCGGAATCTTCGGTCTTATGCAAAACCATCCCTCCACATGGATATGGTGGAGTCTGATCGGCCTTGGAACCGTCATGATCCTGCTTGACACCTTTCAGAAGGAATCGACCAAAGCAGAATCCTCAAACGAGGAATAAAAATCCACCGATGAAGATCTAAAATCCATCCAGCCGTGCCGCCTCTATAATAGCGGGTTGTATATTTCGACTCTG
>CAZCSO010000052.1:0-5140 GCA_964501315.1 uncultured Candidatus Izemoplasmatales bacterium | reverse complement strand
TTTACAAGGACGAAGCGATACACCAGAAAAAGCAGTTGTCCAAAAAAGAGCAGTTTGTCCGATACCGTGAAGAAGTTTATAAAACCGCAGGGGGGAGACCTATTTTTGTGTATAAAAATCGTGATGTGGTGGTTGATAAACACCCCAAAAAGGAAAAAATTATGGTCGGCTATAAAACCCCTGACGGGGTCGAATGGTATTCGGATAAAGAGGCTCTAACCGTGTGGGAAATACTGATTCAGAACAAGACGGCGGTCGATGCTAAGCTGTGGGAATATCATTGTGAGGATTTGAGGTTTTGAACAGCATAAAAAGCAATCTAAATATAAATTTAAAATTCAATACTTAATTAAGAAACCATACAGAATTTAGTTTGTATACTCTCCAATAATCTCTGTAGATTATAAATAATTCAAATTTATTAGGAGTTGTAGACGTGCGGATTTATGCAAAAACATCAACGATAGCATTTTCAATCTCTGCTGCCTTAATCCTTACGGGCTGTGCTCAACTTAATAATGCAGCAAATGGAACCATTGATACCTTAGCACATGGTGTCAATAAGCTTACATCGAACGACTCTAATCAAACAATATCAGATAAATCATCTTGTGATGATTATATTGCTGGTAAAGTTCTTGGAACTGGACTTGGGGTTGGTGCTGGTGCATTGGCTGGTTATTATTTAGGTGGAGAAAAAGGTGCATATGTAGGGGGTGCACTAGGTGCTGGTGCAGGATATTTGTTGGGTAGCGCTGTTGATGAAAGACGTAAAGAATTATGTAAGATAGCAAAAGAAACCAAAACTACAATGCTTCTTGGGGATATTAAAGCTGAAGACATTGATGGTGGAATGTCTTTTGGAGTGGAAGCTGACGTTGTCGCATTGCCAGATGTCAAATTTAAAGCTGGATCTTCAGAATTAACAAATGAACAAACTTCTACGTTGAAAAAATTTGCTCAAGTGTATGCAAAAACGGAGAAGAATGGAAAAATTCTCATTGTCGGAAATACGGACGATTCGGGTGATATTGAAAAAAATCAAGCACTCTCTGAAGCAAGAGCAAAAAACATTGCAAACGTTTTCAAATCACAAGGTGTAAGCGATGATAATTTGTATTATCAAGGAGCTGGGGCTGCTATGCCAATTGCATCAAATGAGACCAAAGAGGGAAGAGAACTGAACCGTCGAGTAGAAATTGCTGTTTTCAAATCGGAAGATCGATTAGTTCAAGCCGTTCAAAATCGTACACCAAATCCAGAGTTTTTCAGCAAAAAACCATCTTATGAAAATCAAGCAGATAATGCAAAACCTCAAAAAAAGGTGTCTGAGAAGAAAGTTATTGCTACAAAAACTGCGAAAAAACAAACCGAATCAGTTGCTTCCGCCGCTCAAAATACCGTTTCCAATAATACACCGAAAAAATCAATTCGCCCAGATAAAGGAGTTTACACGTCAGTGATCGATTTCGGTGGTGACAGCTCCAAAACTTCAACACTTGGAGCTAAAATTGGATCACCCAAGAAAGCCGTAAGTTGGTTGGACTCTTTTTCATTCTCAACTCCTGCACATGCTTCAGAAGAAAATTGGAATTATCGAAAATCGTGCAAAGATGATTTTACCAAACCTGAATATAGTGCTAACACTATTAAAAAATTGAAAGATGGGAGAGGTGTTAAATATACAACAGGGAATTACTACAACGGGCTTTATAACACAGCGTGGGTTGCCGAAGACGTAAACGGAAATTTTGTTTCGATGATGCCGATGGCTATTTTAAAAGAAGGTGCAAAGCCTGTGGCAGTTCCAGAGTTAAAAGTTTGGAAAGATTATGCCACTGATAAAAAAGATCAACCAGATATGTCACTACCCAATAATGTAAACACTTATATGGGTGACAAAGGACTCCTGCTAAGACTTTACCCAGCACGCAAAAATAATTCAATCATATGCTCAGATATGTTTGTATCAGCTGATGGTAAAACTGGAGTTCAGCAAATATACTATCGTAAAGACGGAAAAATTTATGTCCGTGAAACACAAACCAAAAAAGTCACTCAACAGTAAAGGATAAAAAAATGGATGCATACTGGGCATTTATTGCTGCAAACCGTCTTCTTCTTGGAGGTATCGTATCACTGCTGATAGCAGTGTATTTAATTTGGAAAAATCGTGATGATTTGCGATTTTGGTGGTTTAACTTTAATTACGGTCTTCCGGTAGTTGGAGAACTTCAAAAGTTGGCAAAAGACTATGAATCAAAAGACAAAAATAATTGTCGTTTGAGCGAGAAACAACTTTGTCAAGATTATATGGTGCATTATGATCGCTTTGCAAGTAAAAATGCCGATTATTATGATAATTGTAAATCCTACTTGGGAAAAGTGGATGAACGTAATCGTAATCCACTGCCATGGTATATAGCCATATTGACCGTTGCGTTGGTTTTTGTTGAAGCGATGGGGTTCAGTTACGTACTGGCTGGTTGGACAATTCCTGGAGCAAGTGAGTCGACACAACAATACGGTGCTGTAGGTATTGCCTTTTTGGTGTCTGTCATTCTTGTTCTTTTTACACACTGGGCTGGGCACGAACTTTACCAAAACTCTTTGATTGATAAAGTGCGGACATGGTGGTTAAAAGACTCATCAGACAACAAGCCTACTACGTTGGTTCCGAGCAGTAATCTTGTCTCTCTTGAAGATAATCATCTCGATGATAATCAACCACACTACATTCAAATGTTGAACCGTATCAACGCGAATGCGTCAGTGACAAAAAATTGGCTGATTACAGTTATTACCGCGATTATAATTGTTGTTGTTGCCATAGGTGCGACCTATGTTCGTGGGCAGGTTCTCGAAAAACAAATGATTGAAGAAGTGACTTCTCAAGATGAAAGTTTTTATGGAGATATGCCTTCAGCAGTGACTGATACCCAATCAGAAGCGGATAAACAAGCTCTTTCCGAGAAACAAGACGCTGAGCGCAAAGGCGGATGGGGAACATTTATTGTTTTAGCATTCATCTTTATTTTCCTTCAATTTCTTGGAATTTTGTTCGGATACAAATGGGGATTTGGAGGAAAAGAGAGCAAGTTAGCTTGGAAAGACTCACATGACTTTACAACACGAGAATCTTTTGTGACTTTCTTTCAACGTAAAAGCAACAATATCGCCAAAATTGCACAGGGACGTCTGACGGATCTGCATAAAAAACTTCAACAATCAGCAATGAAAGGTGGTGTTGACACTCGTGATTTCAATACCAATACCAAGACTTTTCTTGATTATGTTGCCGATGCTAAACATGAACATGCTCACCATGTAGCTGCAACTGCAAATTTGTCTGTTCAAACACCAAAACCAGAAGTCAAGCCAGTTGAGAATAATGAATCTTTAAAATGTCCGTCATGTGGAAATGAAGTTCAAAAAGGGGCTAAATTTTGTCCACATTGTGCAACCAACATAGAATCGTTGATCATTGTTGATCCAACTTGCCCTACATGTGGACGCCATTATCCGCAAGGAACTAAATTTTGCCCTGAAGATGCAACACCATTGGTAAGTGCTGAAAAATTGAAACCTACATGTGTCAAATGTGGCAAAGTCTACCCAGAAGGGACAAGATTTTGTTCTGAAGATGGTGGAGAAGTTAAAGTTGGGTTGAATGGAGAGTAATAAATATGAGTAAACTTAACTTTGGAATGAATATACTTTTGTGTTCGGCATTGAGTGCATTTGCCGTGACACATAACTCTATCAAGAGTTGTTATGATTTAGCAAAAGTAGATGGGAAAAACATCTCAATCAATAAAGAACTTTTTATCTTTATTGATCAAACTACAGCTCTTGATGATGAATTAAAGCAATCCGTTATTCAAAACAGTGTTTCCAACGTTAATTATGGTAATGGTTTCACGGTTGCAAAATTCTCTGCCTTTGTGCAAGGCAACTATACTGGTGTTGTAAATTCAGGACAGCTTGATTGGCCTTTAAATCAAGATGCTAGAAATGACACACCGAAAAAGTTACTGCAAGGTTTTGATAAGTGTATGAAGTCACAAGTAGGGTATGTCAAAAAAACACTTGACGATTCCATAAGTCAAACATTTGGAGCTTCAACGAATACGATTGTTCGATCTGATATCCTTAAAAGCCTTCAAGAACTTGCAAAAAATACGGTTAAAGTATCAAAAGCCAAGCAAAAAACGGTTTTTATTGTCTCTGACATGCTAGAAAACTCCTCTATCACAAGTTTCTATTTAAAGAATGGCGTTAAAAAAATCGACCCAATTGCTGAAATGAAAATTGTCGAAGCAAATAAAATGCTTGCTGATTTTGGCGGAGCAAATATTTATGTTCTAGGTGCTGGTTTGGTTCCAGCTACAAGCAAAGTAGCATCCGATTCTTATAGAGATCCAAAAACAATGAATGCTCTCCAAGAATTTTGGAAAATGTATTTCAAAAAATCTAATGCAAGATTGATAGAATTTGGGCAACCTGCTTTATTGAACGCGGTCAAATAATTTTTTTCTTGAAGAGGGGTGATTTTTCACCCCAAATATTCATAGATGTCCCCATCTTCTTCAAAATACCTACCGTCCATTTCAAGTGCTCTCCCTATTTTGCGATAATCGATAGCGTTGGCAAGGATGGGAGGCAGGTCTTTGAGATTATAAAAACCATCAATGAAGTCATAAGCAACATCTTCCATTGTTGAATCTTCGTGAATGATGACATCCTCATATTTTTCTAGCGCTTCTTCGAAGTCTTTCACCAAACCGTTACGGAGCAAAAATCCAACCATCTTTAATTCGTGGTCGTTTAGTCCATCGGCTTGTTCTGCAATTTCGTTAAGTTTGAACGGGTTGTCATATTCTCCGATTTCCAAGTAATCACATTCATAATCGGTGAGGAAGATTTCTTCGTGATCATTGTCTCCACACGCTTCAGCACCGATTGACAAAATCTCATCAATTTTAGCTTTCAAATCATCCTCATCCATTGGTAAAGATACTCACTCTCCGATAAGGTATCCGTTGTTATATGCCGCCAAGTCAGTGATAAAAATTTCCATAGGGTTTTCTCCTTCATTCTAAAAAAACGATTTTCTCTGTTTGAAGGTTTTCGGTATCTC
>CAZCSO010000051.1:0-5147 GCA_964501315.1 uncultured Candidatus Izemoplasmatales bacterium | reverse complement strand
ATGAGACTTTATCACGATTTAAAAGAAGAACAAGACGTCATCCCCTTCACCGTCATGATTGTTAGTATTCTTATCGGGCTGACTGCCAATATCATCCATTTGTTTGTTTATTCCTTCATCATTGATCCGACGTACGTTGCGTTTGTCGTGCTCATTATGATTATGTACTTCATCTTTTACATACGCGATGTCAAAATGATTATTTACTCGCACGCGAATGCGTTTATTCTAGATAACTTACGAGAGATGTATTTGATTGTTGATCAAAAAGGGTTTATTGTCGATGCATCCGATGAATTGGTTCGCCAATTCAACGTGGATAAAGATGCAAAAATGACCTTTGAGGAATTTAAAGATAAGGTTGTTGAATCAGCCATTATTTATACGGACCCCGATACCCTTAAAAATTCTTATGATTCAACGAAACACTACCTTCATATGATGGAAAAGCCCATCAATTTGCCGTTTTTTAAATACACAGGGAAGTTCTATTTGTTCTATGAAGAAACCGAAACGCAACATTACATCAGTGAGCTTGAATACGTAATGACCCATGATTTGATGACGGATATCTACAATCGAAATTACATGGAATCCATGAAAGATGCGTTTGTCATGAAGTATCCTAACCTGAGTTTAATCATGTTGGATGTCGATGGCTTGAAACTCATGAACGACTACTTGGGCCATGCCATGGGGGACGATTTGTTAAAGCGGTTCGCAGAAGCATTGAAGTCGCTTCAGCGAGAGTATTCTACGCTAATACCCATTCGTATGGGAGGCGATGAATTTTTGCTGATAATGCCGACTGAAAACAAGGATGAATTATCCAGTGTCGTTGAACGTCTAGCTCAATTGTCCTATAACGACGATCCGATGCTTTCTATTGGCTTTTCGTACGGTATATCGATGAAAGAAGGCGAACCGAAGAGTTTGTCACAACTCCTCAGTTTGGCAGATCAGGAACTGTACAAAATGAAACTTAACCGTCAAGATGCCAAGAATGCCATGCGTCGGGTTTTAGAAAATTATCTTAAGCAACAAAATTAAGAGGAAAACCTCTTTTTTTTATGATAAAAAAAACATCGTGGAATGTGATATAATGATGAAGTAGGTGATGACATAATGAAACCATGGGACGTCTGTGTGATTGGTGGGGGAGCAGCGGGCATCGTAAGTGCTCTCAAAGCAAAATCCATCACCGATTCGGTTATATTGCTCGAACGCAACAACCGAATTGGTAAAAAATTATTAGCAACCGGTAATGGTCGATGCAATTTTACCAATGCACAAGCTTCAAAAGACCATTACAATCATCCTGATTTTGTCGAATCGTTATTCGAACAATTCGGGCCGAGTGAAACCCTTGATTACTTTGAATCATTGGGAATAACGCCTAAAATTGAGGATGAAGGGAAAACCTATCCGATGTCGGAACAAGCTTCTTCCTTTTTAGACGTTTTTTTGTATGAAATCGAACAAGCTCAATTGACGGTATGGACCGATGCGTTGGTCACTAAAATCGAAAAAACGTCAACCTTTTTCCGTATTTGTTTGCTGGATCAACGAATCGTTGAAGCCAAAACAATCGTGTTAGCTACGGGTGGAAAAGCCATGCCCAAAAGCGGATCCGATGGGAACGGCTATGCACTCGCCACTCAATTGGGTCATCACATTACCGACATCCATCCTTCGTTGACAAAAATGACGGTGGATGCACCGTATTTGAAAGCCCTCGATGGAACCAAAATTCATGCCATCGTCTCGTTGTGGGCAAATGGTGTTCTTCTTCAACAAGAAGAAGGCGATTTTCTTTGGACGGATTACGGCGTCAGCGGACCGACTATCTTGCAATTGAGTCGGTTGGCGACACGCAAATTTTATCAACATCAGTCTCTTGAATTGCGCGTCAATGTATTGCCCGAAATGACGCCATCGCACCTTTATGACCGGTTTTCACGGATGGGCGATAAACCCATCGGCCACTGTTTGATTGGCTTGATTCATAAGCGCATGATTCCAGTGGTATTGAAATCATTGGATATTTCATCTGCTATTTTGGTAGATGCCTTATCAAAAGAACAACAGTCCAAACTAATCAAACGTCTTTTTGATTGGCCACTTTCAATTACCGGATTCAAGAGTTATGATGACGCACAAGCCACCATTGGGGGTGTTTTCGTCGATGAAATCCAGTCACGTACGCTCGCGTCAAAGCTTGTAAAAGGTTTGTATTTTGCGGGAGAAATCATCGATATTGACGGCCTTTGTGGTGGGTACAATCTGCAATGGGCATGGACCAGCGGTATTATTGCCGGTGAGAATGCCGCAAAGGAGGCAAGCGATGATACGAATCTCTGAGTTGAAATTATCGCTCGATCAAGCCGTACGTCCGAATCAAGAACGTGAGCATTTAAGACAGCTTATCATCAAAAAATATGGATTGTCGAAAGATCAAATCAAGTCGTTTGAACTCTATAAAAAAGCGGTGGACGCTCGCAAAAAAGACGATATTCGCTTGGTCTACAGCGTCAACGTTGAAGTTTCCAACGAACGAAAATGGATCGGAAGTACCGACCCTCATATTAAGCTGGTTTCTAAAGACGAACCCTGGAAAGTCGAAAAAGGAACGGAATTGCTGAAAGATCGTCCGGTCATCGTCGGCTTTGGGCCATCCGGTATTTTTGCGGCGTTGTTGTTGGCGATGAATGGATACCGACCCATTGTTTTGGAAAAAGGCTATCCCATCGAAGAGCGTGAACGCGCGATGAAATCATTCTATCAAACCAAAACGTTCACTGAAAAAGCGTCAATTCTTTTTGGCGAAGGTGGGGCCGGAACTTATTCCGACGGGAAACTGACGACGCTTATTAACGATCCTCGCTGTCGCTTTGTCATCGATACCTTGATAAATCACGGAGCCAATCCAGAAATCGGCTATGCGGCTAAACCGCACGTTGGAACCGACGAACTCATAAAAATCATCGTTAATATTCGCAAATCGATTATAGAGTACGGCGGCACGATTCGATTTGAATCCGAAGCGACCGATTTTGTGATTGATCAAGATCAACTTAACGGTATTATTGTTAATCACAATGAAATCTTACCTACCCATCATGTGCTATTGGGAACGGGACACAGTGCGAGACCCATATTCTATAAACTCTACGATCATCAGGTAAAATTAGAACCCAAACCGTTTTCGGTTGGGGTACGCATTGAACATGAACAAGCCATGATCAATGCCTCACAGTATGGTAAATTCGCGAACCATCCTGCATTGGGAGCGGCCGATTATAAGTTATCTTATCATGGTAAAAACAGAAGTGCTTATACCTTTTGCATGTGCCCAGGAGGCTATGTTGTGTGCGCGACGTCGGAATCGGGTGGCGTTGTGACCAATGGTATGAGTGAAGCCAGACGTGATGGCAAAAATGCCAACTCAGCGTTATTGGTTTCTGTCACACCGGCCGATTTTCCAACCAATCATCCGTTATCCGGTATCGATTATCAACGAGCTTTGGAAGAAAAGGCGTTTCAAGCTGGCAATAAAACCTACTGTGCGCCGGTACAATGTGTCGGTGATTTCTTAGAAAACCGCAAAAGTGTTGCCTTTGGAAACGTAAAGCCATCCTATCAACCGGGTGTTGTTTTTGCCGATTTTAATCACCTGTTTCCAAAAGAAATCAGCGAAACGTTAAAAGAAGCGCTGATTGATTTTGATCACAAACTCAAAGGATTCGCATCAAAAGATGCCGTATTAACGGGTGTTGAGACCCGGTCGTCGTCACCCGTACGTATTTTGAGAAACGAATTCTTTGAAAGCAGTGTTTCAGGGTTATTCCCGATGGGCGAAGGTGCTGGCTATGCCGGTGGAATCATGTCGGCGGCAGTCGACGGAATGAAAGTTGCCGAACACATCATCAAAACCTACGCATCGTTCAATCAATAAGGAGGCACTATGTTACGACCCAAACCAAATCGTTATCGTCAGGTCATTTCTTTGAATGGTCTTTGGTCATTTCAAACGGTTTCTGACGATTACACCCCTGTTCATTCGTTATCCCATCCTCAATTGATGGCGGTTCCAGCCAGTTATCAAGAACTCACCACTCACAAATCACTCCGTGATTACGTTGGCAAGGTGTGCTACGAAACCATCGTTGAATGGCCGAATATACAAACGAATCATCAATTGCGGTTGTACATCGGTGCAGCTGGACACCGGGCTGAAGTATATCTTGATGGGAAAAAAATGGGAGTACATAATGGTCATTTTTTACCCATAGACTTAGAATTGTCCTATGGCGATCATGATTCTTATACTCACCGTCTATCGATTGTTTTGGATAATCGACTTGATTTTGGCACTCTGCCCATAGGTGAAGTGAAGGGACAAAAACAAATCATTCATCACGATTTTGCCAATTTGACCGGTATTCATCGAGACGTTCTTTTGTATACCTTACCCGAAAACCCCATAACCGATATCAAAGTTGAAACGAACGGTTATGAGTCGGATGTCCGCATTGATTATGAAGTCATAACTTTGGCTAAAAATGTGTGGGTAGAACTCATCGATCCGAAGGGCCAGTTTGTGACAAAACAAGACGGCTCAAAAGGCCAAATCATCGTCAATAATCCTCTCTGTTGGGACATTCATCAAGGATGGCTCTATCAGTTGATTGCCCATACAGACTGCGACGCTTATGCACTCTCATTCGGAATACGCGATATCGCCATCCAAGAAGAGGGTCTTTATCTCAATGGCAGAAAGGTGTTTTTGAAAGGTTTTGGGATGCACGAAGATCACAGTGGCGTCGGTAAGGCTTCGATTTCGGCCCTTAATCTTCGCGATTTTGAATTACTTAAGTGGATTAACGCTAATTCGTTTCGAACCAGCCATTATCCTTACAGTGACGAAATGATGGATTTAGCGGATCGATACGGACTTTTAGTAATCGACGAAGTGCCGGCAGTCGGTTTAAACTACTGGAGTTCCGAGATTGTGTTTCAAAAAGGTTCCGTCGATGAACGGACGCTTGCGATTCACAAACAAATGATTTCCGAGTTAATCACTCGCGATCGTCATCATCCCTCTGTGTTCGCCTTTAGCCTGGCGAACGAAGCCAATACGTACGAAG
>CAZCSO010000050.1:0-5471 GCA_964501315.1 uncultured Candidatus Izemoplasmatales bacterium | reverse complement strand
TCATCGGCGGCAAAAACTCTTCGAACACCAAACAGCTCTACGCCATTTCCAAAGAATTCTGCCCTGACAGTTATCATATCGAGAGCAAAGACGATCTCGAGCCCGGCTGGTTCAGCGGAAAAGAGTTCTGCGGGATCAGTGCAGGGGCATCTACACCTGACTGGATCATCGACGAAGTGGTCGAAGCGATCGAGCATCTTCGCCGATAGATTTCTGTTCCCCTCTTTTTCCTTCACGAGAAACGTATCCGTACTTTGTTGTCTGAGTGTCGATACACGTACCGATGCAACATCCGTACAACAAATCTGCAACACAATTGCAACTCTATCGTCGGATAATTCCACCACAGGGTAATACCCGAACAATCAAATAAGAGGGTTCAATGATGAAGGGCAATTCGGATTACAGTTCGCGTTTTCGTATTCTCAAAGGTGGAAAAATATCGCTTGTCGTGTCGGCATTGCTTGCAGGATCGAGCATCGCGTACGCCGCACCAAGCGGAGGTACCGTAACGACAGGCAGCGCAACCATCAGCCAAAACGGCAGCGTTACCACCATCAGCCAGTCTACCAACAAGGCCTCGATCAACTGGCAGGATTTCAGCATCGGCAAGAGTGAAACGGTCAACTTCGTACAGCCTTCCGCCGCCTCGGTTACGCTCAACCGTGTCATCGGGACCAACCGTTCTCTTATCGAAGGGGCAATGAACGCGAACGGACAGGTATTCCTCATCAACCCTAACGGGATTTTATTCGCCAACGGCGCACAAATCAATGTGGGGGGGATCGTAGCCTCTACGCTCAATATTACCGATGCGAACTTCCAATCAGGCAACTATGTCTTCGAAGGTAACAGCCAGAATTCCGTCCTCAACATGGGAACGATTACAGCTGGCAACGGCGGTTACGTGGCAATGATGGGTAAAACCGTAGCCAATGAAGGGACCATCGTTGCGACGATGGGGAACGTACAGATGGCGTCAGGCGAAAAGATCAGTCTCAATCTCAACGGCAACTCTCTCGTAAAGCTGACCATCGATCAGGGAACGATGGATGCTCTGGTAGAGAACAAAGGGCTTATCAAAGCCGACGGAGGTCAAGTCTACCTGACCACCCAGGCGCTCAACACCATCCTGGACGGTATGGTGAACAATACCGGGATCATCGAAGCGCAGACACTCGAAGACGTGACGGGCAAGGTCGTTCTTTTCGCTCACGGAGGGAAAACAACCGTATCCGGAACCATCGATGCCGCAGGAGGGTTTGTTGAGACGTCGGGACAAGAACTCGGCATTGGAAGCGATACAACAATCAAAGCGAAAACGTGGTTGCTCGATCCGACCAATATAACAATCGCTTCGGGCGGAAGTGAACCGCTTTCCGGAACTCCCGCTACGACAGGTACAAGCGGAGATGTGACCGTGGCTGCTTCGTCAATTGTAACTGCACTTGATTTAGGCACGAGTGTTCTTTTGGAAGCGGACAATAACATCAATGTGAATGAAGACATCATCACCGGAAGTATGGCTGGGGATGCGACGTTGACATTGTCTGCCGACAACTCCATCATTCTGCAAAACGGAGTGGATATCGATGCCACGCAAAATAGCAATGCCCATACTCTGGGAGTAGTGTTTGACGGTAATGTGGTTCTAAACGGTTCGTCTAATTCGGTTAAAACGAACGGAGGCAATATTACCTTCAACGAAACCATTGACGGTGCCGGTGCCTTAACGCTTGACGCACTTGCGGGGACGGTTAGATTCAGCGGAAATGTGGGAGCGACTACCGCTCTGGACTCATTGAATGTCAAAGGAAATGCCATCAATATCTACGGTACGTCCGTTACAACTGCCAACGATCAAATCTATGACGGTGCAGTTTCTTTGCTGACGGCGTTGTCAGGTTTTAACAATCCAAGCTTTGAAACGGATGGGCAAGGATCGACAACGATTACAGGATGGACGGTTACGAATGCCGGGGTTCAACTCAACGGTGGCAGCGCCATTGCCGGATATGCAACGCCTAATGACACGGCGGCTCCTCCTATCGTTCCTTCCGGAGGCAGCGCCCCGTATGATAATTACCCGTATCCGGGTAGCTATACCACTCAAGTCAGTTCAAACGTTGATACGGGCAGTGGAAACAATTCGTTACAGATGACATCGAACGGCGGAAGTATCTCGGCGGGTTATGGAGTCATTCGTGGTCCTTATGTGGTCAGTGATTCCGAAGTCAGCCTCAAAGCAGGTGAGGGAATTTCATTTAAATGGTCCGCTACGGGCGGAAGCGACGCCTATGACGTGTTTGGGTACATGGTCAATACGGCGACGGGTGCTACCCAGGTCATTCTTGATAAAACCGGGAAAAACTCGGCTACGGCACAGCCTTGGACGACTTCTTCGGCTACGGCGTTGGCCGATGGAAACTATAAGTTCGTATTTATTTCAGGTTCATGGGATGCAAGCGGAGGGCGAGCACTCGGTGCGAATCTGTATCTGGATGATATCAACGTATTCGATTCCAAAGCATTTACGGGATCAAAAGTCGATTTTAAAAATACCCTCAGTGCAGGTAGTTCGAACGTAACGGTTACCGCCAACAAAATCGATCTGGGCGGTGCGGTGTCTGGAAACAACCGTCTCGCATTGCAGGCACGGGACGCGACCAAGGCGATTGAAATCGGTGGCGGCAGCGCTAACGCGGCAGCGGGAATCGTGGATATTACAGCGGCCGAAATTTCGAATATTCAAAGCGGATTTGAAAAAATTACCGTCGGCTCGGCTTCTCAAACCGGTAATGTTCAATTCGTTGGAGACATATCGTTGGCCAACCCGTATGAATTCAGAACGCAAGGAACCATGACCATTGACAGCGGTGTTACCGTGGCAAGCTCGACAGGCTTGGGAAATGGCATGATTTTCACGGCTGAAAACAATTTCGTGAACAATGGCACGATTTCCGCTCCTACGGCGACCAACCGCATCGTCGTTTATACGGGATACAAAGATTCTGCGGTTTTAGGATTTACCCCGGGAACGGAAGTGATCTCCAAAACGCGTTCAAATTATGATCCGAGCCTTTATTTCACTGATAACTCGACGAAATGGAATGTCGTTTATTCAAATCTAACACCCGCACCCGCGCCGGCGGCCACCACGCCTGTAACGAGCACTGCGCAGCAGGAAAAAGAGGTTTCTGACGTCGTCACGACCATTGTCAACTCGACAATCGTAACGCCGCCTGCACCGCTAACGGTTCCACCGCATGCGCCAAAACCGCAGCAGATACAGACCCAAGCCAAAAACAACACTCTGTTGCAAAGCATTCTTCCCCAGGGGACGACCGGCGGCGGAACGTTGAACCTTGTAGGGGTTGCCGATGGCAATGTTCCCGTACAAACCGTATCGATGGAACAGCTTCAGACGGCCGCTACGGTACAGGGAGCCGGCGATATCCGCGTACCGCTGGCCAACGACAGCCTGGTCGAATTGGTAAACGGGGGACTGAACCTTCCCAAAGGGGTCAGCCAGGAGTTTTACGTCGTTGCGGACAACGCTGTGAGCGGAAGCGGGAACAACGGAATGAACGTTGAACCGAACAATGAAAATGAGAAAAGATAAGGATCTGCGATGATGAAACGAACCATTACCCTTTCCCTGCTGGCATCGGTCTCTTTGATGGCCGCCGCACCCACGACCGGAGACATCCTCCGCCAGGTGGAACAGCCGAAGCTTCCTGAGACACCCAAAGCGCTGCCAAGTGTCGGAGCGGGGGAATACAAAGCGCCGCTTGAAGCCAAAGACACGGTAAAAGTCTTTGTAAAATCGTTCAAATTCAGCGGAAACACCGTTTTCGGATCGGACGTTCTGGCTGAACTGGTCAAACCCTACGAGGGAAAAGAACTGGGAATCAACGCTCTCAAAGAGGTCGCATCGGTAATCACCAAATACTACCGTGATAACGGCTACTTCGTAGCCCGTGCGTATATCCCCGCGCAAAGCATGGAGAACGGCATCGTCGAGATTGCGATCATCGAAGGGACGTACGGATCGTTCGACATGAAAAACAGCTCTCTGGTCGATACCGCCGAAGTACAGGGATTCATGGACCATCTCAAGCAAGGTCAGATCGTCTCCACGATGAGCCTTGAGCGCCAGATGCTCCTCATCAACGATCTCTCGGGTGCGCAGGTGACCAACGCCGAAGTTTACCCGGGAGAGGCAGTCGGAACCAGCGACTTTCGCATCACCGTCTCCCCGACGCCCAAATACAACGGCTATGCCATAGTCGATAATTACGGAAGCCGCTACACCGGAGAGAACCGTCTGAGTGCGGGTGGTTACATCAACAGCCTCACCGGAATCGGCGATACCCTGAGTATAACCGGGCTCGTCTCCAACACCGCCGATCTCAAAAACATCCGCCTGGGGTATGATCGCCCGCTGGGATATTCGGGACTCAAAGGCGGGGTGAGCTTCAGTATGACCGACTATACCCTTGATGAGATCGAGAACTACGACGCGTACGGACGGACCGACAGTTACAGCGCCTATGTCAGTTACCCGACAATCAAGACCCGCGTCCATACGCAGACCCTCGAGGCATCGTATGACCACAAGGAGATGAAGGACAGCAGCGGAACCCCCGGCAGCGTCGATGAAGCGAAAAAACAGCTCGACGCCCTGACGCTCAAGGCAAGCGATAAACGTAATACCTCGCTCGCCGGCCTTCCCGGAAGCCTGTATGCTTCGGCGGGATACACGATCGGCCATCTGGGACTTAAAAACGGTACGGCCATCACCAACGATGCGGGGCTCAATTCGGGAGGCAACTACACCAAACTGGCCCTGAACGCATTGCACAGCCAGTACCTCAGGGACGGAATGACCCTCCAGAGCACTTGCAAAGCCCAAAAAAGCTTCGGTAACAACCTCGATTCTTCCGAAGATCTCTCGGTAGGCGGAACCAACGGCGTTCGGGCTTACGAAGACAGCGAACTCAGCGGCGACCAGGGGTATGCGATCAGCCTCGATTTGATCTACGCTCTCCCGTCGCTGCGGCAGATCAGCCATAGCACCAGCATCTTTTTGGACCATGCCAAAGTATGGAAAAACGATATGACGTTTAACAGTGACGATAATATCCGCACGCTCAATGCCGTCGGGGTAGGGTATGCCATGAATTACGGCAATTTTGACCTTAAAGCAACCCTTGCGCACGGGTTCGGCGATGAACGCCGCCCCCAGAGCGAAGCGGAATTCCACACCAACTCCAACAAATTCCTCTTGCAGGGAATGATGCGGTTCTAATCCGGAGGGAAGAAGAAATTTTCTTCCCGTCCGCCTCTCCTTGCCTCCTCCTTTTCACCCCCTTTGATTTTTCCGTTTACGCGATATTTCATGCAAATAAAACCGAATCCAAGCATTTTTGCGCTATAATCAGCCAATTTTTAGTTACAAGGGATTAGGT
>CAZCSO010000049.1:0-5576 GCA_964501315.1 uncultured Candidatus Izemoplasmatales bacterium | reverse complement strand
ACGGGAAATAACCATGTGGCTTCTACCGCATCGGTAGCCCCTCGTAATTTTAATAAATTGAACGTCGTATCGATTTGATCAGATGAAAAAAGCCTAAAGAGATAAACCACAAAAAGAACAACGCTCAACACCTTTAACAGCCGAGTTAATTCCAGTCGTTTTATTTCCACTAATCGAATCAATAGCGCTGTAATTGAAAGCAATAATATGACAGTCAGCGCATAAACCATGTAATCACCCCATTGTTGCAACATAATTATATAACAACGCACCTCACGGTTTTATTGTCAATAGTTCGATAAAATGCAATCATACTATATCATAACTTGCTTTTGTTTTCTACTAAATTATGAAGTTTTTGTGAAGTTTTAAAAAAACTTCAAAAATTAATTTGAAGTTTAAAGTAAATTTATGAATGATTTTTGTGTATTATTTATGTTGTATTTTTTCGTTATTGATGGATTTCAATCCGTCGTTCGTTATTGCAAACGCTTCGAAACTGATCAAAGATAAAGTGTGTGACCGACGCATCTTCCAAAGCGTCATGGACCTGAACATCCAAATCCTCGGTTGCATAAGCATTGTAGGCATTAAACAAACCCAAATCGTTTTTTAATCGATAATAATGCTTATGAAGTTTGAGTAAGTCAATAAACTGAACGTGTCGAGTGATATCCGGTAAATGATGAAGCTGACACGATTTTTTGATTTCAATCAAATCGTTTTGGCCCCAAACAACCACCATCGGCTGGTATTTTTTAAACAAATCGTCCAACCATCGATAAAACGTTTCATAGGTAATCCCCTGTGAAATGTCCTCTTGAGTAATGTGAAGAAATTTTTTGGTTCGGCTGGAGAGTTCTGGAAATAAGGTCGGTAGGACAAAGTTAGACGCTTTCAAAACGACTTCGTTCGCTTCGTTGACCAAGACGACCCCGCATTGAATGATTTCAGAGACAAAGTGTTCGTAATCATGGTACGGAGGCATCGACATTTCCAAATCCAAAAAGAGTTTGGGTTTGGTCTGATTCATGATGGTTTTTATGCCACTTTTGATGAGGGTAATATCGTAATATACTTGCGGATTCTGTCGGTCAGGAAACATGATTTTATCCAACGATTCAACGGTCTTGGCCATGACGACCTTCATTCTTTTTTCCGTTTCACTGACGTGCATAAACAAATAAATACCCTCATTCAAATACTGCATGAAGGTATTAAAAAGTCCTTTAGACATGTAATAGTAGGCCACTCGATGGCGATGTTTGATCGAGACAATTCGATGCTCAATCATCACACTATGAAGCGGGCCGTAAACAAATTCTGCCATAGTTTCACCTAGCACTATTGTATCACAAAATGTTAATTCGATGACTTATTTTTTGAGAAAGTTGCGATTAAACCGATTTTTAAATTCTCGATGGCCGGCTGGCTCAGTCCCAAGGCTTTGAGTTCTTCTTCGGGTGCGTTTTTGATCGCCTCGATGGTTTTGTAGGTTTCCAGTAATTTTTGCTTGGTCACTTTCCCGATGAGGGGGATTTGGTCAAGAATTGAGGCGTAGATGTGTTTTGATTGTTTTTCCCGATGAAACGTAATCGCAAAACGATGAACTTCGTCTTGGATTTTCGTCAAGAATACATAAAGAGGCGAATGTCGGTCTAAGACAATCGTCTCTTCATTCAGCCCAATGATGGCATCAGTCTTATGGGAGTTATCTTTTTTAAGTCCGATGACAGGGATGTCGAGATAGAGTTCCGATAATACTTCTTTGCACGCATGAACCTGTCCCAATCCGCCGTCCATAATAATCAAATCAGGCCGGTCCTTCATTGATTCCATCAAGAGACGTTGGTAACGTCGGTAAATGATTTCCTTCATGGACGCATAATCATCCGGACCCGTCACCGTTTTAATGAGGTATTTGCGATAGGCTTTCTTATCGGGAATGCCATTGTTAAAGACAACCATGGCGGAAACCGGTTGAGAACCTTGCGTATTGGAGTTATCAAATGCCTCGATGCGATGAATGCTTTCCATACCCAATGTTTGTGCCAGCAAATCAACGGCACCGAATGTCTTCTTGTACCGATTGAGGTACATTCCCAAATGCGTCTCCAAATAGATTTTCGCATTTTCATAAGCCGTTGTCAGTAAGCTTGCTTTTTTGCCTTGTTTGGGTTGTACAAAATGATGTCCGAAGATGGTTTCTAACAAGGTCGAATCCAACGTACTCGGCAATAACACTTCATTGGGAATCAAGTGAGCACTGTAAAATTGATTGAGATAATCAAGCACTCGGTCGGTGTCATCGACGTAGTATTCGTGAATGGTCGAATCCGAAAATGTAATTTTTCCGTTTCGCATGAAAAGAATGGTAATGGCCACATACGAGCCATTTCCATAGTAATGAATGATGTCACGGTCAACCAAATCGTTGAAGAGGATTTGTTGCGGCTGAGTGGTCTCTTCAACCGCCTTTATCAAATCTTTGTACTCTTGTGCTTTCTCAAATTCCAATCGTTCTGCACATGCCATCATGCTCGTTTCCAGTTCATTCAAACATTTCTTGGTGTTGCCCGTTAAAAATTGTCGAATGTCCTTTTTGATGGCATCGATGGCTTCTTCTTCAACGGGATAAACACACGGCCCAAGGCACTGCCCCATGTGATAATACAAACAAAGCTTCTTGGGCATCGGATGACACTTTCGTAACGGAAACAGTCGGTTCAGCAAATCAACGGTTGTCCGTGCGCTGAAAGCATTGGGATAGGGGCCAAAGACCCATTTATTCTTTTTCGATACCTTTCGAGTCATAACGATTCGGGGATACCGTTCTTGCGTGATTTCGATATAGGGATATGTTTTATCGTCCATTAGCATGATGTTGAATTTCGGACGGTGCTCTTTGATCAACGACAGTTCGAGCAAAAACGCCTCTTTTTCGGTGGTAGTCACAAGGTAAGTGAAATCGACGATTTCATGGACCAAACGCGTCGTTTTTAAATCGTGAGACCCAATGAAGTACGAACGGACACGATTTTTAAGGTTTTTGGCTTTCCCAACGTAAATAATGATGCCAAGTTCATCAAGCATTTGATAAGAGCCGGGTAAAGGTGGCAGTTGATTGAGTTTTTCCTGGATGCGATCGTTCATGATTTCACCTCGTATTCATTATATCAAAAAGCACTCATGGGCGCAATTTGAATAAAAAAACTCCGGTTGTCCGGAGTCAGATTATTTGACCGATTTCAATAACGAATCGACTTTAAGTCCCTTTTGGTAGGATTCATCAAGTTTGAATACCAATTCAGGCACTTTTCGCATTTTGACTTTGGCTGCGATTTGGTTCTTAATGAATCCTTTCGCGCGTTCCAAAGCCTCTTGCGTTTTCTTTAAAACCGTTTCGTCACCATAAACCGTATAATAGGCGAAAATGAACGAAAGTTCGTTGGTCACCTTAACGCCAGTGATGGTTATAAAACCGACTTGGTCCTTGATTTCACGTTGAAGTATAAGGGATAGTTCCCGTTGAATCAACGTTTCTAACCGATCAACCTTAGCCATTTTTGACCTCTTGCATCGTGGAAGCTTCAATGACATCGTCGATAACTAAATCATTGTAGTTTTCAAGCATAATGCCACATTCGTAGCCGGTTTTTACTTCACGAACATCGTCTTTGAATCGTTTTAATGACGCCAATTTTCCTTCGTGAATGACGACACCATCACGAATGACCTTGACTAAGGAGTCGCGTTTAATCGTACCAGACGAAACCAAGCAACCCGCAATGGTTCCTACTTTCGAAACAACAAACGTTTCGCGAACAACGGCTTCTCCGATCATCTTCTTTTCGAAGACGGGATCCAAAAGACCTTTCATCGCTTTTTGAATGTCATCGAGTGCTTCATAGATGATATCATACAAACGAATTTCAATACCCTTGCTATCGGCCGTGTCGCGAACCGATGCTTGCGGACGAACGTCAAATCCAATGATGATGGCTTTGGACGCTTCGGCTAAGGATACGTCGGTTTCGGTGATGGCACCGACACCCGAACGAACGATGTCAATCGTCGTTCCTTCGACTTTAATTTTGTCAATAGAGCCAACGAAGGCTTCAATGGAACCTTGCGTATCGGCTTTAATAATCAAACGCAATTCTTTTTCGTTGCTTTCTGCTTTTTTAAAGAATTCTTCCAACGACATCGTTTTGGTTAATCCGTGATCGGCCTTAACCTGACGTTCTAAGCGTTGCATAGCGATGTCACGGGTTTGTTTTTCATTTCTAAAGACCATGAAGGGATCGCCGGCGAGCGGAACATCGTTCAAGCCGTGAATCTCGACCGCTTGAGAAGGTTTGGCTTCGTTGACGGTTCTTCCTAAGTCATCGACCATTGCACGGATCTTTCCGTAGGTTGATCCAACCACGATCGGATCGCCTACTTTTAACGTCCCAGAATTAATGAGAACGGTGGCAACGGGGCCTTTCCCTTTATCAAGTTTGGCTTCAATGACTGACCCGATAGCCAGACGTTTTGGATTGGCTTTCAACTCCATCATTTCCGCAACCAACTGAATGGTTTCCAGTAGCGTGTCGACACCCGTTCCTTTTAAGGCAGAGATATAGCAAAACGGTGTGTTCCCGCCCCAGTCATCCGAAATCAAATCCAAATCGGCCAGTTCTTGTTTGACACGATCGGGGTTAGCCGATGGTTTATCCATCTTATTGACGGCAACAATAATCGAAACTTTGGCTGCTTTAGCATGGTCAATGGCTTCTTTGGTTTGTGGCATGACACCGTCATCGGCAGCGACGACCAAAACAATAATATCCGTCACTTTTGCGCCACGAGCACGCATTTCTGTAAAGGCGGCGTGACCAGGCGTATCGATAAAGGTAATGGGTTTGCCGTGGTGAACGACTTGATAAGCTCCGATGTGTTGGGTGATGCCCCCTGCTTCTGATGAAACAATACGACTGTGACGAATGTTATCGAGTAACGTCGTTTTCCCATGGTCAACGTGACCCATGATGGTCACAACCGGAGGACGTTCTTGAAGATCTTTGGGATCGTCTTCAAATTCCATTTCATCAAACTTTGTCAAATCGGTAATGACTTCATCTTGAAGGGGTAGACCAAATTCCATACATACTAATTCAACGGTATCGCGATCCAAAGTTTGGGTTTGCGATGCCATGATTTTCATAAACATTAATTTTTTGATTATTTCTGATACCGGACGTTGCATTTGATCGGCTAAGTCCGAAACCGTCAATCCATCCTTGTAAAAGATGACTTCCACTTTTTTCTCTACTTTGGGAGGTTGAATGGGCTTTTGATAAGGCGTTTTCGGTCGATTCCCAGAGGGTTTCGACGACGATTGATTGGATTTTTTCTTTGGATACGGTTTTTTGTTCATAGAGACACCTACTTTCTAATTATTCCATCGCTTCGATGATCATCTTGCTAAAAGCAGGATCGGTGATAACGATGACTTTGCGATTGGTTTTTCCAATCGCATTCGATATTGCTTCGCTCGAAAACTCATGAATGAGCGGAACGTTATAAAACGC
>CAZCSO010000048.1:0-5856 GCA_964501315.1 uncultured Candidatus Izemoplasmatales bacterium | reverse complement strand
CGGCTTCCTCCGGCTTTAGTATTGAATAAAGTGATTGTTCGGTTCTCCATGTCAATATGAGTCTTTTGTATGGCTAATACTGAGCTGAGACGTGCACCGGTTGATAAAGAGATAGCGACGAATAATCGTACCATCGGAATATCTTTAACAGCTTCTTTCAGTTGAGTGATTTCATCACGCTTCAAAAAACGTTCCCGTCGTATGTCGCGCTTTTGCATATCTTGTTTGGTAACGTGTTGTCGATCGTCGGCTCTGAGAGATGGCACTGGATTAACCAGTTTATCCTTTTCATTGGTTACGGTCGTATTCCAATAATTATAAGCAGTACCGATTGCAGTAATCATAATATCAACTGATCGGGGAGAGAGTAGGGCGTTTCCTTTGGGATCTTTTCTCTTGGCTATTTTTTGCACGTCCTCGCGAAATTTTTTGAGGTGTTCTTTGCTCAAAGTATGTGCTGGTTCGATTCCAATAAGTGGACCCATATAACGATTATATCGTCCTCGAAAATCATTGCGTAACGCTTCCACCATCGCTTTATTCTCGATGTACTTTTCCCATACGTCAGAGAATTTGAGTGTTGTTGATTTTTTACGGGTAGCAATAGCCGGGGGTTCTTCCCCTAATCGTTGTTTATTTAATACTTCATCACGCTGTTGTTTACAAAAAGCTTCGCGTACTCCGGCGCTGTGCAAACCAACTTTGAGCCATACCTTTTTACCTTCATTATTCTTGTAAGTAATGGAATAGGCTTTATCACCGTTCTGTAATTCATTGTAATATACGCCGTCATACTTCTTGGATTTAATCCTTGCCATTTTGCTACCCTTTTGCTACCCATGTAAATGATTACATTGATTTATTTGGTAGTTATATGATAGCATACCTTTATTTTATAAATCCCTATTTTGTTGTACTTTATGACTATTCGGAATTACTTTAATATTATACGAAATAACGTCTGTATCGGCTCCGCCCACTGGTACCACTTTTTGTATTAATGAAATCCCCTAAAATACGATGTTTTAGTCTCTTGATAGTAAGTAAATAAACTTCTTGTTACACCTATGTTACACCATTGACAGATTCTGACTATTGTTCGCCAATTCAAGTAGAAACTGCAAAACATGATCAAGCTGCTGAATAAGATTTGGTAATTGTATCGAAGAATACTTCCGCCGGTCTTTTATATCCCAACACTTTTCTGGGTCTGTTGTTGAGTTTGTTCTGCACTTCGATAATGTCTCTGTCGCTGATATTCTGTCTCTTTGGGAAAGTATTCCCGTATCAATCCGTTGGTTTGTTCGTTTAATCCCTGCTGCCATGATAGATAGGGGTGTGCGAAGTAGAAGTCCGTTTTCAGGGCTCTACTGATTTCCTGGTGGTATGCGAACTCTTTGCCGTTATCGCTCGTAATGGTCAGAACATGATCTTTGATCAGTTTCATCCTGCCCAGGATGGCTTGTTTGAATGGTTCGGCGTGTTTGCTTGTGACTTTCTTCATAAGCATATATTCCTAAATGATCTTTCTTTTTAAAAGTTGCCGTTTTTTCAAATACATTCCTTTGAGCACGTTATACATATAGTGAAATACAAAAAAGGAGATGTTCATACATGACTTATCAAGAGCGACGAAAAGAGCTCCTGAATTTGCTCTTTCAAAAATACAGTTCATTGAATCTAACGAGAGAACAAACTGCCGAGTCTATCGGTACAAGTACAGCAACTCTTGACCGTATCCGAAAATCAGGACTAGGACCCAAATATTTTAAAGATGGAAAATCCTCCAAAAATGGCATGGTTAGATACCCAATCGATGCGGTTGTTGATTACATTTTGTCTACACAGGTCCAGACAGCATGAAAAAAAATGATGCAAGTGTCAAACTCGGATACACGACCATTCAACATGATCCCCGCCTACGTTTTGAGCTCAGTAATAATGACTACTGTTTAGCTGATGCGATTTATCATCTGAGCCATAATCCCGAAAGTTCAGTCTGTGGGTGGTGTTATGCCAGCAGGGAAAAGCTTGGAAAGTTCTTTGGCCTATCTCGTCAGACAGTGATATCTATCATTAAAAAGCTTCAAGGTAAAGGGTTGGTTGAAGTTAATCAAGATACGAATCACATTAGAACAACGCAGCTTTGGTATTCAGAATTCGTAATGTTCGAACTGCGAAAACATAGCCCGTAAAATAACTTTACATGCTGTCAAAAATGTGCGGACAGGATGTCCAGGAATTTGACACAATAAATATAACCATACAGAGGAGGAAGAAGAATGGAAGTGTCAAAAGAACTTTTTGAAGAGTTTATTTCATGGCTCAAACAAGATGGCCTGATGCCCAAAAAGTCAGAACGCTTATGGAAAAAAACTATTTTTGCTCATCTACTAAATGGGCATAAAAAAACACTTGAAAATTGGAAGGATTTTATGGATGATTTTAACCTAAAACAGATCAACCAAATTCCTACTATGGATTTTAATGAAAATTGCCTAAGAGGGATAGGTGTTAACGTCTCAGGCATACACAAAACAATTCGTAATGTCGTCAAAAGCGAGTCGATGAGCCGATTATTCTTTGAAGATGGCTCTGATTTAGATGTAGACAATAATGCGCTTCTTAAAATTCTTGAGGCGCATGAAAGGAGCTAAAATGCCCGATGGCATACAGTTAGAAACAGAGCGTATTCTCAAAATATCGTTTCAACAACAGTCGGCTTTACTCCGCCACTTTGCGCGAACAGACTTAGTGGCTCGGATCAAAATCCTCGCCGAAAAGACCGGACAATTCCATAAACTTCGCCAGGAAAATGGGAGCGTAGAGAAAAGTGTTTTGGAGTATTGCGCATTTATTATGGCGATTCAAAAAAACATGATGATGAACAATCTCTTCGAAAAAAATCGTTCGTAGGATTGGCGCTTGAAGAGATTCGGCTCCTATCGCAGAAAAAAGCGGATGCATGCCCACGAACGGACAACATCTCATTCTCGAAGTTGTCGATTACGTATTGTAAAAATGCTGAGGCTTTCGCAGGATTTTTGGACTGCAATTCACGATAATGCGAAGTAGGAATCTGAGAGAAATGATGCGCAGGTATCACGGAAATCTTCTTACGATTGAATTTATTCTCCAATATGTATAACGCCTATCTTCACACGCTAAAAAATTTCAAAAAAAAAATCAGAACAGATAGATGTAGTTTTGTAGCTCTTTAAAAAACAACCTTTAAAAAAACGTCCGAAAATAAAGCAGGTTTTTCAAATGAAGGAATAGGGATTTAAAAACAAATACATCTCTTATTTAAAAGGCTCTGTCGCATCCTACATATACTTCGTATATATATACCCCATTATCGTCCAAAAAAATCGTCCGAAAAATCGTCCACTTCAATCGTCCGAAATTCGACATAATTTCCCACACCAAAATGAGAGAGGGATTTCTCACTATGAAGACCATGAAACGCTTTACTTTGCTCCATCCCGAGTCTGATGAATACACCCCTTACAGAAAGCCCAAAAGTACGTCAATTTGCCGAAAGATACCTCGATATTAATATCCACAGCATTGTTGCGATCTCGGTGGGCGGGGAAAGATAGAGTTTGTGAATGACGATCTGGACTGGCTCGAACAGATTATTGAAACGAGCAAGCAGAATAAAACCTCTTTCTTTTAAAGGCCCGCTCTTGCTGCCTCCTGGCAGTATCCACTTCATAGAACCTATCATAGCCCATCAAAGACAGTGCATAGAAACATTGCAAAGTATTGCAGACACAAAAGCAAAATAAATGAAAAAATTGAAAATATTTTTGAAAACACCTATTTTTTTCGATTGTGGACGTTATACATATTGTTGAGGTGTAAATTACTATCACCCAAAACCAACCCAAAGTGGTATTCATGAACGATACAAAAGGCATCAACAAGAAGGCGCTCGCCGAGGCGGTTTCCGCCGCAACAGGCATGAGCAAAAAAGATGCGACCACGGCCATTGGCGCAGTTATCGATTTGCTTGCTTCGGCTTTGACCGCGGGTGAGGAAGTAACGCTTACGGGATTCGGAACCTTCAAGGTTTCAAAACGCAAAGAGATGATGAGAATGAATCCTCGCACAAAAGAGAAAGTTCTCTCCCCTGCTAAAAGCGTTGTCGTGTTCAAAGCGGCTAAAGGTCTTAAAGACGCTGTTGCAAACGCAAAAGCGTAATTCGGCGGGACAACAACCCGCAACGTTAAAGGCGGCCGGGCGGAAGCTCTAACCATTGCATCACAGGGTGCAGAACCAAACCAATAATACAGCCAGACCAAGGAGGCCAAACCATGTCACAATTTCAAAAAATCGCAATCGATATCGGATACGGAGACACCAAAGTGTGTGTCGAAAACAAAGACGGATCGCTCAACGTGTTCAAATTTCCATCGGCGGTCGCTAGGGTAAAGGAGGCTCAGTTAAACTTCGGCGACGACTCAATGCCTGACTCCTACCTCTTTAACGGCAAACGCTACTTCGTCGGCGAGAGAGCTCGAAACTACGCCATCTCTACCCGCAGCTATGGATTCCTTTCCTACTACGGACCGTTGATCGCCTACCATGCCATCATAAAAGCAAGACTCGACATTAAGAAGCCGATTCTTATCGCAACGGGGCTTTCAATCATGAACTGGCATGAAGCCGATGACTTCCTCGCCACCATGTGCAATTTCAGCGTCGATAACGTCTCACTCGAACCTTTCGTTGATCTATGGGCACAGGGGCAGGGCGTCCTTAACGATTTCGAAGGCGATAAGGACGGCATGGTTTGTGTCGTCGATATTGGCTACAACACATTCGACTTCTTGGTGTTCGAAGACGGAACGCCGCGCAAAGACCTTTCCTACGCTGATCCTATCGGTGCCAACAAAATCATCACCGTCTTTCAGGCCATCGTCAAGCGCGAGCTCAACGCTCCAATTTCCGAGTTAGAAGCAAAAGACATCTTTGTTCGCGGCAATGTCATGAATTTTGGAAACAAAGTCGATTTTTCCGACAAGATCATTGAGTTGAAAGAAGACTACAATGCCTTCATCATAGGCGAGCTTCGTACTAAAAGTCTCGAAGTCCTTCGTAAGGCTAAAGCGGTGATATTTTCTGGTGGTGGCGCATACTTCCTCAAGGGCGCTGATCTTCCTGACAACGTTAAATTCTCCGAAACTCCGTATGAGTTCGGAAACGTACGGGGATACTTTAAGTTATGAGCCAGCAAAAAACTTCAACCTCCGTCCAGATTCGCCTAACCGGCGAAGACGCGGATCTTTACGGGCGCGTTCTTAATAAGAAGGCGTTTTTGGCTGCCGCACTGCGGATGTTTTACCAAGATGAAAAACTCCGCCTGGCATTCTTTTACTCAGAAAGCGATGTGAGTGTCAAAAAACAACCAGCTATCTCTCAACAGGGCAAGTCCGATCCATCGGTGGACGCAGAAGCCCAAAAGGCAACGACGGAACAACCCCAAACAGCTGCTCCGCGCGGAATGAAAAAGTGGTAGCTGATGATACGACTGGATTCCGTCGCACTTAAACACTCCGGGCTCCCTTCGAACATAATGGCATCCGTCGCACTCATGGTCCACACCGCGAGCGACGCGCCAGATGCAAAACCTAACGAAGTCCTCGTGTTCCATTTCCTACTCTCTTTTAAAGGCAAAGCCAAAATCGCTCTCATAAAGCATTAGGTGATTTAAGCCCCATCCAATTTCTGGAAAGGCATAATCAATTCAAGAAATTGTCCGCCTAAAATTGGTCAAGATTTCGGGGATGGCTACATTGTTTGCATAGACATACCTCTTTACTTACACGTTCTCTCAACCCGCTTGTCGAT
>CAZCSO010000047.1:0-6191 GCA_964501315.1 uncultured Candidatus Izemoplasmatales bacterium | reverse complement strand
CCCGTTCACAGAAATTGAGGTAGTTGGAGTGATAAACAATCCCTCCCGCATCGGTGTCTTCGTAATAAACGCGAATCTTCATCTTTAATCTCCAATTTTGCTAGTTTTATCATAGACATACATGAAATATATCCCATGCAACCTGCACATCATCATGCGTCGGCAGCGACCACACGGTTTCGACCTGAAGATTTCGCTTTGTAAAGACGCTCGTCCGCTATCTTCATCATCCCCTCAACGGTCTCTTTCAGGCCACAGTACATCCCGATGGAAACCGTCAGGGGAATCACGGTCTCCCCATCCTGAAATGGGGTCAAGGCGATCTTGTCACGGAACCCGTCGAAAAGTTCGAAAGCTTTCTCATCGCCGACATGTTCGAGGATGACGCAGAACTCTTCGCCTCCGTTTCGCACGATCATATCATCGCCTCTGAAGCTGCTTTTGAGCTGTCGGCTCAAAAACTTCAATACATTGTCACCCACCGCATGACCGAACCGGTCGTTGACGCTTTTGAAGTGATCGATGTCGATCATAGCGACGCAGAGCGATTTTCCCTCGGCTTTGGCTTTGGCTATCAATGCCGGAGCCATCTGATCAAGTGTGCGGCGGTTGTAGAGCTGTGTCAGAAAATCGGTCGAAGCGAGCTGATGTTTTTCCTCGATCATGTCCAGCATTTCCAGCGACTGCATGATCCGCAGGCAGAGCTGTTCTTTGATGAAAGGCTTGATGATAAAATCGTTTGCCCCTTTTTTCAGAAACTCTATCGACATGGGGCTGTTGTAGCCGTGCGGCGTAAGCCCCAGTATGCTAAGGTCGCCGTTGCTGTAACGTCCCCGAACATCTTCGACCAGATCGATCCCCTGGATCTCCCCGTGAATGTCCAGATCGATCAACAGCAGTTTGATTTCGGGATGGTTTTCCAGCAGGGTCATCGTCGTCGCTGCATCGGTTGCCTGAAGGCATTGGATGCCGAATCCCTCCAGATGGGAGGTCAGCTGCGTCCGCAGAGCTTCCGAACCATCCACGATCAAAGCTTTGATAAAGCTGTTTTTATAGGTTCGCTCTATCAACCGCAACGTATAAAAAAGATCCGAATTGGTCTTTTTGATCAGGTATTCCAATGCCCCCTGTGCCAGGACAGTTTCACGCACATCATTGCAGAACTTTTCGGTATATACGATGAGCGGGATATTGTGACTGCACAAAAGTGAGACCCCTTCTCCTTCTTTTGCTCCATCGAGATGGTAATCGAGCAATGCAATGAAGACTTCATCCGCTTTCGCTTCGAGGACCGAAACCAGTTCGGCGAAGTTTTCCGCAACGATAATCGGATAGGGAAGATGTTCTTGAATTTCGTCAAACTTTTGCTGCAAAAGTTTCGGATTGTCTTCAATAAGCAATATTTTTTTCATAGTTCCGTGTCGTTCGTTAATTTTTGAAGGATTATATCTCAACTGCTCAGTTTAGAAAAATTTCCAAAACGTTAATCCCCTGGTATTGGAGATAGAGTACTGCATCTGATGATTGATAGAGAGGATAAAGCGTGCAATCTGATAATATTAAAACCGTCATTTCTTTGATTCTTCATTATGTGATGCTTGTTTTTTGGAGAGGGCTTACATCAACACTCGTTTTTCAATTCTTGATTCTGGTCTTGTTTAACGCTTTGATATACGTCATGGATGATCATGCCGGAAAAATGAACTTCTTTCTGGCATTCGGATTCTGGAAATTTGTCTGGTTCGCCCTCAATGTCGCGGTGATCTACACGATTACGATCATTCTCTTTCGTGGACTCATTTCTCCGTTGATCTTCATGATCACGATGGTTCTGTATGCTGCAGGCATGAAGTATCTTACCGGCAGCCTTCTCCCCGGTCTGGAGATCAAAGAGATAGGATCAACCATCCCAATTGCCATATATATGTATTTTATGACCTATTTTGATGGTCTGATGCGTGGAGAGATCCAGACAGCCATTGTCTATCGTACGACAAATGATGACTGAAATATTGCTATATCAAAGGAGAAATTATGTTCGAAATTTTCTTGCTACTTGGCGGCACTCTGATGGCTTTTCTGGTTTATCGTGCCTGGAACAGCGACGTCGATGACGACGATTTGATCCTGTGGTGGTGGCTTTTCTATATGAATGACGACAACGACCACAACAATTATGATGAATAAGGGGATCGTGGTTATAATCACCGTTCTTTAATACACAAGGAGAGACATGATTCTCATCAGCCTGCTTGGCGACGATCTGAGCATCCTCAGCCCCATCATCAACGAATACAAAGACCAGATTACCCGTCACATTCTTATCCACGACGATGCGCCAGACGATGTCCGCCGTGCGCAACAGTTTCACAATGGCCTCTTACGTTTCATTGACACGAATGACCTGAAATGGGAAACAAAGAATATTGTCCTGGACGAAGACAGCAAAAACGACATCCTCAGAGTCTATTACAAAATCCGTGCTTCGCACGACGAACCGATCCTTCTGCACTCGACCGAAGGGTTTGCATCGCTCTCACTGATCCTCTCGAATCTCGTCCTCGCCGACGGCGGTAGAGTTGTCGTATATGATGCGCATGAAAACGAACAGACCCTCATAGAGGGGACAAATCTTTCCCGCTCGGAACTCTCCTCGCGCCTAAGTATCGATGATTACACCACACTTCTCAACTATGATATTCTTGAAATGGAACGGGCCCATTCCATCCGCCACCGCAAGGAAATGATCCTTTCACTTTTCAAAAACCACCATGCATTCATCACCGTCCGGGATGCACTCACGAACCAAGACCCAATAGATATTAAACAATATGAATCCATTCTCTCGATTCTTCGTGAGATGGAGATCGTCGATGAGGATAACCGTCTCATACCCTCCGAGCAAATGAATCTGCAGGGGAATCTGTTCGAAGAGTACATCTTCTGGCTCTGCTACGATCTTCCGTTCGACGACATCGCCATGAGCGCAAAAATCGAATTCGACCAGCAAAAAAACATCCAGGATACCCACCGCGTCAAAAACGAATTCGACATCCTGATGACACACAACAACCGCATCTACACTGTCGAATGCAAACTGATGAAAAAACTCGACGGGCTGGAACTGGTCTACAAATACGACGGGTTGATCGACACGTTTGGGACAGGATCAAAAGCGATCCTCCTGAATGCGGCGCCGGATCCATCCTCTTACACCGGCAAACCGGTCCCGAAAAACTTCAACACCTCCACGATACGCCGTGCCCGAATGAGTGACATCGAGGTCTACTACGATACCCGCGTCGAACCGATCCGTTTTACCAATCTGGTACGCAATTTTTTCCGGCTTCCGTAATTTTCCCGAATCCTCCCCGTTCCAACCGCCCGGTTATACTGCCGGAAAAAAGGGGAAGGGAATGCATACTCACCTGTGCAGCCGCTGCAGTACCGTGTGGACAGGCAGTGCCACGTCGACCTGCCCCAACTGTCTCCATCTCTCGTGTGTTTCCACGTCCAATGAAAATTCCATGCTGATCCGGCTGATACGGCAAAAACACGTAAATATGGTCGAAATCCGGGCCCCAGGCGGGGTCAAAACGATCCGGTGGAGCGGGCATTCTCCGCCTTCATGGGCGCATGGAGAGATATCCAGAATACTGAAAGAGTGGCTAGAGGAGTGATTCTACGGTGCGCAGGCGATAGTGCTCGCCGTCACGCTCGATCGTGAGGTGGCGCACCACAATCGGATGCGCTTCCTCGATCTTGGAGTTGATCTTGGAGACGTTTTGACGGAAGCGGGCGGTAAAGTCCTCGACTAAACTGCGTTCAGTATCGTAATCCTCATGCGATTCGCAAAACGCATTGTATGGCTCGGTGTGATCATCATCAAAAGAGAGTTTACCTCCACATCGTATCAGATAGTCAAACATCGCTGCCTCCTGCATCGTCAGACACACCTCATGCCCCAAAAAAGAGATCTTTCGGTCACGAACATACAGACGTGGTGTATTAACTTCGCCCTGCAATGGCATCAACGAACTGACTGAACCTTCGTGACGGTAGACATTCCCCTCCTCGTCAACACCGATGATATTTTCCTGAGGCAGAAAACATTTGTCCTCGAACTCCTTACGTGTTTTGACGTAGTAGCACGGATGAGAATGCATCATCTGCGAAAAGATCCATGTCATCCAGTTGGTGCCACTGGCGACGAGTCCGATCACAGGGTGCTTCGCAAACCGCAAAGCCGATTCGATATTGGAGCGGTATTCGCGCTGGTCTTCCAGCCGCCCTCCCCCATCGACAAACTCGCCGTAATAAATGACGCTCAAATCGGGAAAGAACTCCTCTACGATCGTCATCGCTCCCTCATAGGCGCTGAACGTAGTCAGAATGTGAACGCGTTTGATGTCGTGGGTATTCTTCAGCAGCTGTAGCCCGATCGTCAGCGGCTGGTAGGTGGTTCCGCACTCTATGAGCACTTCACATTGGGTCATACTTGAATCCTCTTTGTCTTATTGGAAATGATTATAGCCTGCGGAACTTTTAGTACCCATAAATCGCCGTTTTCAGGAATTTTTCCGGGAGACAGTTGCCTGTGGGGCTTCGTTACGATACCGTCTATCCAATCCAAGGAGTTCCCATGTTTATGATTGCAACAATTATATCGGCTGTAGCTACAGTCATATTGCTGATCCTGGCCGTTACGGCTATCCATCTCTACAACACGCTGATCGCGCGTAAAAACGACGTGGAGAACATGATGGGTTCGATCGACGCGATCCTCAAAAAACGCTCCGACCTGATCCCAAATCTGGTCAGTGTCGTCCAAAACTACGCGGTATTCGAGCGCTCTCTGATGGAAAAACTGACCGCGCTTCGCGCTCAGTCCCTTCGCCCCGATCTGGGGATCGATGAAAAATCGGAACTCTCCATGAAAATCGGCGGCGTACTGCGCGAATTTGCGATGACGGTGGAGAACTATCCCGACCTTAAAGCTAACGCCTCCTTTCTCCACCTTCAACGCACCATCGCGATTCTGGAAGAAGAGCTCTCCGCTGCACGCCGCGTTTACAATCAGGCTGTGACCGACTACAACGATGCCCGGGAAATGTTCCCCTCCAACCTCGTGGCCCAATGGATGAAGCTGGAGGCCAAATCCGTCTTCAAAGCCAGCGACGTCGAAAAAGAGCTGCCCGATCTCAAAGACCTGTTCGAATCATGAGCACCGATCCGGTACAAGCGGCCTATCGCGGGGTGATGGAGCGCTACGGAGCGCAGATCGAGGCGGAAGCTTCACCGAGCGTTGCCGTCGTCTCCCGCTCACCCAGATACATCTACGCCGCAGGGGGACTGATCAGCCTTGGCGTCATGGTATGGGGAAATTCCATCCTCATCCCTGTCCTGATCGTGTTCATGAGCGCGGCACTCGGGTATGGATACGCCCTCCCGCGACGTGTCACCCTGAAACGCCCCTACAACTATCAGCTCAGCAGCACCATCGTGCAGGATGCCATAGCGAGATTCCATGACCACTATTACGAGGAGTGGTCATACGATCCACAGGGGATGGATGAATATGATTTCACGACCCGGTTCGGATACCGGTACGGGGATGATTATTTCAGTAGTGACACCGTCATCGGCTCCTACTACGGAACCCGGTTCGAGACGTGTGAGGTACACTCGACCTACGTGGAGACAGAAGAGTACGAAGAGACCGAAACCTATACAGACGCTGAGGGTGAGACGCAGACGCGCACCACGACCCACACGCGGGAGTACACCGTGACCATTTTCCGGGGCGAGGCCATCACCCTCTATCCCCGCATCCGCTTCCGCACCTACCTACTCCTCATACCCTACAGCGGCTATGGGCAAAACCACCACATGATGGATCATGACCGCTTCAACCGGTACTATTCTATCATCTGCGACGATCCCATCTACGTGCGCTACCTCCTGACCCAGCCGATGATGGACCGGCTGGTCGAACTCCGAGAGTTTCTGGGGGTCTCACCGAAAATCCATTTTATCGATGACGAGATCCGCATAACAATACCCTGCTCCGAGAAATACCCGAGTGTCGATTTTACCGACGTCCTGGGGAGCCTTGCTAAATATTTCTATGAAGCCGCGACGGTGGCCGATGTCCTCTCGATCCTGGCAATCGACAAACATCACATCGCGCA
>CAZCSO010000046.1:0-6449 GCA_964501315.1 uncultured Candidatus Izemoplasmatales bacterium | reverse complement strand
GGATGAACGATGCTCATTCGAAATTGGAAATTGTCGCCGACGAATGGTGCAATACGCTTCAAGATATCAAAGATTTCGCCGACGCCAATGCCGGCCATATGTTGCAAATCAAAACCCCCGATTTGGGCGGCGTGAACAACGTTGTTGAAGCGATTCTTTATTGTAATGAAAAACACGTTGGATCCTATTGCGGCGGAACGTGCAATGAGACCAACCTATCTTCGGAAACCACAACCAACATCGCCATTGCTTGCAAAGCCGATCAGTGCTTGGCAAAACCCGGCATGTCGGTTGATGATGGCTTCATGATTGTTAAAAATGTCATGAACCGCGTCATTGCGTTAGCCAATTCCAGATAAAAAAAGGATGATGTCTATGAAAATTGGAATCGCGGGCAGTCTAGAGTCTAACGACTGTCTTATCACGATTCAGGAAAACGAAACCTTGGAGGTAACGGTAACGTCGATTGTCGATCGTTTTTACCATGATCAAATCGTTCAGTTAATTACCGACACCTTGACATCGATGGAACTCACCCACCTCAAGGTTACTTGTCAGGATAAGGGTGCTTTGGATTACACCATTAAAGCCCGGTTGTTGACCGCGCTTCATCGTATGGAGGCCATGCATGCATAGAAGTTATCTCTTTATTCCGGGAAATAATCCTGCCATGCTGCAAAATGCATTGATTTTTGGTTCGGATGCCATCATATTGGATTTGGAAGACGCTGTCAGCATTCAAGAAAAAGATGCGGCGAGATGGTTGATTACCCACTATCTAGAGACGTTATCGAATCCTCACAGTTCCATTTATGTACGTATTAATCAGGCCACGACCCGAATGGGCGCCGAAGACTTAAAAATGGTTTTATGCGATCACATTGAAGGCATTGTATTGCCCAAAGCAACGGTTCAGGATGTTCGGACGTTGACCAAACTATTACAAACATTTGAACATGCCAAACGTATGAAAACCAGGCTCAAAATCGTACCCATTATCGAAACTGCGAAAGCGGTCGTCGAGATGGAAGCCATCGCATCAGAGCCCCGAGTATCGGGATTATTGTTAGGCGCCGAAGACTTAACACAAGACATGGAGATTGAACGAACCAAAACGGGCGTTGAAATCGAATATCCGCGATCAAAAATGGCGTATACGTGTAAGGCAAATGGCATTGAGGCCATCGACACGCCGTTTACCGACACCAATGACGATACTGGTTTTGATTGGGATGCGCGTCATGCGCTTCAGTTGGGCATGAGTGGGAAATGTGCCATTCATCCGAATCAAATTGATTTGATCAATCAAACCTTCGCACCATCACCTTCACAAATACGGTATGCAAAACGCATCATTGAAGCGGATTTACAAGCACAATCGGTTCATCGTGGTGTGTTCAGTTTGGATGGCAAGATGGTGGATAAACCCGTTGTTGAACGAGCAAAAAAATTGCTTGAAAAAGCAGCCCGCTATCAACTAGTGGAGGTCGATGATAATGAATAAATCCGATAATGCTCAAATAATGACCATGAAAAACTTTACATCCAGCGACGCTTTCAAGTCTGAAAAGCGGCGTTTGATTAAACCGAAAACGCCATCCGAAACGGTGGTTTTTTTGGATTCACTGGATGAGTTATTCAATCTTATAAAGATCTCTAATGGGATGACGTTATCGTTTCACCATCATCTAAGAAATGGTGATCACGTTATGAATCAAGTCTGTGAGGTTATTAAAAACCGAAAAATCTCTGATTTGACGTTCGCAGCCTCATCGTTCTTTCCGGTTCATAAACCCGTCGCTGAATTGATTAGAACAAAACAAATTACGCACGTTATTACGAATTATATTAACGGACCGGTCGCCGATGCGATTGAAGCCGGTTATTTGCAAAAACCACTCATCATGGATACGCACGGTGGAAGAGCTCGCGCGATTGAATCAGGCGATCTGCCGATTGACGTAGCTTTTATTGCAGCTCCGGCTGTGGACCGGTTAGGAAACGGATCGGGTGCATTCGGTGAAGCGGCGTGTGGCACGCTCGGATATGCTATTCCTGATTTGATGTATGCGAAAACCGTCGTGCTTGTCACGGATTATCTGACCGATTCGATTGTAGAAGCGCAACTCAATCATCAGTATGTCGACTACGTTGTTAAAATCGATAAAATCGGAGAAGCCGAAGGGATTGTTTCAGGGACAACCAAATTAACCAAAGATCCGGTCGGCCGAAAAATCGCAAAAGATACGGTGAAGGTTCTTAATGAACTCGGAATGATTAAAGAAGGTTTCTCAATGCAGACGGGTGCCGGTGGCATCTCTCTTGCGGTCGTGGAATACGTCAAACAGATGATGATTGCAAACCAAATCAAAGCTCGATTTGCATCGGGCGGCATCACCGGTCAATACGTTGAATTACTGGAAAACAATCTGGTCGAGACCCTCTATGACGTTCAGTGTTTTGATTTAAGGGCGGTTAAGTCGTACCGTGAAAATCGTCGCCATGTGGCGATTTCCTCTTCAAAGTATGGTAATCCGTTTGAAGATCATCCCGTCGTCAATGATTTGGACTTTGTCGTTTTAGGCGCGACGGAAATCGATCTTAATTTTAACGTCAATGTGACTACGGATTCCATGGGACACATCATCGGCGGATCCGGCGGCCATGCCGATACTGCCCACGGAGCGAAGGTCACCGTCATCGTGACGCCGTTATTAAAAGCACGGCTACCGATTATCAAAGAACGCGTTAGAACCATCACGACACCGGGTGAAGACGTTGATATCGTGGTAACCGAACGCGGTATCGCCATCAATCCGAAACGGGTTGATCTGATTGAAAAATTATCATCATCACGCCTTCCAATCGTTACCATTCACAATTTGTTGAATATGGCTCATGCGTTAGCGGGAATACCTAAGGACGATCTAAAACCCATTCAATCGATTGGTGTGGTTCGTTACAGAGACGGTTCCATCATCGATACCTTATATCGATGGGAGTAGACTATGATAAAACAAGCGTTGTTAGCATCCGAAAAACAAGCGATTGAATCCTTTTTAGCCCAATTTGATTTGGGTTTTTCGTCTTTGGATCAATCGTATTATATGGAAGAATCGGGAACTATCATCGCAACGCTTTCTTTGGATCATCACATTATCAAAGGTCTGGCCATTGATCCATCCTATCAGGGTGAAAATTATGCTTCGCAACTGGTATCTTTTGCAATACGGATGCTGGCAGACCAAGGAATCTATCATTATCACGTATTTACAAAAGCGATATATCAATCGGTATTCGAATCCTTAGGGTTTCGATTACTGGCTAAAACGGATAAAGTTGCGTTCATGGAAGGCGGCGTTGAGACAATTGAATCCACCATCGCAGCCATTCGCAAACGGATGGAATTGACCTGGGGCGTCGATGTGATGAAAAAAGACATCGGCACGTTGGTCGTCAATTGTAATCCGATGACGTTAGGACACTATCAGTTGATCGAACAAGCAGCCAAGGAACATGACTATTTACTCGTATTCGTCGTGGAAACCGACGAATCGGTCTTTACGTTCAAGGAACGTTTTTCGTTGGTGTATTTAGCACTAAGACCGTTTGATAACATACTGGTTATTCCCTCAACACATTACATCGTCTCAAAATCAACCTTTCCGTCGTACTTCTTAAAAGAATTGAACGAACGCGAAAGAGAGCATGCGAAACTCGATGCGTTGATTTTCCGTGATTACTTCATGCCGCTACTTCATTTATCAACTCGTCATGTGGGTGATGAAACCGATTTGGTGATGGTTGCGTACAATCAAATTCTAAAAGACACGCTCAAGGATAAACTTGTCGAAATAAAACGGTTTAAACAAGAAGGAGTCGTCATATCCGCCTCTTTAGTCAGAAAGTACATGATTGCCGGTCAGTTTGATGAGGCATTAGAACTCGTTCCCGAAGCCACAAAACCGCTCTTAAAAGAAATGATGAAAGCTCACTATGCAAAATTATCCAACAAATGACATTTTAAATGCCCGTGAACAACGGTCAAAAATCATTGAAGCGTTTGTATCGGACTATCCGACGGTGGTTTCTTTGAAAGCCAATATTCCCGGATTAGATAAACGCTTTTTTTTGGCAACACTTATTATATCGTATTTTGAAAAGAAATTGGATGAACTTCCCTATCTTAAGAAACAGACGGTTGATAGCGATGATGGGAAGGCAATCCTTTATGCCTTTGATCGTGATGCGAAGGATTTTAAACAAAGAATGATTGAATGGGAAGAATCGTACCCCTATGGCAGATTTGTGGATATCGATGTTTTTGACGCTACTGTTTCATTGAACCGAGAACATCCTCGCAAGTGTTATATATGCGGCAACAGGGCGTTCGATTGTTCAAGAACAAAGCGCCATTCAACCGAATCGTTGCTTTCTTATATGGAAACTGAAACACTTAATACAACAACTCAATTGATGTTACCACTGATTAAGGAAGCAATGATGAAGGAACTGAATCTTCATCCAAAGTTTGGATTGGTGACACCTCAGTCAAACGGCTCTCATAATGACATGGATTATCATTTGATGATTCGTGCTCAAGAAGCCATTCTTCCCTTTTTCGTTACGATGATGAAAGCGGCCTGGAATTCATCGAATGAAGAATCCTTATTTACGATTGCCAGAACAATAGGCGTTGAAGCAGAAGACGCGATGATGGAATCAACCGGCGGTGTAAACTGTTATAAAGGACTCATCTTTAATGTTGGTTTTGTGGTGATTGCTTTTATGTGGGGAATCAAACACAAAGAAATCTTGTTATCAACGACCATTCGAAAACTGGCAACGCCGCTAGAAAAAGAACTCACTCATCCATTAATTACATCGGGAGGGGCCAGAAAAGAAGCGCTCGAGGGGTATCCTACGGTTAAAGCGATGATGAAACTATTGGTTGACGATTCAAATGAATCCTATTACCGAGCATTACGATATGCCATTGTTCATTCCGATGATACCATATTGACAAAACGTTCAAAAACAGTTGAAAAACGTAATGAAGTCATTCAACGCTTTGAATCGCTAACTGATTTTTCAAAATCAGAAATTCAAGCGTTGACCGATTGGTGTGTTGCCCATTCGCAGAGTTTTGGTGGATCCGCTGATTTATTGGTAACGGCTCTGTTGATTCGTTCCATCAAACAAACGTGGTCAATCGAAGATTTTATTGATTTTTGATAAAAAAAGATGGTATTTTTCTTATCATTTTGATATAATCAATAATGCTCGGGAAGTAGCTTAGTTTGGTAGAGCGCTTGGATGGGGTCCAAGAGGTCGCAGGTTCAAATCCTGTCTTTCCGACCATATTGAAATATCGGGTTTGAACACGAGTTCAAACCCTTTTTAAATTCTTTTCGATTATCCCTGTCTAATTGAAAAAATAGGGAATTTATGATATAAATTAGTTATTATTAAAAATGATTTCAAGATTTATAGATTTGAACTGTGAAGGTGATTTTGATGAATGACAAACTGATGACGTATGTAAAAAATCATTTGGATGAGATTACTGAGATTTCAGTTTCAACGAACATCACCGGTTATTTGGATACGCCTTATGGCAAAGTCATCGTCAAAATACACTATTTAAATGAAGATACGTTGTCGCCATTTTGGAAGAAGATGGAGTTTTTATTTTCATCAAACTTTGAAAAACAACGAACGTGTATGAACAGTCTTTTAGCAATCCTTAGCAAAAATCCTCATATCCCCTGCCCTAAATTACTGGGTGTCGACGAGGATTTAAAAATTAGTGTTTTTAGTTTCATGGGCGGCGATATTTGGGAACCCGATGAATTTCCCAAAAATCGATCCATTGAAGAACAGTTAGGGTGTTTCATCGGATACAATCATTGTATGAATGTTGATGCTGTTGAACTTCCGGGGGCAAAGAGTAGTGATGAATTCCCTAAAAGATTGAGAGACTTCCTACTGCAAAACGTCAAAAGCGACAAACTACCCAATTTTTGTAAGAATGAACTCGATGAAGATTTTCACACCGATGGGTATGTCTTGATGATGGCGGACATTTCGGCCAACCAGTTTTTGTTCAATAACGATTCGATCTCTGCTATTGTTGATTTTGATGCGTATGTGATTGGTCCATTAGAATGGGAATTAGAACTTATTGAATTATGCATAAGTGATATAGAGTCCCTCAAAAAAGGCTATGAAGTGTACCGCAACTATCCAGATATGCATCATACACGTGGTTTATATGACTTTGTAATGAATTTGGACATCGATAACCATTAATCTCCACCATTATTGTGAAAGGAGAAACCATATGAAACAACTAATGTTAATCTTCGTATTTATTCTTATTTTTACGCTAACAGGATGCTTTAAAGAGGAAACACGAACGTTTGCAGAATGTGAATATCGATTAGATG
>CAZCSO010000045.1:0-6822 GCA_964501315.1 uncultured Candidatus Izemoplasmatales bacterium | reverse complement strand
CCGTCCGTTGGAGCATAACTGATCAATTCGATGTCTCTCGATTCATCGGGGGACATTGACGATATCGTTCCTGCGATGCTATTCGCATAATCGGCGGATAAACCTGGGTCCATAAAGAGTTTCCCCTCTGTTGGTTTATGGGAATCGCTTTCGATTTCATAGTAATAGATGCCACTGACCTCAATCGTCACCATTTGTTCGTAGTCAACGGGTACAAACGATTCATCGTAGAGCGTCAGTTTCGTCACACCGGTGTCTTCGCCTGCAAAATGAATGGTATAATCTCCCGCTTCTAATTCCATTTTTACGTAGGTTTTTCCATTGGGATTCACTGTCATGTTAATGGGACTGCCGACTTGATAGGCGATGTCACATTCCAGATAATCCGATGGATAAGAACGATTAGGTATCGTTTCTAAGTTGATATCATACGTCATCGTTTCTCGAATCAGAACATCAATTCGATAATCGAGTTCCGAATACAGTTCGGCAAAGTCTTTGTCGGAACGTAGGAAATGATCGATGTTGAAATCAAAGATGATACGATCATCCAGCGATAGATTAATCTCTATAACGACTTCCTCGTCTAAATTTTCATCGATTTCGGTTTCGGTCAGTCGTAAAACATCCGTCAAAAACGTTGGATTCTTTTTATAAATCGTTTTTAACTCCGTTTTAATAAAGGTAATGGTTCCATCAGGATTATAAGAGAAATCACCATACGTTGGCACGAAGAAACCAAAATCCTTTACTTTTTCTAAAAATAAGTCCCGGGTATTTGTTTCATCCAATTCGATGGTTTCAATTTCATCATCCACAAACTCACTTTTTAAGAGTTGATGGCTTCTGCCTTCGTAAATGATTCCGATTGTTTCGCTATTTCGAGTTGAATAAAAATAACCGAAATTATCTTGACAATCAATAAAGCCATTGACATTTGTTTGTGGGAAATCAGCATTAAACAGACGATAGGAATTCCGTGTATAGGTCCCCATTCTACCCCAAATATAAAGATCGACATTGGATGAACGCGTACGATCGATAGTTTCTACTTGATCGATTAGTTGTTGCGCTTCTTCCGGTATCTTTTCGCAACTAAGCAAAAGAACCCCCATCATAAACACCAAAAGCACGATACCCATTTTTTTCTTCATGAATGCGCTCTCCTCAAGAATGATTGATTTATGCTTATAAGAATCATTTGGTTCATTATATCATATACCATATACGATAATTACGGGTTATGTATTTATTTTTAGTGAATCGGTTGGAATTGTTTTGTTGTTGGGTTATAGTCATACCCAATGGAAGCTAATTTTGATTTTAGCTCCTCTTCTTTGATGTCAAACTCTTCACAGACATCACTTAAGTTCTTGTTTCGATTTCTTAATAGCGTATTCATGAAACTGACTAAAACATAGGGATTGGAAGGTAAGGTATTCATAGTCGTTCCTTTCTAAAGTCGAATCGTAGGTTGTAAATCAATTTGTACGATCGATTCTTTAAAACAATGTTCAAAAATCATTTATCAAACATGATATGATTTACTCATTATCTTATATCATTATAATGGAAAATGCATGTATTTTACACATAATTAATAACTCATACATTGTGAAATAAAAAAAGTTCGAAAAATTCGAACTTTCATTTATAACAAGACACTTGGGAAAAAAATCAGAATAATACCCAATGCCAACATAATGAGCCCACCGAATAAATTCGAATACTTCGCATACTTCGTCGAAATGCCTGTTACTTTGAATGTAACGACCGCCAAGATAAATATTAACAAGTCATCAAAGATGAAGAACAAGACGTAAATCACTATATACAAAGCTTGCGTTAATTGTGACAAATCATGATAGGCCAACATGGTCGTATAGATAACCGGTAACCCCGCCGAACAGGCTAGTTCAATCAAGTTCACCGTCAACGCAACACCGATGATGCCTGCCATCGCTAGCAACAATTGTTCTTTTTGGATTATCGTTTTAATTCGCGTCATCAATTTCCGTTTGGATTCAACGTTTGTTACCTCGCAACCCACTTGTTCTGTGGCTTGTCTGATGAAATGGCGAAGACTGAAAAAAGCAAAAACAAGGGATAAAACACCAATACTGATTTGAAAAGCCTGGATCATCGCTACGTGAATGACAACCTGAAGCCAACTCATCATAATCACATAATAGACTAACCCACTTGTTAAGATAAAGGTCAATCCCAAAAGCCACATTTTTCGACGGTCTTTAAGGTTAATCAACAGGGTGATTAAAAAGATCAAAATCCACATGGCACACGGATTAAACCCATCGATTAACCCAATCACCACCGCACCCAGCAACAAGGAAAATTCCGTCAAGTCGATATCCCCAATCAAGGGTAACTTCATAATCGTCGAATCTCCAAACGACTCGGTTAAGAAGTCGGACGGCAAAAGTATCTGATCATTTTTGACTTTCTCGACAATGTCCACCGAATACGGGTTTTCTTGGTAATAATCAATTAAATCGGGTAAGAACTCGGTGATTTCATAGAGACCTTGTAAGTCTTTACCCCCCACAATGATGTACGGATACGATAACGTTTCACGTTGAAATGCGTCGCTTAAGGCTTGAAACCATGCTTCGTTATCGCCACCTTCAAGGATGTTGTACTTGATTAATACAACGTTCTCTTCCGTTGGTAAGTACTCGTCTAAAAATTCCGAGACCTGTTTACAAACCGTACAGGTACTCGAATAAAAGAAATGAATGACAATTACAGTTTCGGCATGAACAAACGATACCAATCCACTGCCTAGAATCAAGAGTATAATCAGTGCAATTCCCTTTTTAATCATCAAGCGCCTCTAGTTTGGCATCCAAATAAGTCAGCACGGGAATCGATCCACTGATAATTTCTTGGAACGTCTTGTTTTCGTACACCAATATCGACGGTGTTTCGATAATCTCTAATGGCTGAGTTCCTTGTTCGTAGATTAAACCTTCATGAATTAATAATATGGGAACACCGGCATTTTCTAACCGCACAAAGGCTTCAGATACCGCTACTTCAATACTTTTACTGATGGCACAGTATGGCGAATAATAATAAAGAAGCGTCTCTTCATCCGTCAAATCATTCAATTGATCCCAATGATCCATATGGGTAAAATCTGCATAACGCTTGGCTTCGGTGGTTGTAGTGCAACCCACTAACCCGAAAAATAGAATGCCAATCAAACTAATCAGTAATTTTTTCATTGTGTCTCCTTAAGCATGAAAAGAGGGCAAATGCCCTCTTTAAATTAGTCCATGTAAGTTGCTTCGTGATATTGTAACAACGTTTTAGTCGCACGAATAATCGTGTGTGTCGAAACGCTGCTTCCTGCAAATGCATCAATTAAATCCGTTTCAGCAATCGTTTTCGTATTGCTATAAGCGGCATATACATCGGGAATGTCATTATAAAATACGTTAATACCATCCAAATCGTCGTAGGTCTTGCCAATTAACCAAGGAATGAAATCCGTTTTAAAATCATCATAGGTCATCCCCGTTGGCGTTGGATCTGAGTCGCCCCAAACACCGGCTTCGTAATGTCCACTTGAATCGATATCAAAGGACATGTATAAAATTTCTCCCGTTTCGGTGGAAACATCAACGTATGCAACACTCCAAAAATTATCTCTGGGAGCACGGCACGTACACGATACAAAAGCGATTTGATATTTAACATAGTCGCGCATTTCGTATTCAAACAAGATGGGCATATCTTTCATAACTTCCGCACCATGACCGTCCAAATGCGGGAATTTCAAAACCGTCATGTCAATGCTGCTGGATGCTTCGGTGGTAGTGGTTGTCTTGTCACAACCGATTAATGCAACTGCAAATAATAGGATTGTAACGATTCCCAAAACCTTCTTCATCTTAGCAGCCTCCGCCGGTGCCAGATCCGCCGCCAGCGTAGTTATCGTATCCGCCAGCATTCCAAACGTTTTCGTATCCTAAGGATTCCAAAGCAGCTTTCACATAACCTGCTCTTGTTCCGCTCTTGCAGAATAAAATAATGTTTTTATCTTGGCAGAATAAAGCGCGTAATTTCGCTTCGTCTTTGATGTCTTCTGCAGCAAATGTCCAGTCGCCATCCGTACGAACCAAAATATTCTGCGATTCTAAAATTTCAAAGAATGGAATAACCATGGAATCATGATGCCATCCGTTGACAACATCCGAGAAGTTACGGAGATCAACAAATTGAACATCGGTACGTTTTGCGTATAAGTCAATCGTAGAATTGCTCATTAAAATTTCATCTGGAAGTGGATCAACCATTTCTTTAGCGGGCATCGTGAAATCGTAAGAGCCATCGCCTAAAACCATGTTGTCGCCATCATAGCCACTTAATCCACCAGCGTTGTAAACGTGTTCGTATCCTAATGAATCCAATGCATCTTTAACAAATCCAGCACGGGTTCCGGAAGCACACATTAAAACGATGTATTTGTCTTCATCAAATAACGCTTTAATCGCATTTTCGTCAAGAACGTCTTCTGCAGCAAAACTCCAGTTGCCGTCGGTACGAACTAAAATTTCGGTATATTCCAAATAATCAAAGAATGGAATCATTTCAAAGCCGCGAATCCATCCATCAGCCATTTGGTCATCAAAGTTTCTTAAATCAACAAATTGAAAATCGGGATTGTTTAAATAATTGTCAACTTCAGCCATCGTGATGGCTTCAGGAGCCGTAAAGGCTGTCGTGGTTGTGGTTGTTGCTTTTTCACAACCGAGTAATGCAAATGCGAATGCCAAAACCATGACACTCATAAGTAATTTTTTCATTAATTATTCTTCTCCTATTTATATTTTTTTAAAAATTAAAAGCCCGTTTTATTTGTAATCTTCGTTGTAATGTTCTAAAGCCGTTAATGCGATATCAAATAACGCATCACCTGTAATGGTAGCTCCCGCTTCAGCATCCAAGTAGTCTTGAACATCCAACGCATCCAAGTCACTCGATTCGTCGATGAACGCTTGAATAAGAGTACCGGATTCAATCAATGTTTTTCCATAACCATCGGATTCCGAATGGCTGACCACTTGATAAGCAACAATCGCGCCTTCTTGAATGGTTACTTTCGCTTGAATCGTACCGTGGAATCCATCCGTTTCTAGGGTTAAAATAACGCCTGATTTGGTTTCCTCAGCAGAAATAACATCAACGTTTCCATACGTTTTTGGATACTCAACTGTGTTTTTGTCGCAAGCAGTGAGCGTCAATGCCAAGACACACAAGAAAGCAGCCATGATTTTTTTAAACATAACGTTCTCCTTTCGTTTTATTAATACGTACCTCTATTACATAACTAAGAACACTCCCATTCTACAAGGAAAGTAGTCCTTTCAAAAAATGAAATTGACCCATGTACCGAATCACAAAGGGTAATGACATTCTCTTGATTGAATGATTTGAGTGTTTCATAAAGGTTTCATCTTTGATGACACAAATGTCGTTAATAGATGACATATGCCATTAATATGATAACACGTTTTCTTAAATAATCAACACTAAAAAATGGTTATTCATAAAAAAAAACGAAGCATACCTGCTTCGCTCATAACTTAAATTCGTTCATTGCCCAAATAAAACAATGCGAGGGTTCCTAGTCCGGAATGTGCGCCGATGATGGGACCAATAAAATGAATTAAAACTTCTTTGACTTTGACTTGTTTTAGAATTTCATCCTTCATCAATAACGCTTCTTCCAAACAATCGCCATGAGAGATATAGATGATTTGTTCTTCGGGTTTTTCAACCGTTGCTACAAAGCGTTCAACCATGCGTTTGATGGCAACTTGACGTCCTCTCGCGTTGGCATAGGGAACGAGTTTTCCTTCCGCGTCTACGTGAAGCAAGGGCTTCAACTGAATCAGTGTGCCAATAAATGCTTTGGGAGCGGATAACCGTCCGCCACGTTTTAAATGATTCAAATCACCGACGGTAAATAGGTGCGACAATCTCAGCTTATTGGCTTCCACCCATTGAGAAACTTCTTCAATCGACTCGCCCTTATTCGCTTTTTCGGCCGCATAGGTTACCAACAATCCTAATCCCATCGATGCGGATAATGAATCAATGCAAATGATTTTCGAATCGGGATACTCAACCATCAATTCTTTCTGGGCCAAGACCGCTGACTGATACGTTCCTGATAGAGCACTCGAAAACGAAATGCAGAGCACATCGCTACCTTGTTCGATAATCGATTTCATCGCCGCGTATTGATCGTTGGGATTCAGTTGTGATGTTTTCGCAATCTTGTTATCCCTTAGGAATGAATAAAATTGATGATACGTGATTTCATGCTCATTGGCGTCGCTCAAATAATCTTTACCATCAATGGTCACAATCATCGGAACGACGTGGATGGATAATTTCTTAATGACGTCTTTGGGCAAATCCAAACACGCGTCGGTTAAAATCGTATACGGTCTCATAGGTTTCCTCTCTCATCATAAAATTACTTTTATGATAACAAAAAGGTATTTAGATTGTTCTCTAAAAATCCAGTCGATTATCCTATTTTTGATTTATCTTATAAGAGAGTGGGGTTAAATCACTCTCTTCTGAGTAGAATCTCAGGATTTTAAGTTGAAATTGCCGGTTTTTTATGCTACTATTTTGTATTATGACCGAAATCGAACTAAAAGCCATAGTGGCCGATAACTTAATCGCTTATCGTAAAAAATTGGGGTATACGCAAGTCCAATTAGCCGATAAACTATCGTATTCTGATAAATCCATCTCCAAATGGGAACGCGGAGAGAGTTTACC
>CAZCSO010000044.1:0-6879 GCA_964501315.1 uncultured Candidatus Izemoplasmatales bacterium | reverse complement strand
TCACTCTTCCTATAGACAGGTGGCCGAGTGGTCGAAGGCGCACGCCTGGAACGCGGCGATGATTTTCTCTACCCTTTTAGACAATCCTTTACACTTCAATAACAAAAGTTTTAAGACAACGTGAGTGACCTATATAGCCATATACACAGCTATATATTTTACTTAGCACGGAATTAGCAGAAGGCTTTTGCGATAATTATTTTGTTGTGTCGTCATTTAATTTTCTTAATTGATTCGCCAGCATTGAATTCATGGTGTTTTTTATGGACGGAGTAACATTTACAAATTCAATTTTTCTTTTGAATTCGTCTTTACCATAGTGAATTACCAGTTTGACAAGTGCCTCTTCCAGAAAGGAAGGGGAGATACTGGTAAGATTTTCAAGATCAATAGTTATATGACCCAGTTCTTCAGCCAGCAATAGAATTTTATTTCTAACTTTTTCACCATTTTCTCTTCGTCCCAATAAGCCATCGGATATTTCAGATATTTTAAAAGAATTCGTCATAATCATCACCTTCTTGTTCTCGCGCAATCATTTGAAAGAAGTTTTCTGAAGCTATAGATACATTTTGATTGACTATTAGCCTAATAATTGTCCCTTTCCAACCCATGCTGAATTTGATATCTTTTTCTTTAGATGATTCGATCGAATAGCAGTTTTTACCTGAAATGAGGAATAATTTACCTTTATTTTGCTCGATAAATCTTTTTGTGTAAAACAACCCATACCCAGAATGATTTTGACCATACTTACTACTGATTTGATTTTGGCAAGCAATGCGGCAAGGGTTTTGATCAGGGTAATTTTCCATGATACTTTCCATAGATTTTTCAATTCCAATACCTCTATCAGCGATGGCTATTTCGACAAATCCATTATTCCATGACTGTACACAGCATATTGGTGGTTGGTCACTTTCTGCGTGATCGTAGAAATTACTAAATAATTCAGCAACAATCACATTCAATGCATCAATCGTAGGATCATCAAGGTAAGCATTGTCTTTAATGATTTTTGTAACTTTGCGAACTTGTTCACCGTTGTCATCCGATGATCTTAATTGAATGGCTTTTGAATGAGATAATCCATCTTGGGTATCGACACTAATAGGTGCATGGTAGGACATATTGCAAAAGTAATCATGATGATGTTTAAATGTCAAATCGAAATCACTATAGCAATGCAATGAGGATGCCATAACGACATGTAGAGGTCGTATAAACTGTGCCGTGAATTCAACACTTCTATTTTCCAAGTTAACATTGATTTGATTAAATTCTCTGCAACTTAACAATTTACCAACCTTCAGTGATTAATTTACTCACCAACTATCCCCGAAATCTCCCGAAAGCTCTCTAGCCCCGCTTCGAGGTCATCAATGATGTCGTTTGCCAAAATATCAGGATCGGGGAGGTTGTCCAGATCTGCCAAGCTTTTATCCTTGAGCCAGAAGATATCCAAGCTCGTTTTATCCCTGCCGATGATCTCATCATACGAGAATTTTCTCCAGCGGCCTTCGGGATTCGCCTCACTGTACGTTTCCTCGCGCTTTTGGCGGTTGAGAGGGTTATAGCAGGTGATGAAGTCTTGCAAATCTTCGAGCTTCATCGGGTTCTTTTTGAGGGTGAAATGGATGTTTGTTCGGAAATCATAAATCCAGATCTCTTTTGTCCACGGGTCTTTTGAAGCGGGTTTGTTATCGAAGAAGAGGACGTTAGCTTTGACCCCTTGTTTATAGAAAATTCCGGTCGGCAATCGCAGGATAGTATGAAGCTCGGTTGTTTTCATCAACTCTTTACGGACGGTCTCTCCGGCTCCCCCTTCAAACAATACGTTATCGGGAAGAACCACAGCGGCTTGCCCCGTCGTTTTGAGAAGGGTGCGGATGTGTTGGAGGAAGTTGAGCTGTTTGTTCGAGCTGGTTGCCCAGAAATCTTGGCGGTTGTAGACCAAATCTTCTTTTTCCTGATCTCCTTCTTCATTGGTGAAGGTCATCGAGCTCTTTTTACCAAACGGCGGATTGGCGAGGACGTAGTCGTACCGTTTCCCCTCATCGGCGATTAGCGCATCGTTAGGAGAAATAAAGCTCTCTCCGTCGATTTCTCCGATGTTGTGGAGGAACATGTTCATCAGTGCCATACGGCGTGTATTGGCGACGATCTCGTTTCCGAAGAAGGTTTTGTTTTTGAGGAACTCTTTTTGTTCACGATCGAGATCGTGGTTGTGAACGATGAAATCATACGCCGCCAAGAAGAATCCACCCGTGCCGCACGCGGGGTCGGTGATCGTTTTGTTCGGTTGCGGTCTGACACACTCTACCATCGCCTGAATCAGTGAACGAGGGGTGAAATATTGACCTGCACCGCTTTTCGTATCCTCGGCATTCTTTTCAAGAAGCCCCTCGTAAATTTTACCCTTGAGATCACTGCCGAACATCGACCAGTTTTGCTTGTCAACCATGTCGATGAGTTTATAGAGCTTTGCGGGGTCTTGGATCTTGTTTTGGGATTTTGTGAAGATTTGTCCCAAAATTCCTTTGGTCGTAGAGAGAGTTCGAAGGATTTCGGTGTAATGAACCTCTAACTCTGCTCCTACTTTCCCTCGCAAACTTTCCCAGTCGTATCCTTCTGGAACGTTGATATTTCGATTGTAGGGAGGCTTGGAATACTCATCGACCATTTTGAGAAAGAGCAGATAGGTGAGCTGTTCGAGATAGTCCCCGTATCCGACACCATCATCACGGAGCATGGAAGCAAATCCCCAGACTTTGGATACGACGGTAGATGTATTGTTTTCACTCATGATTGTTTTCTCTCTTGTTTGATTCGTTTTAACAGTTCTTCGGCGCTTTCGTAATCGGGATGATTTCGGATGGCTTCAAGTTCTTGGGAGGTCAGGAGGTTTCCTTCAAATGCTTTTTTGAGGATACTCTGACGGAGGCTTTCGGCTTTTGCGAGTGAATTGGTGATGGTCTCTTCGATCTTGTCGCATACGCTAAGGCGAGATTCGATCTCTTGTACCACTTGGTGCTGCCTATTAATATCTGGAAGAGGTATGGGAAGAGTATAGATGATTTTTTTATTTAAATTATCCATCGTTGTTCCACTTGCCTTGCCAGTTAGCAACTCTTTGACTGTTGCGCTTGATAGGTAATAGTACAAATATGTTGAATACACAATATCTAATTTTGGTCTAAAATAAAGACTTCCTGTGCCACAAAACCATCCAGATTCATGTTCTGTGACCAATCCACAGCGCCCCATTTCGCCTCGTCTTCCCATAATTACATCACCAGCTTGGAGTATATAGTTTGGAAGACTATCCCTTTTCTCAATGGCAATAGAATATGAAAAATCAGCTACTATTTTTCCATTTTTTATATGCATCGGATTGATTAATGGAATGCCATCTTGGATGTAATCACTTTTGTGAAGTTGCGAACCGAAAGGACCGATTTGCACTTTATGGAGCACGTCAGGAATTTTGTATATTGGTGCATCGATTTCATCAAAAGCTTTTTTAACAACAGCATTTCGGTAGATTTTGAGTTTCGCGAGAGCAGTTTTGAGATTTTCAATGCCGTTATCAAGTTCGGAGAAGAGTTCTTCGATTTTAGCTACGATGGCGTTTTGTTCCAAGATAGGAATAATAAAATAAGGGATTTTTTTCGCTTCCCCAGAGGTTAAATGCACCCCTTTTACCAAATCTTGAATATGCTTATAGGCTGTTTGAGAGAGAAAATAATAATACGCAAGTTTGAAATTTGCGAATTTACTATTCACTCTGATATTGAGAAGTTCCCCAACAAAGAATACTTTCGAAAATTGAGAAGGCAGCGCTTTTACATACGTGATTTTTTTACCAATATGTGCTGAGGAATGAGCCGAAGAAGTAATCAGAATATCATTTTTTTGAAGCTCTTTGAGATCCGAGATTTTGCTTTCTAGCACAAAGCCCTGGTCATTTGTGCTCCAGCATATTCCTTGATAGCTTACATCTCTAAATTTAATGATTTTATAGTTACCACTATTCGTATAGTCTGATTTTTTTGGAGTTTTACCTAAAAAGACTTCCGAAATGTCAGAAATTTCTATATCTATCCATTCTTGTGCCATCACGCCGCCAATGCTTCATTGAGTTCATCGATCAGGGCATTCATCTCAGCGCCGAAAAGCTGCCACATTTTGCCCCGACCGCCTTTGGCATCGAATGGGGTGTAATCGAGATCATCAATCTCCATGTGAAAGCTCGTCGCTATGTGTTCTTTTATCATTCGTAGCCAGTCCATTTGTTCTTCGGTGAATTTTTGACCCGCCCCTTTGTGCTTGTCGAAGACCCATTTTTGGAAGTTTTTATCGATCGTGACATCATACCCCGTTAACTTTTCATCTAAGCCAGTCAAACGCCGTAAAAGGGAGACCAATGCGATCAATTCGCTTTTGGGCGATTGAGGGTTGGTCTCTTCGAGCTGGCGATACGCTTCCCATACATACGTAGGGGCGAGAGAGGGTTTGGTGGCTTTGAGAATTTCGAGGAGTTCTTTCACCATCTTCGAGGTCAGATTCCGACGGTTATAAGGCTCGTTATAGAAGATTTTTAATGCGGTGATTTCGTCCTTGTGCTCTTCGATATAGGCTTGAAATTCGGCGATCACTTCGTTCGCTTTGTCGGTAGAGTCCTTATCCCAGTCTGCTACCAGTACCGTGTCGATATTGATGGTGTCGATGATCTGTTCGTGAACTTTGCGGACGTTTTCGATATAGGCATTGAGCTCGCCATTGAAACTGCTGGAGGCTTCACGTAAAAGGGCCTTTTGTGCTTCCTCAGTATCGGTTTGCAGTTGGGCGGCACGTGTTTCGATAGCATCGGGATCGTAAGCGTCGAGGAGACTATGGATAAGGGTATTAATCGTTTTGCCGCCGCTGAGATCTTTGATCTGATCGCGTTCCTCAGTTGTGAGCTGCCGGTCTAGCCGGATAAGACGGTTTGCCAAAGAGGTGAACAGGTCTTCGTCCTGATGCCCGACGGTGACAGCGCCGAGAAGATCTTTGAGCGATACGGAGGGCTGACGCTCAAGCGGTCGGGAGTCGGTTTTTTTCGATTTGGTAGCGCCGATGGCATCGACAATTACAAAGTGGGTTTTGACTTTCGCCGTTCGGGAGACTTTTTGCAAATCGTCGTCATTGATCGTGCGGGAACCCCGACCGATCATCTGCTGAAAATAGTTGGTGCTTTTCACATCACGCATGAAGAGGAGCACTTCGAGCGGTTTGATGTCGGTTCCGGTGGCGATCATATCGACCGTGACAGCGATACGTGGGTTGTAATTGTTGCGAAATCGGTTAATGACCGATTTGGGATCTTCGTCGATCTTATAGGTTACTTTTTTACAAAAATCGTTACCCTCACCGAACTCTTCACGGACGATCTTGATGATGTCATCGGCATGGGAATCGGTTTTAGCAAATATGAGGGTTTTTGGGACTTCAAATTCGCCATTTTCATCGGTACGGTTCGGGAAGATTTTAGGAAGATTGTCTTTGTAAGCTCGGATGACATTACGTATCTGACTGGGGTTTACGATGTCTTTATCGAGTTTGTTTGCCGTGTAGGTTTCCTCCTCATCCAGCCGTTCCCACCGTTTTCGACGGGAGAGTTTTTCTCTTTTTTCGATGAGCTCTTTGGCGTTGATCTTCGCACCGTTTTTGGTAATCTCGGTTTCGATCAGAAAGACATCATAGGGGACGTTGACTCCATCGGCAACTGATTGTTCGTAGGTGTATTCGCTGACGACGTTTTCATTGAAGAAACCAAATGTCCGTTTGTCCGGGGTGGCGGTCAATCCGACAAGATAAGCATCAAAATAATCGAGTACCTGCTGCCACAGGTTATAGATAGAACGGTGACATTCGTCGATCACGATGAAGTCGAAAGTCTCGATAGGGTATTTCTCGTTATAGACGACCGGAAGCGGCTCTTTTGGCTTCCACGAGGATTCGTTCGGATTTTCCTCTTCGGCACTTTCATCGAGTTCTTCCCCTTTGAGGATCGAGTAGAGGCGCTGGATGGTACTGATACATACCTGCGCATCGCTGGCGATATAGCTGGAACTGAGGCGCTGGACGTTATAAAGTTCGGTAAATTTACGGTTGTCATCCTGCGGGACGAATTTCATAAACTCCTGCTCTGCCTGTTCGCCGAGATTTTTCGTATCGACGAGGAAAAGAATCCGTTTGGCTTTGGCAAATTTGAGAAGGCGGTAGATGAAAGAGGCCGCCGTGAAGGTTTTCCCCGCACCGGTCGCCATTTGGATGAGAGCTCTGGGGCGATTGGCTCTGAAAGAGTCTTCGAGTTTTGAGATCGCCTTGATCTGCGCGGGACGGAATCCATCGGGATCAAGAGAGGGGATATTAAAGAACCGCTTGCGCAGGGTTTCGCTCTGTTTTACCCATGTTTGCAAGGTTTCGGGAGTATGGAAGCTAAATACCTCCCGCGCTCTGGGTTTTGGGTCTGAATAGTCGGTAAACCGGGTGAGTACCCCTGTGCTTTCGTAAACGAACCGAAGAGGATCGTTATTGAGATATTTGAGTTTAGCATTGGCGTACTGGGTGGATTGTTCTTCAACGGCAGAGAGGTTTTGCCCCGCTTCTTCTTTTTTTGCCTCGATGATCCCGACGGGTTTTCCATCAACGAAGAGGACATAATCCGCCGGACCAATATCGGTTTGATACTCACGGATAGCGACTCCAAGTTTGGCGTGGAGGTTGATTTTGTTTTTATCTTGGACATCCCATCCCGCCGCACGGAGCTGCTTATCGATCTGATCTCTGGCGATTTGTTCGGGATTTTGGTTGATGTCCATTGGCGTTGCCCAT
>CAZCSO010000043.1:1341-7139 GCA_964501315.1 uncultured Candidatus Izemoplasmatales bacterium | reverse complement strand
AGAATGTTATAATAAAACTATAATGAGTGAAGGAGGAATTACCATGCGTGACTTAACCATTCAGGATCTCAATCGATTTGCAGACTTGATTCCTATTCTAAGATTAGAAAAAATTGAACGGGGATGGAGCGAAGATGCAAAATACGTTGTCACTACCCAAAAGGGTAAGTATTTGTTACGGGTATCGGACAGTTCGTTTTTAAAACGGAAAGCCAAAGAAATCAGCGTTATCGAACTTGTCGGGACGCTTAACATCAATACACCGAAGTTCATCGAACTACAAATGATTGATAACATGATTATCATGGTATTGACCTACGTTGAAGGCGAAGATGCCATCCATGTTATTCCCACGTTGCCTCCTGCCACACAATACCGTTTGGGATATCAAGCGGGGAAGACACTCTATTCCATTCATCATTTGACGCATAACCTCTATCAAGAGGCTGATTTCATTAAAATGAAAGAGAAAATACTGACGCGACTTCAAGCGTACGAAGCGTCTCAATTTATGTCAGAGGAAGACAAGGTTCCACTTGCGTATGTTCGAACCAACATTGATTGTTTGAAAGACATGAATGTTCGGTTGAACCACGGAGACTATCATATTGGCAATATGATTATCGATGATAACCAACAATTGGGCATCATCGACTTCAATCGTTTTGATTATGAGGATGCCGTTAAGGAATTCACTAGTGTCTTGACCTTCTCTAGAACCGCATCCATTCCCTTTACCAGAGGAACGTTAAACGGTTATTACCAAGACGGAATTCCAAAAATATTTTGGAAGAAGGTAAAAGTGTACTTGGCTTACACGGCCATGTATTCCGTCCTATGGGCAGAACCGTACGGAGAAAGCGAAGTCAACTTCATGAAAGCCAGAAAAGAAGAGCTCTATCACGAATACGATTACTTCCGAAAAGAAAAACCCGATTGGGCGAAAGGATAACCATGACCTTAGAAACCATATACCGATTACGGATGATTCGCCAAGGATTTTCTAATCGGTTGGATCGGGATGAGTATCAAACGTTGTTCCGTTTGATGAGCCCGGTTATGCCACTTTATTGGACCATGCCAGGACATCCGCCCGTGATTCAGCATCGGGCGGATTTTTCTGATTTTCGATACAATGATTTATTGCGATCACGCCGGCAAATCGTCAAAGCGCGATTTCAAAATGGTTCGGTTGCCTACGTGTTTTTGGATGAACTCGGTTTGTTTGCGTCACTCTACCGAAAACCAATTGCAAAAATGAATCCGACGATGGTTCGGGTTTTAGACCTAATTGAACACGAAGGCCCCATCAACGTCCGGGGCATGAAGGAGAGTCTATCACTTTACGTCAAAGACATTTCACCGGCACTCCAAACATTGCAAAAAGCATTTTTAGTGTTTGAAGATCAGCGCTCCAGCGATTGGGACCGGGGATTTTACCATTTTGAACGGGAATTTCCTGAGATTAACATAGATGCTATTGATGTTCAAGGATCGATTCAAGACGTTCTGAAACGATTTGCTTATCTCATGGTTTGGTTTACGGTTGATGAAGCGATGAGTTGTTACCAACTGAAACAAAAGGACATTCAATCTGCGCTCAATGCATTAACTAAATCCCATCAACTCATCGAAGAAACCATCGGTGGAGTTGTTGGTTATCGGCTTCCAGCCGATTTAGAAGAATCGACCGATACTGAAGGCTTTTTCTTTTTGAACCGAAATGATTTTTATAGTCGAAGTCTTCACAAGGAATTGAAACGCCGTTTCCCGAAAACCACAATAGAACCGATGTATTACTTGCTCCATCACGGTCAGATTAAAGGCGCTGTATATGGCCATTTCCGCATTCGCCCCGATGAGGTTGAAGATATTGTTTTTGATACCGATAACGACTACTTGGTTGAAAACGAACAAGCCATTATCAAAGCCTTGGGCAAAGTGGTTGATTTTGAAAAAAGTCCGTTACAACGATTTAATGGGAGGAAACTATGAGAACCCGTCCAATCATCAAGAAAACATACCGAATCGTCTTTGTTATTTTAACTTTCATCGGAATCTTGATTAACGCGTTTTTTTCAGGGGCTAATCCGATCATGATGTTATCGTATTATACAATTCAAAGCAATTTGGCTTGTTTAATCCTAATGGTAATTATTCTAATTCGTGAGCACAATCATAAGCCCTTGACACCGATGATTGTACAAGTGAAGGCAGCCTTTACGGCTATGATTTTTTTAACGTTCTTAGTGTATCATTTGTTGTTACGCCCGGTAATGATAGCGTATGAAACCGAGTACGACGTATTGGGATACAGCGATCTGTTAGTCCATTATGTGGTCCCGTTGATGATGCTTCTCGATTTCGTCTTATTCGATTGTCCGATTGCATTAAAAAAGACGACACCCTTGAAATGGATTGCCATCCCAGGAATCTATTGGGTCTATACCGTCATTTATGCACTGCTGGGTGGACGGTACGTCATCGGTGAATCGGTTTCTCGGTATCCGTACTTTTTCATGGATTTTGAAGAACTGGGATTTTGGATGGCAGTAGGACTCATTAGTGTTGTCGCTATGGGTTACATCGGAATTGGCTATGGCTTGTTCGGCATCAATCAGTTAGGATGGAAACTTACGAATTGTGAGAAAAGGGATTATTAAGATTCCTTTTTTTTATGAAAGCATTTTTATGAGCGATCAGACCTTTTATTTATGCAAACTACGCTATAATGTAATTGAGGTGATGAATATGAAAGTCATCAAACAGATATTTATCATATTGTTATTTTATGTTTTGGGAGAAGCGCTCGCCTACGGAATTCATTGGCTGTTTCCTAAAGTCTTTATTCCCGGAACCATTTTAGGATTGGGATTGTTATTGTTGGCTCTAGTCGTTAAACTGATTCCGTTGAAAGGCGTCGACGATGTCGGGACGTTTTTAACGTCCAACATGGCATTTTTCTTTATACCGGCTGCGGTTTCGGTATTGGAATATGCGCAATTACTAAAAGGTGCGTTATTACAAATCGTTTTGATTATTGTGATATCGTTATTGCTTTCTTTCTCAACGATTCTGTTATCGGTCAAATTGACTCTTTGGATTCAACTGAAGATCAAAGAGAGGAAGAACCGTCATGTATGATCTAATGACATCACAAGCATTTGGGATCATGCTGACATTTGCGTTTTATCTCGTCGGTGTTTGGCTATATCAAAAAACGAAATTTCCGTTTTTTTCGCCACTGTTGGTTGCGACTGTTTTATTGATGGGGTATGTTTTGGTGTTTCAAATCGACATGGCATCGTTCTTGACTGATTTGTCGGGCATTCATTTGTTTCTAGGCCCGTTAATTGTCTCACTGGCTGTTCCGATTGTGAAACAGATGACGTTGATTAAACAAAACATCGTTCCTATCTTAGTAGGATCCTTTGTGGGAGCTGGTAGTTCGATTGGTGCTGTCTTTGTTTTAGGTCAGTGGTTTAATTTGGATGAAACCTTGATTTTATCATTGGTTCCTAAGGCTTCGACTACCCCCATCGCCATTGAGGTATCCGAACAAATCGGTGGTATTCGTTCCATTACCGTTGCGGTGGTCGTTATCAGTGCGGTACTGGGAGCGACGTTGATTCCCTTGTTAATCAAATTGTTCAAACTCAAAGATCCCCGTTTAATTGGCTTGGGTTTAGGATCCACCTCACAGGCCATTGGCACCGCAAAGGCTTTGGAGATTGATCAACAGGCCGGATCCATTTCAGGTGTTGCATTGGTCTTTACCGGCATCATCACGGCCATCATTGCTCTCTTCATCTAAACGTCCAAGAGACGTTTTTTTTATTGCTTTCTTCACTATTATTTGATAGTATTGGTTCAGGTGATAGCATGCGATTAACAAAAAAAGAGCGATGGCTCTTTGGATTTTATGGATTCTTTATTCTATTTTCGTTAGTGACGGCACAAATTGTCGAGGATTTTGTTCATGCGTTCATGATATGGAATCTCTTTTTAGCATTCATTCCGTATTTGATAACAAAGTTTTGGGTAAAACTTCAAACTAAAAAAGGATGGTTAATACTTTCCGTGATGGGGTTTATTCTTTTCTTACCGAACACGTTCTATTTAGTCAGTGATTTGATTTATCTTTCGCAACATGTTTTTATGTCCGACCCAGAACCCTATCAAATACTCATCTATTACGATTCATTTGAGTCGTGGTTGGCATTGTTTCATTTGTTTACCAGCGCCATGTTCGGCTTAAGTTTGGGATTTTTATGTTTGGATGAGTTATCGCGTTTGATTGCATCTTATAACAAACGATGGGTAATGGTTGGTATTTTGATTAGTCTTTTGTTATCGGGATTAGGAATTTATATTGGTCGCTTTTTTAGGTACAATTCATGGGATATTTTCAACTTGGGTCAGGTTATAACCGATTTATTCGAACATCTAAGCCTTACCATGGTTGGCTTCATTGTTTTCTATGCGTTGATGATTGGGGCTTTGTATGGTCTTTATAAAATTGTGTTAATTAATGAAATAGAAAAGGCAAGGGATTAATCCTTGCCTATGTTTTATTGATGGAGTAAAAGTACCATTTCTCGTAATGTTTTTGCTGCGACGGCAGTAGAAGCGCCAGTCGGATCGAGCATCGGTGCGAGTTCAACGATGTCAGCACCCACGATGTTGTTAAGTTTAGAAAATTCGTCAATGGCCCCGAGCAGTTCCTTGTAAGTCATTCCACCTGCTTCCGGTGTTCCGGTTCCTGGAAATACCGACGGATCCAAAACATCTAAGTCAATCGTGATATAAACGGGTTTGTCCTTGATGGCTTTGACAGCGGCATCGAGACCAACGAAATCAAATTTGCGTAAGTGAGTATGACCTTCAGCGGCCCATTTGAATTCACTTGAATCGCCACTGCGAATGCCAAATTGGTAAATGCGTCCGTCTCCTAATAAATCGTAGCAACGACGTAATACCGTTGCGTGCGATAACTTACGGCCAAAGAATTCGTCGCGCAAGTCGGTGTGCGCATCCAAATGAATGATGTGCAAGTCAGGGTATTTTTCAACCATCGCTTGAATGACAGGATACGTCACCAAATGTTCGCCACCGATCATCATCGGTTTTTTATCGTCTTTCAAGATTTTCGTTACGGTCTTGCGAATGACCTTTAAGGCGTTTTCAACATCGCCAATCGGCAAATCCAAATCACCGATATCAGCGGTCTTGTAGTTTTTTAAATCCATGTCACGATACGGTGAATACCATTCGACGCCGATAGAATCGACTCTGATAGCATTACCCGCAAATCGTGTACCGGGGCGAAAAGATGTCGTCGCATCCATCGGTGATGAAAAGATTACGACATCCGCATCACTGTAACGAGCTTGACAACTTTGAAAGGATAAATCTACGTTTTTAAAACTCATCTTCTTCCTCACTTTCCCATTTGGGCCAATTTTCTTTATCAACGACTTTGATGTAGCCGTTTTCGAGATCACAATGGATTTCAGATCCATTTTCAATGTAAAAATTCAAGTCTTCCAATACTTCATCACTGATGATTTCACCTGGGATTACGAGCGGTATGCCCGGTGGGTAGATCATCAACATCTCCGCAGAGACTTCACCGCCAGCATCCTTTAAAAGTACCTGCCGTTTTGGAGCGTGGTACGCATCACGAGGACGGCTATACGTCTCTGGGAAGGTATAGGAGAATTTAACTTTTGGTAATTTATTGCGAATTCGATAGTATCGCTTCGATAAGTCTTTCAAGGCAATGATGAGCAAATCCA
>CAZCSO010000043.1:0-1241 GCA_964501315.1 uncultured Candidatus Izemoplasmatales bacterium | reverse complement strand
CGTTGATTGAAGGCGAACGTGATCGACGCGGTCGCCTTGCGCCAGCAACATCGAACTTTGCGTCAATGAACCGGCGGTTTTATGGATCGAAGTAGCGGATAAATCGCATCCTGCATCCATGGCACACAAGGGAAGCTGATCAGAAAAATAAAAATCGGCTCCGTGGGCTTCGTCAGCCAAGACAATCATGCCGGCTTCATGAGCGTATTCGGTAATTTTTTCTATTTCACTGGTCATTCCGAAGTACGTCGGATTGATAATGAATACCGCTTTGGCATCGGGATGTTTGTCAATCGCACGTTTGACGCTTGAAAACGTAACCCCGTTAGCGATTCCTAATTCGGTGTCTAAATCAGGCTTTACGAAGACGGGCATCGCACCGGATAAAATAAGGGCGTTGATGACCGATTTATGAACGTTTCGAGGTAATATTATTTTTTCTTTGGCACGACAGGTTGCCATAATCATGGCGATAATGCCAATAGAAGTTCCATTCACTAAAAAATAAGCTTTTTGTGCATGAAAGGCTTGGGCTGCTAAGGCCATAGACTCTTTTAAAACACCGGTGGGATGGCCTAAATTATCCAATCCTAACGGAGCATTTGAATCCAATATATACATTGATTGACCGGCAAAATCAATCATATCGTTTCGATGTCTGCCGAGCTTATGACCGGGCACATCAAAAGGGGTAGGATTGCTTAAACCGTATTCTTTGAGTTTGGTAAAAAAGGGAGTTAGGTTTTGGCGATCGTCTTTCAACGGTATCAAACCACCTTTCGTTTTATGACTTGAAAATGAAGATATTATATCTTCAAAAAAGGACCATGCACTATCATATTAACATTTTTATTTGAGATGTCAATAATAATTACTTGTGATTAAAAAAAGATAAAAATAGTGCTTATTTTTTTTAAAGATATGATATAATATTGCAAGGACAGATTTTGCGGTTGTGGCGAAACTGGCAGACGCGCTATCTTCAGGCGGTAGTGTCTTAGACATGTGGGTTCGAATCCCATCAACCGCACCAATTTACTCTTTTTATCTAGTAAATAAAAATTTGTCAAACATGGTTATTGGTTCCATTTATAAAACCAAAGCATGCGGTCGTGGCGAAACTGGTAGACGCGCTACTTTGAGGGGGTAGTGCCGAGAGGCATGTGGGTTCAAATCCCATCGACCGCACCATATTGAAAGCATAGGTTTGATACAATATGCACTTGTCAAGAGAAAGTAGA
>CAZCSO010000042.1:0-7382 GCA_964501315.1 uncultured Candidatus Izemoplasmatales bacterium | reverse complement strand
CAATAGGTTCCCTTCATTATCAAGATAAAGTTTATACATTCGGAGAAAAGGGTCATGCGGGACCGATTACTAAAAAAATATATGAATACTTGATTGGCATCCAATTTGGAGACGTTACCCCTCCCGATATCGAAGAAAATTGGATTTATCCTGTAGAGTAAAAAAAGGCCATATTTGGCCTTTTTTTTTATAATATTATGTTGAATCTTGACAATTTATTATTTTATATTTTTTCACGCTTTACAAATTGAGATATTTCTTCTTGAATGAAAGAGAAACTAATGGGCTTGTAAAGGATTTTATCAATATTATCACTTTTTTTCAAAAAAATCATTTCATTGATTGAAATCCCTGTCAGCAGGAACACAAAGGGACGCTTTCCCTTGAATGTAAGATTATTTCCGACTCGACGAATCAAATCAACACCGTTTGTTTCTCCTAAATCATAATCCATAAATATAATATCATACTTTCCTTGGTTTTCTTTTATTTCTGAAATGAATTGGTCTTGATGGAAAATTGGTTTCACAGTAATTTTTAGTTTACTCAAGAATGTTTCCAAAACACGATTATTCATTGGATTATCATCGACAATCATAGCTTGTAAATGTGGAAATTCGGATTCGATCATGGAATTTCTAGATTCAAACTCCGAGTGTGCAATCTCTTGATTAAATTCCAAAGTGAATTTAGACCCCTTATCTACCTCGCTAGTTACTCGAATCATAGCCCCAATCGACTTTGCTAAGGTATGAACAATATAAAGACCGAATCCATAACCTAATTTAATCTGCTTATGCTTCAGTTGAATCCAAGGTTCAAAGATATGTTCAAGTTCATCTTTTGCGATTCCAATTCCCGTATCTTCTACTGAGATTGATATTTTTGCACTTCTATTATTAATTTTGACTACGATTATAGTTAAACTTACTTTTCCAAATTTTGTATACTTTAATGCATTTTGCAGTAAATTGTTTACAATATGATAGATAGTAGATTCATTCCCAAGAAACATCGATTCATAATGAGTGGGAAACAATACGAAGAAAACAACTCTTTTTTTCTGAAACTGTAAAGTATATCGTTTTTCAAGATCATCAACAATAGATCTCAAATCATAAGGTTGATATTTTGATGTATCAACTTGGTCAACTGTTTTCGTAGTTTCGAGCATTTGATTCGCCGTTAATAACATTCTTTGATTCATTGATAAAACTTGTTTCAATGTATTTTCATCTAGATGATTTGGATTATCATTCATCAAGTGTTCAATAAGTCCATTTGACGAATGCAAAAAAGAACGGAGTTCATGTGCTGTCGCTCCGAACAAGAAGTTTCGTTCTGCTATCAATGCTTGCTTTTCTTCTTTCAAAATGAGGATTGTTTTTCGAAAAGAAGTAGAAATAATGATAAGGGATACTAAAATGATGAAAAACAACAAGTAAAAAGAGTAATCGCTTATTTGATGGTACAGCAGTAAAAGGTCTGATGATAAAGGATTTAGAGGAATGGTTGATTGATCTACTAATATTCCTGTTAATAATAAAATAAGTGAACTTAGAAAGACGACTGTCTTGAGAAAGATTCGATCACGAACATAGATTAACAGTATAATTGCAATCATTCCAACATAAAAATGGAAAAAAAGGTGGAATCCCAGAAAGAAAAAGTGGTTAAGCAGGTTGACAAGAATCATCCATAGAAGGAGTAGAAAATACTCTTTCTCATTGGGCTTTTCTTGAAAGGTATAGTCATGTAAAATGACAATATACGATAACGAACAGACTAGTTGAATCAGTATAGCTACTTCGATTTTATAATAAATGAAATAAATAAGGTAAGAAATTGATAAAATACATGCTAACGAAAATACGACATAGCTAGAATCATGAAGCAATTTATTCTTAATCATTTGAAACAGAGTCAACTGTTGATTGAGTGGATTAGACTGATTATCATGTTCATTCATTTTGATCAACCTCGAATTGTTGATGGATTACGATTAATTTCGGTTCGATGGATTGAAACGCTTCTACGACAACAGGATCAAACTTTTTATCCTTTTCAGAAATGATGAAAGACATTGCTTGTTCATGTGAAAAGGCTTCTTTGTACACTCGTTTCGTTACTAGAGCATCATACATGTCCACAATCGAAATAATACGGGCACTTAGTGGTATCTCCTGTCCTTTCAATCCCAAGGGGTATCCGGTTCCATCCCAGTTCTCATGGTGATATCTTGTGATTTCATAAGCCATTTTCAGAAATCCAATATTTGGCGAAATATCAAGAATTGTATGAATAAAATCAGCTCCAATTTCTGTATGTAGTTTCATTTCTCGAAACTCTTCATTTGTCAGTTTACCAGGTTTTCTCAAGATTACGTCGCTTACTCCGAGTTTGCCAATATCATGTAATGGTGCTGCCTTCGCTAAATCTTGAAGAAATTGAAAGTTAATGTATTGGGCGTAGATAGTGTCCTTACTCAGTTCATTAGCCAATGAAACGGCATATTTTACAATCCGCTTGATGTGTTCACCCGTTTCATCATCACGTAAGTTGACAATATTCGCAAATGAAAAGATAAATGCATTCTCAAGAGTGCTAATCTGATTATTTTGTGTTAAAATCGTCTTTTCTAGTTCTAAACGATATAAGTATAAGTCGATTTGACTACGAATGCGCAAAAGCAGTCCGTAAGAGGAGAAGGGTTTTTTTAAAAAATCAACCCCCCCACTTTCGAAACATTTTCTTTCGCTATCAAAATCTTCATTACTTGTTAAGAAGATAAAAGGAACCGATTGATTGAAGTTGCTAGTTCGATATACTTCTATCAGTTCATATCCTGTCATGTCGGGTAAACCTATGTCCAGTAAAACCAAATTAGGGTTTGTTTTCTCAATTAATCGTAAGCCACTTTCCCCTGTGTACGCACTCTCTATCTGATAATATTTAGAAAGAATACTTTTAACATGGATGTGGATCATCGGAGAATCATCTACTAAGACAATGACCTGTTTGTATTCAATCATTAGCTGAACCTCATCATTCGGATTTTGTATAAAAATAAATGACTCTCGCGTGCGAGAGCCATTTGTTTTATAACAGCTTTTTCGCTGTTGTACCCACAGCGATATCAGATATAGGGGATGAATGTTTGTGGATACGATTACATTATATCAAAAAGATATTACAGCGATATTTCATAACCATTAAGATATTCTTAACTTATTCACTTTTAAAGACATAACCAATTCCCCAAACGGTATGAATCATCATGGGGTTGGAAGGGTCATTTTCAATTTTCTCACGTATACGTCGTATATGGACGTTGATTACGTTGTCATCTTGGAAGTACTCGTCCTTCCAAATTTTTTCATAGATTTGTCGCTTTGAATAAACGATATTTGGATTAGAAATTAGTAAGTTTAATATTTGTGCTTCCTTCATCGTAAATAGAATCTTCTCATTATTTCGAAAAGCTTCATAATTTCCTAGATTGAATTGAATTCCATGGATAGTTTTCATTTTTTGGTTAATTGTTTCTGTCATATTGGATCGACGTAGCATCGCTTTCACTCGTGCAACCAACTCAATCATACTAAAAGGTTTTGATAGATAATCATCAGCGCCTAATCCTAAATGAATGGCTTTATCAATATCAGAATCTTTCACACTTATGATTAAAATGGGCACAGATGAATTTTTGCGAATAAGTGAAAGTAATACATCGCCTTCTAGATCAGGTAAAACAAGATCAAGCAAAACTCCGTGGATTTCTGTAGAATCGAGAATTGCTAGTCCGCTTTTTCCATCCAGTGCACTATATATGCAAAACCCTTCTTTGGTTAACACTTCTTTAATGCTTTTTTGAACGAGATTGTTGTCTTCAATGACTAAAATATTCTCACGCATCGTTTACCCTCACTTTGTTTCTATTTTTTTCAAAAAGTCTATTCAAACAACAATCGGTAGTATTTTTCGATTGAAGAACGCCACTTATGAAGTTCTTCTTGTAAAAGTGTTAAATATTTATCTATTAGATTGATGTGTTGTTCTTCTGCAATTTGAATCAACTTTTGCAAAATCCACGCTGCTTTTTCTGCGCTGACATACGCTGCAGAACCCTTCATATAATGTGCTGCCTTCGCTATTTCTTTATAGTTTTTACTCTTGACTGTTTGAACGATTTTTTGGTAATCTTTTTGGTAATCTTCTAAAAAAGTTGTGATTATCAGTTGCTCCACGTCCTTCATCCCGTCGAAGCGCGAAACGAAATCTTCATAATGAAATGATTTGAGATTCTCTGGGGGAAGATTGAAATTATCTTCATGATTTTGAACCTTTTGAACTCTGGGACAGGTAGACATAATCTTTTGAAAAAGATGAAACATCGTTTCAGTTTTAATTGGTTTCGAGATTGAATCGTTCATACCCGATTCAATCGCTCGTTCTTTTGAACCAACTAAAGCGTTCGCAGTAACGGCAACAATTGGTGTGTCTTGATTCATTGAATCCAATCTTCGGATTGCCTGGGTGGTTTCATATCCATCCATGCCAGGCATTTGAATATCCATCAGTATTAAATCAAAGGGCGTCGTGCGAACTAAGTCTAAAGCATCTAATCCGCTTGCTGCCAAAGAAACCAAAAACCCAGATCGTTTGAGAATCATTTCAAGAGATTGACGATTGATGCGGTTATCATCAACAACAAGAACGTGGAAACCCGTAAACTGGCGTTCAATAATCCAATCTGTTTTGATTGATGACACTTTCTCTTGATTCGACTCCAAACCAAGCAAGGATTGATAAAATCGTTCTCTTGTATTTGGCATTGATAACGTTAAGTCAAAGTGATTGATCTCATCAATCACTTGATGTTGAGCAATCGTTGAAGAATAGCATAGAATTGTCTTAACGTGAGGATGTCCAAATTTCGTTTTAATTTCATCCACAAGTTCAGGTTTGAGATGAACATATGGCTCATGAAAAATGATATAGTCATATTGTTGTTGACTGGTTGATTGGATTGCGTCAGTTTGAAACCCCATCGATATTAAAAAATCACTAACAAATTGAATATGATGATCAGATTCAAAGACCAACAAAACTCGTTTGTCAAAAACCGCTTGAAACCGATGAGTTGTATGGCGTTGAGCAATGGGAAAGGTTAGAGTAAACCGGAAAATGGATCCCTCACCAACACGAGATGTAATAAGAAGTTTTCCGTGAAACAAATCAATCAGTTGTTTGACAATGGCTAGTCCTAACCCACTGCCGGTATGACTTCGATTAAAGGTGTTACTCGCTTGGAAAAATTTTTCTGTAATGAGTGGGATTTTAGACTCCTCGATGCCAATCCCAGTATCTTGAACGAGAAACTCGATAGCCACGTCATTCTCAGATACATCGATTAACTTTGATTGTAGCATAACATAGCCTTTATCGGTATATTTAATCGCATTATGCATTAAATTTAACAGGATTTGACGAAGGCGTAAACGATCAAAAATGACGGTAGCAGGAATCGAATAGTCATGATTCATTCGAATCTCAATTCCTTTTTCATGGGCTGAGTATTCTTGTGTTTTAATGACTTGAAACAACTCATCTTCAATCAAAAACGGACTTGGATCTAAGTCCAACTTCCCGGCTTCAATTCGAGATAAATCGAGGATATTATTCACAATTCCCGAAATGGCTTCAATCGATGTTTTGGCAATTTCAACATACTCTTGTTGCTCAGATGATAACTCAGTATTAACCAATAAATAGAGTGAATTGTAAATTCCAGATAGAGGGGTTCGAATCTCATGACTCATATTCGCTAAGAAGTCACTTTTGGCAGCGTTTGCTGCTTCTGCTTTAGCACGAGCAATCTCTAGTTCATGTTGATACTTTTGTTTAATTTTTAAATTGATAATCATTTCTGCTAAAACTTTGAGAAGTTTTAAATCATCTTCTGACCATTGAGCCTTTGATTTTACAGCGTCAAAGCCGACAAATCCATAACAGGCTTTTTCATGAATAAGGGGAATCGTTAATACTGATTTTATATCTTGCATCACTAAAATCTGATAGAGTGAACTTTCTTTACTTAGAGCTAGTACATCCTCAAAGTATACAGTCTCCCCTCTTTGATGAGGATAGACCCAAACTTCCAGAAATTCATCCATTGGAACGCCTTGTAATTCATCAATTTGAGGACTGATATCTTCTGCACACCATTCATATATGTTATTCATTGATCGTGTTTCATAATCATAGTCAAAAACATATATGCGATCAGCATGGATCAGTTCTCCAGACATAGCCAACGATTCTTGAATGACTTGATTCGCTTTGTCTTCTGAAACATTGATAAACCTAGTGGAAAACGTTACTAAAAGGTTTTGTAAGGCCACAGTGTGCTCTAGTTTCGCTTTCGCTTGGATTTCCTCGGACACATCATAAGAAATCGATACAAAAGCAATGACTTCATTGAGAAAGTTCCGTATTGCGAATCGGTTAGTGTTGACAATAATCATTCCATGGTCCGTATACATTTCTACTCCTGAAGTAAAAACGGAGCATCCTTCAAGCACCTGCTGATCCATGCTACGAATCTTTTCTACTTCTTCTACTGGATATAACTCATCGATCGTTCGTCCAACAATATGATCATATTTTGACTTAAACAACTCAATCGCTTTTGAGTTTGCATAAAGAATTTTTCCTTTTGAATCTTTCGCCGCAATATACCCTTCCATCCCTTCAAACATGTGAAACAACTCATCTAAGTGTAATCCTTCTGTTGCTTCCTTTAATCTTCGAATAAGGATTTCGAAACTTTTTTTCAAAACTAGGATTTCTTCTGCTATTAAAAAAAACCTCGTTTCTGGTCGAACACATAATAAGAGGGTTTGGGCATTAATCATAATTGAGAAGTAATATTCGCTATCTCCTTGCCATTCCTTCGTCAAATCTTGACTTGATAGTTGATCTTGAAGCATTCTGAGATGGTTGTCCCATGATCGGTTTCCCAAATGATTGCGAGAACCATAAACTTTGTGCAATTTTTCAAAATCAAGCAGATATATACTTTCCAGATCCAACTCAGTTGCTACTAGTTCGAGAGCTTCCTCAATTGATGAGGGAGTAATATGATGATACCCTATTATCGCAATCATTTTTGAAAAAAGATTGTAGTTCATAGATATCTCCTTTACGAGTAATACAGTCATTTTAAGGAATTTCTTACTGAAATGCAAGTTATTCTAAACTTTATAACTTTTTATTAAGATATTTGTAAGAAAAAAAGTCCTGAATGGCTCAGGACTTGAAGAAATGGCTACTCAAGGACAATGATTCGTTGTTTTGTAGGTATCGTATCTTTCTTCTTT
>CAZCSO010000041.1:0-8363 GCA_964501315.1 uncultured Candidatus Izemoplasmatales bacterium | reverse complement strand
GATCGTAAAATGGCATCGGTAAATCCACTGCGCGATCTTTTAGTATCATCTGCTTATCATCGGGGTAGATGGTTGACATATAGGGCTTTGAACATCCGCTTATCAGCAGAATCATCCCAATAAGTAATAAATGCTTCACTTTTTATCTCCTGCTTGTGGAATATAGACATTTGAATAGCTCGGATCAGTATGAATTGCTCGATAAAAACTATCGAGAGTAAGTTCAGAATTTGTCGCTGGATCGAAATAATATCTTTTATCACTAGGCGTTATTCCACTTTCCCCACACCCTATCACACACTTATATCCTGAATGCGAAGATGTTTGATCCGGATTATCCAAATTGGCTTCCAATCCGCCGTTAAAAAGAGTCGGTAATCCTCGGGTCAAATCGTATCCCAAATTTTTCCAAAAATCGTTGCGATTGTTTATTCCTGCGCTATTCCCCCCCAGCATTGCCACCAAATCCCCCGGATTGACGGAAGATTTGAAAATATTTTCAATATCTTTACTTCCATGCTGATCTTTTAGTCTTTGTTCTCCCCCATAAATCTCACGAAAAAACTCCCCTGCCGCATCAGAGCTTACCGGAGAACCGTCATATTGGGTCGTGAATTTCGCATTTGGATTGTTTTGTACGATTGAACCGATTTCGTCCTGGTTTAGTTTCGTGCCCAGATAATCCTGCACCGTTCCTGCGGAATGCGCGGCCGAGTTGAGGTTTCCGTTTGTAAGTTTAGTCAATTGTGTTTTGATCTCTCCACTTTGTCGTGCTCCCCCCGTAGCCAGTTGAGTCATATTGGTTGTAACTGCAAGCTTATCTTGTCCTACTTCGATCAAATCTCCGACAATACCATGGGTCTGGTTATAGTTTAGTAATGCTATGCTCGGATTTCCTTGTTGCTCGCGTTGATTTTGCAATGCTTCAGCCACGCTGTTCATGATACCATTTGTAAAAAGCTTATCCAGTCCAAGTGCAATTGCTTTGGTTTCATCGATATAGAGTTTCATGTCATCAAAGTTTCCATCTTTTTCAGCATTTTTCGTAAGTCGTACGGTTTTATTTGGATTTGTAACGTAGCTAATAGTTCCATCTGAATTTTTTATCTCGCTGTAATCTTTATTTTCTTTACTAAGTCCTAAAGCTATAAATTTTGCTTCATCCTTACTTTGCAATATTGATCTATTATCTCCGAAGAGCTGTATGGCGATCTGCGTCACATACCCTCCGCCGTTTCTTTGCGATGGGAGGATTCCTAAACCACTGATAGCATCCAGCCCTCCGCCCACTACTCCTGCTAATCCGTTATCATTCGACCCCGGCAGATTTTCCGTGATCTCTTTACGTACGCTTAGTCCGATGTCTTTTGCCGCTTGTTTCCATTTCTCGGCAGTTTGGGTAGGGTTCAGCACCGAGTTGATAGAGTTTTCACTCGCATATATATCGTAGTTTTTACTCTCGTCTTCGGTGATCTCTTGGGCTTTGGCGATGTCGCGGTTGAGCGTGCCCGATACTGATTCTTGGCTAGTCAGGGCAATTGTCCCACCTCCGATCGTCGCACGGTTGATTTGCTCTTTATCGCTGTAACCGTATCCCGCTTCGAGGGTTCCTCCGGTAGTGTCTTTACTGTTCGTTTGGAATTGTGCGGCGGTAATATTTCCCAGACCGATACTCATCGAGGTTGATTTGTCGTAATCGGCGATGTCCCTTGCGCTGAGGGTTCCCGTCGTGAGATGAACGCTGTTTACGTCATTTCCGTTTCTATCGATGGTGGCGATGATCGCTCCTTTTAGATCGGTATTGCCGGCTACGGTTATATCGGCTTGTTTGGTTGCGATGATACCTGTTTGCTCTTCTACCCATGCTTTGGAACGGCTCGATTTCCCTGCACCTACATTGACACTTCCTCCGGTACTGATGGCAATGCTATTGCTGTCGCCTTTGGAGCTTCCGGTGTCTTGGATACTAATGAGATTAAGGTTTCCGCCGACATTTGCCGTAACGGTATTACCGGATACATGAGCACCTTTAAGCGTCGTATCTCCTGAGGTGTTGATGATGACATCGTTACCACTTACATAAGCATCTCTTTGGGTCGTATCGTTGGATTGGTTTTTAGCCTGTGCATATGATGCATCCACTTGACCTTCACGTGTTCCGAACAAGGTTACTTTGAACGATCCCGATTTATCCGATAATGAGAAAGAGGTATTTTGTGCCGAAGATTTCAGGGTAATCGATTCTGCGTTCATCGAGATTTTATTCCCCGCGATGACGTCACTACCTGCAACGGTGACCTCTTTCCCGGCATCTAACGTTACATCATGCCCAGCAGCAATGGTAGAGCTTTGTGCGGAGGTACTTTGAGCGGATGTTTCGCTTTTGGACATCTCGGCAATCGCATCAAATCCCACGCTGATGGAATGTGACAGTGTATTACTAACCAAATCGATACTTCTCAGCACCATCGAAGCGGCATTGACCGCGTTGTCCGATTTAGACAGCGACTGCGCATTTGATGAGAGTTGTTTTGCGGCATTGGTAACATGTTGTTCTACCCCGACTTTGATCCCCGCTTTTAGTTCTTCGTGAACCTGATTTTTATAGGCGGTTGCATCCTCCGAGAGAATATTGATATTTTTATCAGCATGGATGGAGACATCATTGTTGGCAAAAACATTTGATGCAAGAACATTGGTATTATTGCCTGAATGCACTATGATATTATCACCGAGAAGTTGTGTACTTACCTCTTGCGTTTGTCCCTCTCCCAGTTTGTCGGATTTGGTGATGACTCCGGCAAAAATAGAGGCTTCGTTCATATTTAGCGTTACACCGATACCTGCTTTTACTATAGATTCTTTATGCTGATGGCTGGCGGATTCTGTAGCTGAAAGGATATTTACATCTCTTTGTGCGTTCACGTCAATGGTTGAAGCAACAATATTTGATCCGATGGATGTCACATCCTGTCCCGCTTCAACTACTACCGTATTCGCGCTCAATATTGCACTTTTTTGCGTGATATCGGCTTTGGCATCTTGTGTTTGTTTCTCTTCTGAAACCGTCAGCATGCCGTCATTCAAACCTAAACCAAGTCCTGATTTCTTACTGTAGTATTGTTTAGTCTTTTGCTCCTCATCGGATAATACATTGACGTTTTGAATTGCTGCCAGTCCGATTGCGTCTCCCGCACTCACATTCGATGCCACGATAGTAAGATCTTTTCCCGAATTCATGATGATGTTTTTGGCCTCGGTTTTTAGCGTCGCTTCATGAAGCTTTACTGCATCGGTGCTGTCCAGCGATGCGGAACTGACCAGACCGCCGAAGCTGCTTTTGGACTCTTGATGAAGTTCTGCTTCACGGTAAGCCTTGGCGAGGACGTTGATGTCCCCTGCCGCATCCACTTGAATATTCTGAGCTGCTTTTAGGTTTGCGGCTTGCAACGTGGTGTCTTTGCCGCTGGTAATAGCAATATTATTCCCGTTGATCGCCGAAGAGACGACCGACTCTTTGAGGGTTGTATCACGGGAAGAACCGGAAGCAAATGTCCCTTTATAGCTGGTCCGGACATCCGTAAATTCACGATCGTTCGAAGCAGTGACGGCAATATTTCCTCCCGCGTTCAAAGCAATCTCTTTACCTGCTATATTAGAAGAATTCACCGTGATATCGTTAGCTGCATCGATATTGGTGTCTCCTCCTGCAGTTAAAATACTCGTATGTTGTTTGATTTTTTCTATCTCGCTGGAACCTTGTGCCCATGTTGTTTTGTAGAGGGAGTTTTGTTCCAGGGCGCTTAGGGTGACGTTTTCACCGCTCAGAGCGATATTCCCCCCTGCGGACGTTTCGGCTCCCGTGAGGGTGATATCTTTAGCCGCTCCGGCGATAAGGTTGCCCTTTGCCCAAATCTCTGCGCGTTCCCCTACCGCTGAAAGCTTTCCGGTTGTTCCGGCATATTCATTCAAATCGATACTCTTGGTAGCACTCTGTGAAACGATATTACCGTTGTCACTGATGAGCGCAACGTTATTACCTCTGATCGTTCCGCTCGTGTTGGTAATATCATTAGTCGTGCGCAGGAGCATATCACTAGCGCTTTTGATCGTTCCGCCTGTGTTGGAAATACGATCGGCTTGTGCAAGGAGAACTCCACCCGCTCTGACCTCTCCGGCGTTGCTAAGTGCTCCATCAAGTGCCAATGCGACATCCCCTCCGGCAATGATCTTGCCGCCTTGTGTCAGCTCTTGGTTTTTTAGTGATGCCAGATAGACCACCGGAACCAATACACGTTGACCTGAAACTTCTCGCTCCTCCATCCACACGATGTCACGGTTAAGCGCCCTCACCTGCTCACTACTGAGAGTTACCCCAAATTCCAGATTCAAGTCACCTTGTGCCAAGAGAGCATTGTCCATCAATCCCCGGTATTGTGCTGTATCATTGCCGAATCCGGCCAGATAGCGTTCTCCACTCAGGCGAAACACCGCATCACGCACCAACTGTGTTTCATACGCTGCATCGCCTAGGCGTTTGGTATTGGCGGCACTATCGAGATGCAACCTATCCATGATGTAATCGGAGCTGATAAACGTATTGAAATCCGTATACAGCGGATTGGATTCAATCAGATATGGAAGAGATGGATTCGATACGGCAACAAATCGCCCATAGTCTCCTTCGGGAAGGGTATAACTTCCATCAGCGATGAGATCGGTAAAATGCGATGATTCGGGAATCTCATTGGATGATATATTGATCGGCGCGATTCCTGCAACGACATCGGCATTATTAATGCCGATCAAATTACCATGAAGATTTCTGCCGGCCCATATTGTCGAATATACATGATCCAGAATCGTATCGGAGTGTTCATAATAACTATAATTATGGTACCATGCATGTTTTCCCCATTTTCCATGTTTTTCCCAGTGTTCGACATAATGGGAAATATCAATGATTTCATGGGCATTAACTGCCGCTTCGTTGTTCAACGAACCTGACAAGTACAAATCTCTATTGGCCGAAATCATCGAATATCGGTTATGTATCGCCGCATCAATCATCATATCGTTGCCGCTCATGATATAAGCAGGTGAAAATCCTGTTTTGTCAATCGCTTCGATCGTAGTCGTCGTTGTACGATGGTCACGAAATTCGGGTGCAAAATAATCGGTAATACTGATCGAGGATGTAACGCTCGATTTGTCCGGAACGTTTGTCGAAAAATTTTCGAGCGATAAAGCATCTATGCTGAGATCCTGTTGCGCATCTATCGTTGCGGCTTCGTTACGCACCGTTCCCGAATCGTGGATTATAATATCACCTCCTGAAACGATATAAGCACCTTCGGCATTCAGTAAGAGGTCAGACGCCGCAATATCGATTTTCTTTGCACTGTAAAGTACTCCATTATTGGTCATTTGCCGTGTATGCGCCAAAAACGTGTCAGTCCCTATTATTCCCCCATCATTGACAATATCTCCACCCGAAATATTTAGCGTATCCGCGATTATGGCACCTTTATTGCGCATAGCATCCGACACTTCGACATCAATATTACCCGCATACATTTTTTTATTGACAATGAGTTCACTGGATTGGGAGCGGAGCGAATGTTCCGCGATTGCCGTAGCAATTACAATTTCTCCATCCGCAGTCAATTCCAATGAATCTCCTGCGTATGCAATCGGGGGCAGATTGATACCGACTCCTTTGTCCGTACCTACCAAACGGATCATTTCACCATAAATTCCCCCCAAAGCACCCGAATCGATTGAAAATTCGGCATTTCCTACCACCTCATCAGCTACAACGGTACCATCAAGAGCAATACTATTTTGCCCAGTCACCACATCCAGTTTTTTCGCATGGATTTCAGCGTTAAGGCGCAATGCCTTAGTATACAGATCGACGCGATCGATATTAGATGCGTTCAGACCATCCCCTTCGATGGAAATATCTCCGTGCCGTACATAAAATCCCGACAACGTATTGCCGCTGATCTGAGGCATACCTGTCGTAAGTGTTGCACGCGCGGTATTGATAAATCCGCCTCCGTTTACCGTGATGCCGTTAGGATTGGCAATGATTAAATCGGCACGATGTCCTGCCACTTCTGCATAACCTTGCAATAATGAGCGATTTGTCCCCGTCACCTCATTAAGGATTACTCGTGCGGGAGTCGTTCCCAGATTGGCGTTGCCTTGAACCCATCCGCCAAGTTGTGTCTGGACGGCATTGGTTGCATTATTAAGAATGACTCCTTTTTGTTCGATACTAAACGCACTGAATTTGTTATGTGACAAACCATTTACGCCTGGTGTGACGATATTGACAAGAGGAATTCCGTTTGCGGTCACATCCATCTGCGGCTGATTGAAAAGCGGGGCCGCTTCATCCACAACAATAGCTTCAGCGAACAAGGTATTCCCCAGCAGGACCGAAGCAAGTGCGTATGAAATCGATTGGCGATAGAGGTGAGTAAACATAGTGTCTCCTAAAAATTGACCGAAGCGCTTATCCCGATAAACGGTTCTACGTCAAATGTTGCATCCGGGGCGGTAAGAGGAATCGCATGATAAAGATCGATATTCAAAGAACGATACTGTCCACGAAGCCCCAAGGTAGCGCTTGTAAGCATCCCGCCTGAAGTATCTTCACCTGAACGTATCCGACCGAGATCGTACGCGCAATAAGGAGCGATATATTTTGAAAGTTGAAATGCAAAATCATTACGGGCATACCATCCGCTGTTACCGCTGATGTTGCGATTCTGAAATCCCCGAACGCTGTACGCTCCCCCGATACTTATCTGCTCAACGCTATAAAGCAGATCATTGCTATACTGGGCAAAGGCAGAAAATCGATATGTCACGGGAAGGGAATAAGAAAAATATTTGGTACTCCCAACAGCCAGCGTCCATTTTGAGAAATCATGTTTAAGCGCACCGTCGGTTGTCGGATGAAACGGATTCAAGCCGTGGTAATAATCCAACAGGAGATACGATTCCAAAGACGGATTGCGATAAACGAATTTTCCACCGATTTTACCGACTGTTAAATTGTAAGTTGACGAATCGATCACCGCCCCTTCGATCATACTGAGTGTCTTCTTTTGGGCCAGAGATCCGGACAGCTCAACATTCTTGGTACGGGTATGAAAAAGTTTATAAGTTGTGTCGAGAGAATAAACTTCACTTTCTCCATGAGAGATATATGAATCATTCAAGCCCCTGATCGTCTGGGAATAGGTAAAACGGGATAATCCCGCTTCCCAAAGCCATTTTCCTAAAGGGATACCATAGGTGTATGAATTTCCAAAAGTTTTGCGTCCGGTTTGTTGTTTATCAGTCGTATTAAGCGCAATTTCAAGAATATCGCTGAAACCGAAAAAATTTTCCCATACTACCCCGCCCGAAATTTGATATTTTCCCGTTTCTTCCGAACCAAAATTATTTAGTCCCAATGAGCCGAATAAAGGAGCGGTTTCACGGGTATTCAAAACGATATCGCTGCTTCCGACTCTCTCACCAGGCACCAAGCGCATCCGTGTCTCGCCGGATCGCAACCGATTCACCTGTTCCAATGCACTTTCAAGATCTCCGAGATGCAACACTGCATCTGCCAGACCAATAAATGCTCCGCTCGTTCTTTTGCTGTCGGAAAGGATTCGGCCTACCTTCCCTTCAACCGCATTCATTTCAATCTTACCTTCTGCGATATTCTGCGTAGGAAGATAGACTCGTGAGGTGACATATCCTTTATCTATGTAAAGTTTTGTAAACGCATCGGCTAATGAATTGAGCGCACGAATACCGTTACATCGGCCGATATACTCTTTTGTGATTGCTTCAAACTCTTCTTTTCGAATCAATGTAGCATTCTTCACGTTGATGGTACGTGTTATGAAACATACCGTATCGTTTTTTTCTTCGGATACATTGACTTCGGGGACAATACCTTCTGACGAAGGTATAGCGGTATCTACATTTTCAAGCTTCTGATAGAGTTTGCGCTGTTCCTCTTTCAAAAACGGAACCATCGTATCAGTGGCTGCATGTCCGGTCAAAACGCCAAACATAAATATCAAAAAAAATGACAATATTTTATTAATCAATGTTTTCTCATGTTTAAAATTAACAAATAGTAAACACTTTTTATTTAATTATTCATTAATTATAAATATTTTAAAACAATTAAAAATATTTGTCGAGGCTGCTATGTGAACAATTTTTAGACTTTGGAAAAATTTTAATGGAGAAAATCGCCGCCATACAAAGCGGCGATAAGGAAAAAAGGAAAAGAATTACGCGGTTTTGCGTTTGGGGTATGCCATTGCGATCACGATCGCGATAAC
>CAZCSO010000040.1:0-9494 GCA_964501315.1 uncultured Candidatus Izemoplasmatales bacterium | reverse complement strand
GGCTGGTATAAAGATCAATATATCCAGCAGATTACGATGAAGTAGGGGTGACGTCATGAAAACAATGAAAAAAGTATGGCGTTACATTTCCAAATACAAAAGACTACTGATTATTTCATTTACGGCGATGCTCATCGTCCAAGCATTGGGCTTGGTCGCCCCCTTAATTGTCAAAGCCATCGTCGATGATTACTTGGTGGGAATCGAAAACCCCTGGTATGTTGTATCAGAAGAAACTATGAATACAGTTTCGTATAACGGAGTGATTTATTCACAAGATCAAGTCACCGACGACGGTGTTTCCATTGTGATTTACGAAGGCAAGTATTATTTTAGCGATTCCATTGTCCCCATGGGGAATAAGGATTTATCGGGTAATCAACTCACCGTAACGACGCAAGCAGGAGACGCCTACTCCTTTACGGTTGAACAAATGGCCAAAGACGACGTTTTAAAGTTTTATAATCCATTTGTTAAACCGCTCACGATTCTGTTAATCTTATTGTTTGTCCGTTTCTTACTTCAAGTCATCTTTGTCTACATCCAACGGATTTCAACATCCATGATAAATGTCAACATCGTCAGAGATGCCCGTAAAGATGCGATTGCATCCTTACAACGCATGCCGATGAGTTACTTTGAAACCGAACCGGCCGGTAAGATTGCGAACCGCATCATCAGCGACGTTGGCGGAATGATGGGGTTGTTTTCAACGATTATGAACTTGTTGGTTAATGCGAGCTTGTCGGTTATCTTTGCCTACATTGGGATGTTCTATCTCGATCCCAAGTTAGCGCTCATTACGTTTGTGGTATTCCCCATTATCTATTATTGGCTCCGTTTCTTTGTCCGCAAGCTGAACACGATTGCGGTCAAAGTCAACGAGCAAAACTCGATGATTACGGCAAACTTAAACGAAATCATCAACGGAATATCGATTTTACAGATTTTTAACTTTAAAGAAAATACCGAACAGAAATTCAATCAGTTATCCGATGAATTCATGCAAGAGAAACTAAAAGAAACTCGCTTGCATCTCACAATCGGATGGAACTTGATTCGGTTGATAGGAGCGCTTGTGACCGCTGCCATCGTGTATTACTTCGGTCATGGTTATTTAACCATCGCCGGATTCGTGGTCACTGCCGGTATTATCTATGCGTATAACGATTACTTATCACGGTTGATTGAACCCGTAGGTACCTTATTCAGAGAAATTGGTAATTTACAACACGCCATTGTCAGAACGGAACGGATTTTCAAGATCATTGATGGCGAACAAGAAGACGATACGATTGAAATCCTACCGAAATACAAAGGCAAAATTGAGTTTGATAACGTTTGGTTCTCGTATTCAGAAGGCAATCCGGTATTAAAAGGCATCAATTTGGTCGTCGAACCCGGGCAGATGGTCGGCTTAGTCGGTCATACCGGATCGGGGAAATCATCGCTTATGAGTCTGTTACTGAGGTTCTATGACTTTAAAGACGGTGACATGGGTCACATCTATATTGATGGCGAAGACATCACAACCCATTCAAAACGTTCTTACCGTCATGATATCGGCATTATCTTGCAAGATCCGGTATTATTTAAAGGAACCTTAGCCGAAAACATCCGCTTTGGGATGAATGAAGTCAGTGATGACGAAATCGAACGGGTTTTGATTTCTATCGGCGGTAAGAAAATCCTTGATAAGCTCGATAAAGGCATTCAAACGATGGTGAGCAGGGGAGGATCCAACTTCTCCGTCGGTGAAAAGCAAATCATCTCCTTTGCCAGAGCCGTTGTCCATAATCCATCCATTCTCATTATGGATGAAGCCACTGCCAACATCGATACCGAAACCGAAGAGATGATTCAAACAGCGTTAGAGACGGTGGCGAAGGATCGGACGATGATCATCATCGCACACCGACTCTCCACCATTAAAAACGCCGACAAGATTGTCGTTTTGGAAAACGGACTCAAAGTCGAAGAAGGAAAACACGCCGATTTATTGGCGAAAAACGGCGTTTACGCCAACATTTATCGTTCACAAGTTAAAATAAGAGAAATCCAATCGTGATTTCTCTTTTTTTCTTTAACGTAATAACTTTATTTTTTTTATTATGTTATGATATAATAATGAAGACTGTAAGCGTTTTAGACGGAAGGAGAATAAAAAAGCATGAAAGAATATCTTGCGCAAAATGTCAAAAACGTCATTATTTTAGGACATTTAGGAAGTGGAAAGACCTCTTTGGCTGAATCCCTTATTTATACAGCGGGTGGTTTAGAAAAGAAGGGTGAAGTCGAAAAGAAAAACACGGTTTCCGACTTTACCGTAGAAGAACAAAATCGGTTATCTTCCACATCGACGGGAATCGTTCCGGTCGAATTTAAGAACTTTAAATTGAATTTTCTCGATGCACCGGGAGCCGATGAATTCATTGGCGATATCCGTCATGCCTTGAGAGCTGCCAGTGGCGCGATTCTAGTGTTAGACGCCACGAAAGGCGTCGAAGTCGGCGCTGAAAAGATGTGGCAAGAAATCAGAAGAAACCAATTACCCGCCATCATTTTTATTAACAAGATGGACAAGGAAAACGTCAAGTTTGACGAGGTATTGGAACTGATCAGAACCAAATTAGGGAAACAAGCCGTTCCTTTCTGTTTACCGATTGGTAAAAAAGAAGAATTTTCAGGATTTGCGGACATTGTTGAACTAAAAGCACGTATTTATGACGGTCATGCGTCTGTGGACGGAGAAATCTTCCCAGATAAAATGGAACGTGTTCAAGCGCTCCGTCAAGATTTGATTGAAACCGTCGCCGGAGCCGATGAAGAATTGTTAGAAAAATACTTCAACGGCGAAGAATTGACGATGGAAGAGATCAAACACGGTTTAAAATTATCCGTTTGTTCGGGTGAAGCCGTTCCCATCGCCGTGGGTAGTGCTACGAAAGACATTGGTCCGTTGACCTTATTACACATGATTCGCGAATACTTCCCATCAATCAGTGATTTTGAAGCCTCCAAAGGTCTCAAACCCGATCAAAGCGAAGCGGAACGTAAATACTCAGACGACGAACCCTTCTCCGCCTTTATCTTCAAAACCACGATTGACCCGTTTGTCGGAACCATCAACTACGTTCATGTCAAATCCGGTACGATTAAGAAAGACCAAGAAGTTTACGTATCGAAGAGTGGCGACGTTGAAAAGATCGGTTTACTCTACGTTCCTCAAGGGAAACAATCCTTAGCGATTGAAACCGTTCATGCCGGTGATATCTGTGCCATCACCAAGATGAACAACGTATTGACCGATACGACGATTTCGGAAAAGAAATCTCCGATTATCTATCCCGTTACCCAAACACCGTCTCCGACGATGTATGTGGCCATCAGACCTAAAAACAAAGCCGATGAAGATAAGTTATCAAATGCATTGTCCAAGTTACAAATTGAAGACAATACCTTTGAAATCAGAAGAAACAAAGAAACCAACCAATTGTTGATTGGTGGACAAGGCATCATTCATCTCGGTCACATCATTGACCGGATGAAAAACATGTTCAAAGTCGACGTTGAAATGCTCGACCAAGAAATCGTCTACCGTGAAACCATTAAAGCCACGGCTACCGCCGATGGCCGTTACATCAAACAATCCGGTGGATCCGGTTACTATGGCGTCGTTGTGATGCGTTTTGAACCGTTACCCGACAAAGACTATGAGTTCACCGAAGAAGTTTTCGGTGGTGCCGTTCCGAGAAACTACTTCCCAGCCGTTGACAAAGGTCTTCAAGAAACCTTAGAACACGGACCTTTGGCGGGATTCCCGGTTATCGGTGTCAAAGGCGTCTTGACCGATGGTAAGTACCATCCGGTTGACTCCAACGAATTAGCCTTCAAGATGGCTGCTTCAATCGCTTTTAAAGAAGCGTGCAAAACCGCTAAACCAACGATTTTAGAACCGATTCATAAAATCGTCGTAACGATTAAGGATGAATACCTTGGCGATGTCTTGGGCGACGTAAACAAACGTCGCGGACGTGTCTTGGGTATGGAACCGTCTGAACAAGGTTACCAAAACGTTGTCGCCGAAGTTCCAGAAGCCGAAATTACGAAATACACCATCGACTTAAAAGCCATGACGCAAGGATCGGGAACATTCACTCGTGAATTCGTTCGTTATGAAGAAGTTCCTGGCAACTTGATTGCGAAAATCATTGAAGATCACAAGAAAAAAGAAGCATAAGATTTTATTAATGAAACGGTTGAGGATTTCTCAACCGTTTTTTCATTAAATCTACACACTCAACTTCTTGACATTTGGGCATATATTGAGTAAAGTATTATGTGTAATAGAGTACTTTACTACTAAGGAGCGTTCCATTGATGGAAAAAATAGGATTGTGTTTGGATACAACCAGTCAAACAAGAGAAGATTTCAAGAACTATAACTTTATTAAATTTGCCCCATTGGGTGTTAGTATCGATAACGTCTTGTATCAAGAACCCGATTTATCGTTTGATGAGATGATGGGATTCTTAAAAGAAGGACGGAAGATGATGACCTCACAACCGTCGCCGGGTGAATTCTTACAGTTATTTCATGAGTATCATAAAGAAGGCTATACCCATGTGATGGTGATTACCTTATCGGAAAAAATCAGTGGGACGTATCAATCGGCGACGATTGCGAAGTCGATGATTGATTTTCCATTAATCGTATCCGTTTATTCTCCCAAAGTTGCCTCCTTTGGCGTTGCGTTAGGGGTTTCGGTATTAGCCGAAGCCATTCAAAAAGGAATTACTTTTCCTGAATTAGAAACCATGTATCAAACGGTCTTTGAACACGGACACGTCATGTTTACCTTAGCGAACTTAATGCATCTGTTCAGAGGCGGTCGTTTAAACCGTGTGTCAGCATTACTCGGAACGGTGTTACGAATTAAACCGATTGTGGAAATGGTGGATGGAAAACTTCAATTAACCAAGAAAGAGCGAACCAATCTGGCTTGTTTCAATGAGTTTATGGCCGTCATTGATACCTACGCTTCTACCTATAAAAATGTTTACGTCGATATTGTTGAACTGAACCGATTGGAATGGGCTGAGAAACTAAAAGAAGCAATTCAAGAAAAATACCCATCGATAGCCATTCATGTGACCCATCAAATCAGTCCGGTATTCTTGGTTCATTTAGGAGATCAAGGCTTTGGAATTGCACTTATCGGTTACTAAAAATAATCCTGAAATCAAGAATTTCATTGTCATGATAAAATTCTTGATTTTTTAATTTTGATAAAAGAAATAATGCTTGACATTAAAACCTAATTTTAGTAAACTAATAGGTGCGAATTTGTCACATGGCGATTGTGGCGAAGTGGTTAACGCATCGGATTGTGGCTCCGACATTCGTGGGTTCGATTCCCATCAATCGCCCCATCATTTGTAAATTGGGCTATGGCCAAGTGGTTAAGGCATCGGACTTTGACTCCGAGACCGGTAGTTCAAATCTACCTAGCCCAGCCAATTTACGACCCGCTAGCTCAGTCGGTAGAGCATTTGACTTTTAATCAAAGGGTCAGGCGTTCAAGTCGCCTGCGGGTCACCATTTTTCTTTTTCGCGGGTATGGCGAAATTGGCAGACGCGCTAGACTTAGGATCTAGTTCCTAGTGAGTGCAGGTTCAAGTCCTGTTACCCGCACCATATAAAGGTTTTAAACAGCCATGGAAATGGCTTTTTAAAACCACTAAAATATGTGTTAAAACCATCATTTGTAATAATTGTAACATTACTGTTTGCGATTGTCAATGGAATATGATGGTTTTAATACATATTTTTTCTTTCATTGTTAACACTTAAATGTTAAAATAGAATTGATATCTAGTACATAGTCATTTAGGGGTGTTTTTTGTATGAGAAAAGATAAAGTTCCAACAAAAATGAAAGAGATACGAGTTGAGAAAAATATGACTCAGAGAGATCTTGCAGATGCTTCTGGTGTTACGCAAGATAGAATATCAAGATATGAAAGTGGACAACCTATGAACACTGACACTTTAGTTAGAATATTAAAAGCTTTGGATGTTTCTGCAGATTATTTTTTGGGCTTAGTTAACAATAAAAAAGATAAATAATTAAATTTACATTCGTTTATAACCGAATTTTTATGTTTTCATGCCAAAATTTTAATAATATCTTCAATTATTTAATCATTGATGATAAAATGATAAAGTAAATTTTACATATTTCAGATTATTTATATTTAATTTTTATATTTTTTTGGTATCGTTTTTATTATCTATGTTCTTTTTATTGCCGGAGGGATTATGACAACTTCTAAAAAATATGGAATTATAGACGCTGATTTACTTGATAATGGAACAAGGCATCCAAACTTAGCTCTGATGAAAATATCATCTTTTCTTAAAAGCAATAATCATATTGTAGAATTAATAGAGAAGTATGAAAATCTCGAGGATTATTCACTTATATACATCTCAAAAGTGTTTTCCTTCACAAAAATTCCTGAATGGGTATTATCGTTGGAAAACATAAAAAAGGGTGGAACTGGGTTTTATTTAGATGGCGGAGATAACTTATCTGATGATATTGAACATATGATGCCTGATTACAGTTTATATAATGAATATATTGATAAAAAAATACGAAATGGTGTTTCAAGGAAACGATATTCTGATTATCTTGATTTTTCTATTGGTTTTGTTACTAGAGGATGTTTTCGAAAGTGTGAATTTTGTGTTAATAAAAAGTATGATCATGCTTTTAAACATTCGCCAATAGATGAATTTTTTGATCCTTCTAGAAAGTTTATTTATTTATGGGATGATAACTTTTTTGCTTATAGTGGATGGAAAGACATATTAGATGAACTTAATTCTAAAAATCGCCGATTTCAATTCAGACAAGGACTTGATATTCGCTTGTTAAATGAAGAAAAAGTTATCGCGTTGTCAAAGGTCAAATATCACGGAGATTTTATTTTTGCTTTTGATCACGTAAAGGATAAAGAACTTATAATATCTAAATTGATTCTTTGGAGAAAGTATGTCCAAAAATCTACAAAATTATATGTACTAGTTGCTTTCGACAGTCAGGATGAAATAGATATAGAAAATGCATTTATACGAATAAAAGTACTTATGGAATATAAATGTCTGCCATATGTAATGAGATATGAGAGTTACAAATATAGCAAATATAAAAATTTATATATTCAGATTGCACGTTGGACTAATCAACCAAGAATATTCAAAAAGATGAGTTTTAGGGAATTTTGTTATGCAAATCAAAAATATACAAAAAATCAAAACACTAAGTGTTCTTGTTTAAAAGCGATGGAAGATTTTCAAAGTGAATTTCCTGAGATCGCAAATAGATATTTTGATATAAAATTCGAGAATTATATTTAAATCGGTTTTTTCTAGTCGGATTTTATTTGGAGGTGCATTGTGAGTTTTAAAAGTTTAGACATTAATATTAATTATGAGTCTGATGCCTCTGACTTAATAGATGATTTTTATATTCCGGTTTTGAGTGAGTCTATTTGTTATGACAGGATTGCGGGCTTTTTCACCTCTTCAAGTTTAGCGATATCCTTAAGAGGTATTTTAAGTTTAGTTGAAAAACAAGGTAAAATTCGAATCATTGCTTGCCCTAAATTGACAAAAGATGATGCTATTTCAATGACTAATGCATATGAACATCCTGAATATTTGCTAGGGAATAATCTAATTAACGAATTGGAATGCGCTGATGATGTAGACAAGGATTACGTTCGTGTGCTTGGATGGTTAATAAGTAACGGAATATTAGATATAAAAATAGCTCTATTATATAAAAATGAAGAAGTGTTATCCAGTGACGCAATTGATAATCTTGGGATTTTTCATCAAAAGGTTGGGATTTTTAAAGACGAAGAATCCAATTATATATCTTTTAGTGGATCTATTAATGAAACATTATCGGGTTGGGTAAACAATGTTGAAGAATTTAAAACATTTAAATCATGGATATCTGGACAACAAGATTATTGCGAAAAAGACATTTTAAAATTTAATGAATACTGGGATAATCTACGACCATCGGTAAAAGTAATTGATTTGCCGGATGCTGTAAAAAAACATTTAATTTTCTATGGAACCCAAGACTTGATTGAAATCAATAAAGTTCTAGGAAAAAATAGGTTTTTAAATAAAGTAACTAAAACTATAAGTTTGTATGAATTTCAAAAAGAAGCGATGGAAGAATGGATAAAAAACGATAAAAGAATGCTTTTTTGTATGGCGACCGGTACAGGAAAAACAAGAACTGCAATTGCCTGCATGCAAAAAACTTTAATAGATCATAGGAGAAATCTTGTAATCATTTCTACCCCTCAAACAACACTTAGCGCACAGTGGAGTTCGGAAATTGAAAAGCTTGGTTTTAGATTTGATAAAAGTATTATTGCGGATGGAACTAACACAAAATGGAGGATTGAGTTTTCTCAAGCAATACAAAGACTAAATATTCGAACTTATAATTTTGTAGTTATTTTTACATCTCATGATACGTCTTCTTCACAAGACTTTACAAATATTATAAAAACCGCAAAATCAAATGTTTTTAACATTTTATATATCGGCGATGAAGTACACGCCTTAGGCAGCAGTGTAAGAAAAAATGCTCTTCTAGATTGTTATAATGAGAGAATTGGATTAAGCGCGACACCTACAAGATGGTTTGATGATGAGGGAACATTATTACTCCAAGATTATTTTGGATCGAAAACGTTTAATTTTGGAATAGGTGAAGCATTAACAACAATAAATCCGAAGACAGATTGTCCGTTTTTAACACAGTATCATTATAATCCTGTCATTTGCAAGCTAAATTCTGATGAGCAATTAAGATATTATGAAATGTCAAAAACCATCTCAAGGTTATACACATTTATTGATAAAGACTCGGAAAATACTTTATACGAAAGAAAACTCGAAGAAAGAGCTAATATATTAAAAAATGCAGAAAGCAAATATGAACAACTTAGAAATGTAATTGAGGATATTGGAGTTGAGGAAATTAAAGATACACTAATATTTGTGTCTCCTCATCAAATAGACGAAGTTCAAACAATACTATCAAGTTATAAAATTCGTTATTCTCTTTTTACAGAAAAACAAGGAACGAAATTAAGCAAAGATTATGGCGGAAAATCGGAAAGACAATTCATAATTGACAAATTCAAAAGTGGATTTATTAAAATTCTTGTTGCAATAAAATGCCTTGATGAAGGAATAGATATTCCAACAGCCAGTAGAGCGATTTTACTTTCAAACACGACGAACCCAAGGGAATACATCCAAAGGATAGGTAGGGTAATTAGATATTCTGATGGAAAAGATATTGCTTATATTTATGATTTTATTGCTTATTCTGAATCTCTTGACGTTGAACTAAAAAAAATGGACGCGAAAATAAATGGAAAAGAGTTTATAAG
>CAZCSO010000039.1:0-9550 GCA_964501315.1 uncultured Candidatus Izemoplasmatales bacterium | reverse complement strand
TACTTTTTTATAGTGAACCCGGTAGGTCCAAACAATTGAGGTTTTCTGATGCTCAATCAGATAATCAATGGCATTTTGACCAAAGATAAAACCATAAGTGGATACGATTCGATCGATTGATTTGTAGTCCTGAATGGCTTCGTAGTCAAAGAAATCAAATTCATATTCATTGACTAAGATATCGTCGACGACCCCTTCGGTATCTTCTTCGGTGATTTCTGAATCACCCAAGATGACCTTAGCCAAATCACCCCCATATTTTTTTGGAGCGATGCCCAAGTTAATCACATATCCGTTTTGTTTGGTCACACGTAATGCTTCGTTGATGTAGGCCCTAATCTCATCTTTGATAAACAAAGGTAACGTAATCGCTATTGAATAATCGACCGATTGATTTGCTAGACTCATCTCCGTGGCACTACCTTTGATAAACGTTACATTTTTTATCTGATTCTGTTTGGCTTTTATTTCGGCTATTGCTCGCATGGCGTCTTCAATTTCTAATCCGATGACGTGCTTTGCCAACGGCGAAAACTGAAAGGTCGAATCCCCTGAACCCGATCCAATGTCAAGAATGGTCTTTCCAGCCATTGGGAAATGGTGATTGAGCACTTCCACCATGGATGGCGTTTTAGGTATGGAGACAAACGCATCATAGACATCAGGATAATCTTGATACAATAGGTCCCATCTGTTTTCAATTGTCTTTGGTTTTGGTTTATTCATTGACGCTCCTCTTGATAATTCTATTAGTTTTATTATATAACAAAGTGGATTAATGAAAACAAAAATAGTGAATAACGTAAATTTTACCATCCCAATTTACTCTTTTTTGATGTATAATAGTCTCAAATAGCGTTTTTTCATGACCGTTCGAAAGAAGGAATTTGAATGTCCGTAAAATTAGTTGAAACATCGTTGCGTGATGGCCATCAATCGTTATTCGCTACCCGGATGACGACCGATGAAATTCTCAGTGTGTTACCCGAATTGGATAAAGCCGGATATCATGCTTTGGAAGTTTGGGGTGGGGCAACCTTTGATGCCTGCCTTCGCTTTTTAAACGAAGATCCATGGGAACGACTTCGAAAAATCAAAGCCGTTTGTAAGAACACCAAACTGCAAATGTTATTTAGAGGTCAAAACATTCTAGGTTATCGTCATTATCCGGACGATATCGTTGAAAAGTTTGTTCAAAAATCATTGGAAAACGGGATTGACATCATCCGTGTTTTTGATGCTTTAAACGACATCCGCAACTTAAAAAGTGCAGTGGACGCGACCATCAAGTACCACGGTCATTGTCAAATTGCCTTAAGTTATACCACTTCTCCGGTTCATACGGTCGATTATTACGTTCACCTTGCGCAAGAAGTTGAAAAGATGGGTGCTCATTCGCTCTGTATCAAAGACATGGCGGGTGTCTTACTCCCCAACGATGCCTTTGAACTCATCTCACGGTTAAAAGCCAATACCCACCTTCCCATCGAACTGCATTCGCATTGTACCGGTGGCATGATGGAAATCACCTACCAAAAAGCGATTGAAGCCGGCGTCGATATCATCGACACTGCCTTGTCTCCTTTATCGGGAGGAACCTCACAACCGTCGACGGAAGCGTTGATCTACGCCTTGCAAGGGACCCCCTATGATCCCAAAATGGATTTAACCGTACTCGATCAAGCCGCCATCAAAATGACCGCGATCAAAGATAAATACTTGGCCAACGGCTTACTCAATCCCAAAGCATTATCGACCAATCCCAGCATTCTCAAATACCAAGTCCCTGGGGGAATGCTATCGAATTTGATGAATCAACTCAAAGAACAAAAAGCGATGGATAAGTATTTAGACGTTTTACGGGAAGTGCCGAAAATACGGGCTGAACTCGGTTATCCGCCGCTCGTAACTCCCTTATCGCAAATGGTGGGAACGCAAGCGGTCATGAATGTCCTCTCCGGCAAACGGTATTCGATGGTTCCCAAAGAAGTCAAAGAGTATCTAAAGGGACTTTACGGCGCGTCACCGGCACCGGTAGATGAAACCTTACGAAAACAAATCATTGGTGATGATCCAGTCATCACCCACCGTCCCGCTGACGACTTAGCTCCTGAATTTGATAACTTAAAACAAAAGTATTCGCATCTTGCCAAAACCGATGAAGACGTCTTATCGATTGCGTTGTTTGAAGCGGTTGCAGTTAAGTTTCTAGACTCAAAATACAATCCCAAACCCGAAGTAGAAACCATCGAGTTTAACTTATTGATTGGAGATGAACGTTAATGGCGACCATCCTACAAGACTTTACCCACGGCATCATTTTATCCATCGTCAGTATCGTGATTGTCTTTTTGATCCTTTACTTACTGACTCTATCGGTTTCTCTGTTAAAGAAAACGAATAAACCCGTCGATCAACCGGTAGAAACCGACAAACCAACCTTAAGATTGGAAGACATCACCGATCCCGATATGATGGTAGCGGCGTTAGTCGCTTCCATCGATTATCAAGAAGAAATTAAGAAAGATATTCGATTAGTATCGATAAAGGAGATCACACAATGAAAAAATACATCGTTAACGTCAATGGAAAACGGTACGAAGTGGAATTAGAAAGCGTCGAAACCAAAGAAGGTTCTATAGCTCAAAAACCGGTTGAACCCAAAAAAGAAATCAAACAAGAATCCAAACAAGAGGGGCATACGATTGTCGCTCCAATGCAAGGGACGATTATCAAAGCCAATGTCACGGTTGGCGCAACCGTTGACAAAGGAACCAAGCTTTTTATCTTAGAAGCGATGAAACTCGAAAATGAAATATTAGCACCTCAATCTGGGGTTGTCAAAGCCATCTTCGTTAGCCAAGGACAAGCCGTCGATCTCCATCAACCCCTGCTTGTGATTGGATAAGCGTATGGGAGACTTCATCTTAGAATTCTTTGAATCCACAGGGATATCGTATTTCTTCCAAACCGGTGGATGGAAATACGTAATTATGATTGCCTTGTCGCTTCTCATGTTGTATTTGGCCATTTTCAAAAAGTTTGAACCGTACTTGTTAATTCCCATTGCCTTTGGCATGTTGCTGGTCAACTTACCTGGTTCGGAGATGTTTGTTAAAACAACCACTCATACTGCTGAAGGAGATGTAATAAGCTATTCCGGCTTATTAGGTTACCTCTACTACGGTGTCAAATGGGGCATCTACCCCTGTTTAATCTTTTTAGGCATCGGCGCAACCACCGATTTTGGTCCGTTGATAGCTTATCCGAAATCAATGTTACTCGGGGCTGCAGCCCAAATCGGTATTTTCATTACCTTCCTCGGTGCGATTCTCTTAGGGTTTACCGGTCCACAAGCCGCTTCGATTGGCATTATCGGCGGTGCCGATGGTCCTACGGCCATTCTTCTGACCAGTCGGTTAGCACCCGATCTCTTGGGCCCGATCTCTTTGGCAGCGTATTCGTATATGGCGTTGGTTCCCTTTATCCAACCCCCCATTATCAAACTCTTCACCACCAAAAAAGAGCGTTCCATTAAGATGGAACAACTCCGTATTGTATCTAAAAAAGAAAAAATCTTATTTCCGATTATCACAGCGTTAATTTGTATATTACTGATTCCTTCGAGTGCACCGTTAATCGGCATGTTAATGCTGGGTAATTTATTAAAAGAATCCGGTGTCGTTCCCAATTTGGTTGAGACCGCCGGCCATTCCTTGCTTTACATCGTTACGATTCTTTTAGGTCTATCCGTGGGAGCGACTGCTTCTGCCGGAAACTTCTTACGATTAGAGACGTTATCGATTATTGCTTTAGGTTTATTTGCCTTTTCCGTAGCGACCGCTTCGGGTGTTTTGGGTGGTAAACTGATGTGCAAACTCACCAAAGGCAAAATCAATCCGATGATTGGTGCCGCCGGTGTCAGTGCCGTGCCGATGGCGGCGCGAGTGGTTCAACTTCAAGGTCAAAAGGAAGATCCTGAAAATTTCTTGCTCATGCATGCGATGGGACCCAATGTTGCTGGTGTGATTGGTTCGGCGATTGCGGCGGGTCTGTTGCTTATGTTCTTCTCCTAAACCATGAATTTTGTAAAATTTGACACCCTTCCTTCGACCAACCAATACCTAAAAGAACACTTTCAGGAACTTCCCCATATGACCATCTGTCTGGCGTCTCATCAAACCGATGGAAAAGGCCGTTTAGGGCGTTTATGGGAAGATGATTCCACCCAAATCTTAATGAGTATCTTACTCAAAGAGAATCTCGCTTCTTCAACAATTAATCATTTCCCGCTATACGTAGCTCAATTAATTCATCAGACACTGCTTCCTTATCTTCCCAACCTCCTCATCAAATGGCCTAATGATTTGACCGTTAACGATAAGAAGGTGTGTGGTATATTAACCGAAGGGGTGTATGAATCATCGCTTCAAGCCATCATCATCGGAATTGGGATTAATGTTAATACAGAGCACTTTCCACCACATTTGGTTGATACTGCTACTTCCCTCTATTTAGAAACTCAAAAATCGTTTGATACGAATGAACTTGTTAATTCATTGATCAAAATTATTGAATCATCGCTCCTTCATATGCCATCCCATTGGGAAGAAACCATCGCGTATTGCAACCAGTATTCCTCGCTAGCTGACCGTTCGATCTATTACTCAAAAGATGGGCAACGCTATTTAGCAAACGTTCTAAAAATCGCTAATGACGGTGCCTTAGTTGTTGAATCCAATCAACGATTCTTGCATCTTTACAGCGGTGAAGTCACCTTAAAATAAAGAAAACGATTCTTTGTCATTCAAGGAATCGTTTTTTTATAAATAAAAGACGAGCTCAGGCCCGTCCTTCATATCCAAAATTGTTAGTCAATCGGCACTTGATTGATCATCAGTTCAAAGGAAGCATTGCTCCCTTGAATAATGGTTTTTTCGACTTCGTTGGATGGCATAGCCAACGAAACAACGACGGTCACTTCGGCGTTTTCTTGATCGATTTGGTTGATATGATAATCAAAAACCAACAAGCTTTCGACATCTTCATAAACCGTGTCAGAAGTTTGAAATACGACGTTTACGGCTTTTACCGTAACAACGTGATCGTTTTTAACCCTAACGGAAAAACGATATTCAACCTGATTGACGTCGTTGATGCCTAATACGGCACCCATGGGAACTAGCCGCTTCCCTGATGGAGCAGAAAGTTCGATGACTCGTGATGAATGAGAATACGCTATTTCTTCGCTAAATGATAAATCGGACTCATTTTTAAGCCATTCTTGATAGGTAACGTAAGTCGACGATAACATCAGGAAGAAAACAAAAAAAGACACCCATAATGGTCGCATATTTTGTCCTCCAATGATACAAATGTCTAGTACGGCAACTGGCTATCCACGTGGGACCCTATAGCTTTCTGTCGCCGGATTGCTCCGGGTTTAGCTTTATCAAACTAAGCACTTATACAGGACATATGCGTCTGTACGGCTTGTCTTTGATACACTAACTATACCATATTTTTTTAATAATTCAATATATTTGCTTTTTTTCTTGAAAAATTTGTTCTAATTGAAAACCACCCGCATCAGCGAGTGGTTCTTTTCTTATCGTATTAACGTTAATCGTCCCGTACCATCTTGAGTCCAAAGGTCATTAGCGGCCATAAATTCGGTCGCAAACGAATCCCACCACGCACCACTGGGTAACGTTTGTTCGCTGACCAATTGCGCGTTGATTCCTCGCAAGGTCGTATCCGGACTGTAAATGACTTGACTCCAAAGGGACCTGAATTCAACTCTTGCATAATAATCATTATGAAGTGATTGGCTTCCACCCGATCGACCAATGGCCGTACCGACATAACTACGGTTAGCACTGGTGTTAGTATAAAGGCTACCCGTGAAAAAGACGTTATTCAATCCAACATAGTTGCTTGTTGATTGATTATAACCAATGAAACCACCCAAATAACGGTTCGAATATTTCAAATAATAGGTATAATTTGTCTCTAACGTGTTTTGAGACGTCATATCAACAATGGCTCGATCCGCATAAAAGAGCGCCCCACTCCGGATTCGACCAATCAAGCCACCGGTGTACGACGAGGACGCATACGAATACACTTCCCCCTGAATGTCGATGTCAGAGACATTGACCGTCGCGCTGCTTGAAGAGATATAGCCGACTAATCCGCCGACGGATGAGTTTTTACTAAATACTTTCAGGTTAGTAGCTTTGATATTATCGATGTTCACAACCGTTGATGAATTGGATACGTTGCCGACCAAACCACCCACGCCACTAGAGGACGTTCCTCTGACGCCGGAATCGATAATGGTAATGTTGGAGATCGTGTTGGTTGATCCATACGCATTACCGGTAATTAAACCAGAACGGGTAGAGGTTCCACCCAAAGCTGTATTGCCCAGTCTCAAATCGATGTTTTCCAACGTTACATTATAGACTGATCCGCCATCCATTCTTGGGAAAATCCCAAAATAGGAATACGAACTATTGTAGGTTAACGTCAAATTACGAAGGGTTTTTCCATTTCCATCCAGTGTTCCTCGGAAGGTAACTTGACTGGTGGTGTTGTCATAAACCCAATTGTATCCACTAAAATCGATGTCATTGAATAAGTAATAACGGTCCGTTGAAACACTGTCCGTTTTTGTCGCAAAAAGATAAAATTCATGAGCTGTGGTAATAGGAATTCCCCAATCACCGACAACTAGTAACTCTGAATCCGTTTGATGATTCGAATCCCAGTACGAATATCCAAACATCAAAACCGACGAAAACGACAATAGTAAAACAAATGAAACTAGGAGCTTCAAGAGTACTTGTTTTTTAAACATCGTTTTCACCTCGTTTCAATTGGATTTTGGTGGGAACATAATGCTAGACTGACTGAGTTTCTTCGGTTTTTTCTTCTTGTGTTGTTTCGCTACGAGACGATTTTTTGGTTTCTTTTTTGGGGAACAACGACAGAATCATGTAAATCATCACAATATCCAATAACAACACAATTCGGCCAATTGACGATTGGGCAAACAATAGAAACGGTCCCACTTTCGGTATCGTCAACACTTTTATGCCCACGATGTCATCTGCCGTTAGTTCCCAGGGGTCTTGTGAGTCCGATATCTCTGGTTTAGTCTTATAGATTACTTCACCGTCGACTTCTTTGATGTCATCCAAATAATGGACGACCACGCGTTTAACGCCATCGCCACGAATATCAGCGTAAAAGGCAATAATCTGCCCTTCAGTCAACTCTTCTAAGTTAATGTCGGTATCGATAATGACGATATCACCGACATCAATCACCGGCTCCATACTATCGGTCGCAATCACATAATGATCGTATTGAGCAACAAAAGGCACATAGTTGAACACTATATACCCCATGATGAAAATGATAACGATGCTTACGATAAATTTAATCAGGTCGATGGTTTTCTTACTTAAATTGAACCCCGATTTTTTCTTTTTGTTTTCCAAATTAATCACCTAGGAATCATCCAAGAAGGATGTCCTTCCTGGATGACTTCAGTTTCAGTAAAGTTAATTAAGCAATCGTAGCCGTAAACGTTAAATCAAAGGTAATGTCTTGGTTCTTAATTACATTGTAAACTTCAACGGTAGCGGGTGCATTCAAGGATACCGTTACCGTGACCAAGACGTCAGTGTTGTTGACAACAGGAGCACCCAATTCAATAACGATGGATACTAATCCAGCATTAACGGTAGAACCACCGATTTGAATGTTCGAAGCGACAACGTCTAAATCCAAAGCCGTTAATGCAGCTTCATCTAATTTTACATTGTACGTCAAGACAATTTCATCCACATCGTTTGCTTTCATAACGACACCTGCTGGAACCAATACTTTACCCACTGGTGCTTCAGCTACAGCGGCTAACTCAAGGGTAACACCGTTACCGATTGTTAACGTTTCTGATTGTTCTTGTTGTAAATTATCCCAGTAAGCAAAAGCCAAAACCGATCCACCTAACATTAATGCGACTGCAACAACAGCCAATACTTTTTTAAACATTTTTAAATCCTCCAAATTTATATTTTTTATTTTTTAATCTCTATACTCAATTGTTTCCGATGAAAGAAACAAAAAAAGCCAAAAAGGAGAATGAGGGCAACTGGCTGTCTTATTAAGACCCTATAGCTTTCCGTCATCAGATCACTCCGATTTTGGCTTTAACAACATGAAGAACATTAAGTTATAAAAAAAATACCCCTATCATTTCTGATAACGGTAACTGGCTGCCATCTTTGAAGGCCCTTTAGCTTTGCGTCACTAGCTTTCACTAGTTTTGCCTTGAACGCTTATATTTTATATCATCGAAAATCGATTGTCAACAAATTTACATCGAATTATTAAAAAAATTTATTATTGGTTAGTATAAGCCTAATATTCCAGCCAAAATTAGCCAAAAAAACGTTGTAAACAAATTGATCCTAACGAATAAACTATTGTTTTGAATCTTGGAAATAGATGAGTGAGTTCAAATATCGGTCGAATATTTTCCTTCTAACTTTGATTTCATGCGTATCAAAGAAGAAAAGCGAAAACGTCTCCCATAACAAAAACCACCCACCGATGAACAATCCTTCAACCATGATGTTGACGAGCAAGGATATTTCGCTGACGTTTCGTAATACATACGCCCCCGTAAGAAATAGAATCGCTAAGACAATGTAACTTGCCAAGCGACGATAGTTCTTATTAAGTTGTTTATCAATCATTGCCATTTCCACCTTGAAATTATTTGCGATGGCTTTGATTGACTTTTGTTCTGCTTCTTCGTTTCGTAACGCTTTGGGTAAGTAGAAACACAGTTCCGTTGACTCATGAATGGGAATATCGCTAGAAGCTTGTTCAAGATAATCCATTAGTTCCGGTTCTAGACCTTTCTTACGCAGTTGAGATGCATCCCATCCATTAAATAACTCTGAGTAATCATCCAGTGATACCTCAATAAGATAGGCATTTGTTTCGGGGTTTTGATTATACAAACTTAACGTAATGGTTTTCTTTTTAGCACGCATATTCTCACATCCTATGTATAAATTATAGACGATTTTACTAAATAATTAAAGAAATATGATGCTATTATGCATTAATTATTCACAATTCAACAATCCCACAAAACTGTAATAATCTATAGTGTGTTCTATATAATAAATAAAACGGAACCTTAATGATTCCGTTAATTTAGGAAATCCGTGATTCCTTCCAATATCGAGAAAAATCCCATCTTGATACAGGCACTAATCATTTGGTTCTTCTAAAACAAACTCCCAATTGAGGAATCCGCTTCCATGATCCGTCCGAGAAACCAAACGAATGGTGACTCTTTCGCCTTTTTCGACCGGCAGTAGCGTCGTTCCATAGGCAGAATGATAATAACCGACATCCCTTAAATAAATCATGAAATTATAGTAAGAAGCACCGGAAAAGTAAAGATAACCGTCCGTTGGAGCATAACTGATCAATTCGATGTCTCTCGATTCATCGGGGGACA
>CAZCSO010000038.1:0-9763 GCA_964501315.1 uncultured Candidatus Izemoplasmatales bacterium | reverse complement strand
CTTCGAGGCGACTTTTCAGCTCCCGCTTGACCCTTTCGAACATGGCCGCACGCCCCTGCGGGTTTTGCGGAATCATGTAATGGTGTTGCTTGGATTCTTCCCCGATGCTTTTCCAGCGTGCGGCCGACGCAAACAGCGTATCGGCAAAAAAGGTAAAGGTCTCACACCCGCAGGCGCTCGCAAGGTGGTACGTTCCGGTTGATGTACTTATAAACAGTTTAAAACTGCTTAAAACCTGTGCGAAATCAACAACGCTGCCGCGTGAACGATACATTCGGATACGGCTCCCCTCTCCCAGCAACGCCTTGGCCTCATCGTACAGTTTCCCTTCATCGGGGCCGAAGGTCATCACAACGTCGAAGGTATCGATCCTTTCGGCGATCCGTACCAGTTCGACGTACTCGATCAGCGTCCAGTTCGCATCGGACGACCCTCCGAATCCGGGATGGAACGCGACGACGGGGCGGGTAATGCCATACTCGGCGCAGAATGCTTTATAAGCCCGATCCCCAAAATGCAGCAAGGGTCTGGGAAAATCGAGATCGATATCCGCGATCAATGCCCGTGCGAGCTGAAGGTTGTATTCGAATTCGGCCATTTCTACCCGACTGCGGCGCTGCTTGATCCGTCGGTTGTAAAAAATCTGGGCGATCTTCGTCGCGGGAGCAATACGAAGGGGAATACGGGCCAGAAACTGCGCGATCGCTATGCGGGTGTTGGAAAAAAGGGTGACCGACGCGTCGATCTTTGCCTCGCGGATTTTGAAAGCGAGTTCAAGAATATCGCCGCCGCCATCGACGATCACTTCGTCGATGAAATCGCACGACTCGGCCAGGGCGGCGTTAAGCGGCGCGACGAGGGCGACGATACGGTTGGCGGGATCGTGATGCTTGAGCACGTACAGCGTCGGCAGGGCGGTGATAAAATCTCCCAGTTTGTCGTTGCGCACCACCAGTATGTTCATCGTCGGCCCTTTAGAGTGTGTTTGCGCCATTTTACCCCATCCAAGGTAAGAAGAGGATACAATAGCGCCATGAAAACACCGTTTGCCTGGGACCACTATTCGGATCAGCCCGCCATTATCCGGGATAAGAAGCTAAAGCGCAAAATGCGTCTCTCCGCCCTCCCCTCACTGATCAAAACCTTCCTCGTCGCGGCGGTGACCCTCCCTCTTTCCGTTTTGGCGATGCCTTACGTCCCCCATCGCCGAATCGACGGTGAGCATTTTTTCGGGATGGGGGTCAATCTCGACAAGGAACCCGACCTCGCCCCTGAACTCGTCCGCGAGCTGGGGGTCAAAAATCTACTTATCCGGATCCCGTTGTGGGAGATCGAAAAACTCGACGAATACGTCGCCTTTGTCCGCAGTTTCAAAGGGTGCAAAATCGCGATCGCCGTTTTGCAGGATCGGGAGCATATCACCGATCTTTCGATAACCCGGACGCACTTTAGCGCGATTTTTACCGCCCTATCGGGGGTCTGCGACACCTACGTCATCGGCAGTACGATCAACCGTGCCAAATGGGGATTTTTCAGCGTCGACGAATATCTTGACTTCTACGGAGTCGCTTTCGATCTCAAAAAAACCTGTTTTCCCCATCTGAATCTGATCGGTTCGAACGTAATCGATTTCGAATACCACTACAGCGCCCATACCCTCTTCAACCTCCGAAACATCCGCTATGATGCCCTCGGAAGCCTCCTCTACGTCGACCGCCGCGGCGCTCCGGAAAATACCCAGATGGGGTTCAACCTCATCGAAAAAATCCGTCTGCTCGCTTCTCTTTGCCGTCTGAGTCCCAAAAGCAACGGGGAGATCGTCATCACCGAAACGAACTGGCCCCTGAGCGGAACCGCCCCCTACGCTCCCACCAGCGAAACCGAATGCGTCAACGAAGAGGCCTACGCTTCCTACATGGTCCGTTACCATCTCCTCGCTTTCGCCTCGCAATCGGTCAACACCGTTTTTTGGCACCAGTTGATCGCCCCGGGCTACGGCCTCATCGACAACCGCGGACAAATCCGTAAACGAAGCGCCTTCGACGCCTACCGTACGATGCTCTTGCAGATGAAGGAAGCTTCCTACGTCGGCTACGGAATCAAACGGGGTCGCCACACCCTCCTGTGCGAAACCCCCCAAGGGGTTCTGCACGTCGAATGGATGGAGAGCGGCACGCTGGAAGTCCCGCTCACCGATACGGTCACGATCACAACCCGTGACGGCACAATCCAAACGACGGATATCCTCTCTTTGAGTGAAGCGCCGCTTTACTACACCACCCCGATGGAGAGCGAATGAAACTCCTGATCATCCTTCCCAACTGGCTCGGCGATGCCCTCATGGCCACCCCCGCCATCGAAGCACTGTGCAAGGTTTATCCCGATGCAACGCTTACGCTGGTCGGATCGTACGTCAGCCTCGAGGCCCTCAAACACCATCCCCAATGTACCCGTGCCTACGTCGACGAAACGAAAAAAGGGGGAAACCGCTTCCTCAATACGTACCGCTTCGCGAAGCTTCTGGGAGTCCACGACATGGGAATCACCTTTCGCAACCAGCTTCATTCCTCGCTGCTGCTGCGCCTTAGCGGTACTCGGATCACCGCCGCGCGTTCAAGCTGGCATTCCCGCGCCCTCCTGTCGCACCCTGTGAAACCGAACCGTCCCGCTCACCTCGTCGAACAATACCTCGACATCGCCCAAGCGCTGAGTCCAAAGCCGCTCGAAACCGGCCCGCTTTGCCTCCATATCCAGCCCCGGCACTACGAACGCCCGACGCTGGGAATCAACCCCGGGGCTACCTACGGCAGCGCAAAACGGTGGTATCCCGAAAAATTCGCCGAAGTCGCCCGAACGTTCAGCGACCGTTACGACATCGTGATCTTCGGCGGTCCGAACGAAACGCAGATGGCCGGGGATATCGAAACGCGCCTGGGCGGTATCAACGTCACGAACCTTGCGGGCAAAACCACCGTGAACGAACTGTGCGCGATGATCGGCGGGCTGGATCTGTTCATTACCAACGACAGCGGCCCGATGCACGTGGCCGCCGCCTACGGGGTCCCGACGGTGGCCGTCTTCGGCCCGACCCGGCACCTGGAAACGTCCCAGTGGAAAAATGAAAAAAGCGTGATTGTACGCCACGAGATGGAGTGTTCCCCGTGCATGAAGCGCGAGTGCCCGCTGGGGCACCACGAGTGTATGAAAAGCATCACCGCCGCCGAAGTGATCGAAGCGGCGAAAAAGATTATTTAAAAATCGAGCCGGAGCCCGAAATACCACGAGTCGTTGTAGGTGACGTTGCGGTTTTCCAGGTCGGTGTCGATGTTCCGGTACCCTACTTCAAGACGGCCGTTATCGATCACGGCGGCATCGAGATGAATACGGGTTTCCAGATACCCGTCCCCCTCTTTGAAACTCAGGACCGAAGGGGCATAATAGAGCGCTCCCCCCAGATAAAACGGAAACGGCGTGTTCAGCGGCAGCCGCAGTTCGGCTTCGACCCCCAGCGGGATGGCGGCATAGCGTCTGCCGTCGATCTGCGTGTATTCCCCTTTGATCCCCAGACCGATTTTCAGCCCCGGAACGCCGCGAACGTACTGTTCGACCATAAACGATACTTCCGCCAGCGGATCAAGATCGCGGGCGGTTTCGCTGTTGTTGTTATCCCCGTTCAAAAACCGTGCGCCGATGTAGGTGTTGCTCATCGCACTCCCCATCCGTCCCATGTCCAGACGGATCTGCCCTTCGACATCGCGGTTGTTGACGTTTGCTTCGATCTGATGCGCCGCGAAGGCACTCGCACCCAACGCCAGGAACATAATAATCGTTTTTAGCATGCTGATCCTTTGTTGATTCTCTCGATGGTCGCGGTGGTACTTTTGCCGTCGACGAAACGGACCAGCCGCAGCTCACCCGCGAATTCGGCCCCTACGACCGTTTTACCCTCGTAATCCCCCCCCTTGACCAGAATATCGGGAGCGACGCTTTTGATCAGTTCGTAGGGCGTTTCGTCGCTGAACATCACCACATAATCGACCGATTCAAGCGCTGCTAAAATATAGGCGCGGTCGGCTTCGCCGTTCACGGGGCGGGTTGGACCCTTGAGGGCACGGACCGAACTGTCCGCATTGAGCCCGACGATCAGAACGTCGCCGTAACTTTTCGCCTCCTGGAGGTATTTGACGTGGCCGACGTGGAGAATATCGAAACAGCCGTTGGTGAACACCACTTTTTTCCCTTCCGATTTGAGGCGGGATACGATCAGCGCAATCTCCTGCGATGTTTTGATATGGGCGTCCGAAGTGCTCTGACGCAGGCTCGATTCGTACGCGTCGATCTCATCGAGGGTAACGGTGGCCGAGCCGATTTTCCCGACGACGACGGCGGCCGCATGGTTTGCGAACGGTGCCGCTTCATCGATGGAAAGACCGCACGCGAGAGCGTAAGAGAGCGATGCAATCACCGTATCCCCCGCCCCCGTTACGTCGTAAACCTCTTTGGCCACGGTCGGGAAACGGCGCATACTCTCGTCAAAAACGGCGATCCCGTCTTCGGAGAGGGTAATCATCGAACATTCCAGGTCGCAGGTCTCTTTGAGCATCAACAGCGCACGCCGCAGCGATTCATCGTCGCGAATCGCAATGCCCGTAGCTTCCGAGGCCTCTTTTCGGTTCGGCGTAAGAAGATAGGCACCGCGGTATTTGGAATAATCTTTCCCTTTGGGGTCGACGAGCACTTTCTTGCCCGCCGCTTTGGCCGATGCGATCACCCCCTGCGCCACCCGCTCGGTAATCACCCCTTTTCCGTAGTCCGAGAGGATCACGATATCGCATTCTTCGATCACCCGCTCGACATACGCCAGCAGCGCCTCTTCGCTTTGTGCCGCGATCGGATCTTTGGATTCGCGGTCGTAGCGCAGGATTTGCTGGTTCGAGGCGATGATGCGGCTTTTTTTGGAAGTTTTGCGCCCGCTTTGAAGACTCAGCCCTTCCCCCTCGACGTTGATGGCGCGGAGCATCGATTTGAGTTCCGCCCCGTTTTCGTCGTCTCCGATCACTCCGCCGACGCGAACCTGCGCCCCCAGGGCAACCAGGTTGTTGATGACGTTTCCGGCCCCGCCGAGAACCGTCGTTTCACGCGCGATGTCGACAACCTGTACCGGCGCTTCGGGAGAGATTCGCTCACATCCTCCCCACAGGTAATGGTCGATCATCAAATCCCCGATGGCCAGGATGCGGGGAGAAGCGTTTTTCAGCCGGTTCATCGAACCTCCTCTTCGAACAGACGTTTGATTTCACCTACGTAAGCCCGGATCCCGTCTTCGAGCTCATAACGGGGAGCATACCCCAGCACGTCGCGGGTGCTTTGGATATCGGCTTCGGTATGAAACTGGTAACGCCCGACGAAAGGATTGGGGATGTATTCGCACGGAAGCACCGTTCCCAGCTCCTGCTGGAGAATATCGACGATCGACTGGAACGACCGCGCTTTCCCGGTACCGACATTGAACACCCCCGACTCTTTGGGATGCATCGCCAAAACATTCGCTTGTACGATGTCCTCGACGTAAATGAAATCGCGGACGATTTTGTCCGAGCCTTCGAACAGGCGGGGATTTTTCCCTGCGAGGAGCTGATGGCCGAACTGCACGACCATCGACGCCGTTTTATTTTTGAAAAACTCCCTGGGCCCGTACACGTTGAAATAGCGTAGTCCGACGATCGAGATATCGGCGTGTTTTCGGGAATACTGACGGGCAAGATGATCCATCATCAGTTTCGAGAATCCGTACACGTTCTGCGGCGCTTCCCGTCCGACCCGCTGCGGCGAGGGGGCATCCCCGTACGTCGCGCCCGAAGAGGCATAGATCATATTGGCTCCATGCGCCACCGCGATGTCGAGGAGATCCTTGAACGCGTTGACGTTGGTCTGGATCATCAGATCCTGTTCGAGCGCCGTCGTATCGGAAATGGCCGCTTCGTGAAAAATATAATCGAAGCGATACTGTTCTTTAAGTGTATCGAGCAACACTTTGTCGTTGATGTCGCCGCTGATCACTTCCCCCCGGAATCCGAGCAGGTTTTTGAAATGGCCGAAGCTTTTCAGGTTGCCGTTGGAGAGAGTGAGGTTGGAGCGGAAAAGATCGAGGACGACCACATGCGCATCGGGGTAATGTTCCTGGAAATAAAACGCGAGGTTCGAGCCGATAAATCCCGCCCCCCCTGTAATCAAAATTGTTTTTCGGTTCAAATCGACGTCGCTGTAGCGCATACTTTATCCTTGAGAATTCAGGTAGTGTCATATTGTAACAAACTCTACATTAAAGCTTAAATAGTTAGAGTGATTTAAGATTCATAGGAATATAATAGCGCTCAAATTTTTTATGGAGAAATGAAATGAAAAAAATTGCTCTTGCAATGTTGTTCGCCGGCGTATCTTTGATGGCTGCTGACGGTAAAGCTCTTGCCGGTAAATGTGCCGCCTGTCACGGTGCTTCTTTCGAGAAAGCCGCTCTGGGTAAATCTGCTATCGTTAAAGGTCAGTCTGCTGCCGCTATCGAAAAATCTCTTCACGGTTACAAAGCCGGTACTCTGAACAAAAACGGTATGGGTGCCCTGATGAAAGGTCAAGTTGCTTCTATGTCCGATGCTGACATCAAAGCGCTTGCTTCTTACATCGCAGGAATCAAATAATTCCGCTCTCGCCGCCTCCGGCGGTGAGTCTTTCTTCTCTTTTCCCCTTTTGTAAAATCCGACCTTTTTTCGCCATTTGATCCGAACGCTCTTTATTCGGGACGATACTCTTTCTTTTGCAGTTCCTCGCGTTTGCGCTGCTGATTGGCCGCATCGTTGAGTTCTCCCTCATCGTCGTAAAGAACCTGGTTCATCATCTTTTTCTCATCGTCGAACTGACCGTTTTTGATGCCCCACAAAAAAGCCCCCAACGCAACGGCACCCAATACCAGCGATGCCCCGAGCATCATTGCTATAACCCAGCTGTCCATGAATATCTCCTATTTATAGAGCCATCGTACCCGCATCGAGTTACCGACGACAAGCAATGAGCTGAACGACATCGAAATCGCCGCAAGCAGCGGAATCACATACCCCGCCATCGCGAGCGGAATCGTCACCGAATTGTACACCAGTGAAATACCCAGATTCTGCTTGATAAGCCGGTACGTACGGCGGCTGATCGCCTGCGCTTCGACCAGCGAAGCCAGCGAATCGTTCAACAGCACGACGTCGCTCACCTCGATGGCGATGTCGCTGCCGCTGCCCATGGCGATCCCGATATCGGCGTTGGCCAGGGCAAGCAGGTCGTTGACCCCGTCCCCGGCCATCACGACAACGTGACCTTTGCCATGTTCGCGGGCGATAAAATCGGCTTTTTCCTGCGGGGTAAGATGGGCATGGAATTCATCGATCCCCACTTCCGCCGCGACGCGCCGCGCCGAGGCTTCGTGGTCTCCGGTGAGCATGACGACGCGGAGGCCTGCTTTTTTCAAGCTCTCGACCGACTCGGCCGCCCTTTCTTTGGGGAGGTCGCGGAGTTCGAAAACGGCCACGAGCCGGTTGTTCACGGCATAATAAAACAGACTTTTATCGCTTTGCGAATCGACTTCGATCCCCATTTCGTTCATCAGCAGCGCATTCCCGCCCGCAACCATCATCCCCCCGCTGCGGGCGACGATCCCGCGTGCGGGAATCTCGCGGATCTCTTCGAATGCCGGAAGCGGGCCGAGGGTTTCGGTCCGCTCCAAATATTCGACGATCCCGCGGCTGATCGGATGTTTGGAAGCCGAAACCAGCGCGTAGAGCAACGAACGTTCAAACGCTTCCCGCACCGTCGCATAAACGACTTCGGGACGGCCCTGGGTGATCGTTCCGGTTTTGTCCAGAACGACCGTATCGGCATGGGCCATCGTCTCGATCATCGACGCGGATTTGAACAAAATACCCCTTTTGGCCCCCAGCGAAAGCCCCACGAGGGTAGCGACCGGTGTCGCGAGCGCCAGCGCGCAGGGGCAGGCGATGATAATGACCGAGATCCCGACCATCAGCGCGCGGTCGAAGGTATGGGGCCAGAAATACCAGCTCCAGAACGTCGCGATCGCCAAAAACAGTATCGTCGACGAAAAATGCTGCGAGAGACGGTTGGCGAGCTGCTCGATGCGCGGCTTGTTGCTCATCGCGTTTTCGAGCAGATTGACCAGATTCGAAAGGGTCGAATGGGCGAAATCGCGCGTCGCACGGTAGGTCAGAAGGGCATCGATGCTCGTCGTCCCGCTGATGATCGACGAACCGGGGCGTTTAAACACGGGATCGGACTCGCCGGTCAGGCTGCTTTCGTCAAAATTTCCCTCTCCGTGAATGACCTCGCCGTCGATTGCCGCTTTTTCACCCGTCCGGATCCGGATCAAATCGCCGATTTTCACTTCGTTTACGTTTACTTCCCGGACACTCTCCCCCTCCACTACACTCACTTCACGGGGAATATGCCTGCCGATGACGTCGAGGGTATCGGCGGCGTTTTTACGGCTGAGCACTTCGAGAAATTTTCCGAACAGCACGAAGGTGATGATCATCGACACCGAATCGAAGTAGGCTTCCCCGCTTTCGGTGAGGGTGATGTAAATGGAATACAGATACGCCAGGCTTGACCCCGTCACGACGAGAAGGTCCATGTTGACCGCTTTGTTTTTGAGTCCGTAATAGGCACCGCGGTAAAAAACCCATCCGCTGTAAAATAACACCGGGGTGGCCAGGAACCACTCGGCAACGTTGAGAATCGTCTTGATCTCCTGGGTAATTCCGGTAAAATAGCCCGCATACTGGGCGATCGCGACCCACATCATGTTCATCGTGGCAAATGTTGCGACCGCCATCCGGAGATAATAATCCTTGCGTTCCTTGTTGGCCCGCTCTTCCTGCAACGTCGCATCGTAAGGGAACGCGTTGTACCCGATCGCCCGGATCATGTCGATGATCGAGGAGAGCTTAACGCTCCCCGCGTCCCAGGTGATGCGGGCTTTATTGTTGGTATAGTTGATGTGGGCTTCAACAACCCCGTCCATTTTGTGCAGCGCTTTTTCGTTGAGCCAGACGCACGCGGCGCAGTGTATCCCCTCGATGATCAGCGATACCTGGCTGAATCCCTCTTTGGTTTGAGTGATGAAACGCTCGGCAAACGCGGGGGTATCAAAATTGGTGCTGGCTTCGAACTGCTCGGTGGGGGGGGATAGGGTCGTATCCCCCATTTTGGCGTAAAAACTGTCCAGCCCTTCGTCTTTGAGAAGATGGAAAATCCCCTGACACCCCTTGCAGCAGAACCGATGTTCCCCGTCATGGATCATCATCGAATCGGAAAATTCCAGATGACAGTGGTCGCATTTGACTTTAGACATGTTCGAATTTCCCTGCTTCCCGATTTTTCACCACCGCGTCATACGTACCGCAGACCCCTTGCATCACGATATGTACGCCATGAGGGGCATTGCGGGCATACCCGATTGCCATAGCCAAATTGGCCGTCGCCTCTACCGGATCAATCGAAAAAGGGATCATTGCTCCGGTAAAAACGACCGTCTTGTCGTATTGCATCGCCGCCACCGCCAAAGCGCTTTTATCTACCGTATCGGTACCGTGAACGACAACGATCATGGTTGCAGTCGACGATGCGATTGCGTCGCACAGCACGGCACGATCCGTCTCGTCCATCTCCAGCGAATCTTTGTAGATCAGCCCCTCGACGGGAACAG
>CAZCSO010000037.1:0-9819 GCA_964501315.1 uncultured Candidatus Izemoplasmatales bacterium | reverse complement strand
TATTACTCGTTTTTGCTAAACAAAAATATCATAGTTTACTTTTATAATGAGAGGTGAAGAAGAAAGGAACTAACTATGAAAAAAGGAATGATTTTATTCGGTATCATCGTTTTTTTACTCGGGGCTTTGGGTTGCCAATCAACGCCCACAACGGCGACGACCTACAGCGTACCAACGGTTGACACTTCGGGCTTAATCGATGATTATGAAACGTATGATGACGTGCTTACAGCGAGTGAAGCAGGGTGGGTTAGCGATCATCAATGTGTGACAATCATAGGTAATGAGGTGACAATCCAAACATCGGGTATCTATTATTTAACAGGGGCCATCAACAATGCCATAATTATCGTCGATGCTGATAACGATGCCGATGTGGTCATCGTTGTGGAGGGGTTGTCCATAAGCAATACATCCGATTCGATTTTGGTTGTTGAAAATGCGAATCAAGTGACCCTTAATGTTAAAGAGAATACAGTGAATGATTGGTCGCTTTCATCGACATCCATTACCTCAATTCCCCTAATTGAATCAAAAGATGATTTAGTTATTACGGGTACGGGTAAGTTAACATTGACCAATTCATCGGGTGATGGAATCAACGCTCATGATGATTTGATTATCGGTAATGGTCATCTCTTCATTCATGCATCACATCATGGGATTGAAGTCAATAATCAACTCTCTATTGTGGGAGGAGAACTAGTGATTGAAGCCATGAACGATGGCATCCATTGTGAAAATAATGACGATAATACGATAAGCAGTATCCTCATTATGGGAGGATTGGGTCAACTATCGGGTGACAGCAATGGTTTGTATTCGAGCGGGAGTATCTTTTTATCGGACGGTGAGTATGAGATTACCGGCGGGAGTTCGATGGTTTCGACGGTTGATTATTCACAAGTTGCCATCAAAGCTGGCGGCGTCATTCAAGTCGATGGAGGAACGTATATTGTTCAAACCATCGCCGATGGAATTCATTCGGAGACATCCTTTGTAATTAATGATGGGGCATTAACGGTTGATTCGGGCGATGATGCCATTCATACGACGGGCGAACTTGTTATCAATAGCGGAACGATTACGATTACAGCGGATGAAGATGGCTTACAAAGCGATGAATCTCTCTACATTCTCGGTGGGATAATAGAAATCAACGCTAAGAAAGATGGACTCAATGCGATTAAGATGATTGAGATTCAAGAGGGGATAATCACCATTAACGCAACGGATGATGGTGTACACGCCGATGAATCGATTCTGATTATGGGAGGAACTCTTTCCATTATCAAGAGTTATGAAGGACTGGAATCGCTTGATATAGAGATTCGAGGTGGCCTAATTGACATTCAATCTTCTGATGATGGCATTAATGCCGTTGATGAGACGGCAACGTCGTTCTTTAATCCAGGAGGAATGGGCGCATCAGGGAGTGCTACACTACTAATTTGCGGAGGAACAACGTACGTGAATGCGAGTGGTGATGGCATCGACATCAATGGATCCATTACCATGACCGATGGCCTCTTAATCGTCTGTGGGCCCACCAACAATGCTAACGGAGCGCTCGACTATGACTCGACATTTGTCATCTCCGGTGGAACGTTGATTGCGACGGGGTCATCGGGTATGGCTCAAAACATCAGTTCGTCGTCGAGTCAATGCGGTGTGCTGATTAATCTCACTTCCACATCGAATCAATTGGTGACGCTCCTGGATGATGACGGCGATGTGTTAGTCGCATTTGACCCCGTTAAGTCGTATCAAAGTATCGTTATTTCAACTCCGGAAATGCGGAAAAATCATACCTATCAACTCTACATTGGCGGGTCTATATCGAATCAAGAATCCGTTCAATACGATTGTTATGTAGGTGGAACGTTATCCGGAGGAACCCTTAAGAGCACGTTTACTCAAACTGCCACGGCAACATCTGTCGGTTCCACGATGGGAGGAAGACCTTAATATGGGTGATCAATCATTTGTCCGTTATGAAGAGAAATATGTTCTATCTACAGAGACAAAAGAACGTTTGATGAAGCAACTAAAACAACACATTGTCTGGGATAAGCATTCACAAAACCAAGGAGAATACACCGTCTATAACGTCTATTGTGATACCGACGATGATGCCATCGTAAAATACTCATTAAGTCATCCCCCTTTTAAAAACAAATTACGTATTCGTTCCTATTCACCTTGGTCGAGCGACGATGAAAAAGTCTACTTAGAAATGAAAAGTAAGTACTGTGGACAAGTCTTCAAACGTCGCATTGAACTAACTTTAAAAGAGGCAAAGTCATTTTTAAACGAAGGCATTTTGCCTCCAACGGATTCGTTTTTATCCAATCAAATTTTGAATGAGATTGCCTTCTATCAATCGTGCTATGCCGTCAAACCTAAAGTGTTTTTGAAATACGATCGAATTGCCTTTAATGACAAGTATGATCAAGGCCTCAGAATGACGTTGGACCATCGAATTCAATACCATAACAGCGATACCTTTTCGTGTCAGTCAGAATGCGATGTTTTATTGGATGCCGATCAGTGGGTATTTGAAATCAAATCCAAACAAAATTTCCCGCTTTGGTTGGTCAATATTCTATCCGGTTTAGGTTTATATACGGTTCGTTTTTCAAAAATAAATAATGTCTATCTTGCTTCAAGAAAGGAAGTAGTAACCGAATGTTCTTATCAATTATGAATGTTTCACTCGATAACCCAAGTGCTTTAACCGTCGGCTTAATCTTAATTGTCTCATTAGTTTTCGGATTAGCGATGATGACGCTTTATGGATTTTGTTACCGCGAACGTGGCTACGAAAAATCGTTCGCAGTGACACTCTTGATTTTACCGGTGGTCATTACGATCATCATTATGCTCGTTGCCAATAACATTGCCAGAGCATTCAGCCTAGCGGGAATCTTTACGTTAGTTAAATTTAGAAATACCATCGATAACCCACGCGACATCAGTTTTATCTTTATCACCGTCGCATTAGGGTTAGCGATGGGAACTGGTGCGATTGGCTATGGAATAATCTTCTTTGCCATCGTGGCGATTGTCTTAGTCATTCTCCATTTGTTAAAATTGGATACCGATGGACCAACAAAATTAAAGCTCAAAATCATGGTTCCGGAAAACATGAGCTATGAACAAACCTTTGTTCAGGTGTTCAAAAAACATGTGAGCCATTATCGTCTGGTCAAGGTTAAGACGTCGGATTTTGGGACGATGTTCGAATTAACGTATTTAGTTAATGTGAAGCCAGAGTTTAATCAGAAGAAATTTATCGACGATATTCGCGCTAAGAACGGGAATCTCGATGTCGTTATGACCAGCTATTTTGATGAATGTACTTCGTGATTTTAAGCCAGCAAATGCTGGCTTTTTTAATGGTAACATCGCTTGTTTGAACGACAAATCAATGGTATAATAGAAGTACTTTTTTAAGGAGACGTTTCATGGCTAATAACGGATATTTACATCCCTATCAATCTTTATACGAACAAGACCGGCACGACTACATCATTCGCCATTTGCAAGTTTCCTTGGCGAGTATGTCGATAAATGAGACACTAATACGGCAACTTAATATCGTTGATTCGCTCTTAGCGAGTGGTCGATTAATGAAAGCGAAAACCATTTTAAATGACTTAGCTGAACCAATTAAGCAATCCGAAGACGATGATGTCATCGGATATTATCTTCAGTTGAAGGCAACGTTATTGTTACATCATGATCGCGTAATTGAATCCTTAGAAGTATGGGAAGAAGCCGTTAAAATCATGCCCACCCTGAATGCAAGAATAGGGCAAGCTGTCGCGTTATGCCGCTTCTATGAACCGATGGGATTAGCTTGTTTGGAGACGTTACTAAACGAAGCGGAAAAACACGCTTATTTGTATGATTACCTACGCGTCCAATATCGCTACTACGAATGGTTTTTATCGATAAATAAAGTTCCATTCAATTTCGAAATAATACCTTCACACTTTCACGGATTATCGGTCCTATTCAAGATGGTCGACGATTTGAGAAGCAATAATAAATCGATGAATCTAAATCAATTGGCAGATGAACTGACCATCACTCAAGGTATTCAAGGCGGTTATTTCATTCTTCAATCGTTTGCGACGAACTATCCTGAATTTCGAGCCATCGACAAAGTTGACAACTGGTACAAACGACACGTTGATCCGTTCAACAGAGTTCTTCAAAAGGAACGAAAAAATCTGTTCTCTAACATCGACGACGAACCGAAAATGGCAGTGATGAGTTGCCTTAATTGTGATAACCGCTGTTGTTACGACGGGGTCTATGTGACCTATGAAGAAGAAAAACGAATTAAAGAACATATGGCTTTGTATCCAGAGGATTTCAAAGATATTCCTACCGACTTTTTAGAAGACGGCGAATGGGAATTTTTGTTTGGTGGGAAACGAACCAAACGTGTTCCACATAACTATACACGTTCTGATTTTCCCGCGCACTTCACGCATACTATTTGTACTTTTGCCTTGCCCGATGGACGCTGTTCGCTTCAACAATCTGCGATTAAACGCAACCTCCATCCATGGAACTTGAAACCCGAACTTTGTTGGGAATTTCCGTTGATTGGTCTGTTTAATGAGGATGCGTTGAATCACCCTCATTATTTCAATCAGAAGGATCCGCATTATTTTGACGAATCACAACCGGGTTATCTTTCGTTTTTACCGTGTTCAAGGGTTGATGATAACGGTCAATCTTGGAAAGAACTTTATAAGAATGAATTACAATTCTATCTTCATAAGAAAGGATATCGACCATGACCTTTATACCTTATCTTGAAAAACAACCAACCATCAGTGAGAAAGCCTACGTGTTACCCGGAGCCATCATCGCTGGAGACGTGAGGCTTGACGATCACGTCAACGTGTGGTTTAACGCCGTAATTCGTGGCGATATGGCGCGTATTACAATCGGTGAAAACACCAACGTTCAAGACTTGACCGTGATCCATACGAATACAGCCTCGCCCACCGTCATCGGACGAAACGTCACCATCGGCCATCAAGCCGTCATCCACGCGTGCTCGATTGAAGACGATGCCCTAATCGGCATGGGGGCCGTTATCTTAGATGGCGCCATCATCAAAAAAGGTGCGATGGTTGCGGCAGGTACCGTCGTTCCTCCGAAGAAGATCGTCGAATCTTATCATCTGGCAGTGGGCAATCCCATGGTGATAAAACGACCGCTTACGGATTTAGAAATCGAACACAATCGAGCAAATATTGCTCATTATATCGACTTGGCACAAGCTTATGTGAAAAGCGAAAAATAGCGACTTGCCAAAGAAAACGTTTACGTAATATTTTCGTTTTTTTATTGACGAAATTATGGTATAGTATGACTAGATAAAATGAAAAGAGGGATACGATGTTTTGGGAAAGATTATGGGATATTTTAACGGTGACATCGCTTTGGGAATTGCTCGTGATTTTTTTTGCAAAAATCGTCGAAGTTTCTCTTGGAACCGTTCGTAGCATTCTCATTGTAAAGGGGTACCGGACACCCGCGGTTATTTTAGCGTTGGTTGAAATCATGATTTGGGTGTTTGTCGCATCGACGGTCATTACCGGTTTAGCCGCATCACCCATGAAAGGCATATCGTATGGACTAGGATTCGCTGCAGGGGTTTACTTTGGCAGCGTCTTAGAAAATAAGTTGGCGTTTGGCAAGTTGTTAATTCAAGTGATTGCGACCGAATCGAAAGCCATCGAAATTGCCGAAAAAGTTCGTGAATTAGGTTGTGGTGTCACCACCGTCAATGCACAGGGAAAAGTTGAAAAGAAACGCATCTTAATGGTGTACACAAACCGTCGAGGATCGCAAGCCATCATGGATGAAATCATGGCCATCGATTCAGCCGCCATGATCGTTTTAAACGACGTATCAACGATTTCCGGTGGCTACATTCATTCTGGAAAATCACTATTAAAATAACCGCTGATAAAGCGGTTTTTTATTGGATTAAGTGACTTGGATTGAATGACATAGTAAAACATGATACAATACCCCTATAGAGGAAGAGCGATGAACGAACCCATTCAATTTTTACAATCAGCTTTAATTTCTTTTTTTTACACCGATGCGCGAGTACTCCCTTGGCGTGAAAATCATGATCCTTACCGGATTTGGATTTCGGAAATGATGTTGCAACAAACCCAAGTCAAAACCGTCATTCCCTATTACGAACGTTGGATGAAAGTCTATCCAACGTTATCCGACTTAATGGATGCTTCTTTGGATGATTTGCTCAAATTATGGCAGGGTTTGGGTTATTATTCTCGCGTCAGACATATTTATGAAGCCGCTCAGGTCATCAAAACCGATTTTCTAGGCGTGTTTCCGACGACGTATGAAGCGTTATTGACGTTACCAGGAATCGGATCGTACAGCGCGGGAGCGATTGCATCGATGGCTTGGGATCATCGCCATGCGGCCGTCGATGGCAATGTTCATCGCGTATTATCCCGATACTTTGGAAAACCTTATACGAAAAAAGAGTTGGAAATTGAAATGGATTCCATCCTGCCCTTAAAAGAAGTGGGCGTATTCAATCAATCCTTGATGGAGATCGGTGCACGTCGATGTTTTTCCACAACCACACCCGAATGTCCTAATTGTCCATTAAATTCCCATTGCCGCGCATTTATTGAACAGAAAACGGATGAACTTCCTACCAAATCGAAACCATTGCTAAAAAAAGAAGAACACAAGACCAGTCTAATCATTACCGACGGTACGCGTTTTTTGATTCAGAAACGCTCTTCCGAAGGATTACTAGCGGGATTATGGGAGTTTCCGATGGTCGAAGGATTTTTATCGGTTAAATCGATTCAAGAATGGTTAGACATTCAACAATTGGTAGCGATATCCATTGAACCAAAGGAATTTGTTAACCATATTTTCAGTCATAAAACGTGGCGTGTTCAACCCGTTCTCATCACGGTATCGAATTGGTCGGATAAACCGAATTTTGGTGTATCGATAACCCTTAATGAACTCAAAGAACACTACGCGACGTCTGCGTTAATTCAAACCTTGTTGGAGATAATCCTATGAACGCTAAAACCTTAAAATGGATTGCTATTATCACCATGACCATCGATCACATTGGCTTCTTTTTAATCCCCGATGGCTGGCTAAACGATGTTTTTCGTGGGATTGGTCGAATTGCCTTTCCTTTGTTTGCGTTTTTGATAGCGCAAGGCTATGAACACACGCATCATCTAGGACGCTATATTCAGCGTTTAGGCATCGCAGCCATTGTGATGGAACTAGCCGTACTCATCATCTATCTGGTGAGTGGCGAATCGTATTTTATAACCATCAACGTGTTTATTCCGTTACTGGCTGGATTAGTGTCACTTTGGTTAATTCATCACCGCAATCCCTATTACAAATGGTTGATTTTACCCCTCTTGGTTTTGTGCGAATGGGGCGGGGTCTCCTACGGTATGTACGGGGTCCTCATCATTTTAGCGTTTGGACTCTTACCGAAAAAACACCAGTATTGGACCGCACTGATTATCCTCAATTTGTTTTTCATTCAATGGCCGCTTTTTACTTACCTAGCTACGTCGTATGATACCCGCTACGGAGGTTGGCTTCAATGGTTGAGCCTATTGGCATTAATCCCCATTCAACTCTATAACGGTCAAAAAGGAACCTATAACAAGTGGTTTTTCTATCTTTATTATCCGCTTCATATTGGTGTCATCGTCGCCATTCAATTACTGATTGCTTAGGAGGATTAAATGAAAGAACATCGTTTATTTGGGTTTGCGATTATTGCCATCATTTATGTGTTGGCTGTTTTGGTAGGACTCTTCGTTTATGCTTTTTTGAGCGATTCCGTTTCGATATACGGCTCCATTTTCTTAGCCGATGTTGCCGCGACGTTATTTGTCTATTTAGCAGGCGTATTTGTGAAAAATACATCGGTCTACGATCCGTATTGGAGCGTCCAACCGTTGGTCATTGTTTTGTTCGTATGGACCATTTTCGATCGATGGGATCTAGGCGTAATCATGTTGCTAATCGCTCTCTTTTATTGGGGAATTCGATTAACCGCCAATTGGGCGTACACGTTTGACTCGTTAGCCACTCAGGATTGGCGTTACGATCGATTAAAAGCAAAAACAAAACAGTTTTATCCCTTCGTCAGTCTGTTTGGCATTAACCTGATGCCGACGGTCATTGTCTTCTTATGCGTTTGGCCAGCGATGATCTTTTTGGAAAAAGGCGGATGGAATGCGATTACGGTCATTGGCTTTTTCATGTCGATTACTGCCGCAACGCTCCAACTCTTTTCCGATATCCAAATGCAACGCTACCGTAAAAGCGATCATGACCGAAGTGAAATCATTAACGTCGGCTTGTGGAAGTATTCGCGTCATCCGAATTATTTGGGTGAAATTTTAATGTGGTGGGGCGTGTATGTTATGATGGTTTCCATCTATCCTCAAGGATGGTATTATGGCATCGGAGCTTTACTGAACACGTTGATGTTTTTCTTCATATCAATTCCGATGGCAGAAAAACGACTCGCAACGTATAAAGTCAATTTCGAAACCTACAAACAAGAGACCCGAATGTTATTGCCCTTTCCAAAATCAAATCGTTAAAGGAGGGATAGTGTGGACACTCCCATTACCAAGAAGCAGTTTTTAACTGCGTATTATCGGTTTCAAAACTGGGATTTTGAACCGATGATTTGGATTAGTGAAGATAAAAGAACCACGGATGAAAATCCGCTGTTTTTGCATCGAAGTTTAGATAAAATCGTCATTCAGACCGATGAATCGCATCTTTCACTAAGAGAACCCATCGACGAATCGTCGTCCAATCAAGCCATTGTCGAGGCACTCGGTTTTGGCAATCTATCGATCAAAGAACATACGAAGATTCTTTTTGCGATGGAACCCATTGAACTTCCCGATTACGAAGGATTAACCATCAAACCGATGACCGAGAGCGATAAAATCGCTGTGGGCCAATTCAAAGCGATGTGCACTCATTTTGATCAGAAATCCTCACCAATTAACCTGGACGATGATGTGCTATACGGAGTATATCATCAATCCGATTTATTGGCATTGGGCTCACTATCGGTGATGAGTGATGAACTGTCGAGTCTTCAATTGCTGGTTCATCCAAAGTTTCGTAACGTAGGATTGGGTTATTTGTTATTTGGCTGGTTGATTCGGGTGGCATTTCGCAAGAATACGATTCCCTTTATTGTTCATGATGCGTCCGATTCGGTTATTACCCACTTGGCGTTGAAAGCCAAACTCGTCGAAGCACTCTCATCGTTCCGTTATACAACGAACGTATAAACATCTTTCGAGATGTTTTTTTCTTTTTATCGATGAAAACACGATTTACATATTTCAATCCCCATTTTCTTGTGTTAAACACTTAAATTTGGTATCATTAAAATGATGTAAGCGTAATCATTGATAGAAATTAAAACTGACAAGGAGATAACATGATTCAAATTGATGGAAACCATTTAACCTTAAAGGAATTATCACAAATTGCCTATCACCATGAAATCGTAACGATCGATCCCCAAGCCCTTTTGGCTGTGGAAAAAGCGGAAGCGTTTGTCGAAACGATTGTGGAAGGAACCGATGCCGTTTACGGCGTTAACACCGGATTTGGAAAATTATCCGATGTACGCATCAACAAATGCGATTTGGAAACCCTTCAAAAGAACCTGCTGATGAGCCACGCGTGTGCCGTTGGCGATGTTTTACCCATACC
>CAZCSO010000036.1:0-10362 GCA_964501315.1 uncultured Candidatus Izemoplasmatales bacterium | reverse complement strand
GTTTTGTTTTCTTCCAAAGACATCGATACTACGCATAATAAATCGTCACCTCCATTTTCCATCCGCTTTGATCAACCCTGAGCGGCATTGAAACCATCCAACGATTGTCATCGTCGATGCCTTCGATGATGCCATAGGCTTCGTAAACTAAAATCAAAAATTCGGAGAGTTCGGTTTCGTTGTCAGCTCCAATCGTCAAGACGATTTTCTTTTCGATTTGATCGATTTGATAATCGTCGATTTCGAGCGTTCCCGTTACATACACGGTTAAGTCGGAAAGATAATCGGCAGATGAATGTTCTTTGGCTTGTAAGAACTCATAGGCTTCGTTGTATTGAATGATGGCGTTTGAGGGCATTTCTTCCAGTAAATCCGCTTTTAGCTGCGATAAATAGAGTTCTAAAGAGGCTACTTGACTTTCGGCTTCGTTCAGTCGATTGCGTTGCAGTTGATAGGGAATATACAATAACGATACAGCAGAAAATAAGAAGAGCGCAAAAACCAAGACATAATTGGCGTAAAGTTTGGACTTGATAATTCGGTCAATCTTGAAGTTCACGCAAATGCAATCGTTGTTTTGTTCCGTGTTCGCTGCGTAGGCAACGTACGTTGTTTTATCGATGTCGGACAAGGAATCATCCAAAGCACTAAAATCAACAATGGTGGTGATGAACGATTTTAACTTAAGTCCCATTTTTTCAAAGAAACGATCTTGTTCAATCCGATTCGCGACGTTGAAAATCAATGCATTATATATGGTCATCGAGTCTTTTCTAAGATTATAGCGGTAATAATTGGCAATCCGCTCCACATAGTTTTCAACCGTTTCATAGAACTCATCGCCACTGACATCCAAATCTTCTATCATCGAGAATACCGGAGCGTTATTCTCAATGACATCGATTGAAATCATTCGATCGTAAAGCGTGACCAATAAGGTATTGGATAGATCGTATTCGGTCATGCGTTGATAGTAATGAAATAACGATAACGATGGCATTGTGAATCTCACTGATTTTGCCCCGAGACGTTCAAATACATCGTAGTAATCGGTAATGAGATTTTCATCGGTTACAAATACCGAAAGATAGTATTCATAATCGGTTTCTTTGCGAATATGATAACTGATGGCTGATGCGGCAAAGGGAAATTGAAATCCTTTTTCCCCTTGACGTTTTTTAATGTAATCCAAAATCGATGATTTACCCAATTCTGTTTTTAAAATCATCATCTCACGAATGAGAATATTTTGTTCCTGGATGACAAATTTAACCGATAACGGATTTATTTTCTTCTCTTTGTAGAAACTTAAAAGTTTTTTATAAAGAGTGGGTGCATCGACCAACAATCCATAATCCACAATCCCAGCTTCCAGTGGTAATGTTTCCTGAATTTTCTCATGAATAGAGGTGGGTTGTTGAACCAACCCAACGCCTTGATCGGTAATGAATACCGTTAACTCATTTTTGTTTTTCTTCATGTCATCACATCCCTAACCAATGTAAATACGTATCAATCATTAATCCACCCACCATAAAACTGATGAGCACACCTAAACTTAAAAAGGGAACCAGCGGTAAGTAATCACTCTTTTTAATTTTCTTTAACCAAGCATAAGCCAGTCCAAGAAGCGAACCGATGAAGAGGGACAGAAACGCTTCTGGCAGTGGTAACGCAAATCCAATGAATAAGAAGAGTTTGATATCGCCGCCGCCTAATACTTCTTTATGCGTTAGTTTCTGAGCAATGATGGCGATCAACATCAAACCGACAAACATGACGGCAGCCGATAAAAAGTAGTGATTGAGCGATGATTCGATGATTCGAATCACCACCAGTGGGACTAATCCTATCATCCACACTTTATCGATGACGGTTTTTTCCCATCGGTCGGATAACGATTCGATCAACAGCACATTCCAAAGAATAATCCCGACTATTAACTCAAGCGTCCAACCAAATCGTAAATAGAGTCCAACCCAAATGAGTCCACCGATAAGCTCAACGCCTAAATATTCCTTATCAATCTTTTCATGGCACGTATGACATCGTCCCCTGTTGATGAGATAGCCTAAAATCGGAATCACATCAATGAATCGGAGGGTTGCGTGACAGTTCGGGCAATAACTCCGTCCGGTAATCGGTTCTTTATGAATCAAACGATGAGCCACAACATGATCGAAGGACGCGAACAAAGCACCCCATAAAAATAACAAAATACTGTAAAGGACGGTCATTTTTTCACCTGCCGTTCATAAAAAACGCTTTATTTTATTATACATTTTTATCGACGTTCTCACAATCATTTCTTTGAAAACAAAGAAAAAAGGAGGATTTTTCCTCCTTACGGTTAGTAATTGTTTAATTAAGCAACGGTAGCTACTAAAAATCCGTTGATGTAAATAGATGTTGCAGCCGGGCCAGATACTGCAACCGTACCCGAAATACTAAAGGTGATGGTCGATAAAACGATGTCAGTTTCACCAGCTTCATCGGAAGTAAATTCCCAAGATGCATCCAATGTGATGTAATCGTCGTCGATTAAATCTTGTAAGGTTACCGATGTTTCTCCGGGTTCAGCAGCTTGATAGAGTTCAGCAGCATCAATGATGGCATCCCATTGTGCTTCAGCAGCGGCTTGACGTTGGTTTTCAATCAAATTACCAATGGTTGGTACGGCAATGGCGGTAATGATACCCAAAATGATGATAACGGCCAATAATTCAACAAGGGTAACGCCTTTTTTGTTTTTCAATAATTTTAACATTTTATTATCTCCTTTTATCTCTTGTTTTCTTCTTTTTTATTGTAGCATGATACTGTCATTTGTCAAGTATCTATGTGAGAATATCGCGGTTTTATTTGATTTATCGTTAAATTTGACTTCCTAACGAAATCATGGGCAACATAATCGCCATGAGCATAACACCGACAATCGCATAGACCAAAATGAGTAAAATGGGTTGAATCGCATTTTTGAGTTGTTCGACTCGAAGCTCCGAAATTCCGTTGTAATATTCCGAGAGATTTTCCATTAATTTAGGAATATCGCCCGTTTTCTCACCGGTGGCGATCATCTTCGACATAATCGAATCAATGTACATACTTTCTTCGAATGCCCGCGAAAACGGCTTCCCGTCTTCAATGTACCGAAGGGTCTTCGCCATTAATTCTTTGTAGATGACGTTCTTTAACAAACCCTTCAAAATCGTCAACGCCTTGACGGCGTGAATACCGCGAGAGAGCATTTGCGATAACGAGTTCGCAATCATGATCTGATTGTTCATCTGAATCAGTTTGCCAAAGACAGGGAACTTCAGTCCCGCCATCGAAACGGCTCGATGAAACGCTTCACTTTTGCGATTCAAGAAGACAAATAATCCGGCAATGACGATTATTCCCGCAATAAGGTATAGAGCATAATTGGCCATAAAATCGCCCGCATCCAAAAAGAATTGGGTAATCCAGGGTAATTTGGCACCTTCAAAAGATGCAAAGAGCGACGTAATGGAGGGAAACACAAACGTAATCATCCCGATGGAAATGAGGAGTGCCGCACCTAAATAAATCAGAGGCATCCGCATCGCACCCTTAATCCCTTGAGAAATTTTAAGTTGTTTCTCATAATACTCAGCCATTTTTAAGACTGTACTGGCCAAATCGCCAGAAAGTTCGCCGATTTCCACCATTTGCACAAGCAACTGTGGAAATTCTTTGGGTCGTCTCGAAAGGGCTTTTGAAAAGGAAAACCCGTTATAAAGTTGCTGGTAGAGCTCAAAAAACAATTTTCGCAAATGTCGGTTTTCCTGTTGCAATGCCAACAGTTCTAACGCATTCATGATGGTGACACCCGCCGTCAAGAGCGATCCCAATTGTTTGAGAAAGAAAATCAATTGTTTATCGCTTAAGAGTTTGCCAATGGTGATGGTCGCCAACTTGGCAACGATGTTATGATACTCCGTTACGGATTTGACGGTGTAATTCTTCGTCTGAAGGTATTTCATCGTCACTCCTTTGTTCAGAGCTTCGATTTTACCTTTGATGGTTTTGCCGTCAGCAGTGACGGCAACGTATTTAAAATTGCGGAGTTCCAAGGTAAAACCTCCTATTCACTGGCCACCTTCAACACCTCATCAACGGTGGTGATGCCTTGTCTTACTTTATCCAGTCCTGAATCCAAAATCGTGATGAGACCTTCGGATTTGGCTTGTTGCTCAAGTTGATCAAGCGGTGCATTTTCAGCGATCAGTTTTTGCATGCCTTTTGATATCGGTAACACTTCAAAAATACCAACCCGACCCGCATACCCTTTAAAATTACACGACGGACATCCTTTGGGATGCTTGACTTTGGGAATGGTGACGCCTTCTTTTTGGAAGAGCGCTTTTTCAGAAGGCGATGGGTCTTCTAAGACGGCGCATTCCGGACACAACCGACGAACCAAGCGTTGTGAGACAATCCCACTTAACGAGGAGGCAATCAAGAATGGTTCGATTTCCATATCCAACAAACGGGTAATCGTCTTGATAGCGGAATTCGTATGAATGGTTGATAAAACCAAATGGCCCGTCAAGGAAGCTCGAATCGAGATTTCAGCGGTTTCCACGTCTCGAATTTCCCCAATCATGACGATATTGGGATCTTGTCTAAGAATTGAACGGAGCGCACTCGCAAACGTCAAATCCACTTCGGGATGTACCTGAACCTGATTGACCCCAGCCATTTTTATTTCGACCGGATCTTCAACCGTAACAATGTTGACGTTGGGAAGATTGAGTTCATTAAGACACGCATAGAGTGTCGTCGTTTTTCCCGACCCCGTCGGCCCACTGACTAAAATGATGCCATTGGGTTGCTTAATCATTTGTCTGAGCATGCGTTCTTCACTTTGTGATAAACCAATTGAGTGAATTTTATTCATCGATCCCGACATATCCAAAATACGCATGACGACCTTCTCGCCGCGGACGGTGGGAAGCGTCGAAATACGTAAATCCAGGTTTTTTTGTTGAATCAACGTTTGAATACGTCCATCTTGTGGCACACGTGTTTCGGTAATATCCATTCCCGACATAACTTTGATACGGGAAATCATTTGACTATGGATTCGGATCGGAAATTCACGAACCGTATCCAACACGCCATCGATTCGGTATCGAACCAATGTCTTTTCATCGAGAGGATCGATGTGAATGTCGCTCGCGCGTTGAAACACAGCGGAAGTCAATATTTGATTAACGAGTTTTACCATCGGGGTATCATCATAGTCATCTTCTTCGACAACTTTTTCATCCATGATGTTTTGTTTAACACCCAATGCTTCTAACGTTCTTGTAAACCCATAATATTTCTCAATTTGAGTTAATATATCATTTTTGGGAGCAGAGAATGCTTTGGGACGGTACCCGGTCAGCGTTCTCAGCTCTTCAATCACCGCAAAATCCAAAGGGTCGCTGGTCGCAAATAATAAACGATTGCCTTCAATACGTAACGGAATGATATAATTTCTCCGACAGAAATTTTCATCGACCAAGCCCAATACCGACCCATCGATGGTAAAATTAACCAACGAAATCCGTTGAACGCCCGTCGACGATTCCAAAGCTTTCAGAATCTGCATTTCATTGGCAATGCCCAAACGGACCAACGTTTCACCCAAGCGTTCTTCTGATTTCTGTTCTTTTAATGCTTGTTTCAATTCAGCTTCCGTAATGATATTTTCTTTAAGTAAGATATCACCGATGCGTTTGATCGCCATAATTAGTCACCGCCCTTTGGAATGCTGTTGTACGAATATACGGCATCGATTGCCTTGATTTCTTCGTCATAAAGCGCAATGGTTTGAACCGTTCCATCCAGTAAAGTCGTCGTCCGTATGAACGACGTAATCGATCCGTTCGTTCCGTCGGATATCAATAAACGTATAAGGGTTTCTTCATCCGTATCTTCGATGATTTCGATTCCTGGGGTCGCTAATGTCAAGGTTTCATCGAGTACCATCGTCTCATCAAAGGGAACGGTTTGAATGAGAACGGGGTTGGTCTCGTAGGTCGCTATATAAGGAATTCCCGTTAAATTCAATCGTAACTCGGTTGCGCTAATCTTTTCAAATTCAACGGTTAATTGATTCTCTAGAGGATTGTACAAAGAAAAATCAAATTGATTGACTTGAAGGATTCGAACGTTCATACCCGCTTCCGCCCATGCAGGCATGAGCGGCATCGGTTCAAATAGGTACGTTGATAAGGCCGTATTGGCGGTTAACGCTTGAATGCCGGAGGCAATGATTGAGAGTTGTTCATTGGTCATCAGGATGCCTTCAAAATCCGATAAAAGTGAATAGCGTTGATTGGGTTCAAAGGTGATTTGATTATCTAACGCTATGATGTGATCAATATCGGCTTCTGTTAGTTGATCGATCGTCACTGAGTTTAATACTTGTGAGTACGATGCCTCCACATAATTGATTACCGAATAGGTTTTAGCGATGGCTAATTGACTAAGATTATCTTCAATATCGAGCAATAAATTATCCACATCCAAATGCGTTACAAGTTCATCTGAAAATGCAGATTCTAACTGATTGATTAAGACTTGTCTGTTTGAATCTGAAAGCGAAAAGACGACCGAATTAAGTTCATTCGGCACAATTCCTTCTAAAGTTTCGTCTTCTTGATACGTCCATAATGAGACATCAAGCTCTAACGCTTCGTTTTGATACTCAAGCGTATAACGCGCTTGTGATTTCCACGTCGTCATGGCTGATTTTATCACATCACCGTACGCTTCTTTCTCAACACCACCCAAATACAAATACCCAATCTGCGTTTCATCGGGTGTCATGGCGAGCGGTAGTACCGAAAGAATGGTTGCGGTAAACGCTAAAGATAGTAACAATAAAACGACGGTCCCGACCAAATAGCCGTTGCGTCTTATGGTTTGGATAAAGGTTTTCAATTGAACCACCTCACGGGTTTCATTATATCAAAAAACTCCGTAAACGAATACCAGATTTTACGAAATTACCGCGTTTTTTCGCATTTTTATGAGTTTCTCATAACGAATTTACAAAAATCGATTATAATAGAGATGAAAAGAGGTGTGGACTTTGAAAAGCCATCGTGGTTTTACCTTAATCGAAACGATCGCAGCGCTGGTCATTATCAGCACTGTTTTAACCTTGGCGATTACCATTGTCCTATCCGTCCAAAACGCCTCCGTTGCCAATCAGGCAAAAATCCAAGCCATCGAAGTCGCCAATGAATTACGGGATGATATCCAATCAACGTATGATTACGCGACCATTCAATCGCTGGCACTGGGAAATGATCTAACGGTTTTATCGTCAAGTTGTTCCATTGACCCAACCTTATGTGGTTTATTGACTTCTCCCACTATCGTCACTGATTTTGCGGATGATATCAGTCTGATCATTCATGCTCAAACAGCCGACGATTTAACCTATCAAGTCATTCGATTTGACATTCAGATACTCTATTTCCGCAATCGCTTTATTACGATTGGAGGATACCTTTATGTCTAAAAAAGGAATCTCTCTCGTCGAACTGTTAGGCAGTGTCGTTTTGTTTTCAGTCGTAGCCGTTATCGTCTCTACCGTCATTATTCTTATCATGAACGCAACCAAACGAATCGAACTAGAACAGTATGCCAACCAAACGGGCATGGTGTTAATTCGGACGCTAGAAAGTGAATTTGATGATATTGATCCTACACTCTATACGCCGTGTGGAACGAATTGTTTCATTCTCACTCAGACGGGCGATTATCAATACCAATCGGGCTCGCAAGCCATTGAATGGGTTACGTTTTCAACGCCCAAAACCCTTCGAGTTGAACTCATCGGTTTAGATCTTTACATAAACAATGAACGCTATGTTATGGAAGACTTCACTTTTACAGATGCCTCGCAAATAACCGTTTCTCATACCGGTACTTCTGTTTACCTAAACCTGTCGTTTGAGCTCATCAGTGAAAACGAATCGACGTATCCATTTATGACGTCGCATAATTATACGTTATTACAACCACCCGTCTAGAAAGGAGGATTCTATGAATTATCGACGCTTAAATCATCGGGGATTGGTGCTTCCGTATGTGATTGGATTGGTCACGTTTTTCATCGCCATCACCGTTACCCTCATGCTCTACGCTACTTCGCAAACGCGCTTGATTCAGACCGATATTGAATCCTCTGAAGCCTACTATCAAGCCAAAGAAAAAGTGAAAGCGACCGTTCAAATTATCATTCGCGATGGCGATACTTCTCCTGAGTATCTTTCAGATTTGGCTACCTATATGGGCGTTTCCATAAGTTCAATAAACGCTAATGTATGGCAAGTATCGGCCGGTTACGATACGACATCGTCCTTGTCGAGTTTTATCGCCATGGACGTGGAGACGATTGACGTTGTCAACGAACAACTGGTCTATACCGGTTTTGAAGACGATTACGTACCTAACGATTATTTCACGGCCTTCAATCTTCTCAATGCGTATTTGCCACTTTACTTAGCTGATCATTATCCCGAACTGACACCTCCGACATTTACCGATATCAATTCAATGTTTTCCTACATCAAATCGTTGCCCGATTCTATTTATGATGAAGTGACAACCAGATCCATAACCAACATGTCAAATCCTACCATCAGCGATGATGTCTATGTCGGCGGGTCCATCAGCAACATGCGCAAAAACTTGACGGTCGTCGATGGTTATTTCCCATTTATCGATGGATCTTTATCGATGAGAGCGGGTTATTCTCTTTATGGAAACATGGTCATTGATGGGAATCTGACGCTCAACGACGAATGCGATTTTGTGGGAACCATCTACGTTGACGGCAACGTCACGTTAAGCGGTGACGTTCATCTAGGAACATCGTCGCGTCCAGCATTCATTATCGCGACAGGTTCCATCACCGTTGGCAACAGCGTCGATGGGTACGGTTACCTAATCGGTTCAACTACCAACGTCGGCTGGTTTGATGATCTGTATTTTGAAGGCGGCATTTATCCGTCGATCAGTGGTTTCACATTTTGGAATTACGTCACACCGAATACCTCCATCGTATCCGAAGACTTATACGCCTACGCGTTACCCATTTCCGTCGTCGAAGCCACCGATCCTGGAGAGACTTCATTTGTGTTTACCTCACCGAAATAAACAAATCCCTTCCAAATTTTGGAAGGGAATTTTTTTATAGGACGACGAGCGACAACAGTAATACTAAATATGGCAACAAGGTCACGTAATTGGCAATGACGACCTCTTTTTTATTCTCCAGTGGCGCTATGCGCTGTGTTATCCAAAACGCTTCCAGAACAAGCAAGCCCAAAAGTATCACGCCCATCCATAACCGAGTGGTCGCCTCCGGATAAACAAATCCCATGAAAACAAACAAACAAGAAAGAGGAACCGTCGTGAACATATAAAGTATATTTAGTTTTTTTTCATAGATATGGAGTGATTTGTAAAGAGCCATTAGACCAAATCGAGACAAAAATAAGACTATGCTTACCCCTATCCATAAGAATCCGATAAAGATTGCGTAAAGTAATCGAATTCCATAAAGTGAAACCAGTTCAAATTGATTTTGAGTAGAATCATACGATAGCGTTGCCCCCAACGAATCGAAAGGCCCCGGATTATCAAAGACAATGACCTCGGATTCGGATTCAATTTGTCCATCGACATCGATCTTAACGACTTTGAATTGATCGGATGGTTGGAAATAAAACGCATGCGAATAAAATAAATACTGATTTGTAATCGATTCTACTCCATAGGAATCAATCCCCCCATACGCGAGAAAACTGACCCACTGCGAATCAGAGAGATAGGTATAGGTCGTGTAATTCGGATGGGTTTCCATAAACAATGGCTGGATGGCCGTCGAAAATCGAGGATCGTTATCGGATAACAAAAACAGAATATCAAAGTAACCCTCAAAGGGTTCTACGGTCGTGTCGTGATTCTTCAGTTCAATGATTAAATCGACTCGCGTCTGGTACGCCATTGCAGAGATCGATGTGATACAACTACTTAACAATAAAACCAGTCCCAATAAAATTAATCGTTTTTTCATAGATCCCTCAATAATAATTGGCTTGTATTCATAATACAACGATTATCGATAAAATCCAGGCCCTACAAAAATAGAAGCTGAAGCTTCTTATTTTTTTGATACATAACCCAAGATTTTTTCGGTGACGGCTTCTTTCGTTAGTCCCAGTGCTTCGTAAATTTTTGGACCCGGTGCGGAAAGTCCAAACCCATCAATACCAATGGCGAGTCCATCGAGACCGATGTATTTGTACCAACCGAGTGTAGAACCGGCTT
>CAZCSO010000035.1:0-10681 GCA_964501315.1 uncultured Candidatus Izemoplasmatales bacterium | reverse complement strand
AGGGGAACTTAGCACTATAACGCTCCTTGTATTTGATTTCCCGGAATCCTACCGGATGAAAGCCGCTCCATGTAACATGGTAATTTTTCTGTCTATTCAAAAAAACAGATATTTTAATGAATATAAAAAAAAAGATTTTTTTTATTTTTTAAGAATAATTTTCTATAATTCCCACAACTACCTGTTTCAAGGGATTTGTGTGGAAATTGATTTGAACTATCACAGGCTCGATATTATCGTCGAAACATCCGATTCCCTTCCGACGCATGGGGGTTCAATGATAAGAGGAGCATTCGGCCCTGCTCTCAAACGAACTGTATGCATAAATCCAGCTTTCGAATGCAAAGGTTGTTTTGAATCATCAGAATGCCTTTTTTTCGATTTTTACGAAAAGCAAAACAGCTACCATTCCTATCGTTTTGATGTAGACCTCTCGCCAAATCGTTTTGAATTTTCTTTGTATATTTTCAACAATTCCGCCTCAAAGCTTCCCTATATTTTAGCTGCACTTGAGATGATGCTCACCAAAATAGGACTAAGTGCCGGTAGAAAAAGATACGATGACTTTACCATCGATTGTGACGGAATACGCATTTATGAAAAAGGACGTTTTTATCTTGACTTCATAAAACTTCAGAAATTTTCCCATACTCCTTTATCTGATACTTTTACACTACAATTTCTTACTCCGCTGCGAATGAAAGATCGTAACGAGTTCTTGAAATCGGCTCCATCCCTAGAGCAAATCCTACATTCGATCCATTTGCGATACGAAGCGCTTTCGGGAAGAGGCCGCAGCCCGCTGGGATACGAGCCGAGTTATCATCAAACATTTGCCCGCACCCGTTTTCTCGATCTGGGACGCTACAGCCGCCGGCAGGAAACCAAGCTTAAAATAGGAGGTATCGTGGGAGAGATGGGTTACAGCGGCGTTGACGAGCGTTCATGTAAACTGCTTCGGCTGGGTGAACTGATCGGAGTAGGGAAACAGACCGTGTTTGGGATGGGAAAAATTGCATTAAAGGAATCGTATGAATCGATTTGAATACTATTTTGATCCGATGTTTGCAGACTATTCGCCGCAAAAAATGGACATTTCTGAAAAAATCTACGAGAATGGATATCTTATATGTGGCGATTTTTACGGGATTCAAAAATTCATTTTTGAGAATCTTTCGACAAAAAACGCAGCTAAAGTGCTTAGAGCCAAGTCGGCTTTCGTCCAGATTTTCACGATTGTAATATCCCGCTATATATGTCACAAAACAGGTATCAGTGAAAATCATATATTAAGCAACAATGCCGGAAAATTTGAAATCATTGCTCCACAAATAGATTTGGCTGTTATCGAGGATATTCGACGCCACGTAGATCACTATTTTTTACATCATTTTTTTGGTCTCAGCGGAATATCCATCTGTACCGTTCCTTATAGAAGAGAAGATTTCGTATCAGAAAAAGCCTATAAAACTTTGCGGCAAAGCATTTCTCTTGAAATCGAAAAAAACAAATACCGAAAATTCAGTCTGAATACGCTGGATTCTCCCGTTCTGGCTACAGATGAAACGATTACTAATGCCAGATTATGTAAGGTGTGCAATACAAGACCCATCCAAACTGACAACTGCGAAATATGCGACCGCTTCATCGAGCTTGGAAAACGGCTCGCTTCGACCAAAAATGACACGATCTCCAATCAAGAGTTGGGAATCATTTTCGATGATTTCGAAACATCTGTCACGTTGGGAGAAAAACTCCGTTCGTATGTTTCAGTAAACCGCTATGGCAAACCTGCAACGTTTGAAGATTTGAGCGCTTCAGCCATTGGAACTACTTCGATTGGGGTGCTCAAGGCCGATATTGACGGAATGGGAAATTTTCTAAACAACAGTGACGTTACTGCAAATTTTGATAATTTTGATCTATTTTCAAAAAGCATTGATAATTTTTTCTCTTTGCACGTCCCCAAGCTGATGAAAGAACGTTATCCGAACACCTACACCGTCTTTGCAGGAGGAGACGATCTGTTTTTGATCGGTGCGTGGAATGAAATTCTCGAGTTGGCACGAGCTATCCGTAATGATTTTATATCATTCGTGAAAGTCCCGCTTACCCTTTCATTCGGTATTGCCATGGTCAAAGAAAACACTCCTGTTTCCTACATGGCCACAATTAGCGAACAATATCTTGAAATGTCCAAAGAAATGGAAGACAAAGATGCCATTACCCTTTTTGGCATGCCAATCAAGTGGTCTGAATACTTGTTGATGAGAGAAAATTTCCACAAAATCATTGAAATAAGCGAAAAATTCCCTACTGAATTTAACACCGCATTTTGGTACCGCATCCTTGAATTTTGCGATATGCGTGAAAATCTCGAAAAGGATATGAAAAATGCTCTTTGGAAATCGAAACTCTCTTACACATTTAAACGCAATGTCATCGATAAACAAAAAAACTTCGATTTCAGCGAAATAATCAAAATCTTGAGTAACAGTATCGACATTCACCGTGCACGATACAAAGCTGTCATTTTCGAAGAACTTTACAAACAGCGAAACGCTCATTAAACACCAAGGAGGAAACATGCCTTTTAATAATCACAAGCCTTCATACAAATCTGACAATAGACGCCATCACGAAACAACTCCTGCGCCGGAACTGATACTGGATTACGTTCAGAATCCTGAGCTTTTCAATGAAACGGCATCCAAATGGGCGCAATTCGTCTCTCGTACCAAATCGACCCAGATTCGTAAATTTTACGACTATCTGCTCGATTTGCAAGTAAAGAGCCAAACGGCTTCATTCGGAGAAATTCTACCGTTCGTCAAAATGCTCAATTCGAAAGCTGCCTACTCTCAAACGCGAGGCCATGCGAGCTATGAATTTGTACAAATGGTCAATGCATGCGTCAAACAGGTCAATACCAAAGAACAGCTCGATACTTTCAAACTCTTTTTTGAAGCGGTAATCGGCTTCTCAAAAAAATAAAAGGACTTATTATGAAAATCCGTACCATTAAAGGTCAAATCGAAGTGCTTACAGGTCTGCATATCGGCGGCGGCGACGACGTCATGAAAATCGGCGGTATCGACAATCCGATCGTCCGTAATGCCAATACGAATCAGCCCTACATTCCCGGTAGCAGCATCAAAGGTAAAATGAGAAGCCTGCTCGAATGGAATCACCGTCTTGTCGGTTTGGGTGATGGTAAACCGTTCGGTTCTGACAAGCTAGAAAAAGTACTTGACTCTGATGATAAATCTAAAGCTATTACACTGATCAAACTCTTTGGGGACAGTGCTGCGGAGAATAGATTCGGCATGACCCGGATCAGCGTCGGAGATTGCCACCTGAGCGATCTCAATAAAGCAGAAGTCCTCACGGAAGCCAAATACGAAAATGTAATAAACCGTCGGAAGGGGACAGCCGAGCATCCGCGGCAGAGTGAACGGGTATGTGCCGGAGTCGTTTTCGACTTCGACATGCGGATCAAAATTCTCGAAGAAGACAATGAAGAGGAGCTGATATCAATGGTCCGTCAAGGGATGGTGCTGCTTGAAAACGACTATCTCGGCGGTAGCGGCAGCCGAGGATACGGCCGCGTCAAGTTTCATGTTTCGGAATAATCTAATGACACTTCATAAACTGACTATACACCCTACTTCTCCGTTTGGCACGCCACTAAAAGGTGACACGCTTTTTGGACAATTATGCTGGTCGATACGCTACTGCTATGGAGAAGATCGCTTGCAATCCCTGCTTCAGGATTATGCACATACTCCGTTTGCCGTTGTCAGCGATGCTTTTAATATGGGATATTTACCCAAACCAAAACTGCCTGACACCATGCTTCACAGTAATGGAGACAAAAAAGCCAATCGCAAAAAGGTCTGGATGAGTCTCGAAGCCCTGCAAAACGGAGCGTATTCAGAAGCAAAAACGGCCAGAGAGACCGGGGAGGACATCAGCGTCAGCACCATGCATAACGCGATAAACTACCGCACCTTTACTACCGACGATAAAGGATTCGCCCCGTATGGAAGCCATGAAACGCTCTTATGCGACAAGGACATCTATCTCCTTCTGGACGATGAGCGTATCCGCCCGGACGAAATCCGGCACGCTTTTACGTTGATGGGTGAGCACGGATACGGGAGGGACGCGACAATCGGCAAAGGCCGTTTCGAGATTTCATCCTTTGAACTGATCGTCATCGATTACGTTTCAGACACCCTGATGGCTCTGAGCCCTTTTTTCCCGGACAAAATGGAGTGCAAAGCTCTTTATTACGAACCTTTCACCCGTTTCGGTAAAAAAGGGAGTTCAAGGGCGCACGAAAATCCGTTCAAAAAACCGCTGCTTCTATGCGATACTGCGGGGATAGTGCAGCTAAACCAGCCATCTACCCTGACATATATTGGAAAAGGAATAACGCGATTCTCGACCCATGAAGATATCGTCCACCAAGGCTATGCCATTGCCATCCCCATCAAGGAGATCGGATGAACAAACGTTATGCACTCCAACTGACCGCCATCTCTCCGGTCCATATCGGAACGGGAGAAGACTTCGAACCGACCAATTATGTCATCGACAAAAACGAAGAGGGTAAACCCAGACTCTATGAATTCGATGAACTTGCATTTTATGCCGCTTTAGACAGTATAAAACAAGAAGAATTCAACCGTATCGTCGCCGAAGCAAGTCCTTATACACGATTTAAACTTTACGATTTTATCGCCCGCAACAAAACGATAGCGAAAAAAATAGCTACCGTCGACATTCAGGTTTTGCCCGAAATTGCGGATGAATATTTCAAAAAAATCGGCCAGGTGGTCCAAAAAGAGGGAAAAGGCAAAAATGTTTTCAATGATTTCACGATCGCCAAAACCTATGTTTCACCCAATACTCAAAAGGCCCTTATCCCCGGAAGTTCCATAAAAGGTGCCATCTCTACCGCTGTACAGGAGATGCTCTATAAAAAGTTGGGTGACTATGGGCAGGTGGAAGATCTCATGCTAAAACCCACTGATGCCAATTTGTTCAAAGACGTTATCCTTTCAGACGCCATTGCACTTAAATCCGGAACTTTCATCGGCTACGCCGAAAACAAAAAACGCAATCGAGAAACTTCACAATCAATCAAAACCCGCCTTCAAGCGATCAATACCTCTTCGGAGTTTGCCCTGACGATCGTGTGCAAAGGGGAAATAGGCATCGAACAGATCCAAAAAAGTTGTAACGACCACTATCTCCCGATTTTCAAAAGCATATTCGATTACCACAGCGATGAGTACGTCCGAAGAGCTCTGAAAAGCTCGTTCGTCGACCAATACGAAAATTGGCTTCCCAAAGCGAATCAGTTTCTCCTGCGGATCGGCAAACACAGTGGAGCACGTGCGGTTACCGTCGATGGAATCCGCCAGATATCGATCATGCAAGGCAAAGGAAATAGACCAAAAACGGCCGACCAGGAAGGAACAGTATGGTTGCGCGGTGGAACCGGCGGAGGGGAATATCTCCCTTATGGCTGGGTCGTCGCTGAAATCACGGAGAAACTATGAACGGATTGGTTGAACTCATCGACACGATGGACAAAATTACCAGCATCATCAAAACTTTTTTGTAAAAAGGTCTATGATGGGCTCACTATGTATTATGAGAGGTTAAAATGAACGTCATTTTCGATTGGATCCAGAACAACTTTACTGTCGAACTTCTTAACAGTGTTTTGGGATGGATTGTTGCCATTATGTTAGGATGGTCTTTACTCAAAGCACAAAGATATATTCGGACCCTTTCTCAAAAACTCCAAAAAAAATCTATCCAATACGATGGAGAACATTTTCAGGGATTGATAGTATCTCTCGGAAGCTCCAATGCACTCCAGAAAATTATTATCTCTAAAGTAAATCCCCAGTATTTGGGTATCGTCACCGGTAATTCAGCAGAAGTCAAAGAAAGTGCGAAAGATTTAATAGATTATGCTCTTTCCAAAGGAATTGTATGCGATGAGCCTCATCATTACGGTGAACTCGACATTGAAAGAATCGAAAAAGGATTTGATGACTTGACCGATTGGATGATCAAAAAAGGTATTACTCGAAGCCATATTGTTATAGATCTGACTGGAGGAAAAACTCCGTTTTCAATTGCTGCATTCAACAGTTCTTTCAGAAATCAAATCAATGCAGTCTATACCGACAGCGAATATAATTCTAATAAACCCGTGAATGGTACCCAGCAATCGATATTATTGACAAGTGCAAATATATGATCCATTTTGTCCAAGCCTTCCTATCCGATTTTTCAGCTATCCTTCTCACTTTCGAAATAGATGACGGCATTACCGATCCCGAAGAGGTATTTTCTACTCCCCTGCCAGAGATCCCACAGAACAAAGGAGTCATACTCTCCGGTCGCGGCCCCATCTGGCTCTATGCCCGTCTCATCCACCACTATCACCCCGCGCGCTGGATCGCAATACACGATCCCCGCATCGGCTACATCGTGGTCCAAAGCCACTGCAAGGAACGCAGAGAGGGCGAAATTCTGGAGGTTATTTCGTGAAACTGATTACCGTTTTGGGTGCGACGGAACCCAAACACAAACAGCATTATGTCCATGAAGGAAAAATATACGATGATTATTTCGCCTTTTTGGCATTGGCACGTGCGTTGTCGATTCCTCCAGCGTCCATCATTGTGATCGGAACAGAAAAAACACGTGGCCTTCTCAACACGGAGTTGTACGCAATCGCCTCAGAAATCCGGGACAACTTCGTGTTGAGCACGGACAGTGTCGATGAACTTTTTGAAAAATGTCTCAGTTTGATCGATGATGACACCGTTTTGGATGTTACACAGGGGTTTCGGCACATGCCTATGACGCTCCTTCTGTCTGGAATTGCCGCTTCGAGCCAAAAACGGTTGTCCGGCATCTACTATGCCCGTACAGCCAATTCCGATTGCAATCCATCATTTGCATCATGCACATTTGAATTCATTTCGCTCTCCTCCTATCTCGACCGTGCGAATCTGAATGCCATTGTCGACAGTTTCTGCGCATCCTACGTCGTTCCCAGGCTCCGCATCACCCTTCGCGACTACGCCCCGGTCGAAGCCAAACTTTCCGAACTCTCCCGCCACCTTCTGGGAAACAACTCCGATCAGGCGATCGTCTGTGCCCGGAAACTCCTGGCCCATCTCGAAACACTACACGCTTCGTCGATTTCTGAAAGCATCCGCGAGCTCGAGGCCGAAGTGCGCAAAATCGTCTCACTATCGGAGCATTCGGAATCCCTAAGGCTCTACGGTGCTGCAAAACTCTATTTCGAAAAAGACCTTCTGCTCCATGCGGTCACCAACCTGTTCGAAGCGGTCCTCGCCTATCTCGACGAATACGTGACGGCACAAAACATTCCTATGCAGTACTACGATTTCAAACGCAGACATCCCCATCGATGCTCGGAAGAGAAAAAGCCCTACAACCGGCGAAACTGCCTCAAAAAAGGCCTTAATGAATTTGTCAAAAAACATCCGTTTCACCCCGTTTTGAACAAAGCGCTCCAGTCGAAGCTCGAAACCATCGACCGCCTTCGAAACCATTCGGCCCACGCCCACGCGACGGAAAAAAGCGACCGCCACTACAAAGACAGGCTCGGAGAGAGCTTCGTCTTTTTCGACAGGATAATCACCGGATAGGGAAACGCGATGTTCACCAAGCCTCTCGAACATATTTTCACCCCCAAATCGCTGAAACGCTCATTCGAGCATCTCAACCCCCGTGCCCGGGGGATCGATCGCGTCACCTACGAATCTTTCAAAAATGACCTGCAAAAAAATATCGCTTCGCTACTGAACGAAGTACTCTCGGGCGCCTATGCCCCCGAGCCGATGCAAAAAATCGAAATCGCCAAAGAGAAGAAAAACGAAAAACGCCCCCTCTCCCTCTCCAGCGTCCGCGACAAAATCGTCCAGTCCACCCTCGCCCACCATCTGTCAGAGTTTTTCGACCGGACGTTCAGCGACAAAAGCTACGCCTACCGTCCCGGAAAAAGCCATATCAAAGCCCTCAACCGCGCTGCTATGTTCATCGCCCAGAAACGCCACTGGATCCTAAAAACCGACATCGACGATTTTTTCGAGACAATCGACCACAACCTGTTGCTCGAGCATCTGGCCTCCCGGATCAAAGACCGCCGTATCGTCCGGCTCGTTTCACTTCTGATCCAAAACGGCGGCTTTTTCCGGCACGACTACTTCGAGCACACCCACGGTGTCCATCAGGGTGACAGCCTCAGTCCCCTCCTCTCCAACATCTATCTCGATCCGATGGACAAATACTTGGAGTCCAAAGGAGTCGAATTTGTCCGTTTCGCCGACGATTTCGCCCTGTTTTGCCAGAGCAGGGAGGAGTGTGAAACAATCCTGCGTGAACTTCGCCTTTTTTTGCAGGAGAACCTCCGGCTGCGGCTGGGCGAAGACAAGACCTATATGGCCCACATCAACGACGGCTTTGCCTTCCTTGGCGCCCGGTTCCACGGCCATAGCCGCCTCATAGACGAGTCACGCCTCTCCAAAGCGATCGCGAAGCTCCGCTCAACCGCCGCAAGAAACGAACCGTTTGAGCTTTTTGTCAATCATACCAACCAAAGCGTCAAAACCCTCAAGCGCTACTACGTCAAAATCGTCTCCGCCGAGTCCCCGCAGGTGACCCAGCTCGAAACCGCCCTCTCCGACACCTGCACCGACAAGATCATACACACCCGCAAGGCCGGCATTATCACCTCAAAAGGGCGGTTCCGGCAGTTTCTCTCCTCTTTGGAGTTTTTCAGAGACCACACCGCCGAACAACACGCCGCTCGAGTCGATCTCATCATCGCAAAAGCATGGGAGTCCATCGCGGCTGAAAAATCGATCAAAGCCGATACCGCGCCGCTAGAAAAGAAAAAAGAGGAATACTCCAAAAAACTCACAGAATCCTCCCACCTTCACATCACCCGCCCGGGGGTCATCCTTGGGATCGCCAAAAACCGCTTTACCCTCAAAGAATCTGGTAAAGTGGTCAAAAGCATCCCAAAATCCCATATCACCCACATCATCGTCGCTTCCGACGGGGTGAGCCTGAGCACGAACGTCATACGAGAATGCTCCCGTTCCGGCATCCCGATCGATTTCGTCGACCACAACCACCTCCCCTATGCATCGTTCGTCACCTTCAGCGCCGCCCTCTCCCAAAACGCCCTGATGCAGATGGAAATCATCCGGATGGGAAAGGGGATCGAATTCGCCTACGAATTCATCGAGGGCAAGGCGAAGAACCAAATCAACTATCTCAAATACCTGGACAAATACCACGACCGCTTCGACAAACCGATCGTCTCCATGCAGACCACCCTCAAAAAAGCCCGCTCCGCTGCGACTCCCAACGAGCTGATGGGATACGAGGGGCAGATATCCGCGCTCTACTGGGATGCGCTGCAGAGCATCGTCGATGAGCGGTTCGGATTCAGCGCCCGCATCACCCAGGGTGCGCGTGACACGATCAACGCGTGCCTCAACTACGGCTACGCCATTTTGTACGGCAAAGTGCGCCACGCCCTCATCAAGGCAGGCCTCTCGCTGCACGTCTCCTATCTGCATGCCCACGATGAACGCAAGCCGACCCTCGTTTTCGACATGATCGAGGAGTTCCGCACCTTTGTTGTCGATCGAGTCGTCATCAGCATGGCGAACAAAAACGAACCGCTCCGCGTCACCGCCGAGGGGCTCCTGACCGAAGAAACCAAAAAACTGGTCGCCAAAAATATCTTTGAGCGGCTGGGGAGCTACACCACCTGGCGAAAAGAACAGCATAAAATCGAACACATAATTTTGCACCAGGCCTACCTCCTCGCCCGTAGTGTGCGGGGAGAGGGTAAATACGCTGCTTTCATAGGAAAATTCTGATGCTCAAGCGCTACCTCATCACCTACGACATCCCCGTGACCAAGCGCCGCACAAAACTCCACGACCTCCTCCAGGGGTATGGATTCCGGGTAAACGATTCGGTTTTCGAGATCACGATTGCCCCCTCTCAGATGAAAACACTCACCGCGCGGATCGACCTGCTCATCAAACCCAAAGACGACAGCGTCCGCATCTATCCCCTCTGCCTCTCTTGCGCTAAAGAGGCCTATGCTCTGGGCAAAGAACCCGTCCCGTTCCAAGAGGCCGATACCCAGATCTGATAAAAACCTGTTTGCGAACTTTTTTTCGCACTTTTGGGACAAAAAAAGGCAAAATTCCCGGTTCAAAGTTCGATCAGCACTTTTTTTACCTCCCCTCCGTTTTGATTTGCGAACTTTCAGATTGTACTCAGATTCGATACCCCTGTTTTACGCCATCTGCAAGCTTGAGCAAAACTGAAAGTGCTCTGTTCCCCGGTTTTTGATTTTTACCCGTTCGGTTTGCGAACTTTTTTTTCATCGCGGATTCCCTGTTTCAGGGCTTTCACGTTCGGCGTAATTCCAAAAGCGTGAGTTCACGGTTTTGGCATCAGGGGCTTTTGCTAACTTTTCCGCGAAAGCCCCACAGCAGGGCTTAAGGAGCCGTTCGTTACACTTTTCCCGTCTCACCAAAGCCGAAAAACTGGCTATGGAACGAAGTGACCCGATTTACAGGGGATTGAGACT
>CAZCSO010000034.1:0-10973 GCA_964501315.1 uncultured Candidatus Izemoplasmatales bacterium | reverse complement strand
TGTTCTATGCGGGGATGACGAGAGCGAAAAACGTTCTCAACACCTACGCCATGGTATTCGGAGCGTTTGTCGTCGCGTTTATCGCGTGGGTTGTCGCCGGTTTCTCGATTGCGTTCGGAACGGCGGAAGGGTCAATGAATCAGGTCATCGGGGGATTCGGTCATCTGATGCTCAGCGGTATCAGCTGGACAGAGTTTGCGAGCGTTGATCTGGGACAGCTTTATCCGAAGTTCGTCTTTGTCGTTTTCCAGGGAACATTCGCCGCGATCACGGTGGCGATTGCCGCGGGATCGGTGATTGAGCGGATGAAGTTTTCGACGTGGATGGTGTTCGCTTTCATCTGGACGATCGTGGTCTACGCTCCGATTACCCATATGGTATGGGGCGGCGGTTACCTGTTCAACGAAGGGGCTCTTGATTTCGCCGGCGGTACCGTCGTGCACATGAACGGCGGTTTGGCCGGTCTGGTACTTGCGCTGCTGATCGGCAAACGTGCGGGCTATCCGAAAACGGCGATGAAACCCGCCAGCGTCATTCTCACTGCCATCGGTGCCGGGCTGCTCTGGTTCGGATGGTACGGATTCAACGGGGGATCGGCTTTCGGTGCCAACGCGATTGCGGGTGTCGCCTATCTGACGACGACGATTGCGGCTGCGGTAGCGACCCTGACATGGATCATCGTGGAGTACGCGGTGTTCAAAAAACCCACCCTGCTCGGTGCGGCGACCGGTGCGATCGCGGGTCTGGTCGCCATCACTCCGGCTGCCGGTTTCGTCGATGTCTCGGGTGCGTTCATTATCGGTGCGGTGGGAGCCCTCGTAGCGTTCTACGGCGTGACGGTGCTGAAGAAAAAACTGGGCTATGACGATTCACTCGACGCTTTCGGGGTTCACTTCCTCGCAGGTCTTTGGGGTGCGATCGCGACGGGTGTCTTCGCTCTGTACACTCCTAACGGCGACAACGCGCTGTTGTGGTCGGGGCCGCTCAAAGACGCGGGTGACCGTATGGGACAGATCATGGTACAGGCGGAGTCGGTACTGATCGTCGGACTTTTCACCCTGGTCGGAACGATCGTGGTCTACTACGTCGCGATGGCATTGACGGGAGGTTCGCGTGTCAACGAGGAGCAGGAGAGCCAGGGGCTTGACGAATCGGTACACGGCGAACGCGGATTTAACCTATAAGGAACAGACAATGAAAAAAATTGAAGCGGTTATCAAACCTTTTAAATTGGAAGACGTCAAGGATGCGTTGGCCGAGATCGGAATCACCGGGATGACGGTGAGCGAGGTCAAAGGTTACGGACGCCAGAAAGGGCACAGCGAACTCTATCGCGGTGCCGAATACGTGGTCGATTTCCTCCCCAAAATCAAAATGGAGATGGTGGTGGACGACGCGATGGTAGACCAGGTGGTCAATACCGTCGTCGAAGCGGCCCGCACCGGCAAAATCGGGGACGGGAAAATTTTCGTCAGCGATGTCAGTAAAATCGTCCGTATCCGTACGGGCGAAACGGATGTCGAAGCCATTTAACGCTGATGCATCCACCCCCCCCGGAAGTTGCCCGCATCTTTTGGATGCGGGCAGCTTCCATTTTGATTAAAAATTAATCAATTATTCTTCTCTGTTCCGTACGATTGCATTTATAATGCCCGTCTTGATATTCTGATAAAGGCGAAGTATGGATCTTTCCTACGCACTTGATACCCTGTTTGCCCTTTTTTCGATCACCTTGATCATCCTGATGGTCCCCGGTTTCGCCATGCTCGAAGCGGGTCTGGTACGGACGAAAAACGTCTCCAGCGTGTTGACGGTCAACGTCATGATCTACGCCGTGGCGTCGATGGCGTTTATCCTCGTCGGATTCGAGCTGGCTTTTGGCGGTTATCACAGCACCTCGATGAGCCAGTGGGCGTTTTTCATGTTTCAGATGGCGTTTGTCGGTAAAGCGATCAACATTATGAGCGGCGGTGTCGGCGAGCGTGCGAAACTGCTTCCCCTGACCCTTTTTACCGTTATCATGGGTGCCTTGATCTACCCCACGTCGGTCAACATCAGCTGGGGGAGCGACTGGCTCAAGGATACGGTGCTGGATCTGAACTTCGTCGATCTGGCCGGTTCCACCGTCATCCACTCGACGGGGGGATGGGCGCTGCTGGCCGCGATTCTCATCATTGGGGCGCGTAAAGGGCGTTATGCCGGAAACCAGATCCGGGTCATCCCCGCATCCAATATTCCGCTCGTCGTTCTGGGCGCGATGCTGCTGTGGATCGGATGGTTCGGGTTCAACGGCGGATCGGTCGGTAGCATCGCGACCAAAGAGGCCGCCGACAGCGTCGCGCTGACGGTATTCAATACCAATACGGCCGGACTGGCCGGTGCGATTGCGGCGGGAGTGCTGATCTACATCCGCTACCGTCTGTTTGATATCACGATGATTCTCAACGGGGCGCTGGGGGGACTCGTCGCGATCACCGCCGGCCCGCACCTTTATGCGACGGCGGATGCAATCGCGGTCGGGGGGATCGGCGGCGCGCTGGTCATTCTGGCGGTTCCGCTGTTTGACCGTTTCCGAATCGACGATCCCGTCGGGGCTTTGTCGGTGCACCTGGTAAACGGAATCTGGGGGACCCTGGCGGTCGGAGTGTTCGCCGCGGATCCTGCCGGCGGGGTGACGTTTCTCAACCAGCTCAAAGGAGTTGCGGTCATCGGGGCGTTCGTATTTGGCGTGTCGTTTGCCCTGATTTACCTGATCAACATCGTGATCCCGTTCCGTGCAAGCGACGAGGAACAGCTTCAGGGCCTCGACGTCAGCGAATGCGGGCTGGAGTCGTATCCCGAGTTCAAACGGGCTATTTAACACTGCTGTAACATTTCTTCACTATTCTTTCCGCGGAGGTTTTTCCTCCGCAAAGACTCTTTTACCAACCTCGTTGTATAATCGGTTATTGTTTATGAAGTGAAAAGGGATTTGATGAGTATATACCGTGAATATGACATCCGGGGCATTTTTGACAAAGAACTGAACGAAGAGACGATTACCCGCCTGGGGTACGCGCTGGCCGATGAAATGCGACCGTTCGGAGAGTACGTCGCGGTCGGATACGACGCGCGCAGCCATTCGCCGATTCTGTTTGAATATCTTGCCGCCGGGTTGAATGCCGGAGGGATGAAAGTGCTCGGGATGGGGATGGTTCCTACCCCCGTTAACTATTTTTGCAATTATCAGGAATTCGAGGGAATTACACCTTGTGCATCGGTAATGATCACCGGATCGCACAATCCGAGCGAATACAACGGATTCAAAATCACGATCAACAAGGCTCCGTTTTTCGGTGAGCAGATTTATGCTTTAGGACGTAAAATCGACACCTTGCCCTTTCCGCCGAAAGTAGATCGCGACGTGACGCCAATCGATGCGTTGAGCCGATACAAATCGTTCATGATCGATGCCTTCGCGCATCTCAAAGGGATGAAAACCAGGATTGTTTACGATTGCGGCAACGGGGTCGCCGGATTGGGGCTGGTGGATATTTTCAGCGCGTTGGAACTCGATACGAAAGGGATTTACGTCGATCCGGACGGAACGTTTCCCAATCACCACCCCGATCCGAGCGAAGAACACAATCTCGAAGATGTCAAAGCGTTGTTGGAAAAAGAGGGGGACATCGCGTTCGCCTACGACGGCGATTCCGACCGCATTGCGGTATTGACGCCTAAAAACAACATCAAAGGGGATATGATGGCCCTGTTGTATGCGATGAAAATGGAACATCCGACCGTCATCGGAGAGGTGAAATGCTCGCAGGTGATGTACGATACGCTCCGCGAGCGCGGAGCGACGGCGGTGATGTACAAAACGGGACACTCCAACCTCAAAGTGAAGATGAAAGAGCTTCATGCCGACCTGGCGTGCGAAGTGAGCGGTCACGTCTTTTTTGCCGACCGTTATTTCGGGTACGACGACGCGATCTACGCGACGCTCCGGATGCTGGAGCTGATCCAGGAGGGGATCGACCTCGATGCCGAGATCGCCAAGCTTCCGAAAGTGTTTTCGACCGAAGAGATCAAGGTGAAAACGACCGAGCAGGAAAAATTCCCCCTTATCGCGAAACTCAAGGAACTGCTGAAAAATCCGCCTACCGGATTTCCGGCCATCCGCGAGATCATCGATGTCGACGGGGTACGGGTCATTTTCGACCACGGATGGGGGCTGGTCCGCGCCAGCAACACGACCCCGGTCCTCGTCACCCGCTTCGAATCGACGGATGAGGCCGAAGCCAAACGCTACGAAGAAGCCCTCAACGCCCTCATCCAGACCGCTCAACAAGAACTAAAGGCATAACCCATGAAAACAATCACCCTCACGATGCCGCTGGACATGCACCTTCACCTCCGCGACGGCGAGATGCTCGAAACCGTCGCCCCCCTGACGTCGTACAGTTTCAGCGGGGCGCTTGTGATGCCCAACCTCGTCCCCCCTGTAACGACCAAAGAGATGGTGCTGGGGTACAAAGAGCGGATTTTGCATGCGACGGGGGCGGATGATTTCGAACCCTATATGACGTTGTTTTACCAAAACTACAGCCGTGCTTTCCTCGAAGAGGTCAAAGACGACATCACTGCGATCAAACTCTACCCCAGCGGGGTGACGACGAACTCCGAAGGGGGCGTCGCCTCCTTCGACATCGAGTCGATGCGCGAGACGCTCGAAGCGATGAGCGATCTTGGGATCGTCCTCTCGGTACACGGCGAGACAAACGGTTTCGTCATGGACCGCGAAGCGGAATTTATGAGCGTCTACGAGATGCTGGCCTCCCATTTTCCGAAACTCAAGATCGTGATGGAACACATCACGACCCGCGATGCGGTGGAGATGCTGGACAAATACGACAACCTTTATGCGACGATCACGGTGCACCATCTTCTGATCACGCTTGATGACGTTGCGGGGGGATTGCTGCGGCCGCATCTGTTCTGCAAACCGATCGCCAAGCGCCCCCACGACCGTGACGCACTGCTGAGCGTGGCGCTCGAAGCGCACCCCAAGGTGATGTTCGGCTCCGACAGCGCCCCCCATCCCAAACACACGAAAGAATCGTGCGGCTGCGGGGCCGGGGTCTTTACCGCCCCCATCGCGCTGCAGCTGCTGTGCGAGATTTTCGACGCCCACGGCAAGCTCGACAACCTGCAGGCGTTCGTCAGCGACAACGCGCAGCGGATTTACGGCATCTGTGCGGAGTACAAAGAAGTAACCCTCGCAAAACGCGAATTCCACGTCCCCGACATCTACGGCAGCGTCGTACCGATGAGGGCGGGCGAAATTCTCAAATGGTCGATCGAGCGTGTCGACTAAAATCCTCCTCCTCGAAGACGACCTCCTGTTCGGCGAATCGATCGCCGATTTATTGGAGGAAGAAGGATTCGAGGTCTGTTTTTGCCGCAACGGCCAGGAAGCGCTGGACGCAACCTATGTCAACCATTTCGATCTGTACCTGCTTGACATCAACGTTCCGCTGATCGATGGCCTCTCCCTGCTGCGTGAACTCCGGCGCGCCAACGATATGACCCCCACGATTTATCTCACTTCCCATCAGGAGACGGGAGTGCTCTCCGAAGCGTTCGAAATCGGTGCCGAAGATTACCTGAAAAAGCCTTTTGATACGGAGGAACTGATCGTCCGGGTCCATGCCCTTCTGCGCCGGAGCAAGGGGAATACCCGACGGTGTGCGGGGGATTTGTGCATCGACGAGCGGCACAAATGCGTGATGCTCGGTGACAAAGAGATCCCTTTTACCCTCAAAGAATACCAGCTCATGGCGCTGTTCATCCAAAACGTGGGAGAGATTGTCACGAAAGAGATGATTATGGATGCGTTGTGGAGCCCGTCGGAAATGATCAGCGAAGGGGCGGTGCGGGTCTATATCAACCGTCTCAAGCAGGAGATCGGCTCGGAGCGGATTGTCAACATTCGCGGCGTGGGGTATCGGCTTGTTCCGTAGTGTCGAAATCGCCCTCACGTCGCTGTACGTTTTCACGACGGCGGTACTGGTCGGAGGGATCTATTACCTGCATCAGGTGATCGGGTTTCAGCAGTGGGGGGTGATTGCCCTGGGGGTGCTGCTCGTAACCGTCGGGGTGGGAAGGATCCTGGCCAAAATCGCCCTCGATCCGCTCAGAGAACATTTTGACCATCTCGAACGCCTCTCGAAAGAGACGCTGCACGAGCTTAATCTCCCGGTGAACACCATCACCGCCAACGTAGAGATGCTTCGTAAAACGAATACCGACGAAAAAAGCCTCAAGCGGCTCGAACGGATCGAGACGGCGGCAACGATGCTCAAAGAACGGTATAATGAGCTCGATTATTTGATCAAAAAGCAGATGGAACGTGAGCGGATCGAAGCGTTCGATCTCGAATCGGCGGTTCGCGAACGGCTCGATTTTCTCCGTCCCCTCTACCCCGGGACGGCGTGGGAAGTGCGTACCGTGCCCCACAACGTGGAATGCGACCGGATAGGATTGGGAAAGGTGATCGACAATCTCGTTGAAAACGGGATCAAGTACTCTGCCCAGTCCCCCGTCATTTCGATCGTTATGGAGTCCAATACCCTCAGCATCTGCGACAGGGGAAAGGGGATGGACGAGATCACCCTGATGCGGATCTATGATCGTTATTACCAAAGCGATGATGCGATGGCGGGGTACGGGATCGGCCTGGGACTGGTCAAACGTTATTGCGACCGTCACGGCATCGGATTGCATGTCGCTTCCCGACCGGGGGAGGGGACGTGCGTCAAACTTGAATTTAAAAAAGGAGAAAAACAGAATGGATAACAGTTGGCTTACGTGGGCGGAACAGGCACTTGACTACGGAGTAATCGGGATTTTGGTGGTGATGAGCGTCGTGTCGCTGTGGTTTTTTATCGAGCGTCTGATGACCTACGGGTCGATCCGCATCGGGGATTACGAGACGAAAGAGGAGCTCGAGCTGGATCTTGGGAACAACGTCAGCACCATTGCGACGATCGGATCGAACGCCCCTTACGTAGGGCTTCTGGGAACGGTTTTGGGGATTATGATCACTTTTTATGCCCTGGGAGACGCCGGTGCGGTCGATCCTAAAAAGATTATGACGGGGCTGGCCCTGGCGCTTAAGGCAACGGCGATGGGGCTGGTGGTCGCGATCCCCTCGATCGTGTTCTACAATATCCTGCTGCGGAAAATGGAAAAGATCATCACCCGTTGGGAAATCCAAAACAAAACCAAAGGATAACCGATGAAGAAAATGAAACGGATCGATTCGATCAACGTCATCCCCTTCATCGACATCATGCTGGTGTTGCTGGTGATGGTACTTACCACCGCGACGTTCGTCAAAACGGGACTGATCCCCGTCGATCTCCCCGAAGCCAAAGGCGCTTCGGCCGAGCATAAGCCCAGCGAGCTGAAGCTTACGATCAAAAAAGACGGGACGCTGTGGATTGACGAGAAGACGCAGGTGAGCCTGGAACAGTTCGAACAACAAGTGATCCGGGGGGGCAAGGAGATGACGGTGGTCCTCTACAGCGACAAAGAGGCCGCATTCCAGAACTTTGTCGGCGTTATGGACGTTCTTAAACGTCTCGGGCACGAGCAGCTCTACATCGTCACCGACAAAAAGTAAACCATGCATCGGATCAGCAACTACGTTTACGCCCGTGACGAGCTGCTGGGGATGGAGATACCCACCAAACGTCTTCCCAACCCCTACCGCGATTTTCCCTACATGGTGCTCGAAGGGGTTCTAAGCCCCGCAGAGTGCCGTGCCATCACCGAGTCTGCGTTGGCGGACCGCGACGGGGTAGCCGCAGAACTTCGGGGAAAATCGCTCGACACGGCGATCCGTAAGACCGATATCCATACGCTGACCCCCGGCCATCGTGCGGTGTATGAGGCCTGTTTTGCCGCGGTTCGCACGGAAATTGAACAATTTTTTGCCCTCTCGCTGGGGGGTGGGACCGATGTGCAGGTCCTGGGGTATGGGCCCGGATCGTTTTACGTCCGGCACTCGGACGATTCGAGCGAACTGCGCGACAGTGAGGGGAACACGATAGGATTTCGCGCCGTCGCCCCGGAGCGGAAGCTCACGACGGTGTTGTTTACGACCTCTTACACCCCCCATCCGACCGATACGGACCACTTCAGCGGAGGAGAACTGCTTTTCAACTACCTTTGCGACGAGTCGGGAAACACGATTACGCTGCGTCCCGAAGCGGGGGATATGGTCGTGTTTCTTTCCAACCCCTATTTCTCTCATGAAGTACTTCCGGTTAAAGAGGGATTCCGCCTCTCACTCGTACAGTGGCACGATGCCCACTTTTAAAAAGATTAAAAAGACGAAACCAATTTCCGGTTATAAGTTATAATTTCTCCATCAATTATAACGAGGATGCAGATGCGTTACTTTTACAGTTCGTTCGCAATCATGGCCATCGGTCTGATTACAGCGTATTTTCTGGGCGGCCTGGCCGCGGTGTACATCACCTTTTTGTTGACGGTATTGGAGATTTCACTCTCGTTTGACAATTCCGTCGTCAATGCCAAGGTGCTGGAGACGATGGACCCGATTTGGCAGAAACGGTTTATCCTCTTCGGTATCCCCATCGCGGTGTTCGGAATGCGTCTGGTGTTCCCGCTGGCGATCGTGTCGTTTGTGACGGGCATGGGGATGATCGAAACCCTTCAGGTGGCGATGAATCAGCCCGATGAGTACGAAAAGGTGCTCAAAACGACCGAGGGGACGATTTTCGCGTTCGGGGGAGCGTTCTTGCTGATGGTGTTTCTGGACTTTTTCTTTGAGGAAAAGGACATCAAATGGGTGACCTTCGTCGAAGGTTCCAGATTCATGGAAAAAGCCTCCAGTGTCAACAACATCGAGCTTATCACGGCTATCATGGTCGGGATTGCGCTGGGGCACATCACGCAGGATTTCGGGATCGTTCAGGCCTTCATGTACGGTGTACTGCTGCACTCCCTGCTGGGGATGCTGGACCATTTCCTCTCTTCCGAAACGGTCAAGAGCGGGATCGCTGGCTTCGTTTACCTCGAAGTGTTGGACGCCAGTTTCAGTTTCGACGGCGTCATCGGGGCGTTTGCGCTTACCAGCAACATTTTCATCATTATGATCGGTCTTGGTGTCGGAGCGATGTTCGTGCGGAGTATGACCATCTATTTTGTCGAGCATAAAACCCTCTCGCATTTCCGCTATCTCGAACACGGCGCCCACTACGCGATCGGTATCCTCGCGCTGATCATGCTGATGAAGATTACGATGCACGTCAGCGAACTCGTGACGGGGACAATCGGAATCGGACTGATCCTGATCGCCTTTTTGCATTCTGTCTGGGAAAACAAAAGAGCCAACGAATCCCTCTAATCTTCCAAGCCGTCGCTTGCGGCGGCATTCTTGCGTACTTTAAAATACTTCAGAATACCGTAAAAACTGATCATCAGCCAGATGAACTCCATCAGAAACGATGCCAGATTCCAGTCAAACATCAGCGAGACGATGATCAACAGTGCACCGATCGCGTTGAGCAGTGAAAAACTCAGATCCCGCGCGTCCATTTTTTCGACCTGCAGCAGGATGTAGGCGATGACGATGAGTACGACTCCGAAAATACCGATGAGGTCGGTAAGTGAAAGTTCCATGAGGACTCTTTAGCGTGAGATGGTTCGTATTATAGCGTGTGGAGGGGAAAGGGGTGAAAATGTTGGTATTTTACAGTTTTTAGCAGTTTAAAACCTGTTTGTTTTCATTTTGTTCTGAAGCCTTCGGCAGTGCTACGCACAACGCCTACGGTTTCGTTCGGGCAAGCGCGACGGGATTGCTATTTTATACTAAGCCGCCAGCGGTACCTTCGGTACAACGCTTTTGGTTTCGTTCGCCGAAACGCCAAGCAGTTGGCGTTTCTTAGAGCGAACTCACATCATACCCGGCATTCCGCCCATGCCGCCCATGTCCGGCATGGCAGGTTTGTCTTCTTTGATCTCGTGGATCGTCGCTTCGGTGGTCAGGAGGAGACTGGAGACCGATACCGCGTTGGTGAGCGCTACGCGCTCCACTTTAAGCGGATCGATGATACCCGCTTCGAACATGTCGACGTATTCGCCGGTCGCGGCGTTGAAGCCGATGTTTTCGCTCGTAGCGGTCGCGATCGTGTTGACGACGACACCCGCGTCGTATCCCGCATTGTCGGCGATCTGTTTGACCGGAGCCTTGATCGCGCGGAGGATGATTTCGCATCCGATTTTCTGATCCCCGGCAAGATCGAGGTTGACTTTGGCCGCCGCACGGATCAGGGCCGCACCGCCTCCGATGACGATCCCTTCTTCAACGGCCGCTTTGGTCGCAGAGAGGGCGTCGTCGACGCGGTCTTTTTTCTCTTTCATTTCGGTTTCGGTCGCGGCACCGACTTTGATGACCGCTACGCCGCCCGCCAGTTTCGCCAGACGTTCCTGGAGTTTTTCTTTGTCGTATTCGCTGGTGGTCGCTTCGATCTGGGTACGGATCTCCTTGATGCGCGCTTCGACCATCGCTTTGTCTCCCGCACCGTCGACGATCGTCGTGTTGTCTTTGCTGATGACGACGCGTGCGGCGTTACCAAGGTCGGCGATCGTAGCGCTCTCGAGTGTGCGTCCGATCTCTTCGCTGATCACCTGACCGCCCGTGAGGACCGCAATATCCTGCAGCATCGCTTTGCGGCGATCGCCGAATCCCGGAGCTTTGACCGCGGTGATGTTGAGAATACCGCGGAGTTTGTTGACGACCAGGGTCGCGAGGGCTTCCCCTTCGACGTCTTCGGCAATGATAAGCAGCGGGCGCGAGCTTTTCTGAACCTGTTCAAGAACCGGTAGAAGGTCTTTGAGGTTCGAAATTTTCTGATCGAAGAGGAGGATAAACGGATGATCCAGCTCTACGGTCATTTTTT
>CAZCSO010000033.1:0-10978 GCA_964501315.1 uncultured Candidatus Izemoplasmatales bacterium | reverse complement strand
GAGCGCAAGCATGGCATGTTTGAGGTCGCGAGTTCGATCCTCGTCGGCTCCACCAACTATCAATCAATGGTTCAATACATCCGTATTGAACCGTTTTTTTTGATAATTATCACCTAATTTATCAAGATTCACTTCAAAACTGTTTTTCATGTCAAAAATGGATTTTTCTATATGCTCAGTATACAAAAGATTCACGACTTATAAATTTTCATATAACATAGTTGATTTTTAAATATAATGAGTATATGATTTTTATTGATAACTATTATAATTTCATGTAAAGACATCTTGCTTGTACATAATGAATGACAAGTTTTTTTAATTTTCGGAGGGAAAAATGAAAAAATGGTTGAAACATGAAGTTAGTAACGATTTCTTTTTAGCTTTAGGAAGACTCAATTGGCGCATGCGAAAATTTTTCGCGATTTTAGGATTAATAGCAATGCTGGGAAGTATGATTCCATCAAATCGATTCGTTTATTCTGAAACTCGTATACCGTCTGAAAATGATGTGAGTTCTGCTGAAGAATTATACCAGCCTATGGATGTTGATTTAGCGGACATACCCGTTTCTAACGAGGAAACTTCACTTCGGTCAGAAACAGGGAAGGTTTTCAAAAAGGTTGATGGTACATTTGAAGCCGCAATATACAATGATGCTATTCACTATCTTGAAGATGGAAAATGGAAAGATATTGACAACTCGCTTATTTTTGACACCGAGTCAAATTCCTATCAAAATAGATTGAACAATTTAAAGTTAAATTCCCGAAGTCACTCGATAGCAACAAACAGATTAAATTGTCGATGGGAGAATATTCGATTGATTGGCAGATGCTCAATATCAACCGATCCGATATTGCTTTCGATGATCGAGTTAAAGTTGCGGCCAATATTAAGGAACTCACAAAGATTAACCAGTCGGTATTGTATGAAGAGGTATCTTCTGATGTAAATTTGGAATATATACTTGCAGGAACAAGCATCAAAGAGAATATCATCATTGGAAAGTACTCGAGCAATAATATATTTACTTTCGAATACAAGACGAAAGGACTCGAGATGAAAAAAGATGATGAGGAAAACATTATCTTTGTGAATGAGAACGGAAAAACGGTATTCTCATTTGAACAACTTTACATGATTGATGCAAAAGGCGAAACATCAACCAACATCCGAGTGAATTTTACGATGACAGGAAATAAAACGTACTTAATAACCATCATTCCCGATGATACCTGGTTGAGAACAGCAGCATATCCAGTCACCGTCGACCCATCACTTGTGAGTGCAGTAACCAATTTCTCGATATATGATACTTATATATCCGAATCTGATCCAAATACGAAGTATTACAATCAACAATTGATGTATGTCAGTGGATCTACTAGCACTACAGAGAACAGGGGGTTGCTCTACTTCACAATCCCGAGTGACGTGATGACCCAATCTATCACATATGCAAGGTTAGTTTTCACAAAGAATTCGTTGGTAACTGGAAAACAAATTAATTTGTATAAGAACACCGAAACGTTTTCTAGCAGTTCTGCAACTTGGTATAATGCACCGGAATTTGATGATACTTCTGTGATTGACTATTATATTGCCAACACTCAGACGCCTATGATGTTTGACATCACCGAAGCAGTTAAAGAGTGGCAGGCCACCGGCATAAGAACGACCACTGGCTTTACGATTACTCAAGATGGTTGGTATGGTGACATCATGTCGGTTTTTCAAGTTTATACTGGAAGTTCGAATTGTAATCCAGTGATTACTATCGGATATCAAGACCCGTCAGGGCTAAAGGATTATTGGACCTATACTTCGCAGGAGATGGGACGAATCGGATCGGGATATATCAGCGATTATTCAGGGAATCTTACTTGGGTTCGTAATGAATATAATCTCGATCATGAGTATCTACCAATGACACTCTCTTTCTATCACAACAACTTTACACGCTCGGATGATATTGGATATGGAGATGGTTGGCGAACCAATTACAATATTCAAGTGAAAAAGGATGATTCCCTCATTCAATACTATATGCTCAAGCCAGATGGGAGCAGACTTTACTTCGCAAATGATACCCGAGAGCTTATCGGAGGAGATGTATATAAACACACTTCAATCGCCGAAGATGGATTACGAATGACTCTTGAACGGATGGTAGACACGGGATTCGATTATGAAATGACAATCAGTACTGTTGATGGTCTCAGTTATTTCTTTAATGGAGACGGCCGTTTGACGTCAATCTATAATGAAAAACTACAACAAAGCATTCAGATAATCTATATTGATTCAACATCTCAAATGATTGATTATGTGTATGATGAGGCAGACAACAGGATAGATTTTACATATGATGAAAACGATGAACAATTGATTCAAACCGAACTACAACTTAAGCAAGTAGATTCAACGTTGCGAGGAGTAGAAAAACGTGAATATCATTATGACTCGTACAATAACATCAGCTACATATATTGTTATTATCGATATGGAACAGGTGAAAACATCGACTGGACCCCCAATAATTTTTCCGATAGGCTGTATTATAGTTTCGACAGTGAGAATAGATTGATATATGCTTACGATACCAATAATGTTTATAAAGTAGAATACTCATATGATTCAAAAAATCGTATTGATAATTACGTAGTTACGGATGGTGGACTATTCATTAACAATACCGCAATTGAATATGAGCCTTCAAGAACCATATTTGATAATTATGTAGGTACGGATATATATTATACATTCGATAATTATGGTCATACAATAAACATTATCGATAATAAGGGAAATTCAACTTACTATCGGTATAGTACTCTTTTTTCTTATGATTATGATATTACAAATCAAGAGAATGGTTTCGATATCATCAATGCTGTGCCAAATTATTATAACGTGAACAATCTCATTGAGAGTTCTGAAGTAATTAAGCAACAACAGAATCCTTTGAACAACCATGGCTTTGAAGAACAGAATACTGGATGGACACTCTATCAAGGAACCGATGGTCAAATATGCTATACTACGTCTGAACACGTACTAGGAGATTATTCGTTGTCAATAACGAAAAACACATCATCGGTTTATGCAAAACAATACACATACTTAAAGGCTGGAAGTTACACGATTAGCGGCTGGATAAAAAACAATGGAACGAATGCAGGAGCCTATATTGATGTTATCGGCGAAACATACAGCGGAACGATCACTCAAGTACTGAATTCTGACGAATGGCACTATTATTCCCTTACATTTACGATAACTTCAAATGCTAGCGTTGAAATACGTCTAATCAACAACAGTATCTCTACTGCTTTTTTCGACAACATTCAATTAATGGAGGGCTTTGTTGAAACACGATACAACGCAATTAATAACAACTCCTTTGAAGAAGGAATGACTTCTTGGGCAATGTCAGGGGCGAGTATCGTAACAAATTACGAAGATGGTATTATGGATGATATTTTAGGTAAAAAGGCAGCTTCAATAATCGGAAATGGAACCACTAACCAGTATTTGAGTCAAAGTATTTCTGGATTGGTGACAAATGGTGAAACCTATGTAGTTGGTGGATGGGCAAAAGCTGATGCCGTTCCTAACAAGGCATTTTATAGTTATTACGAACTGGATGACGATCGTTTTTTTGGGTTATACATTAGTGCATACATTACTTCAGGAGAGCACGCAGGAGAAACATGGAAATTCTATTTGCCATTCAATTCTTCTGTGGAAGAATGGCAATATCAAATGACCACATTCACAGTTCCAGAATATGCTGTCAACATATATCTATATATTGTTTATCAAGGTGAAGGAACCGCATATTTCGATAACATTCAACTCTACCACGATAAATTAAGTACTTCATTCGGATACGATGCTGATAACGGTAATCTCTTAACAATTCAAGACCCCAGTGAAGGAACTACCAATATTGAATATGGTACTAATAATAATGTAACGGAGGTCGAGAAAAACGGTATTGTAGTTGACATTGGACGAAATGCAACCTATCAAGTCGAAGAAGTAACAATGAATAATGTTCGCGCGACACTAGAGTATGACTCAGCGACCAAGCAACTGATTGCATCCTACATCGGTTACGATAAAAATGCATCAGAGCAAGATAAATGGTTCAAAACGTCGACTTACTACACAACTGATGGTCAGTACATCAGTGCTGTTAAAGATGAGTTTGGGAATATCATATCAACGGTAACAGATCAATCGGTAGGTCTTATCGAAACAATCATCGATGCAATGGGTAATTCTCAAGGATTCGAATATGATGCATATGGTAATCTCATTAGCACAATCAACACCGATACCTCGAGCAATGAAACAATGGAAGCAAATTACGAGTACGATGATTACGGTCGCCTTATTTATCTCCATCGGGATGGATACACTTACCAATTTGACTACAATACATTAGATCAAGTGACATCGGTCGTAATAGCGAACACAACCGCGATGTCCTACGATTATGTGGAAATAACTGAAGGCGGAGTCACGTATTATACAAATCTACTTCAACAACAGACCTACGGTAACGGTGACTATGTTTCATTCCTATACACTGATGAAAAACTCATCCAGTCCATTAGTTTCAATGGTACAACGCGGTTTGAATACGAGTACGATTCCAGCGGAAGGCTATCGATCTACAAGGATATTTACAATTCAGATATCTTCTTTTACTCGTATGATCTTGCAGGCAGAATCCGAACAATAACGGACCAAGATGGCAACGAGATAAGATATACCTATGATACGAGCGGAAACGTCAACGGTTACGAATACGTGATTGGAACAATCACACGTGGGGTTGAATATCATTACAACTTAAGCACCGGAATTTACGATTATACAACATACGATGTCGGTAGCACAGAAATCACGAAATCATACAACTATGATAATGATTCATTGAAGCGTTTGAACAACATTACACTAACAATTGGTTCTGTAACATTGACTAAAATCATTGGCTATGATGATGGAAATGTCGATCAGACAATGGGAAATGCGACCACACGAATTCACAGTATCGTCTATACCAAAAACGACACTCAACAAGCCATCTATACTTATCAGTATGATGCAAACAACAACATTACCGGATTGACCGTCAAAAATGAAAACAACCAAGTCGTAGACGATTATGATTATTACTACGACGGATTCAATCAATTGGTACGTGAAAACGTGTCGATTAACAGCGGATCATTTTCTAGAACCTACCTATACTCGTATGACGACCAAGGGAATATCACCAGAATCGCCGATCACGCCTATACTTTGAGTAATCCAGTTATTACAACTCCGATGGTTTTGACTTACTACGAGTATAGCAATACTTGGAAAGACCAATTAACGAAGATCACCGAGTACACGAATTTTGTTAAGACAAAAGAGATTTCATATTCCTATGATGCTAATGGGAATCCAACCACAATTACAGACTTGATGAATTCATACCAAACAAAAACACTCAATTGGGATGGTAGGCAATTAAGCAGTATGTCGTATTATTGTGGTGGTATGTCGTTCAAATACAATGACCAAGGAAACCGTACATACAAATCAATTGGCGGATGTAGCGGGGGATATTCGGTCAATTATGTTTTAGATGGTAGCAGAATACTATCAGAAACCAAAGGTACTTCAACAATTTATTATACATATGATGCCGATGGAACGCTCATTAGCATGAACTACAATGGGAATGAATATTTTTACATCACCAATATGCAAGGGGATGTCATTCAACTCGTTGATATCAATGGTACCATTGTGGTAGAATATAAATACGACGCTTGGGGAAATATCATTTATCAAACTCCAAATCAAACTATAGGAAACATTAATCCATTCCGATATCGAAGTTATTATTATGATATCGAGACTGGCTGGTATTACCTGCAATCGAGATACTATAATCCGTCGATTGGACGATTCATTAGTGCGGATGGACTTGTTGGTGAACTTGGTAATATTCAAAGCCATAATATGTATGCTTATTGTGCAAATAATCCAGTATTGTATACGGACATAACCGGAGCATCTATAGATTGGGATGGAATTTGGGTTGGAGTTGCGGCTGTTGCAATTGCAATAGTAGTAGTTGCAACAGTTGCTGCGATTACAGTGGCATCAGGCGGAACAGCTTTACCAGTAATTGTTGGAGCTTTGATTGGCGCGGGTGTTGGTGGTGGAATCTCAGCCGGATTACAATATGCTACAACTGGGTCAATAAACATAGGGCAAGTATTACTTGATGCTTCTGTTGGCGGGGTTATGGGAGCTTTTGGAGGTTCAGCTATATCAAGGCTCGGAATGACACTGGCCGGATGCGGTACAGGCTTCATGAGTAGCATCGGCTCTGATATGATATCTGGTAATGATATTTCATGGGGAAAAGCTTTTGGTGCCGCAGCTTTAGGTGGAGTACTTGCTTTTGTCTCTGGCCCAGGAGCACAGTATAATCAGACAGGGGCAAGAAGCGCTGCACTTGAGACGCGGAAGTTAATTATTGATAGATACAATAATGGTGGATACGCCTCAAGCTCGCAATACACATTTGGTCTTCACAGTAATTGGGGTAGAGTTACCAGGGCAACAAGCGCTTTGAATCAATATGCCATAACACAAGTGTTGATTTCTAGTTACTATAATGCTTATATGCAGTTTTACCTAAAGCTATTATATTAATTATAGGAGGAAGTTATTATGGACATTTATATAAGAATAGCCATTTATATATCCACATTGATTATTACCTCCTTGATAGTAATTAGAGTAAAGAAGAATATTATGCTATCAAAAGATATAGATACTGACGATAAAAATGTATCAGTATTAAAATATCCTAAGGTGATTTTATATGTTGGTATTGGGGGATTAGTTATTTTTATTCCGTTGACTTTATATGCATTTTTTACAAATCAAATAATAGGTGGAACAGTATTATTACTATTTGATTTGATGTATATACTGCCAATACTATTTTTCGTGTTTTGGAAAGTTGTTCTTCACGAAGAATATTTTGAGTGCAAAACATTATTCAGAACTGATTGTATATCGTATAAAAATGCAATATGTGTTATGAGTAAAGGAGCATTGATTGTCAGATATGAAGAATCAAGAAAATTCAAAGTGTCATACTCTATAGAAAATTGGGGATTGCTTCAAAATTACATTGAAAAACATAAAATGTTGCACTAGTAATTGGCTTAATATATAGCATTCTTTATAATAGAATTTTAGCTGATAAATATTGAGGCTTTAGCAATTTGGGTTATGTCTGACTACATTACTCCTGTAATGTATCTAGATCCTAGCGGGGAGTTTCCAATTTTACTATTATTAGCATTATCTGGAGTTATTCTTTGTGCCTCTGCAAGCGCAGGCGGATATGTTGCAGCTGTAGTAATGTCTATTTGGGATGAAGAAGTGAGACAAGACTTGATATATATTGGATGGAATCCATTTAATAGTGACGAAACCCTTGTCACAAACTCTCTAAAAATGTCTTTTTACAAAGGCCAGCTTGTTGTTAGAGTTGATTTTGACTTTACCAAACATAGATCTTTTTCAATGGGTGCAATGTTTCTAGAAAAAGGAGAAAGCACTATTACTGTTAAACATGAATGGGGTCATTTCATTCAATTAGCTATCGTTGGGGTTCCTAAATATTTCATTTTTTATGGTATACCTTCAATGGCAAATTTAGGATCAGGATATTATTACAACAAACCATGGGAAAGAAGTGCAGACTTATTTGGAGGGGTTTCGAGACAGCAACATAGTTCAAGTAGCGTTTATGAGTCAATTGCTTATTTAATTGGAATCTTTTTAATATAGGAGAATATAGTCTATGAGAAAACTTATAATGATTTTTACTATGTTATTAGTAATATTTGGTATTAACAGTTGTGGAAATTACTCATTTGAATATGAAGGAGATTATTCTAACCTATATACTCAGGCATTGAATGTTATTCCAGGCACAAAAGGATTTATTCAAAGTGAAATTAGATTTGATCCTGAGATTGATATTCTAGAATATGATGACAATGGTAAAATTCTTTTTACTTATTTTGAGGGTAATAATATTAGTTCGTATAGTTTATTAGTTATGCAGTATTCAGACGAGAATGAAGTATGTTATTATTCAAATCAAAACTATATTTCTTCTTCAAATAATGAGTTTAGCGCAAGCAAGATTCAAGAATTAAAGATTGATAACGACTGGGACTCCGAAATAGATCAAAATCGTATCAAGTGCTCAGAAATAGCAATAACTAAACAAGATTCACCACTAACTTATGAACAAATAGCTCCATTATATGAGTACATATTTCCTGAAGATGAACATTTCCCTGATGATAGAAATTTATATTACTATATTTCTGACGACTTTGGGAGGGTATTAATTGTGGCTGAAGCTAGATTGAGTAACAAGTGGGTAATAATGTTGTTTAATCCTGATGGAACTTATGACAGTGAAGTGGGGTATCGAATATTTACGGATTATTTTACATATCAAGATGATTTAAATGATTTTTTAGTTAACTCTCCTTGGAATGAACCATTATAACATCGAGATTTCTGAAATAGTTATATATAAAAAATACAGACTAGTAAACACAATTTCATTACAATTAAATAAAGCAGAAATTTCTGCTGTATTTAAGCAGCATCTTTTGGATTTGGTGCAATCGGCGGTGGATACGGAAACTATTGGACCCAAAGGATTGAAAATGGAAAAAATAACATCAATTGGAATGATGTATATACGAGTGGTTTCGCATATGGAACGTTTGCATTACTAGGTTCCACGTTTCCACAAGGAAGTACAGTTCAATCACTTGGAAAAGGAATGATGACAGGGTTTTGTGTTGGTGGTGAAATTATAATTGATATTCTTTCACTAATTTTTCAAGACAATTCGTCGGATGACTAACATTTCCATAATCAATTAATGTATGAAAGGAAATTAAGAATGAAGACTACTTTTTTAAAAAGCAAGTATTGGTTAATTAATAATATATTAGTAACCACAATTGGCGAAGTTTTATTTATAGTCGCATACTTCATAATTTCAACATATGAGGAATTAGATACAAAATCGACATTAGTATATTTATTGTTTCTTATAATTGCTTTCTTCATATCTTCATTACCTATAATTGTTGGACCAAGAACTTATCTTTCGAAGTTCACAATTTTAGATAACGGAATCTCATGGAATATTCATAAAAAGGGAATCCTAATTTTTGATTGGGAAGATATTATTGATGTATCCATTGAGACAAGATTATATAGAAAATGCCTTGTTTTTGAAATTACGAAACATGCACATGGCTTCCGCAAAGACGAGTTTTTCTTCAACGTTGACAAAAGAAACATTGAAGTACTTCACAAACTATGCAAAAGAGACTGCATAAAGAACAAGATTGGTAAATTTATTCAAAACAGAGATTATGTAACCCCTATTTTTATTTGGCAAAAATAAGGATTATTGTTTAAAGGTAATGCAGTATATATTTTAATTTATTATAATATTATTCCATTCGTAGTAGATGAATCAGTGCATACTTCTAGATACATTACTCCAGTATTGTATACGGACATAACCGGAGCATCTATAGATTGGGATGGAATTTGGGTTGGAGTTGCGGCTGTTGCAATTGCAATAGTAGTAGTTGCAACAGTTGCTGCGATTACAGTGGCATCAGGCGGAACAGCTTTACCAGTAATTGTTGGAGCTTTGATTGGCGCGGGTGTTGGTGGTGGAATCTCAGCCGGATTACAATATGCTACAACTGGGTCAATAAACATAGGGCAAGTATTACTTGATGCTTCTGTTGGCGGGGTTATGGGAGCTTTTGGAGGTTCAGCTATATCAAGGCTCGGAATGACACTGGCCGGATGCGGTACAGGCTTCATGAGTAGCATCGGCTCTGATATGATATCTGGTAATGATATTTCATGGGGAAAAGCTTTTGGTGCCGCAGCTTTAGGTGGAGTACTTGCTTTTGTCTCTGGCCCAGGAGCACAGTATAATCAGACAGGGGCAAGAAGCGCTGCACTTGAGACGCGGAAGTTAATTATTGATAGATACAATAATGGTGGATACGCCTCAAGCTCGCAATACACATTTGGTCTTCACAGTAATTGGGGTAGAGTTACCAGGGCAACAAGCGCTTTGAATCAATATGCCATAACACAAGTGTTGATTTCTAGTTACTATAATGCTTATATGCAGTTTTACCTAAAGCTATTATATTAATTATAGGAGGAAGTTATTATGGACATTTATATAAGAATAGCCATTTATATATCCACATTGATTATTACCTCCTTGATAGTAATTAGAGTAAAGAAGAATATTATGCTATCAAAAGATATAGATACTGACGATAAAAATGTATCAGTATTAAAATATCCTAAGGTGATTTTATATGTTGGTATTGGGGGATTAGTTATTTTTATTCCGTTGACTTTATATGCATTTTTTACAAATCAAATAATAGGTGGAACAGTATTATTACTATTTGATTTGATGTATATACTGCCAATACTATTTTTCGTGTTTTGGAAAGTTGTTCTTCACGAAGAATATTTTGAGTGCAAAACATTATTCAGAACTGATTGTATATCGTATAAAAATGCAATATGTGTTATGAGTAAAGGAGCATTGATTGTCAGATATGAAGAATCAAGAAAATTCAAAGTGTCATACTCTATAGAAAATTGGGGATTGCTTCAAAATTACATTGAAAAACATAAAATGTTGCACTAGTAATTGGCTTAATATATAGCATTCTTTATAATAGAATTTTAGCTGATAAATATTGAGGCTTTAGCAATTTGGGTTATGTCTGACTACATTACTCCAGTAATGTATCTAGATCCTAGCGGTGACTCATTCATAGCAATATTGGGAACT
>CAZCSO010000032.1:0-12724 GCA_964501315.1 uncultured Candidatus Izemoplasmatales bacterium | reverse complement strand
TTCTCAAAATACAAAAAAGTACCCCATTTCTAGGATACTTTGTCTACAGTCTGAACATCTCCTCAAATTTAGAGGAGATGTTTTATTTTTTTATTCGATAATGATGATAACGAAGATCAATTTCCCGAAGAGCCAATCGAAGACGACGATTTATTTTTTTATGGATAGGATGCATCAAACGTTTAAACTGAATCTCTTTTTTAGCCTCTTTAAAATAGGATTGGTAGGAATCAATGAGCTTCTGAAATTCTTTACTAGAACCATCGATGAACTGTTTATGGGATTTAACTGCTTCCTTGTATTCATCGGATAGCATTTGGATATTCTTTTCGGTAATTGCGCGTTCGTTTTGATGATGGGTACGATATTCCATATCGATTGAATCAATAATTTTTTTGAGTTGTACATTGGTAAATTCTTTTCGACTTTGCCAATTTGATCGCAATAATTCAACTTCTTTTTTAATGGACTCTTCTTGTCGATTGATTTCAATGAGTTTGGTTTGGTACGCATTCTCAACGGTGGTTAATCGTTGCGTATAGCGAAGTTGAATTTGTTCACGCGACGATTCAATGCCATCAAGCATTTCTTGGTAAGAAGACGGTCTCAATTCTTCATCAACGTGGAAATAAACTTCCAAATAGCGATGCAACAAGGCTTCCGTCTGTTCTTCTAACTCGGTTTCAGCTTTTTTCATTTGGAAAGACATACGATCTTCACTTCGTTTGAGCATTTCAAAGAATGTTGAATCCATAATGCCCATCTTGTTCTCTAAATAGGGTTTTAGCGTATCGTAACGTTCCTTGGCATCATTGTATAGTTCAGAGAACTGTGTTTGCGTCGCTTCTTTTAGCTCTTGGGCGTCCATAATGGCTTCTTGGTAGTACTGATCTAACTGAAGCAGATTCGCCTTTGCTTTCAGGACAATCTTGTCATTGGTTAAGTTTTCAATCAACATGTTTATCTGATTGTCACGTGATTGGGTAGCACGGTCAATTCGCAACCGAATTGCTTTTTGTTTTTTATCGTCTAAACCTTGTTCCAGTTGACGTTGTTGTGAGTAAAACTCCGATTCAAAGGCATTTTTTACGACATGGATTTTTTCGTCGTATTGATGGGCAATGACATCGATGATGTCTTGATAGTGACGTCGTTCGTCGTCAATCGTCTCTTGTATTGCCTCTAGGCGTAGTCGATATTCGTGGTCTGCCAATTCGATTTGTTCGTTGGCGAATCGCATTTGATTTTGGTAGGTTGTCAGTACGAATTCACGGTCAATGGCAGTCTCGTTTTCGACGCGAGATTGCTGACTGACTAAGTACGAAAGTTCATTTTCGTATAACGTTTTGAAATGAAGTGCTTTCATCTCGTATTGTTTCAAAACGTAATCGATTTGTGATTTCGCTTCCGCAACGTAAATTTCGTGAGATTCTTTTGAACGAATATCATCGACGATAACTTGGCTGACTAACGACAGCCACATTCGGTTGGTATTGAGAGATTCGATAAGATAAGCCAAGTGTTCATTAGCGGCCTTATCAAAGCGTTCAATAACGCTTCTTTCTTTGATAATGGATAATTTATCCAATTGGTGTTGTACACTTTTTTCGATGATAGAATCATTGAGACTGAAGATTTGGTTCAACAGCTCGATTTCTTGTTGGTAGATGCCTTTTCGAATCGAGTAACGCAAATTGGTTTCGAGTTGATTGATGTCGCTTTTGATTTTGGTCGTTTGGATGTCATAATTGATATTAACCTTAAGTTCTTTGTTGACTTTTAGCAAGGACAGATACATCCGTTCGTCCTTAACCAATCGAGAAGACTCATCGCCTAAAGTTTGTGCTAAAAAGGGATCGTGCTTGATGACTGTCAAGTATTGTTCCAAGGCTAATTCCATCTTTGCAATCCGTTTGGTTGTCTCTTTTTCATTGAAAACAATCAGATTGATTTTTTCTTTCATTCTGGGTTTTAACAAACGGTGAGCCTTCGCTTCGATTTGCTTGGACAATTGCTCGTAATTCTCAAGTTGTTTGATACGATCAAGATGATCACTAATTAATCGTTTGTTCTTTGTTTTTCTGACCTCTAAAGTTTGTTCTTTCAAGGCGGCGATAAATGGTTGAGGATCATCGAAAAAATGATATTCCTTTACCAGTTCATAGGATTTAGAACGAAGTAAACGACTAAAGATATGTGAGAACAACGATTTATATTCGTTTTCAAGTTGTTCTTTGATTTGAGTGCTTTGAAGCAGAACATGATCCTTAAAAGTATTAAATTGATTTATCTTATCGCTTGTCAAAGCTTGAATTTCAATTGATGTTGGATCGGATTCAGCGCTATACGAAAGTTGATTATCTGAAAAATACTTTATTTCCTGTTCATAAAAGCCATTGATTTCAAGGATTTTTTGATTTTTGTCTTTCATGAGTTTGGAGATGCTTTCATCCATGTAGTTTATCTCATCATCGAGTTCAGAAAAACGTTGATAAATCGCTTGTTGATGTTCAATCAAAATGTCGTTAAAAGCTTGATTGTGTTCTTTAAAGAGTGTGAAGTAGGATTCAGTTGCCACGATACTGTTTAAATACGCGTGTTGATAGTAGTCAAAAAAGTCCTTTCGAATCGAAACCAAAGCTTTGGATAAGTAATCGACGGCAAGCGTGATTTCATCGGTCGTCAAGCGATCGTAGTGAATCATGGACTCGTTCTGATTATGAATATTTCTCTCGGTGGATCGGATTATTTTAGATCGGTTTACGATGACTTCTTCGTCATGGAAAATAATCGAATCTTGAAGGGATTCCGCTTGTTTTTTTAAGCTTTTCAATCGAGTTTCTACTTGATTGATTTGATTAAGCGTAATTTGTTTATGGGTTTTTGCATAATGATTCAAACGGTCGAAAAAAGACTCGTATAACGCGAGTTCATCCTTAAAGGAACCGGTCAGATCTAAACGGTAATTTTGTTTATTTTCAGAAGGGACGAATGGTTTAGGTTTGTCCATGACGACTCCTTTCTAAACGTTGAGAACGCGTTTTTGCTTTTCTTTGGATTCAACGGATCGTTTGTGAATGTTATCTTGAGTGGCTTGAGTTTTATCAATTGTATCTTTTAGTACGTCCTGTGACTTTTTGATAAGCGAAGAAGAATCATCAATCTTTTTGTCAAATGGATAGAGCAACACAGAATCGTTAAACAAAAGACGGGTGTATTCCGATTGATTACTCAAAAATTGTCCAAAGTTTTGTTGATAGAGGTTTTCAATCGTTTTGTGCTCGTTAATCAATTGACTCTCAGCGGCCGAAATTTCTTTGTAAAGTGTCAAATAATCATTGGGAAGCCGATTTTTAATCAGTTCAATTTGATCGAGATAAACGGGGATTGAAGATAGCTTGAGTTCTTCAATTCTGGAAAGTTCAACTTGCAGATTTTTACGTTTTTCATCCAATAAGGTCGTTTTTTGTTGTTCAAGAGTATCTTGTTGATACTGTTCAGTCGTTGGTAACTGAGCGATTTGTTTTGATAGTTCATCCAATCGAGCTTGTCGATCTTGTTCAGATAGTAATAATTGATTTTCAAGATATTGCATCTCTTGGATTCGTTCGCCATAGATGGCTGTTTTTTGAGCTTTATAGTGAGATTCAATCTCAGTAAAGTCGAGATCGGCCTTCCGTATTTTATCCAATACAGATTGTTCGAAGCTTGCTTGATTCTGGATTTTAAGTTCTTGATTCATTAAACCATAGCGAACTAATTCCTCAATGATAAAGTCTAATTTTTCACGTTCCTTGTTGAGTGATGTTAGGAACGATTGGTTTAGGTTATAAACCTGATCTTTCATTCTCAGTTCAAATTCAGCATATGCTTCATCCAACTCCTTATGAACTCGAGTCCATTTTGGTTTTCGTTTTAGAGAATGAAGAATTTGCTGATCATAGTGAGAATTGATAATGGCTTGTTCTTTGAATTGAGCGATCCGTTTTTCGCGAATGGCGATAACATCGTACTCGATTGCTTTTTCTAAGGCCTTTTCAAAAAAATCATAGATTGTCTTTAAGTAATCTCTCGACAATTCGATGATTTGAATATAACCCTGTTGTAATGCATCAAAGCGACGTTGACCAGAAGAACGACTAAGTCGTTTTTTGGTCAGCTTTACGATTGAAGAGTAGTTGTAGATATAGAGTTCCATCTGTTTTGTAATGAGACGATATGTCGTCGGTATATGGCATGATTCCTCGACTGAATGAAGCGTCTCTGAAGTTTGATCAAATAACCGAGACCATTCATAAAGGTAAAAATCAACCGTTTCTAGCGCTTTGGATTGAATAATGGCTGTTTCTAGGTTTAGATCGACTAAGAGCTTTTTATAGATGTACTGATAGTGATTAAGTCGGTTAATGAGATGATTGCGGGTGTTAAAAAGGTAATGACTTAAAAATGTAACGGCTTTACGGTTACTTTCGGTATCTTGATTGACTTTGTTATCGAGGTAGGCATTCAGGTTTTCTCGTTCTTTTTCGAGCCAACGCGCTTGACGATAGGGATGGTTATCAAGAATCATGTAATGTTTAGCACGATCGGTTTGTTTCCGATACAAATCAATCAATGATTGAGTTTGATCGATGTAGTCTACGACAAAGGCATTCCCATCTGCTTGTGTTTTTTTGTATTGAAGTTCTTGTTGTTCGATTGTTTTAGCGATTTGGTACCAAGAACGTTTGGAATTAATATCGGCGATATGACGATCTTTTTGAGCTACGAGCTGTATTTGTTCTAATCGGTATTGATGACTTGTTTTTGCCAACATGAATTGGTGGTCGTTCCAAGCGTCTTTGATTTGCTTTTCGAGTTCACCGACTTGAGAACGGTACTTGTTGTTGATTTGATCAAACTCGTAATTTTGATTGGTTTCGTTAATATCGGACTGGATGGTTAAAAGTCCTTCTTGTTTGGTAGAAGAAGCAGCGAGTTTTGATTGATTCATTTGATGTTGAAAATCAATCATTTCACGATCGACAGCTAGCGATTTTAAGTACTTTTGATAATCGGCAGTAATATCTAGGTTCTCAAGGTCCTTTCTAATTTGCGCAATTTCAAGACGGTTTTTAGACTCTAATTCAATGATTTCTTTGCTTAAACGGTCAATTTCAGTGATTTGCTCGGACAATTTTGTAGTCACATCGTTGACAGTTACAAGTAGATTGAGTTTATAATCTTCAAAGACCTTCGTTGATGTATAGACATAATCGTTTTCGGTTTGAGATAGGGTTTGATTAAAATGGATAAAATCCGATAATGAATTATCGATTTCATCTAAGGATTCGTTAATATAAAAAGCAAAATTCGAATAGAGATTGATTGAGTTTTGGAAATATTCACTGGGTATGAAATACGTTAATTTGATTTCTTCAACTCTTCTAAACGAGTCAACTTTTATTTTTTTAATTTCATTTTGATACTTTTGAATCAATAAGTCTGACATCTCTTTATTTCGTTTCAAAAGAAAATCAGCTTTTGATTGGATGATCTGGTATTGCATAATTAATTTTTTAGTTAATTTTGTTTCATTTCGTTTATCTGCATCAATTATTTTAGGACCAATTGTCTTAATCGATACGGATAAATCCTCTTTAACCAATTTTTCAAAAGCTAGTCTTTGGTCATTGACTGAATGAATCTGTTGAACAAACTGATTGATTAGCTTTTGGTTTAAAACCGAGTGTGGTTTTTGACGAACAAGAGATAAATTATCGATTGTTTTCTTTTTGTCGGATAAATGTTGAGTTGTCAATTTAAACAAAGAGGTAATTTCATTTTTCGACGAACGTAAATTTTCAATGGTTTTTATGACGGATTGTGTCAAGAATTTAGCATCATTAAATGTCGATTCATTAAGTTGATTTGCTAAGTCATTTAAGGCGTTTTTCGATTTTTCCATTGACCACAACAACTTATCGTATTGCTTGTTATTGATGGTTGAATAATCTTTAACCATGGAGGAGAAACGATCATCTTCCTCACGTACAAATTGGCTATGGACTTGAAATTCTCGATCTATGTATTCGTCGGATAAACGACACATCTCGAGGTATTGTTCATAGGCTTGTTTTTGTAAAAGAGTGAATTTATCAATGGCATCGGTGAAGTTTTTCTCTTCTTCGATGAATTGTTGACGAACAATAGATTCATTCTCTTGAAGGTCTTTTAAGATTGATTCAGAGAGTTGATGATACTCATTTTGTATGTAGTTAATGGCTGCAGAAAAATTCGCTTCATGAAGCGAATAGGATTTATAGAAATCCTCGTTAAATAAAGCGTAATTTGCTTTAATTTTAGCGATTTCCACACAATAATCACTCTCAAGTTTTTTGAGCGAATCATCCATGAAAATCATCGTATCTCGGAACGATTTGATTTCGTTTTTAAAAGTCGATGCGGAAATATTCACTTCTTGGCGTTTTTTTGACATTTCCTCACCTCTTTCTTATTGATAATTGTATTATATATTAAGTTATTTTGAATTACAATAAATAAACTTGAAATATCTATCATAAAAACCGAAACATTTTGGTATAATATCAATGAGGTGTTGTAAATGGATGATCGAATAATTTCTAACAATCTGTTAGTTGATGATGAATTAGAAGTAACCTTGCGGCCGCAAGTTTTTAGTGAATATATTGGTCAGACAAATGTAAAAGAGATGATTCAAATCTCGGTAGAAGCTGCAAAGAAGCGAAATGAATCTTTAGACCACGTACTTTTGTATGGCCCTCCCGGATTGGGAAAGACAACACTCGCTCAAGTGATCGCCAACGAATTGCATGTCAATATGAAAGTATGTAGCGGCCCAACCATCGAACGGACGGGTGATTTAGCAGCGATTTTGACGAGTTTGGAACCCGGCGATGTTTTATTTATCGATGAAATTCATCGATTGCCAAAAATCGTTGAAGAGATTCTGTATTCTTCAATGGAAGATTTTGTTATAGACATTGTTGTCGGAAAGGATTCAGGCGCAAAATCAATTCGCGTTGATTTGCCTCCCTTTACTTTGATTGGGGCTACCACTCGATATGGTGATCTAACAGGTCCCCTAAGAGACCGATTTGGCATCGTCCATAAACTTGATTTTTACAACGATAATGAACTCGAAATTATTTGTCGTCGAACGGCTAGTATCTATCATTGCCCAATCGATGAGTACGCAGTTCAAGAATTAGCGAAACGAAGTCGTGGCACGCCTCGAATCGTCAATCGTCTTTTTCGTCGCGTACGGGATTATGCCGATATCTTAAGCGACGGCGTAATCAACGTTGATATTACTAAACTCGCATTGGACAAACTAAAAATCGATGATCTCGGTCTTGATCGAAAAGATCGCGAATACCTGCTTGGCATCATCGAAAAATATCATGGAGGGCCAGTTGGACTAGAAACCATCGCTACTTCCATAAGTGAAGATCCGCAAACGCTTGAGGATGTATATGAACCCTTCTTAATCCAGAAGGGATTCATTAGTCGTACTCCTCGCGGTCGTGTCGTGACCGAAAAAGCGTATCGTCATCTTAAGAAATCTTTTCAAGGAACGTTATTTGAATGAAAACAACTGATTTTGATTATCACTTGCCAGAAGAATTGATTGCCCAAACACCTCTGTCGAATCGTTCGGCATCCCGGTTACTCTTGGTTGATCGTCATACCACAAAATTGAAGGACGATTATTTTTATAACATTACCCACTATTTAAAAAAAGGCGATGTTCTGGTTATTAATGACACAAAAGTGTTGCCAGCTCGATTATTAGGAGTTAAACTCGATACACAAGCCATTATCGAAGTTTTGCTTTTACAAGATCTTGGAAATAACTGTTGGGAATCCTTGGTTAAGCCTGCTCGGAGAATCAAAGAAGGTACCATCGTAGATTTTGGGAATGGATTACTTCAAGCTCGGTGTATTCGAGTTGGTGACGAAGGAATTCGTCATTTTGAAATGATCTACAAAGGCATCTTTTTAGAATTGTTGGATCAACTCGGTGAAATGCCGCTTCCTCCCTATATTCATGAACGCTTAACCGATCCCAATCGATACCAAACGGTCTACTCAAAAGCAGTTGGAAGTGCAGCAGCCCCTACAGCGGGACTTCATTTTACCGAATCGTTGTTAAACGAGATATCTGAAATGGGCGTTTTGATTACTTCATTGACCCTCCACGTCGGATTAGGGACGTTTAGACCCGTTCAAGTAGAGGACGTATTACAACACAAAATGCACTCAGAGTACTATCAGTTGTCCGGTAAAACGGCTGAGATCCTCAATCAAGCTAAACAAGATCATCGGCGTATTATCGCTGTTGGAACGACTTCAACACGTACCTTAGAAGCTATATTTTCTAAACATAAGAAATTTGTCAAAGATTCGGGATGGACGGATATTTTTATCTACCCTGGGTATGAGTTCAAAGCCATCGATGCGCTCATAACGAATTTTCACCTGCCGAAATCAACGCTCTTGATGTTGGTATCTGCACTGACTTCTCGGGATATCATTCTTAATGCCTATCAGCATGCCATCGAGGAAAAATATCGATTTTTCTCCTTTGGCGATTCCATGTTTATTCATGACTTTGCGACCATCGAACCCTAAGGGATTCGATGGTTTTTTAAAATAAAAAACGACGAAATCGTCGTTAGTTACTATTTGTGTTAATGGGTTGATGATCGATGAGCGGATTGATTTTGCCAATCAAGTAGACAAACGGAGTGTCCAAAGCCGCGACCATAACTTTTATTAAAAATGTCGAAATGAATAATTGCCAGATTACGGACATCGGTAATGTACCTATAAAAGCAATGGATACAAAAATCGCAGTGTCAATGAGTTGAGAGATGATGGTTGCTGTATTGTTTCTTACCCACAACCATTTTCTCCCTGGGAGTTTTGTCTTAATTTTATAGAATAGAGCAATATCGAGCGTTTGACTAATCAAATATGCGACTAGACTTGCGGATGCAACCCGTAGATAGAACCCAAAAATCGCTTCTAAATGCGGTTGAGCAGCATCGTATCCGTTAGGTTCGAATACTAATGCGAATTGCATAATCACTAGTGATGCCAATAAGATGAAGAAACCCATGAAGACTGACAAATTAGCGCTTTTTTTACCGTATTTTTCACTGAGTGCATCGGTCGCTAAAAAAATCGTACCGTACATGATATTACCCAATGTGGCTTCAATCCCAAAAAGCGTAATTGACTTCATCACTTGAATGTTTGCCAGGATGGTTCCCATAGCAATCCATACAAAAATTCCGATTTTTCCAAAAAGTTTGTAACAAATAAGAAATAAAACAAAGTTCGTAAGAGCGAATAAAATCCATAATATCTCGTTTGGCATAACTTACCTCCTAGTTTTGGTAACGCAGGATGGATTTCGAACTGCGATGCTTTTTTATTATATCAAATGTCGTAAAAATTACAATCAATAATCGTTTATCAATTGATAAAATCATCCAAAAGTAGTAAACTATTTAAGATACAGGAGGAATAGTATGGAAAGAAAAGTATTGGTAGAAGTATCGGCACGTCATGTGCATTTATCTCAAAAAGATTTGTATACGTTATTTGGCGAAGGCTATGAATTGAAGGTTAAAAAAATGCTTTCTCAGCCCGGCCAATTTGCGGCTGAAGAACGTGTTACCGTTCTTGGCCCAAAAAAAGAAATCGCAAATGTGTCAATTTTGGGTCCGGTTCGCAAAGAAACACAAGTTGAAATTTCTTTAACCGATGCACGCAGCATTGGTATCACTGCACCCATTCGTGAATCAGGAGACATTTTTAAAACCGCTCCTTGCACGTTAGTCGGTCCAAAAGGTAAAATAACCATTGAACAAGGCGTCATTATTGCCAAACGTCATATTCATGTTACACCACTCGATGCAATCCGTTTTGGTTTACAAGACAAACAAGTCGTTCAAGTCAAAGTTCAAACACCCGATCGCTCCCTTATTTTCGATGATGTTGTTATTCGTGTTCGTAATGATTTTGAAACGGCCATGCATATTGACACCGATGAAGGAAACGCAGCTGGAATTACCGGTGAAGTCTTTGGAGTCATCCTTTAAGAATGGCTTTTTCGTTTAACGTAACACATATTTGTACGCAATCGCATGCGCGAGCAGGGGTCATCCATACTTCTCATGGAAGTTTTGAAACCCCTGTTTTTATGCCTGTTGGAACGCAAGCGACCGTTAAAACATTGGAACCAAAAGAAATAGAAGCCGTGAGTGATGGCATTATTTTGGGCAACACCTATCATCTTTGGTTACAACCGGGTGATGATATCATCAAAGAGCATGGTGGCATCCGCGGGTTTATGAAATGGGACAAAGCGTTATTAACCGATTCGGGTGGGTTTCAAGTCTTCAGCTTATCCAATATTCGAAAAATTAAAGAAGAAGGCGTCGAATTTCGACATCATTTAAGCGGTGAAAAACTCTTCATGAGTCCGGAAGATTCCATCCGAATTCAGAATAATCTTGGAGCTGATATCATTATGAGTTTTGATGAATGTCCTCCATTTTATGCTGATTACGACTATATGAAAGAATCCGTTGAACGCACTTTGCGTTGGGCAAAGCGTGGAAAAGCGGTACATCAATTTCCCAATGATCAAGCCCTCTTTGGTATTGTTCAAGGTGGTCCTCATAAAGATTTGCGAAAACACTCAATCGAAGAATTGATAAAACTTGATTTTCCTGGTTACTCAATCGGAGGCTTATCCGTCGGTGAATCGAAGACTGAGATGTACGATATGTTGGCCTATCTCAATCCCCTCATGCCCACAGACAAACCGCGTTATTTGATGGGGGTCGGTTCGCCCGATGACTTGATTATGGGGGCGATTAACGGCGTCGATATGTTCGACTGTGTGTTGCCAACTCGGATAGCACGCCATGGAACCGCCATGACGTCTGTTGGGAAAATCGTCATTAAAAACAAAGAATACGAACGAGACTTTTCGCCACTCGACCCAGGATGTGATTGTCCGGTATGTCGAACGTATACGAAAAGTTATTTGCGCCATTTGTTTAAAGCGGAAGAAATGTTAGGTCAGCGTTTGGTGACCTATCATAATCTCTATTTTCTAAAATCACTGATGAACGATATTCGTCAAGCTATTAAACAAGGTCGTCTATTGGATTTTAAAGAGGAATTTTTCAGCCACTATTACCATCAATCCAAACGTTAACTGAATTCCTATTTGATTTTCGTGTTCATTTCGTAATCAAAATTATTTGTTTACGTTTGAATTATTAGTTTTCGTTTGTAAGGTCGTTGATTATTTTATGATTATCTCGTATAATAACACTGATAGCCATAAAAGCTGTTTATCTTTATTTTTGAAACGATATTTCAATATGTTTTCATTTATGATACCATAGTTATGAAGGTCGAATTCGGAGGTCACTTATGTTTGATATCAATGAAAAATTCAACCAAAAACCAATTATTAAAGTCATTGGCGTTGGTGGTGGTGGCGGATCAGCCATCAATCGAATGATTGAAAACGATGTACAAGGCGTTGAATTCATTGCCATGAATACCGATGCACAAGTTTTAAAATTATCGAAAGCCGATGTTCGATTACAACTCGGAAAAATGTTAACTCGTGGTTTGGGTGCTGGTGCCAATCCTGAAGTTGGACGCCAAGCAGCGTTGGAATCAGAAGATGAAATTCGTGAAATCTTAGCAGAAACCGACATGGTTTTTATCACCGCCGGCATGGGTGGAGGAACGGGTACCGGAGCTGCTCCTGTGATTGCTCGTATTGCCCGCGAGATGGGGTGTTTAACCATTGGTATCGTTACGAAACCGTTTGGATTTGAAGGTAGAAAACGGGCTTCGGTTGCTATGCAAGGATTGGAAGAATTAAAACCGTTTGTGGATACGCTTATTGTTATTCCAAATGATAAATTACTTTATATCGTCGAAAAAGACACTCCGTATTTGGACGCATTCAGAGAAGCAGATAATATTCTCAGACAAGGGGTTCAAGGCATTACGGAAATCATCGCCGTTCCTGGCGTAGTCAACGTTGATTTCGCCGATATCAAAACAGTCATGAAAGACAAAGGGACTGCATTAATGGGCATTGGCATTGCATCGGGTGAAAATCGCGCTGTTGAATCAGCCAGAGCTGCCATTCGTAGTCCGCTATTGGAAACATCCATCAACGGGGCCACCGATGCCATCGTCAACATTACCTCAGGATTCAATGCATCCTTATACGAAGTCAATGAAATTATCGAAGAGATTCGGAAAAGTTCAACGACCGAAATCAACGTCATTTACGGTAGTGCCATCAACACCGATTTGGATGATGAGATTATCGTAACGGTCATTGCGACCGGATACAGCGAAGATCCGCTCTTCAAAGAAACAACTATTCAAAAGGCCGAATCGTTACAGACCGCCGTGCCTAAACCAGAAGAAGAGGTTGTCAAGTCGTCTAGCAAATCCAAACGTGAGGCGAAAAAGGAAGAAAAATTACGGAAAGATCAAGACAAATTACCCAAGAAACCCGAAGAGGAAGCGTCGGAGGATATTACCATTCCTTCATGGCTTCGAGATCGATTTAAAAAATAACCATAAAGGCTAGTAAAATGTACCCTGTATTGTGGACACACAAAAAAACTTTGTGTGAAGCAATGCA
>CAZCSO010000031.1:0-12934 GCA_964501315.1 uncultured Candidatus Izemoplasmatales bacterium | reverse complement strand
TGGAAAAATTATAGCTGGTTTTTTTCTTGTGTCCTTGACACGGGGTACAATTTATGGATTCGTTTGGGTTTATTAATTCGGCAAAATGAATTGATCGAAAAATTGTTCGATTCCTTCCTGATCGGCAAAATACTCGGGATTATCCAAAGGATGGAAGGTATCCTTCACTTCACCGGCTTGAATAATGACCAAAGACGGTGTGTAGCGATAAGGCACTTCATCATTTTCGGGAATGAAGGAGGGACCTGCCTCTATTTTGTAGACGACCAAATCACGATCGGCAATGACGGCCTCAATGAGTGGTTTAAAGGCCTCGCACGAAGTACACGTTTCCGAACTGATGTACAGCAAGACATCTTCTCCATCTGCCATTTTTTGAAGTAACTCAGTGTACGTGATTTCAACGTAACTGGTGATGTCGGTTTGGGTATTGAGCGTAATGGTATACTTGGGTTGACATCCGACTAAAGCAACCATCATTAAAAATACAAACACAGTCAATAATTTTTTCATAGTATCCTCCTATAGTACTCCATAAAAGAGCAAACCGAGTGTAGCAGCCATGATGATAATCAAAATCGGTGATATTTTTTTGAATCGACGTAATAAGAATAAAACAACCGCCATAATAATAACTGCATAGATATCAAAACCAGAAAAATCAAAGGTTAAGGTCGTGAATTTGACGGCGGGAAAAACCTGACGAAATATCAACATGACGGCGACGGAAAAGACCAATCCGATGACCACGGGCTTGAGACCCAAAAACGCTTGTGTTACCGGTCTGCTTTTCAACGCTTTTGAACCAAAGCGAGCAATCACGACGATGATAATGAAGGATGGTAATACAACCCCTAAGGTCGCAAACAAAGCGCCTAAATATCCGGCATTTTCCATACCGACAAACGTAGCCATGTTAACGGCAAATGGTCCTGGCGTGGATTCGGAAATCCCAATGAAATCCAGTAACAATTCTTCTGAGAGAAATCCTCTCGTAACCAATTCTTGTCGGAATAAGGGAATCATGGCGTAACCGCCACCAAACGTAAAGAGACCAATTTTGAAAAACAAAAGAAAGAGTTGAATTGCGATCTTAATCATGAGTTGGTCCCCCCATCTTACGAAGAGAAACATACCCATAGATGATTCCTAGTATCGCACCGATCAATAACATATAGATAACTGAAAAATCCGTTAATAACGCGATAACAAAAGCAAAGGCTGCCAAAACATACATAAATACAGATTTCTTCACGTTCTTCGAGAGTTTAAATACGGCATTTAAGATTAAGATCGCGACGCCGGCACGGATTCCCATGAACGCGGCATTGACCCAACGTAATTCTTTGAACTCAAGAATGAAAAACGATAACGTTGATATCGCAATAAAAGACGGAATGACAACGCCGAGCGTTGCCAAAAGCGATCCCATAAACCCACCAATCCGGTACCCGATAAACGTGGCAGCGTTTACCGCCATGACACCCGGAGTCGATTCGCTGATGACCAATAATTTAATGATATCTTCATCGGTAACCCATCCCTTGCGATCGACAACTTCTTTTTGCATGATGGGCATCATCGCATAGCCGCCACCAAAGGTGAAGGCTCCGATTTTCAGAAAACTAAGGAATAATTCCCCTAATGGTTTTTTTGTATGCATAGAAATTCCTCACTACCTTATAATACTTCTCTATTATACCACAGAAGGAGAAAAAGAGAAGAAAGCAATATCGACGGTTTTTTTTACTATTTTTATGCGAAATCAACTCAATTTATTTATTTTTAGGTATAATGAGAGTAATCAAGGGAAAAGAGGGATGTTATGAATAACCCAATTAAAGGCATTCACCCCATTCTAATTAAAAGTAATCTTTATTTGTTATCTCAATCCAACCCTTCCAACATCGATTACTGGGTCGTAAAAATCAATCAAAACAAAGCCATCTTGATGGGTTCGACACATGAACCCTTTAACGATGATTTTTTTGAGATGTTAACTTACCTTCATCCGTCAATCAAACTAGAAGGATGGGTTATTCTTGGCAATCCCGTCGATCATTCCCAACAGTGGAAACAACTCACAGAACATAATTACCATCCCACCATTGTCGCATCTGCGAATCAATGCTCCCTTTTCAAATCGGATAAAGATAAAACGCAATTGAGATCAATAGAGGACGAACGGATTAAACCCACCACTTCTTGGAATATGTCTTTCGTGCCGTTCTCATGTAATGCGACCAAACCAACGTATTTAGTTCATCTTAGCGATGAAAAAGCCATCGTTTCACACGGTGTGTTCGTCGCGGATACCCCCATATCCCCCTCGTTGAATCCTGAGCGATGGATGTTGGAAATGAGCAAGCACATGGTTCAAAAGAAGAGTGATTGCACGGCTTATCGCGGATTATTCGATTACATTCGTCAGTACGGCGTCGAAACATTAGTAACCATCGAAGGTCAGATTATGTTTTCGGATCGAATCCGGCAATTAAATCGCTTCTTTGATCAAAACAATCAGATGGAATCTGCTAAATCACTGAACTCGACGTATCAAAAACGGTTATCACCCATCGTCAAGACGTTGGTATCCACCTATGGCGTAGAAGCGGTGGTATCCACCTTTCAGCAATCGCCCATCACGATTACCAAACTAAATGATCATGATCTTTCTATTACATTGCACAATGAATCCGATTGGTTGGCTTTTTTCACGATTCTCTACATTACTCATGGTTTTTCATGGTTGGACACCATTCACGATGATGTGATTGCGGCTGTGACGAATCCTTCCGTGCCATTACCGTATTTATTTGAACCGTATTTTTATGAACGGATTCGTCAACAAACTAAGCAGTATGAAGAATCCATGCAATTGGTCAAAAAGATTAATGCGCTTGAAACGGAATTAAAAACGACGATTGACCAAGTGACAAAAGATCCGTTGACGAACGTCTATAACGAAACCTTCATGAAAGAATTTTTGAAACGAGAAATTGAACTGAGAGCGAACGATTTTGTCAACAAAGATTTTTGCCTGATCTACATTAATATCGATGATTTGATTCGGCTTAACGCCAAATATTCAAAGGAAATCGGCGACGAAACGATTGTTCATTTGGGCTATATTTTGACTCAGATGGCACAGTCCAACGCCATGGTTTTCAAACGGTTTGCGCCGGGATTCATTTATTTTTCCGATAATCGTGACGAAACCCCGCTCGATTTGGCGAAACGAATTCAAAATCAAGTGAGGTCCAGTGATCTGTTTATCGAAAAAATAACCGTTTCGCTGTCCATCGTTCAATTGTCCGAATGTTCCATCACCTCGAACGTTGACACCATCATCACCCAAATGATGAGTTTGGGTGAAAATCGAATCAAAGTTGGGGCGACCAAAGGCAACGAAACCATCAATGATGCGACGACCAAGTTGACCAAACTCTTTCATGCGAAATTGCTCATCATCGATGAAGAGCCCATTAATGTAGCGTTATTAAAAACGTTGTTTTATAACCAAAATTTTGATGTGACCATCGCAACCGATGCCGATTCTGCGATGAATCAACTTAAGAACGTTGCATTTGATGCCATTATTTGCGAACGCAATTTACCTAAAAAAGACGGTTTTGTCATCAAAAACACCCTCAATGAAATGCCTTTGAACGCAAAAACGCTTTTCATCTTATTAACCTATCAAAAAACCAAAGACTTGGTGGTTCGCGCCAATCAGTTTGACATTGATTACGTCATCCAAAAACCCATAATTTTTGAAGAACTCTTAGGTTTTGTTCAACGTCACCTTCGTAATCGGAGACAATCCTCATGACTTTAGAAACCATTTATCGTATCATGATGGGTTTGCTTGGTGTTTCAGGGGTGTTGTTAATCGCCATTTTTCTTCAAAAATGGGTCATTCGTCGACAACTTAAACAAGCTTCACGCGTCGAATCGTTCTTTATTCGACATTACATCAACGCTGAACCGATTCCTCATATTCGTTCGAAACGATTGTTGTTTCAATCGTATCGTACGTATTACGAACAACTCGTGTTGGATGAAACGACAAAAGCCCATATTTGTGACGACTTTGAAGCCTTTGGATTGATTGACCGAATGTGTCGGCAGGTTCATTCCCCGATTCGGTTCTATCGAAAACGAGCAGCAAGTTATTTAGGCTATTTTGAGTTGCCTAAAACCAAGTTTGCGTTGATTACTCAATTAAAGAAAGAACGCATTCCCAATGTCAAACTTTACTTGATTAACGCCTTAAAGAACCAGATGGATCAAATGACCTTGGTAACGTTGATTGATAGTTTAATCGGCAGCAAACAATTCTACCAATCGCGGGTCATTCAAATCATCAAAAATTACCTTTTGAAGAATTTCATTCATACACCCGACATCTTTAATCGGGAAGAACCGGAAATTAAAGAATTGTTTGTCGATTTATCCGAAAGTTTATTTCGTGAAGATTTTCATGTTGCTTTAAAAGAAGAACTTGTTAAAATTGAAGATCATCTGGCTAAAAGAACCCTTCATCCCACGTATTCAAAGATGGTCGAATCACGCGTAAAGCGACTGTATTACCGGATTTTGACGGTGTTATCGACCATCTATGGCGACGATTTTGAAACCGAAAAGTATTTGCACCATCCTGACGTTGAAGTCATCAAAATTGCCATGGGTGCGTTATCTAAACCACGGACACTCGAGCAGGTAAGACGCCTAATATTGTTGGCGAACGGAAGCGATATCGATAACCACATTGTCGGTATCATTCAAAACATGGTAGAAGTCAACAATGATTTGTATACCGCTTTACAAGACGGGTTTTTAAAAACGACGGATGACATTCAAAATCAAATCATTGCCAATGTTTTGGCCAGTAAGATGGAATATTTAGCGTTGAAATACAAGAATACCCAAGATCCTACGTTGCGGCAAATCATCGTTAAAATTCTTAAATACGGTTATGATGCGTCGTTAATTCAGTTTTTAAATCAAGCCTCGGACAAAAAACTCCAAAAAGATTTATGCAAAATTCTCGCAGACCAAGTTGAGACCAATCCCTCGCTCAAAGCGAATTTATTGATTTACCTAGATGAAAAACTATTACCGCTCGTTTCTTTGGAAAAACCTGAAATCATCAATGAAAATAAAAAGACGCCCGAGTTAGAAGCCGCCAAAATCAGATGGTTGCGATTCCTTCTTATCGTCACAATTCTGTTTTTTCCCTTGTTATTTGTGGCGTTAAACCTATCGTTTCTCTTTACTAATTCTCTGAGTGATATTTGGAAAGAATTTGTCGTATTTGTCAATGAAAGTTTGGTCGTTTACTACATGTCGGTCAATGGATTGTATCTCTTATTGGCCTTATTATCCGCTTACGGTGCGTATCAACAACGACGTCTATGGTCGATTAAGAGCCGGTCGTTACTCTACGAAAGCAAAATTTTGCCCTCCATTTCGATATTGGCACCTGCCTACAATGAAGAATTGACGATTATTGATTCCATCAAATCGCTATTAAACTTAAAGTATCCCCATTACGAAGTGGTGGTTGTCAACGACGGATCAAAAGATCAAACGCTAAAAAAGGTGATTGATTACTTTCATTTGGAGCGGAAAAACGTTCCGATGAATGTCTTGATTCCCACGAAAGCAATCAAAGCAGTCTATCGAAATAAGAATTTACCCAATTTGACACTGATTGATAAGGCCAATGGCGGGAAGGCTGATGCCCTCAATGTTGGGATCAACTTCGCTAAAAACGAATTTGTCTGCGGCATCGATGCGGATTCCTTATTGGAGCCCGATGCGTTGTTGAAACTCATGAGCAGCGCCCTCGATCACGATGAAATTACCCTGGCATTAGGCGGGAATATTCATCCGGCCAACGGATCGACGATTGTTGACGGCATCGTCGAAAAAGAAGGACTGTCCAATGATGCGTTAGCAGCTCTCCAAACAATTGAATACCTAAGGGCATTTTCATTGGGTCGAGTCGGTTGGTCTAAAATGCGAAGTCTCTTGATCATTTCAGGTGCGTTTGGTTTATTTGAGAAACGCATGTTGGCAGAAGTTGGGGGTTATCTGACGACATCAACGTTTAAGAAAGATACTGTCGGAGAAGACATGGAATTGGTGGTCAGAATAACCAAAAAAGCGTTGAAACGGAGACTAAACTATCGTATTGATTACATTCACAATGCGATTTGTTATACCGAAGTTCCGGAAGACTTCAAAAGTTTTCGACGCCAACGGAATCGTTGGCAACGCGGTCTTATCGATATTTTATCCTATCATCGCGATATGATATTCAATCCACGCTTTCATCAAATTGGATTAATCAGCACGCCTTATTTCTTTATCTTCGAGTTGATTGGTCCTTTGATTGAAGTTCAAGGTCTCCTATTTTTAATAGTCAGTGGTTTCATGGGGCTATTGAATGCATCGATTGTTCTATTATTACTGATCGCTTCGGTTATGTTGGGCATGGTTATTTCGCTAGGCAGTTTGCTGGTTGCCGAACGTGATCACGAGTACTTAAGTGTCAAGGACACCCTGATATTGACGCTCATTGCGATTTTCGAAAATTTCGGTTGGCGTCAGTTCGTTTCAGTCTATCGAATCGTTGGATTCTTTGCTTCAATGAGAAGAGAAAAGGGTTGGGGATTTGTCCAACGAACGGGTTTTAAAACGTCAAAATAAGCATCACCATTAGGTGGTGCTTTTTTGGGGGATTAAACCAAAATCAACGTAAATAAAACTTTACAAAAAACCATGATTATATTATAATTATGTATGCATTTTGACTTGGTAGCTCAGCTGGATAGAGCAACGGCCTTCTAAGCCGTCGGTCAGGAGTTCGAATCTCCTCCGAGTCGCCATTAATCCATTACAGGCAATCATTGCCTGTTTTTTTATTATTTATCAAACAAAAGCAAAGGGGGCATCTTGAAAACAAAGCATAGATATGATAAAGTTATTTTAATAGACAACTAAATAGAGAAATGAGGTATTGTATGAATCGATCTGTTCGAATGATTTTAATCGGTGTTGGAGCATTCGTGTTACTGCTCGGTCTTACCTTTGCTTTCACGTATAACTCATTAGTAAAAAAAGAAGTAGCGATTGACGAAGCATATGCGGATGTCATTAGTCGACTCAACGAACGTCAAGCCACCGTTCAACAATTATTAGGAGTCGTATCGGGTATGGCGGCACAGGAACAAGCCATTATCAATGCCATTACGCAGGCTCGTAGCGATTACAACGACGCCGCCACTGAAAATGATTTAGATGGTATGATTACGGCGGATAATGCCTATGTTTCGAGCATTACGGATCTACTCGTCGTGGTCGAAAACTACCCTGATATCGCCTCATCACAAGGGTTTTTAGATTTAATGGTTACGATATCAGGCATTGAAAGCGCACTTTTCGTTGCACGAAGCGATTACAACGATGCGGTTGGCGACTATAACAAATCCATTCGATTGTTTCCAACGGTCATCATTGCCTCGATGTTTCCATTTGAAGACAGTTATGAATATTGGCGTTTAAACGAAGGCGCTGCCGATATTCCTGAAATTAATTTTGGCACGTATGCGGCTGAATAGATTACTGAGACCCTTTTTATTTCTTATCGTAATTGTTGGCATCATTATCGCCATCATCAGTCGTGCAAGTCGGGACTATCCGCGACCTTCACGACTGTTTTATGTCAATGATTTCGCGGATTCATTGACCATGGGTGTAGAAGATGCCGTTTTGTTTTATGGCGAGAATTTGTACGAAGACACAAAAGGTGAAGGCGAAGGTCAAACGCAATTGGTGTTGGTTACCTTTTTAATCGATTCACCTGCCGATATAGCTAATTACAATTTGACGGATCTGTACCGGGAATGGAAAATTGGCGATAACGATATGGGCCTTTTGGTTGTTATCTTTTATCAAGAGAGTGAAGAAGATGGCATCACCTACAAAGTACCGTATCAAGTCAGTTATAAATTGGGTACCCGAATGGAAGCGTATGTGACCACCATTGAGGTTGATCATGCGATCCGGGATACCATCAATGTGGATGAGGATCCCCAAGTCGGCGCTTTGCATTTGTATGTGGAACTCGCAAGAATTATTTACGACAAAGCGTATGCGGATGTTTTTTATCCGCTTGAGTATACGGTGGAGGAATTGGAAACTTACCTTGATACCTACGTACCGATTGAAGATACGTTGGGCGCAGAACTGTCGATGAGCTTTTTCAGCTATTTGCTGAGTCCCAATGCTTCTTGGTTGGGGATACTGGGCTATGGGGTATTGGGAATAATTGTATTTGGTGCCGGAGGCGGTTTTATCCTTCATTTGGGTAAAGGTGGTTCTTCAGGAGGAAAAGGTGGTTCAAGACGACTCTAAAAAAGTCGTCTTTTTTATCGCATTTCGTCGAACTATGGTATACTATTATTTGTGGCCCGGTAGCTCAGCTGGACAGAGCAGAAGCGTCCTAAGCTTTTGGTCGGGGGTTCGAATCCCTTTCGGGTCGCCATCTTCTAACGATTATGCGATTGCGGTCATAAACATGATAATTCCCTACGTTTTAGACTTGGCAAACCGCGTCAATAGTGATATAATAACTGCGCTGGCCCGATAGCTCAGCTGGATAGAGCAGCGGCTTCCGGAGCCGTCGGTCGGGGGTTCGAATCCCTTTCGGGTCGCCATTTAGCCTAAAAAGATTGTTATCGTTCGATAATAATCTTTTTTTTGTTTCTCACATTGGACTAAACTAAAAAATATGTTACAATAAACATATGTTTATTAAATATACATTTTTATCCCAGTAGGAGGCGTAGCATGGATATTGAAGGATTGTTATCATCCTTAACACTCGAAGAAAAATGTCGTTTATTGGTTGGTAGTGACGCATGGCATACGGAACGGATTTCACGACTTTCCATTCCATCCATTATGATGGCCGATGGCCCTCACGGATTAAGAAAACAATTGGATTCAAAAGAAGCGATGTTGTCAAATGAAGCATATCAAGCGGTCTGCTTTCCACCCGCTGTTACAGTTGCTTCCTCATTTGACCCAACGGTTATTGAAACGATGGCTTCGGCCATCGCTGATGAATGTTTGTATAAGGACGTTCAAATTTTATTAGGACCCGGACTCAATATCAAGCGTAGTCCTCTTTGTGGTCGCAATTTTGAATACTATTCGGAAGATCCGCTAATTTCCGGTGAAATGGCTGCGGCATTCGTTCGTGGCCTTCAAACAAAAAAAGTGGGCGCGTGTTTGAAGCATTTTGCGCTTAACTCACAAGAAACGTTTCGGATGATCGGTGACTCAATTGCCGATAAACGGGCGTTTTATGAACTTTATACGGCCGGTTTCAAGCGAGCCATCAAAGAAAAACCCGATATGGTTATGTGTTCTTATAACAAGGTAGACGGAACGTACGCCAGTGAAAATCCGAAATTATTAAAGGATATTCTCAGAGACGAATATGGGTTTGATAAGGTCATCGTCTCTGATTGGACGGCTGTCAACGATCGATCGTTGGCGCTAAAGGCAACCCTAGATCTCGAAATGCCAGGGCATCCCTACGCGTATCAAAAATTAATCCATGATTACCACAAAAATCTGATTACCATGGACGATATCGACGCCAGTGTTCGCCGAATCTTGACACTCGTCGAATCCAAACAATCGAACCAAATGATTCCCTTTGATTTGTCAATTAATCATCAAAAAGCGTATGAAATCGCAAAAGAGTCGTTTGTATTGCTTAAGAATGAAGAGGATATTTTACCCCTCAAATCCAAAGACAAGGTTGCGTTCATAGGCGCGCTTGCAGGTCAATCGCGCTATCAAGGTGGCGGATCGAGCCACATTCACGCGTTCAAAGTCGATCACATCATCGATTATATTCAAGAGCGACAAGCTTATTACGCTGAAGGTTACACATTGACCGGAGATGGTTATGACGAATCCTTAATCCTGGAAGCTAAAAGTCTGGCCCAAAAAGTGGACAAGGTCGTTGTGGTCGTTGGTTTGACTGATGAGTACGAATCGGAAGGCTATGACCGTACCCATTTGAATCTTCCGGACGGTCAAATGGAATTGATCAAAGCCCTTGTCTCTGTTCAGGAACAAATCGTTGTCGTGCTTCAAACCGGATCCCCGGTCGTCATTCCGATGATTGAACGAATCAAAGGCGTACTCAATTGTTATTTGATGGGCGAAGCGGGGGCGAGAGCCGCGGTTGAAATGTTGTATGGTCAAGCCAATCCGTCGGGACGTTTAGCAGAAACATTCCCGCTTGCCATTGAAGATACGCCGTCGTATGGTCACTATGCACTGGGAAACCACGAAGTGCATTATCAAGAAAGCCTCTACGTGGGTTATCGCTACTACTCGAGTCTTAAAAAACCTGTTTTATTCCCCTTCGGTCATGGGTTAAGTTATACGACATTTTCCTATAACCAATTCAAAATTAAAGAAACGACCGATGAGGACTGTATCATCACCGTGTCGGTTGACGTGACCAATACTGGCTACTATATCGGAAAAGAAGTCGTTCAACTCTACGCCCATTTCCCTTCTGACAAAATTGATCGTCCGATTCGAGAACTGAAAGCATTCACCAAAGTGTTGCTCGACCCCAACGAGACGAAAACGGTTGAACTGTCGTTTGAGACTGACTCGTTGCGCTATTACGATGAGGCACTCGGTCAATGGGTTCTTGTGAGTGGCGATTACGAACTATCACTGATGAAAAACGCCGTTGATTGCATTGAAACACTGTCTATTACAATTAAGGGAGATCGTCCAGCCGATTCCTCAAAAGAATCGCAAAAAACGCCCAGCTATCATTTTGAAAATGGATTGACCTTTAATCAAACCGATTTTGAATCCCGAATTCAAAGAAGTGTTGGTTCAACGCACATCAACCATAAACGTCCGTTTACCCTCAATCATTCGTTTAGCGATATTCGTAAAAGCTTAATCGGTGGAATATTATATCGATATGCCCGAAAAGAAGCACTTAAGTCGTTTGAAAATCAATCGGAAACGGAGTACCGGATGATTGAAAAATCACTTGCGGAAACACCACTGAGAGCGGTGGTTGCCTTTTCCGGGGGAAGAATAAAAATGAAACAGATGCAAGGGTTACTGGAATTGATCAACCATCGTTTCTTTAAAGCAATCAAATACTTACTAGGGAAGTGGTCATAATGGCGAAACCATGGTATCAAGACGGTGTTGTCTATCAAATTTATCCACGAAGTTTTAACGACGCCAACGGTGATGGTATTGGTGACATCCGAGGTATTATCGAAAAAATCGGGTATCTTCAATCGTTGGGAGTTTCGATGGTATGGTTATCGCCCATTTACCAATCTCCGAATGACGATAATGGCTACGATATTTCCGATTATTATCAAATTCAACCCGAATTTGGGTCGATGGCTGATTTTGATGAAATGGTCGCGAAGTTGCATGACGCCAACATAAAATTAGTTATGGACCTCGTCATCAATCACACGTCCGATGAACATGAATGGTTTAAAAAATCAGTTGAAAATGACCCTGTTTATAAAGATTTTTATCACTGGAAATCAAAAAAAGGCAATTGGGGTAGTTTTTTTGGTGGCGATGCTTGGGAATATAATCCGAAACGAGACGCCTATTACCTTCATTTGTTTTCGAAGAAACAACCCGATTTGAACTGGTCCAATCCGGTTGTACGGTCCGAACTGAAAAAGATGATTCGGTTTTGGCTCGATAAAGGTGTCGATGGATTCCGTTGCGACGTTATCAACATCATCGCCAAAGAAGAAGGCGATCCGGATGGAAAATGGGCACTCTTTTTACGCGGAAGGGAACACTATTTGAATCATCCGGCCATTCATGAGTATCTACAGGAATTAAGGAAGGATGTTTTTGATCATTACGACTGCTTTACGGTAGGAGAAACGGTCTTTGCGAACGTCGAGATGGCAAAAGTGTATCAAGACGAACATCATAAAGAACTCGACATGATGTTTCAATTTGATCATATGAACGCCGATAATTTCTTAATCAAATGGTTCCCCAGAAAATTTAAGCCGATTCGTCTAAAACGCGCGTTATCGAAATGGCAAAACGGGTTGAATGGGTTTGGATGGAATACGTTGTATTTGGAAAACCACGATCAACCTCGGAGTTTGTCGAGGTTTGGTCATCCCGACTACGAAATCTTATCTGCGAAGCTTTTGGCAACCATTATCTACTTTCAACAAGGTACGCCGTTTATCTATCAAGGCCAAGAAATCGGAATGACCAACGCCCACTTCACAGATTTAGACGATTACCGTGACATCGAATCCAAACGAATCTATCGTTTCATGCGGGATAAACTCCACTATTCTCATCAAAAAGCCATGAAGCGTTTGTCGGTCGCTTCTCGTGATCATGCTCGCACTCCGATGCAATGGTCCGATAAAGAAAACGCAGGTTTTACGAAGGGTACTCCCTGGATAAAAGTGAATGAGCGCTATCTATCCGTCAACGTCGAACAAGCGTTAGAAGATCCGACATCCATTTTGCATTACTATCAGGAAATCATCCACTTACGGAAGATGTATCCCATCATCGTCGAAGGCACGTATCGTGATTTGCACGCACATCACCGCAGATTGTATTGTTACGAACGTAGTTACCAAAATGCATCGCTGATTGTTGTTGCGAACATGTCGAGTCGACCCATAAAGGTTCCTCAAGATCTTGGATTGTGCAACTATAAGGTTATTTTAGCCAATACGACATCGGAAGAACCGCTATTACAGCCCTATGAGGCGCGTGTGTATTACAAACCTTAACAGACAAAAAGCATCCATGATAAAAATGGATGCTTTTTTTAATAAATCCCATCTTGACGAAG
>CAZCSO010000030.1:0-13111 GCA_964501315.1 uncultured Candidatus Izemoplasmatales bacterium | reverse complement strand
GCAGTGCCAGTGTGATAAGGGGTAATGCGGCATTTTTCGCACCGGAGATCACAACTGTGCCCTGAAGCTTGGTGGGGCCTTGAATACGTAGGTAGTCCATGAATTTCCCGATTATTAATTGTTGATCCCGAATTATACGTGAGGATTGATAAAATTTCTAGACTGTTCAGGGAATTCTTCTGAAACGGTGAAGGATTCATCGGTTTTAGTGATGATAACGTGTGCTGACTTAAGTGCGCTTTGCCCCGACATCGGATCGTTGTTCACCGTGACGAGCGTGTTGATCGGGGTTTTAGGATAGCCAAAAGGGGCAAACAGGTGGCGGCGTGCAAGGATGCCGAAACGGATAGGGAGCATTAATGCTCCGAGATCATTGGAAATGACCACAAGGTCTCCCTCTTTGAGTCCTTTTTCTTCTGCCTCGGTTTGGTTGATTAACAGATATGCCTCATCTTCGTCTTTGAGTAGTTCGGGGACGGCTCCGGTACGTGTCATCGTATGCCACTGTTTTTTGGTGCGTCCGGTGAGAAGGACAAATTCCCCATCCTGTAGCTGTACAGAACACGAGGGTATGGGATGAAGTTGCGCTTTGCGTGATGCGGTAGGAAACACGTTGTTTCCATAGAGGCGTTCACCTCCCCATTGATAAGAGAGGGTATCATACTCTTGCGTACTTTGGTCACATAGCCGTTGCTTGGTTAATTGTTTGTACTCATCGTAAATCTCTGCCGTATCGGCAAAATCAAAGCCCGAGAATCCTAATTTCTTAGCAACACTACAGATAATGTCGCTATCACTTTTGGCTCCCATCGGGGCGGATTTAAAAGCTCTAATGCGTTTGATATAGCGTTCCGAGTTGGTCATGGTTCCCTCTTTTTCACCCCATGAGGCGGTAGGGAGAACGAGGTTGGCAAGAGAGGCGGTTTCACTCATCACACAGTCTTGGACAACTAAAAAAAGATCTTCGCTCATCATCGCTTTTCTCGTTTTTTCAACATCGGGGAGGGTGATGAGGGGATTGGTGCAGGCAACCCATAACAATCGTATATCGTTTTGTGCGATAGCATCGATCGCGTCGGTGATTGTCATCCCCACTTCGGGAGAGATAGTATTGGGTGGGAGATTCCAATGGCGCTCGCACGATGCGCGATCATGCGGGTTACGGACATCGCGGTAGCCGGGGAGGGCGTTGGAGAGATAACCGACCTCGCGTCCACCCATCGCATTGGGTTGACCCGTTAGCGAGAACGGAAGCCCTTTTCGAGCATTGATACGTCCGGTGGCGAGAAAGAGGTTGATGAATCCGAGATTGCGCATGACTCCATCGACGGCTTGGTTCAACCCCTGACACCACAATCCCACGATTTTTTTATCCGAAGCAAAGAGATCGACCAGTATGTCGGTATCGTTTACAGATAATCCGCACGATGCGACGGCTTTAGGGTACGGTATCGCTTGGGCAGATTGGAGCGTTTGTTCAAACCTTTCGCAATATCGCTCAAGAAAATCATCATCGCATCCGCCGCGCCGATATATCTCAGCCAAGAGAGCGTTGTAGAGTATCGTATCGCTTCCGCTGCGAAGTCCCAGCCACAGATCGGATTTTTCGGCACTCTCGGTGTGTATCGGATCGATCACGATAATTTGGGTTTCGGGATGGACTTTTTTGCGCGCTAAGATGCGTCGAAAAATGATGGGGTGTGCCCATGCGGGATTGGAACCGCTGATGAGAATCACGTCGGCATCGTCGATATCGGCGTAACTGCCGATGGCTCCGTCGCTTCCAAACGCCATCTTGTGGGCGACGACGGCGCTGGCCATACACAGACGGGAGTTGGCATCGACGTTGTTGGTTCCCAAATACCCTTTGATCAGCTTGGTAAAAAGGTAGCTCTCTTCGCTAAGAAGTTGTCCTGATAGATAAAAATAGAGGGATTCACGTTTAAGGTTTTGGATTCGATCCGCTAAAAGAGTGAATGCTTCATCCCATGAAATTTCCCTAAAAGGATCAGATTTATGGGGGCGATAGAGGGGGGCGGCGAGACGGTTGGAATCCAACGCTTTCGTCATTTGGATCGGTTTGAAACACAAATCTCCTTGGGTGGATGGGTTGGTTTTATCTCCTTTGACTTTGAACCCTTTATCGGTGCATTCGACGCTCAAGCCGCATCCCGTACCGCAAAAGGGGCATCCCGTACTAATCGCTTCGCTCATCGTCCAATCCGATCAAAACTCTGAAAATCAGTTCCGCCCTCACGCATCATCGCATAGTTGTGGCGGACGATGTCGGCAATCTCGCTGATCTCATAGTGGGAGAGAAGCTCTTTGATAAACTGCTCCAAACTCTCTCCCTCGTATCGGGCTGTTTTAAAGAGCTTCATAAACTCGGCCACGTATTGGGGTACCTCGTCGAGAGTGATCCCTTTTAGGAAGAGTTTTCCCTCTTCATCATTGTGGCTGAGACTACCGCCGAGGAAAATATCGACCCCCAGCACCGTTTTCCCATCACGGGGCACTTTACATCCGACAAAACCCAAATCCCCTGCACCGTGAATACCACATCCTTTGACGCATCCCGACCAGTAGAGGCGCACTTTGGCATTTTCGATGGGGACTTCACGGCTCAGGTATTCACTCATGGCAATTGCATCGGGTTTGTTGGGGATAACCCCAAAGGGGCAGTGTTCGCTCCCGGCGCAGGCAATGAGATTCGCCATATAAGGGGAAGGGCGGTTAGGGTATTTTTGAAAAAGCGGCGATGGTAAAGCCGATGCTTCGTCACGTATCCCGGTGAGGATCAGATTTTGCTCGATCGTGAGGCGGATCGCACCGTTTTGCGATTCGGCGATGCGGGCCGCTTCGTACATATCGGTTCCGCTGAATACCCCTGAGGGGACGGCGGCATAGAGCGCTTTTAGTCCGTAGTTCAGTGAAACGCTTCCGTAGTGGTCTCCTGCATCGGATGAGGTCAGCGTTTCACCGGCAGTACTCATCTTCCGTCCGAGTTCTTCTTCGATTGCGGCTCTGAAATCTTCCATTCCTACCGCATCGATGAGGAATTTAAGACGGTTTTTGTTACGGTTGTCCCGAAAGCCGTAGGTTTTAAAGAGGCGGGCGACGGCGACAAATATCTCTTTGGCTTCATGAGGTTTAACGAACATATCGGCACTCTGTGCCAAATGCCCGACTCGCCCACCCAAATAGAGGTTAAAGCCGTATTCACCGTTTTTTCGGGCAAGGGTAAGGGCAAAATCCTGACCGAAAATATTACAGCGATTGCTGAGTGAGCCGTTGATGCCGATATTGAATTTGCGAGGAAGGGTGGTCAGCCACTCGTCTTGTTTTAAAAAAACGCTTTGAATCTCCTCCATGATAGCGCGGCACTCGATTAAATTATCTTCGGCTAATCCATCGAGCGGATCAAGGAGGATATTGCGGAAATTATCCACCCCTGTCTGGTAGCCGGTTAATCCGACGCTTTCGAGCAATCTGAGGAGTTCAGGGAGATCTTCGATCCGCAGGTAGCGTAGTTCGATCTGCTGACGGGTGGTGAGATCTATGTAGTCTTGCCCGAAGGTTTTGGACGCGTAAGCCACCGCCCTCGCCTGAGCGACATTGAGCGAGCCTCCGGCGATACGGATACGGAGCATAAAGCGCTCCGGTGTTGCGGGACGGTCGAATACGCCGAAACTTTTGAGGACAAAATCTTTATCGTCTTCGGTGATCGAAGCATAGCCGCTTTGGGCATATCCAATCAGCCGCTCCCACGCTTCGGAGGCACTGAAAGCGTCTTTGATCGATTCGGTTTTGTGCCGTTTGGCACTGCGCGCTTCGTTAGCTTGCTGTAACGATGTCATAACGCTCCTCCTTGGATTCATAGAGGTATCCGGGCAAAACATCGGCCAGATCCACGGCACGCCCGAAAACGAGAATCGCGGGTCTTGGAGCCCCTTTGGCTACGCTGATCAGTTCGCCGAGCGTGGTGATGACACAACTTTGGTTTCGCGTTGTGGCATTAGAAATGATCGCGGCGGGAAGTGCCGGATCGATTCCCGCTTGTAAGGCTTCTTTCACGATTTGGCGAATACGGCTGAGACCCATGAGGACGACGGTGGTATGATCTTCGATTGCCAAGAAGGGAATCCATGAGAGGTTGACGCGATCTCCCGAGAGGTGGGCGGAAACGACGGATACACCCGTGCTCACCCCGCGTGCGGTAGGGGCGATTCCGGCGGAAAGCGGGCCGGAGAGAGCCGACGAAATTCCCGGAATCACTTCGGTTGCAATATGGTTTTGCGATGCGTGGATCGCCTCTTCGGTTCCTCGTCCGAAGATGTAAGGATCGCCGCATTTGAGCCGTCCGACGGTGTATCCTTGACGGGCGTATTCGGTGATCATGTCGTTGATCTGATCTTGGGGGAAGCTGTGTTTCCCTTTTTCCTTTCCGACAAAGATCACTTTCGTGTGCGGGGGGATGAGGTCGATGATCTCTTGGGTGAGAAGATGGTCGATGAGGGCGATATCGAGTTTCCGGATCGTTCGCAGCGCTTTGCAGGTGAGCAGATCGGCATCTCCCGGTCCGCATCCGATCAAATAGAGTTTTCCGTTCATGGGTTTATCCTCAAATGTATTATTCAGACTTTTTTATCTTTAAAAAGTTTAGTGTAAAATGGGGAATTGAAAACCAATAACATGATTAAAAAATAATCATTTTTATGCCAAGGATTTGTTATGCCCCTTTTCCCTATGTTTGTAGATTTAAAAGATCAAGATCTACTCGTCATCGGAGCGGGAGAGGTGGCGTTGCGTAAAATTGAACAATTGGTGAAGTTCTTCCCGAATCTCACCGTTATCGCTCCGCAGATTCATGAGGAGATACGTGCGATGGAATATCCGCTGAACATTATCGAGCGGGGATATGATCTAAGCGATTGCGAGGGGCGTTTTTTGGTGATCGGTGCGCTGGATGACCTCTCGGAGCAAGAGAAGATTTACCGCTATTGTGTGGAAGCCAAAATCCCCGTCAATTGTGTCGATTCTCCTGCATTGTGCAGTTTTATCTTTCCGGCATTGATCGTTGAGGGGGATTTGTGCGTGGGGATCAACACCGCAGGTCGGGCTCCCGCGGTGAGTTCGGCTCTGCGTCAGTATCTGACAAAACTGATCCCTCCTAAAATCGGAGAGCTTATCGATCACGTTCATGACATTCGTCAGAGTGAACCGGTGGGAAAACCACGGCAGGAGAAGATTATTCGCATTTGCCGAGAGTTTTTTAAACTTTAAAATTTATAGCCGAGTTGCAACCAGATTTTGGTGACGTCTTTATCAAATCCGGTGACGTCACCCCCTTTGAAATAGGCCGCTTTTGCCAGAGCGCTAAGCCCTTTGAACCCCGGGACGGCATTGGTATAGAGGATATCCCATTCGCTCCCTAAATCACTTTTGCCGGACATTGCTTTATCGGTTTTGAAATCGTGATAAACCACCATCGCTTTTCCAAGACCCGGTGCCGTATATCCCAACGAGAGACTCATGTCCTCCAATCCGCCCGTCGGGGTAGTGAGAAATTTATCCGCCCAGCCGTTAAATTTATGGAGGGTCGCCAACGGTGTCTGAAATGCCGTTTTTCCATCGCTTCCGCTCGTTCCGCTCAAAACCTCATATCCTACACCGACGATAATCCCGTTGATATTGGCGAGTGCATCGAGATTGTAATAGGCGGCATCGGCTTGGGCATTAACGACACCGCCGTCAGTATCGCGTGAGGCGTCTTTCTGTACGGAATATTCGGCACGATAATCGATTTTAGCGGTTGATAGAGGAATGGTGCCCGTAAATGCCAATCCCATTGTATCGTGAAGCGACGAGAGGATATAGTCGTAAGCACTGATTTTTAGCATTTCATTCACTTTATACGAACCGTTCAAAAGGATCGAGTCGGTCTCGGTAGCGGGAAGGTCGGTAATCCCTTTGATGCCCCAGACATATGCACCGGAGAGAGCCAGATTCGTAATGCTGCTATCAGAGACAACCGCCGCATCGAAACTCTGCATCATCTGTCTCCAGTCGACCGAACCGATGAAACGCTCGTTATCCAAGTTGACGATCTGGCGTCCTACTTTAGCCGTCGTTTTTCCCAGTTTGTATTGGAGGTAGCTTTGCGAAAAGCGGGTAGTTTCCGGATCTTTGACGAGCTCATAGCCCGTTTGGCCGTTGGTGGAACTGTTGTAATGCTCACCGCCGATGCTTTGTACGGTTGTACCGTCCACTTTGAGACTCAGTCCATCAATACCCAGCACTTTGGCTTCCAATCCGAGCGTTGCACGCACGGTAAAGGCTTCGGCATCTTTTTTTGTGGAATCTTCGACCGATACGCTCTCAAAGCGGGGACGAATCTCGCCGTTCCATTTCGCATCGCTAAAGAGGTTAAACCCTTCTGCACTGAGGGTACTTGGTAACACGGAGAGGACCGCGATTGCAGATAATGTTATTTTCTTCATATTGATTTCCTTTGTATTATTCATCGTCTTTGGCGTATTTGGAGTATAAAAACTCGACGATCCCTTCGCGGCAGCGAAGGTATTCCGGATCATGCTGCAGCTCTAAACGGACGCGGGGGCGCGGAAGATTGACTTCCAGAACCTCTCCGATCGTCGCCTCGGGACCGTTGGTCATCATAATGACACGGTCGCTCAGAAGCACCGCTTCATCGACATCATGGGTGATGATGATGACGGTATTGCCCGTTTGCATCTGAATCCGCATCAAATGATCTTGGAGATTTGCCCGTGTGAGCGAATCGAGCGCACCGAAAGGCTCATCCATCAGAAGCACTTTGGGCTGGATCGAGAGGGCGCGTGCAATCCCGACGCGCTGTTTCATCCCTCCGCTGATCTCACCGGGGTATTTGTCTTTCGCATGGCTGAGATTGACCATATCGATGTATTTGATCACATGATCGCGGATTTCGCTGTTGCTCAGATCTTCACCGAGGACTTTACGCACCGCCATCTCGATGTTTTGATACACACTAAGCCACGGAAGAAGGGAATGGTTTTGAAAGACCACCGCCCGCTCGGGTCCTGGGGAAAGGATATGTCTGTCTTCGAGCAAAATCGTGCCGTTACTGATCGTATCCAATCCGGCGATGAGGTTGAGGATCGTCGATTTCCCGCATCCCGAATGTCCGATGATCGAGACGATTTCGTTTTCACGGATATCGATTTTGACGTTGCGCAGCGCTACGTACTCTTTGCCCCCGCCGAGGGGAAATATTTTATCGACGTTATCGATTTTCAAAAATGGTTTTGCGCTCATTTGAGACCTCGCTTTCGGTAATCAAAGAAATCGGCGATTAGCCCCATCAACGTATCGAGAACATACCCGATAATCCCGACGAGAATGATCCCGATGATAATATGGGAGTAGTTGAGATTATTGTACTCATCCCAAATCCAAAATCCGATCCCCACTCCTCCGGTAAGCATCTCTGCCGCAACGATAACGAGCCATGCGATACCTAAAGACAACCGCATCCCCGTAAAGATAAACGGTACGGCAACGGGTAGGATGATTTGAAATACTTTTTCAAACGGCGTGAGTTGTAGCACCCGTGCGACATTGAGGTAATCTTCGCTGACGCTTCGAACGCCCAAAGCCGTGTTGACGATGATTGGCCAGATCGAAGTGATGAAAATGACGAAAATTGCGGTCGTATTGACCTCTTTGAACACGAATAGTGCCAACGGTAACCAAGCCAGCGGCGAAACCGGCTTTAGGATTTGGATATAGGGATTGATCGCCGCATAGGCGTTTTTCGACATTCCGATGAGCAATCCCACCGGAATACCTACGGCAATCGCCAGTGCGAATCCGCCGAATACGCGCATTAACGAGTTGGCAAGCTGTAGTGCGATCCCCTGATCTCCAGCCCCATTATCGTAAAACGGATCGGAGAGGACGACGAGGAGTTCGCTCCATACTTCGGCAGGGGCGGGGAATCCGCTGATGAGTGAAGCGATATACGACCAGAACGCTACGATCACCCCTAATAAAAGTAGCGGCAGCAATACCGGATTGACGTATTGTGAAACCATGATAGATCCTTTTGGGCTTATTTGGCGGATACCGACCATTTATTGACTTTTGCCAGCGCCTCTTTGGTAATTTTCGGCGATTTGATCGGGGCGTTGTAGATGTAATCGACCGCTTTGTTCGGGTCAAACGTCACGCCGTCGATGAATTTGGACTCTTTTTTCCACGGTGATGCGGGAAGGGTGTAGTTCACCTCTTTGGCCGCTTTGGCAAACAGATCAGGGCGGTAAACGCTCTCAACCGTCTTTTTCATATCCACGGGCTTGTCGAGTTGTCCCCAGCGGATCATTTGGGTTACTTGCCATAGACCGTGGCTGTAGTAGGGATAGAGTGCCTGTTTTTTACCGAAGACATTAAAATTCGGCATCGGGGTAGTAACACCGTTGGTGAACATATAGGTTCCCGTCATCGAGTTGTCGATTACGTCGGTTGGTGCATTGACATAGGCTTTGGAGGAGAGGATTTTAGAAGCCTCTTTACGGTTATCCCATGAGGCGTCGAGCCACATTCCCGCTTCGATGACCGCTTTTATGAGAGCTTTAGTCGTTTCGGGATTTTTGTCGGCAAACGCTTTTTGGACGCCGAGTACTTTCTCCGGGCCATCTTGCCAGAGTTGGTATCCTGTTAGGACGGTTTTACCGATATTCCCCATAACGGCACGTTGGTTCCACGGTTCACCCACACAGTATCCGTCGATGTTTCCGGCGGTCATATTGGCAACCATTTGCGGCGGCGGGACGACTTTGAGGGCTACATCGGTGTCGGGGTTGACTCCTCCGGCGGCCATCCAGTAGCGGACATGGTAGTTATGGGTTCCGGTGGGAAATGTCATCCCAAATTCGGGAACCCCCATCGTTTTAGCGGCAATCACTTTTTTGAGGGCTACGGCTGAGCCTTTTTTGGTTGCGACCGGATCGGCCGCCATCATCGCATCGTACATTTTGTTCGATACGCTGATCGCATCGCCGTTTTGACCGAGTGCCATGAGAGCCACCATCTCTTTTTTCGTACTTCCCACTCCGAGGGTGGTCGCAATCGGCATGGCGGCCAGCATATGTGAGGCATCGAGCTCCCCGACGGTCATTTTGTCACGGACGTTTGCCCATGATGCTTCTTTGCTGAGTTCGACGTTAAGGCCGTATTTGGCAAAGAACCCTTTCTCTTTGGCAATGACGAGCGTCGCGCAGTCGGTTAAGGGAATGAACCCGATTTTGAGATTTTTTTTCTCCGGTGCCGCCATTGCAAATGACGCGGCAAGGGACAGCATTAATGCACCTTTTCCTAAAACATTCAAGCTTTTCATGGGAAACTCCTTATTAAGACTTATTTGTCTGAAATAATTGTAGATAAAAAAGTCTGAAATATGATGCAGCTTTGTGATTAAAATATAATCAACATATTGATTATTTGAAAAATGTCATGCAACGACAAGAAGAAAAAAGGGAGAGGAAGAGAGGTTAAATTCGTTTGACTTTCCGATGCAGCACGTCGTCGGTAATTTCAGCCAGGCGCATCGCCGAGTACATTTCCAACATCTCTTGACGCCAAACGTCCCACTGGGCATGAAGAGCGCACGGTTTTTCCGCTTCGCAATCCCCGATCCCTAAAACGCACGCGTCAAAAAATGTGGAGCCGTCCACCGCTTCGATGATAGACATCAGGGTGATCTCGGATGCGGGGCGCGCAAGACATACTCCGCCGTTCGCGCCGCGCTGGGAGAGGAGGATCCCCGCATGCACCAGTTTTTGCAACGATTTCGCCATAAAATGAAAAGGAAGCTGCAACTCTTCGCTGATTGCCTGGATACGGTGAAATTCCCCTTTTTCTTTGGTGGAGAGCCACACGGCGGCGCGAATCGTATCTTGAGCGGCGGAAGAAAGCATTTAAAACCTTTATTTGGTGACATAGAGATAAAAGGTGACAATCTCTAATAATAATAGAATTATAAATCCGATTTTATAAAAAGCAACCGGAGAGCGTTCGATGAAAGGGGTAGAAGTGCAGAAAAACGGCTTAACCTTTTCGGGAGATTTGAGGTCATAAAACAATTCCGAATAGTGACGATACCGACGTTCGGGTAAGATCGCGATGGAACGCATAATGACCGAATCAAGCCATAAGGGGATGTTGCTGTTAAGTTTTGAGGGACGTTTGGGCGTTTTAAACGAGGGAGTTTGGAACGGTTCGATTTCGCCGTAGGGAAACTGTGCCGTAAGCGCCCAATACAGAGTCACTCCGATCGAAAAGATCTCCGTCGATTCGTTGATGACGCTTCCCTCGAACCGTTCCGGTGCGAGGTACGTCGGAGTTCCGGCACGGGAATTTTGGGAAAAAATCTCGACGATCGAACCGAAATCGATCATTTTGAAACGGACGCCGGCTTCTCCTTTGCGCTGGTAAACGAGAATGTTTTCAGGCTTTATATCTCCGTGAACAAGTCCAAGATGGAGTAAATGGGCTTCTGCGCGGTGGAGAAATTTCCCCAGTTCGATCGCGTTATCTACCGAGAGAGTACGGTGTTTGAGATACTCTCGCAAATTTATCCCCTCCACCAGCTCCATGAGATAATAACGCATGCTGCGCTCGTCTGGCACCCATGCACGTCCAAACGCTTTGTGGCTGATTTGCTTCACATACCACGCTTCGCGAACGAAAGCGTCGAGGGAGTCTTGATCATCGTTCATGGGGAATTTCATCACATAATATTCAGCATCTTTGAGCGCTTTCCAGATTCGTTTATGCTCCATCAACGGAGATATCAGGGTATAGCCGTCGATGATTTGCCCCTCGACGAGTGTTTGAGGGATCGGCAGAGGGGAATTTTTCATGGCGTGAAGCGGATCGAGGCTTTCGATACGAAAAATCTGGAGGCTCATGTCATCCCGATTTTCGTGTTTGCAGTTATGTGCCGCATGATGGACGATACTGCTTGCCCCCAATCCTTTTTTAATCAGATCGCAAAAATCCGATTGCGAGAACAAATTGTAAACCCCGTCGCTGCAAAGGACCGCGGTGTCCCCAATCTCAATCGTCGTTGTCGTGATGACCGGGTCGATATTTTCGCTTAAACCGCATGCCGAGGTAAGAATGTGTGAGAGGTGTTCGTCATCCATCGTATGGTCGGTGCTGAGCTGTCGGAATTCACCGGTTAGTTTGAGTAGATAGATGCGCGAATCCCCCAAATTGAGGGTATGAAGCTTGTCTCCCTCGACAACCGCAAGCGCCAGCGTCGTGAGCAGTTCGACTTTCCCGTACTGTGTCATCGATTCTTTGAACAATAGACTGTTTATATGGCGGGTGAACACTTCCATCGTTTTGGGGATATCCCACGCACGCGGGCGGTTTTTGAACTGATCGATGAAAAATTTAACGACCTGGCGGGCCGCGGTTCCACCGCGAGCCGCACTTCCGACTCCGTCGCACAAGACACTTACCAACAGAGCATTATCGATAATGGTGTAGGCACAGGCATCATCGCCTGTAGTGGTATCTTTGGAGAGGATAGATTCGGAAGCTTGAAGCTTTAGCATTATATACGTGCTCCTGATACAGCACCCCATGTGGTGCGCCACCGTGTTTTGACCAAACTGATTCCCGACACGGCAATCATCGTCATCACCGCAAAGATGACAAATCCGGCGGTGTAGCCCTCGTAAGCTCCCTGAGACCATCCGAACGTTTTGATGAGTGCCGTTCCGCCCAAACCGCCCGCCATACCGATCAGACCCGTCATCACTCCGATATCTTTGCCGAAGCGTTGAGGAACGAGTTGGAATACCGAACCGTTTGCCATCCCCAGATTCGCCATGATGAGAAACATCACGACAATCGCCGCCCAAAACGGCAAAGAGACGAACGCGCTGATCAAGGATAGGACAATAATACTACTGTAAAACACATAAAGCGATTTAACTCCTCCCATCTTATCGGCAATGGCACCGCCCACCGGACGGAGCAGAGCACCGGCAAAGATACAGAGCGCGCCGAAATATCCGGCGATCACTTTGACGTTCCCCTCATCCATGACATCGATGCCGAAAGCCGACATATCGGCTTGGTAGGTGTTCATCAGATAGACTTTCATGTAGTTGGCGAAACCGATAAATCCGCCGAAACTCACCGCATAAAAGAGGTTAAACCACCACGTATCCCGATCACGCATCAGTTTCATATAATCACCCAATTTTTTAGGATTGGGCTTATAGACCGATGAGGGGGCATCTTTGGCCATAAACATGTAAGCGATCAAAACGATAAACGACAGTACACCGCCGACGAGAAAGACTGACGGCCATCCCCACACTTCAGCAATTTTCGGAGCAAATAAAAAGTCGATGACAACCCCGATGTTCCCCGCACCCGCGATCCCCAAAACCGTCCCCTGCAGACGCGGCGGATACCATTGACCCGCCTGAGGCAGCGCGACCGCAAAGGAAGCCCCCGCGAATCCAAGGCCCAAAGCGACGAAGAGTAACTCATTGTAGCTAATGGTATCTGCACTCAAATATCCGTAAAACAAGGTAGCGATAACGATGATTTGGGAGACGATTGCGGTCTTTTTCGGTCCGAATTTATCGACGAAAACCCCGAGAACAAGACGTAAAATCGCCCCTGCCAGAACCGGCACCGCGAGTAGTGTCGCCGTCTGGCCGTCATTCATCGCGAAACCGCGCTGAGTCAGCGATTCGTTGATCTCGGTGGCTAGCGGACCCAGCATCGTCCACATCATAAAACTAAAGTCAAAATAGAGGAAAGCGGCCAACAGCGTCGGCCAATGCCCCTCTTTTTTCAAATCCCTGAATTTCATCCCGGTCTCCTATTTAGGATTTTTTTATCTGAAATAATTGTAGTCAAAATACGGCGTCGCTACATGCCATTGATTGTAGAAAAATTAATCAATTTGTTTGGTAGAGGTGAGGGGTTTCGACCGACGCGGTGAGATTGATGTTCCTTTAGGAATTGGTTCGTTAAAATTATCCAAATTTACGGTGTTCCAAGGAGAATATGTGAGTTCAGC
>CAZCSO010000029.1:0-13234 GCA_964501315.1 uncultured Candidatus Izemoplasmatales bacterium | reverse complement strand
TCTCGTTTTCGAGAAACCCATCTTTTTGGTTACAAACTTATTCAAAAGCTTCTTTTATGGCGTTAGAGATCGAATCAAGTAAATCATTTTGATTCAAGGGAGTAGATTCTGCTTGAGTTGTATTGGTGGGTTCGGTTGTGTTATTCGAACAACCAATGAGGACTACCAAAGAAAAAATAAGGAAGAGAAAGAGAAGAATCTTTTTCATGGTTATTCACCCACTTCCGTATACGCAGAAATCAGGATTGATAACTCCGTTTCAATGGCAAAGGTACCGGGTAGTGCTTCAAAAACGCCGCCTTTATTATCCACAAATCGCCAAGTTCCCGCAGCGATGTTTTCAATGACACCTAGTTCTTGAGACACAATCGATAGATCTTTATGAACCCCAATGAGAGGATCAATTAAGATGTGGGAAGCGAATCCCCAACTTCTTGACACATCTGGATAGAAGGAGTAATTATTCACCAAGAATCTCACCAAATCGGTTCCATCCGATTTGGAGACAATTAAGATATTTGCTGAACCAGTTGAGGGAACTCCATTGGCAACGAAGGATAGGGTACCCACATAAATCGTTAGCACATCATCTACTGCGACAGAATCAAATAACAAAGAATCTGGATCTAATGTAGTGAGTACTTGAATATCAAACTTAAATGCTTCGACAATCGTAATCGAATCAAAAGGATAGTAAAGATCTTCAGCGGCGAGTTGGATGGTCCGTAGTTGCCATCCAAAGAGTAACAATGCAAAGAGTATTAACACTTTCTTCATGTGTAAAACCCCCTTTATGCCTTTATAGTAGCGCTATGATAGGGGGTTGTCAATGGAGGTCGCCAAATATTTATGGACATTCATAAGGGGAAAGACTCTGGAACTCAATATATTGTCTTGGTTACATCCCAAAAAAGACTATACATAGACTACGATTGGTGCGACTATTTTTCATTGATTTGAGTATTAATTTTCAAAATTAATAGTTATTTTTTTATGACCTATCGCAAAAGAGGCGGTTCTGTGCTTAAATAGAAATCAAATATACTATAGAATTGCGTTATTCATTTGCTTTATCAGGTCTCATACAGTATTTTATTTTTCATATCGGTGACTTACTTGGATGGCGAACAGAATCGTTCGTAGCAAAAGGTCCGTTTCGAACCTTTTTTTATCGGACAAAAGCACGCTTTTGATTCAAAAAAATTCCATTCTTTTACTCTCGGAGGTCAAGATGAAACGAAAATTAAGAAGAATATTACTTACGCTCTTTGCAGTGTTTTTGCTCATTATGGTGATTTCTCCTGTCAGTGAACAGAAAATTGAAGGCATTAACATTGAGGATTTGGAAATTCAACGAGGATTATTCAATGAATCGTCCTTAATCTTGAATGCATACGGCTTAGCCAATGCATCATCACTACAAGCAACCCTCTCTGGTGAAGTTCGTACGAATTCAAGTAAAACCTTTGGACGAATGACACTACCTGAAGGGGTATCGGTCTTCGATGTGTTTGAAGATTACCCCGAATATGCCAAATATTTCCAACTCGATTATTATATTAACAAATCAGAAATTAATGTCGGATTACCCATCTATCAGGTCGAAGATCCGTATTATACATACCAAGAGTACCTCCAATATACTAACCTAGGCGCGGTGTGGCAAACAACCAAAGGGAATCAAACGGTGGTTGCGATTATCGACACGGGCATTGATACCTCCCACCCGGAATTTCAAGGGAAAATACACCCCTTATCTTATAACGCATCCAGCGATCAAGTTGGAATTGCGTTTGTGGAAGATGAAGATGGTCATGGAACTGCAGTAGCTGGTGTCATTGCAGCTCCGATGAATAGTCTCGGTATTGTTGGGATTGCTCCCGAGACAACGCTTTTGATTATTAAGTGTGATGTCAATGAAGATGGCCAATTTGTTGCGTCTAGTGATCTCGTTTTTGGGATCTACTATGCAATCGAGATGAGTGTTGATGTCATCAACATGTCCTTTGGAGTGGAGTTAAACAATCCTTTTGACATTGTTTTGAAACTTGCTGTCGATAGTGACATCATCCCAGTAGCAGCGGCAGGCAATCGCGCTACTCCAGCGTTAACTTATCCAGCAGCGGACCCCCACGCCATTGGCGTTGGGGCGTTAGAAAACAACCAACAATCATTAGCAAGTTATTCGAATTATGGCGATAATGTCAAATTAGTCGCCCCAGGAACGGTTTATACCACATTGATGGGATCTGAGTATGGTTATATGTCAGGGACCTCCTTTTCAGCGCCCATTGTAGCTGGCGCTATCGCGCTATACAAGTCGTTATTTCCCAATCTAACCTACGCTTTTATTGTTGAATTATTAGAAGCTTCTAGTGTTGATTTAGGAGAATTAGGATCAGATTGGTATTACGGGTTTGGAGCGTTAGATATCGATGCATTGATTTTACAACCCAAAGGATATGTAACATTTGATTATTTAACTACGGAACTTGCAAATACAAAAAAAGTGTTTGTAGTTGGAAGAGCTTTACAAGCATTTCCTGAGCCAGAACGGAGTATGCTTGTATATGACGGGTGGTACTTTGATATCCATACTACCGATGAATTGGAGTATTACGTTGATGCTTTTAGTTCGGATTTAACCATTTATGCTCGTTGGATTAATGAAGATGAAGGAATTCCCTATGCCTATACCTTATTACCCGATGATACCATCCGAATTGATGCGTATTTTGGTAAGATGCGATATTTGATTATTCCTAATGAGATTGAAGGCAAGCTTGTTTCAACGATTGGGGTGAATGCTTTTGCGGGGAATCAACGGATTCGCCAAATTACACTTCCCAATCAATTGAGAATTATTGAGGATTATGCCTTTTCACAAGTTCGACATTTAAACAAAATTGAAATTCCAGATACTGTGGTCTCAATTGGTAACTTTGCTTTTGCAAATAATCTTCGTTTAGGGTCGGTTTTATTGAGTGAAACATCTCAATTGGTATCGATAGGAATGTTTGCCTTTGCCAATAACATCAATCTCCAACGGTTAGATCTCCCTGTAGGGTTGCAAGAGTTTGACGGCTCGGCTGTTTATGGATGTATTTCCTTACGAGATATTTTCATTAACGAAGCCAATCCTCATTTTGTAATCGAAGAGAATGTGGTTTTAAACGCCAATCGAACCCAAGTGATTGTTACTCCAGCAATGCGTTCCAATCCCTATATTGTGCCTAATAGTGTTGTTTCTATCAATCCGTATGCATTTGCATTTACTAGACGAACTGAAGTAAGCCTTCCAGAAGGGTTGGAGTTTATAAAAACGAGTGCATTTGAAAATGCGAGTTCTCTTCGTAGCGTGGTTATCCCATCGACTGTGAAGCAAATTGAGTCAAAAGCGTTTCAATTAGCAATCAATCTAAGAACAATCACCTTTGCGGCCAATAGCCAATTAGAAGTTATTGGTGAATATGCTTTTCAAAATAACAGTTCTGTTCAGTCCATTCAAATCCCACAAAGTGTTACATCAATTCAAGACTTTGCTTTTGCCTACAATCCATCGCTTCGAGAATTTACCTTCGAAGCCAACAATCAACTCAGTGTCATTCCAATTGGGATGTTATATGGAGCTCATGCTTTAGAAGTTTTCTCCACACCGAGTAGCGTGATATCGGTTGGGCATTCAGCCTTTTATAATGCATTTCGAATGCATACGTTTATTCCCTCTAATTCATTACAAATGATTGGATCGTTTGCTTTTGGAAATACATGGGCACTTCAGTCATTTATATCGCCTTCGTCATTGTTGGGAGTAGATGATTATGCTTTTCATAGTTCAGGAATTGAAAGTTTTTATGTAGGGATGAACCTGCAAACCTTTGGTGAAGCTGTTTTTGGTAGCGCAGAAAGATTTAGTACTGTTCTAGTTCATCCAAGCAATGTGCACTTTACCGTCGTAGATGGGGTCTTATTTTCAAGTAATCTCGAAACGTTAGTAGTTTATCCACAAGCTCTTTCTTCGACCTATGTGATTCCTGAAGGAGTGAAAGAAATTGGGCCTGGGGCGTTTTATGGTAATCGCAAGATCACTTCGGTTACCTATCCGAGCACGCTCGAGATTGTTGGATCATTTGCTTTCTTTTTTAATGAATTATTAACGAATCCAATCTTGCCAGAGTCGTTACGTGAAATTCGTGAGTTTGCCTATTCAGTGAATATGACACAAACATCTGTCACGATACCTGATGCAGTAGAATTCGTAGGTCGGTTTGCGTTTAACGGGAATTATCGTCTAAAATCAATCACACTAAGTCCTACATCCAACCTAACGAGAATCGGATTTGCGGCCTTTGCGGGAACAGGAATTGAGCAATTCTTTATCCCTAGCGGGGTGACAATGATTTCACAAGGGGCATTTGCAAACTCTGGGGCCCTCCAAACTGTTTTCTTTGGAGAAAATAGTCAACTGACGTATATAGCTTCAGATATCTTTACAAATGCAATCAATCTAACCAACATTGTGATTTCTTCGGGTTCTCAATTAGAAGAAATTCAAGCTTATGGGTTCAGTGGATTACCTTCGTTGGAATCGATTGACTTAAGTTATGCGACGAAACTCAAACGGATAGGGAACTACGCCTTCTTTGGAAATGGAAAGCTCCAAACGGTGATCTTACCAGACTCACTGGAATCCATTGGTCGCTTTGCATTCGGAAACACCTTCTCTCTTGAAATGATTTCGATTCCACAAGGAGTGGATTTCATCGGAAGTTTTGCCTTTTTTGGGTCAAAGAATGTCTTAATCTCTTTCGAATCATCGTATGAACCCAGCCAGTTACAAGAAGCCTGGGATCAAGGCATTGGGGGATATCTTGTTAATATCGCAAGTCGAGTTACGACAGACGAGTTTGAATATGCCGTCTTAAATGATGGCTTTGTCTCAATCATTCGCTACCTAGGGGATGAAACAGAGTTAACCATCGGCCAGTTGGATGGCTTACCTGTAACATCCATCCAAGCTGGGGCTTTCCGTAATCATCCAACTTTGGAAGCAGTTATATTACCGAACACGATTCAAGTCATCTCAAGAGAAGCGTTTGCGAACATTCCAAACTTGAGAGAGGTAGTATTAGGAAATCAAGTTCGAAGCATTCAAGATTCTGCTTTTGCGAACACACCCAAACTAACATTGATTCAGATTCCAGATTCCGTTGTGGAAATTGGAAAATACGCATTTTATCAAAGTGGATTAGAAACCATTGAGTTTGGGCTGGACTCCAATTTAGTAACCATTGGAAGTTATGCATTTGCGGCATCCAAACTTCAAACGATTGCGATTCCTCATTTGGTCAAAGAGATTCAAAATCACGCCTTTTTTGAAGCACTCTCTTTACAATCAATTCAATTCGAGAATTCCACCCCCTTGCGTATCAATGATTATGTGTTCTATAACTCGGGGCTAACGTCGATTTCTATACCAGAAAACCTCTATTATATTGGCGAGTTTGCATTCGCTTATAATCGCCAGTTAACGACGATTACTGTTGATTCAGCAAACTTGTATTATGCTTCACTAGATGGAGTTTTATATAATAAAGACTACACCCGTTTGATTACCTATCCAGCTGGAAAATCGGGAGCTTTTAGTATTCCTGAATCTGTTACACTTCTTGCTTTTTCTGCTTTTGAAGGAGCTCACTTGCTAGAAGAAGTTCAATTTCATCCCAATAACAAGATTATGTCAATCGGCATTAGAACGTTTTATGGAGCTTCCTCGCTAACTTCAATTACCATCCCAGACAATATGATTTCGATTGGATTTTATGCCTTTGCCCAAGCAACGGCTCTGCAATCTGTCCTATTCTCCAGCCAAAGCCAATTAACAATGGTGATGGATGGCGCTTTTTACAATGCGTCTTCATTAGAAACCATCTCCTTACCCATACAAGTGCTGGAGATTGGCTCAAAAGCGTTTGAGAATACCTATGCTTTGACATCTTTACCCTATAGTGATGAATCGCAAATCATCGGAATTTACGATGCGGCTTTCAAGTATAGTGGCATCACATCCATTACTTTCCCTGAGACTCTCATCGAAATCGGTTCTTATGCGTTTGAACACGCGAAAGTGGGAGAATTAATTACCGAATTAGTCATTCCCCAAACCGTGCAATTTATTGGCTATTCAGCCTTTAAAGGATTTGATTCCATTGAGTCCATCACGATACCTTTCATCGGTTCTGATTTGTTTGGGATTGAAAGTCATCAATTTGTTTATATTTTTGGATCAACGAATGATCTTCCCAGCCAATTGCACCGCGTGGTGATTACAGAAGGAATTGAAACAGTCGGAGTATCTGCTTTTAACTGGGCGATGCAAATTCGTGAAGTGGTATTACCGGATTCCGTATTATCCATCCAGGATAGCGCTTTCTTTGTTGCTGGATTACGTGAAATACGTCTACCTAGTCATCTTGCCTATATTGGGAATTGGGCATTTTACAATTTCCAAGGGGATTCGATTGTTATCCCAGAGTCTGTTCAATATATTGGTCAATACGCTTTCATGAATTGGAACGGCATACTCTACTTAGAACACGAACAAATTCCTCTCAACTGGAATCCCAATTGGGCCTATAACGATACGGATTATCGCCAACAAACGATTTCTATACAAATGTTTTTTGGCTTCGAGCGATATGTTGAGACCGAGATGTACCGAGCAGCGCTATTAAAGGATAACACAGCAGTACTCATCAAATATTTTGGTCAGACACCAGTTGTGGATTTATCCGAAACATTTGCAGGGTATACTCTTGTTGGAATTGAGCCAAAGGCTTTTGTAATCGAAAAAACACCTTATCAATTTGAAGTGAACTACACGATCACCGACATCATTGTTCCGGAATCGGTTCACTACATCGGGCAGCTCGCTTTTGCTAATTTAGCGATGTTATCTACGATTACACTTCCAAATCAGTTAAAATCGATTGAACCCAATCTGTTTATGAATACTCCGAATTTGAAACAGATTACATTACCCTCTCAATTGGAAGTGATTGGTACTGGAGCATTTGCTTCTTCTACATTAACAGAAATCAATTTACCACCGACATTGAGAAGCATAGGGACTAATCCGTTTCCCTCAACCTTAGAAACAATCTTTATTCCTCAAAGCGTTGAACACCTTGGAATGTGGGCATTAAATCCGCAAAAAACAGTATTCTTTCAATCCAGCCATTTACCAACCTATTTGGGGTCCCAATGGGAACCAACAAATGGATCCTATTATTTAGGCATCTCTTATGTTGCACAAGAAGACGATTTCGAATATGTATTAGACCAATTTGATGAAATCTTGATAACCAAATACACAGGACAAGCGAGTCACGTTGAAATCCCTTCAACCTTACTTGGGTATCCTGTTATGGGCTTGGTGGGGGGGTTATTCAAGGAAAACAAACAGATCGAGTCCGTTATTTTGCCCGAAGGATTAACGACAATCTCCCATGAACTGTTTAAAAATGCGAGTTTCCTTCATGAAGTAACAATCCCATCAACCATTCTCTCGATTGGAAATGATGCCTTCATGGGTACTGCCATAAAACATATGGTGTTACCAGAAGGGGTCCTCTCGATTGGTTCAAATGCTTTTGCATACATGAATGAGCTGGAATCGATTCAACTGCCTAACAGCCTCATCTCGATTGGATCTGGGGCGTTTGCGTGGGCAACCAAGTTAACTTCCATTCACATTCCAAATTCTGTGGAAAGCATTGGTAGCTATGCTTTTTCCAGTGCGAATGAACTTGCTAATATTACTTTATCTACAAAATTAAAATCGATTGGTCAGTATGCTTTTAGCGATACTAAGATTTCTAGTTTGATGTTACCAGATTCGATTGAAACGGTTGGTATTAATATAATTCACAATACGCCACTTTATCATTCTCATCCCGATGGAATGATTGTTATCGATGGTGTTTTTCTGACAACGAAAGGGAAGTTAGTAGAGAGTGGCACATTAATCATTCCCAGTGAAGTTCGTGTTATTGCACATCAAGCGTTGGGAGAACAGTCCTATTTATATGAGTTGGTTCTGCCAGACACGATTGAGTTTTATAATGGTCCAATTTGTAGTATGTGTAGTGAACTCAGAAGAGTTACCTTTTCTAACTTAAATAACGATAACATTTTACCATCCTATACCGCTCCAAATATTTCGGAAGTCATCTTACTACCTGGAATTTCAAGTATTCCTAAGTATACCTTTTCGTCTTACAAGAACCTATCATTTATCTCGATTCCAGAATCAGTCGTTGATGTAGGAGAATATGCCTTCCATGATGCTATTTCTCTTACTTCCCTTCATTTCCCAGCGGTTTCTATTGTTGTGGAACCCTACGCTTTATTAGGTGCAACAAATATCACCCACCTAACGATTAGCGGTCACAATCCTTGGACGCTTCGAACCTTGTTTGGATATGCTTATCAAATTCCTGCTTCCTTAAAAACAGTTGAGATTGTCTCTGGAAGTCAAGCGATTCATCCACACATGTTCGATAGCGCTGTTGGTCTAGAATCCATCGTTCTTCCCGCTTCACTTGGTCTTGTATCACCTGAGGTTTTTGGGTACACTCCCCAGGCTAAAGTCTATTTCCACATCGAAGAAGCTGCTTGGGTGGGGTCGCCCATTCCTTTAACAACCTATTGGGTGAATCAATGGTTTTATGCGAGCTTTATTGTGGAAGAAAAGATTTATGTAAAAACACCAATTGCTGTTGGTAATCCCATCATATTGCCCACTCAACCCACGAAACCGTCAACTCCAGAATATGATTACCAATTTATTGGGTGGGATATCAATGGTGACGGCAGTATTGATTCCATCCCAGGAACCTTAGGATCGCACACTTCTTTTGAAGCGTTATTTAGCCAATCCATTCGAAATTATCAAATTGATTTTTATGATGAATATGGTAATTTCATACTCGATACCATGATTGTGCCATATGGTTCTGATATTAGTGAAATATTCATACCAACCAAACAAGGAAATGCGCAATATCAATATCGTTTTACTGGATGGAGTGAAGACTTATCCTTTGTTAGAAGAAATATGGACGTTCGGGCAACATTCGCTCAAGAAGTAGTGAAGTACCTAGTGACATTCTATGACGCTGAAGGGAATATTTATCATCAGCAGAATCTTGAGTTTGGAAATAGTATTTACGTTCCTGTAGCTCCAATGAAAGATTCCACAACTTATTATGAGTATGAGTTTTCATACTGGAGTCCGAATGTTTACAGTTCTGTTTTTGGAACTCATGATTTTTATCCCATCTATAGCGAAAGAAATCGCACTTACTACATTGATTTGGAAACGAATGGGGGAGAACCCTTGAATCGTCTACCCATTCAATATGAATCTGTTGTTTCGTCCATCCCCACTCCAGTAAAAGAAGGACATCAGTTTTTAGGATGGTTCATGGATGAAACATTCACCATTTCGTTCACTCCGTTTGAGATGTCCACAAATGATGTATCGCTATACGCAAAATGGCAAATTATGTCTTATCAATTGACCATTTTGGGACTGAGTCAAGAGATTTTATACCAATCGGATTTCGAGTATGGAACAATCATGAGTTATCAAGAATTACACGTAGAAAAAGCAGGCTACACTCACATCGGCTTTAGTGAAACATTACCACAAACCATGCCTGCCAATGATCTCACGATTACGGTCTTGTATCAAATCAATCAATATGAATTAAAATATGTGGATGAGTTTGGTTCGGTATTATGGGCATATACTTTAGATTATCAAACTGATTTAACAGTGTATTCCCAAGAAGTCCCCAATAAAATCGGTCATACCATTCTTGGATGGAGTATTCCTCTTCCTGAAACCATGCCAGCGAATGATGTCACACTTCAAGCAACATATCAGGTTAATCAATACCGCCTAAGTTTTGAAACCAATGGCGGAGATCAAATAGATCCAATCAATATTGATTTTGGCCAATCCATTTCTTTACCCATAGACCCCCAAAAAGAGGGACATATCTTCGGTGGATGGTATACCAACGAATCACTCACAAACGTATTCTCGCAAGCCATTATGTCAGATTCGAATCTCACTATTTATGCAAAATGGAATGTGGAGTCTTATACCATCGCATTCCTAGATTGGAATAATGATGTTATCTACACTGAAGACATCCCATATGGAGAATCCCTCGAATCCTTACAAATCACCTCACCGACTCGTGTTGGGTTTACATTCCAAGATTGGAATATCGCTTTACCTGCTACGATGCCAGCACAAAACCTTCAATTCGTTGCTCACTACACGAAAAACATTCACTCGATTCAATTGGTAGATGAAGAAGGCATCGTTGTCGTTGAACTATCAGTTGCTTTTGGCGAATCCTTAGCGAATATCGAAATCCCATCACTTCCCAAACAAGGATATACCTGGCTTGGTTTCGTTCAAATCTTACCTCAATTTATGCCAGATGAAAATCTCGTGTTAGAGTCGAGTTACGAAATCAACCAGTATTTATTTGAATTATTCAATGACGATGGAACATCGCTTGTTTCGATGTGGCTAGATTATCAAAGTGATTTATCGATTCTCATACCCCAACATTTAAATAAAGTAGGACACCAATTTATCGGCTTTACTCCAACTGTCCCCAATTTAATGCCAGATGGTGATGTATCTGCGACAGCACAATACGAAAAGAACCAATACACGATAGAATTTGTTACTTCAACTACTCTAGATATTAATCCAATTATCGCTGACTATGAAGAAGCAGTAATACCCCCACTATCACCACAACGTGTTGGTTATACATTTGGTGGATGGTATCTTGATGAAACCTTTGAAGAAGAGTACACTACCTGGAAAATAGGCGCAAGTAACATCACTCTTTATGCAAAATGGACAATCAACCAATATCGGCTACAACTCATTGATCTAAACAATCAAGTTATATATTCTGAGTGGTTTGACTATGGATCAACCATCGATTTAACAAACTTTGAAATTCCTAATGTAGTAGGATACAAGTGGGTTGGATGGAACCAAAGCATTCCACAAACCATGCCAGCGAATAATATTTTAATTCGTGGTCTTTATGAAGTGATGTCTTACAATATCCACTTTAATGCGTTAGGAGGATATGAGTTAGATTCCATTACGAAGAATTATCGCGAGGATCTTTCAAGCATTCCTAATGCAACCCGTCAAGGTTATACCTTTGCTGGATGGTATACAGATGTTGAATTATCACAACCATTTGGATATGGATTCATGCCTGCAGAGGATGTAACATTATATGCAAAATGGGAGGTTAATTATTATCTCCTCCAAGTGGTCAACTCGAACAATCAAGTGGTTTATTCAGCGAATGTTTCATATCAATTTGATTTAGCCTCTTTAGATATTCCTGTACCCAGCGTGATCGGTTATGAGTTCGTTGGTTGGGACATCGCTTTTCCTGATGAAATGCCTGATCAAAATTTGGTTATTTCACCCGTTTATCATGTTTTATCTTATTCCATCACAATCTTGAACGAGGACGATGACTTGTTATTCTCAATCTCGTTTAATTATGGTGACCCAGTCAATCTTGACTCGTTTGTAGAACCAGGAAAAACAGGTTATACATTTGATGGTTTCGATAAAGATGTACCAGAGATAATGCCGGCAGAAGAAATCATCCTCAAGGTTCAGTATCAAATCAACAGTTATGAAGTCATCTTCAAAGACTACAACGGTACAATCCTTAAGACAGAAACCGTTGAGTATGGAAGTGGCGCAACCGCTCCGAGTAACCCAAGTAGAACAGGCTATACCTTCATTTCTTGGGATAAAGCATTCAATTCAATAACAAATGATTTAGTGCTTTCTGCTCAATACACGATTAACAGTTATGAAGTTGTGTTCAAAGACTACAACGGTACAGTCCTTAAGACACAAACCGTTGAATATGGTAGTGCTGCGACAGCGCCAAGTAATCCAAGCAGAACAGGCTATACCTTCAGTAACTGGGATGAAAAATTTAACAATATCACATCCGATTTAGTAGTTTCTGCTCAATACACTATTAACAGTTATGAAGTCATCTTCAAGGACTTTGATGGCTCTATTATCAAAACCGAATCGGTCGAATTTGGTAGTTCCGCAACCGCTCCGATTAACCCAAGTAGAACAGGCTATACATTCCTAGCTTGGGATCAAACTTATAGTTCCATCGAATCCGATTTAATCGTTATGGCTACTTATCAAATCAATCAATACACCTATACCTTCTATCATGATGATATGACAGTCTATCAAACAGTAACAGTGGAATACGGCCAAAAACCAACCCTTGATCTTATTCCAAGCAAACCAGAAGATGAGAAATATCGCTACTCATTTAAGGAATGGAACCAAGTGATTCCCGAACAAGCAACCCAAGACGTAGCATTTACCGCAGTTTTCCAAGCAGTGCCGAAAGTGTCCTTAGAAGAAATCAATCAAGCGCTTGAAACGATTTCACCTGTCTCACTTGGGCAATTTAGTAACATCATGCGAGCTTATCAATTAATCCATCCTTATCAATTGGAATATCCAGAAGCGTATGCAAGTGTAATGGCAAAAATCAATGAATACAATCAGATAATTCAAAAAGCCAATGAAGCGAATCATGTATCCGTTGAAGTAGTGAATCAAATATTCAAAACAGGCTTATATCCAGTGACTCCACAAGCACAGCCTGTGATTCTAGTAAGAAGAGAGGAGTGGATCTAAATGAAACGACTATTATCAATGTTTGTACTGGTTTTTATTGTCCTCACAGTCAGTGCCTGTGAAATTGATTTAACCTTTACAACAACCGTCACTTCCGCTGAGACAGAGACAACCACCACAAATACTGAAACAACAACAACAACAACAACGAATTCAGAAACGACGACCACAACGACCCAATCCTCTACGGACACCCTAACCACCACAACTACAACAACAGCCTTCGTTGCCAGTTTATCTAGTTATCGCTCCCTAGCCCAAGCATTCAATCGGGAGGAAGTGTTTGGATTAGATTACATCATGCATCAAACATTGGATGGGTATGTTATGATGGAAGTACATACCGTGGTTGAAATTGTCTCAAAAAGTAATTTGCTCGCAAAGGAAACAATTGCTTTGCGAAGGGTAAATCCATTACCAGCAGAA
>CAZCSO010000028.1:0-13677 GCA_964501315.1 uncultured Candidatus Izemoplasmatales bacterium | reverse complement strand
AGGTAGAGAGATCCCCTACTGGGTCGAATCATGGCTGAAGCTCTATATCGAGAACCTGCACTGCAAAAAGATCCGGGAAGCCATTAAAGAGAGCGGGGTGTGCGACACACTGTAATGTCGAAAAACAGTTGTTTTTCGCACACTGTCATCAAGCATTCCAAATCGATCTGTCAAATAACAATAAAATATACGAAAAACACTGTCGGAATCACACCATGTACGAATAGTAAAATTTGAGGTTTTCCGACAACATGTCGATAGAATATATATACATACATCTTTTCAAAAAAATATTTTCAATGTGTCACAAGCAATGAATAATGTATGCCTATAACTAAAAATTAAGTTTAATCACCCGTTTAATTGGCTATTATCCTAAAAAATTCAAAACATATAAGAATAAAAATGTTTTTTTTAGTTGTGGTAATTCATGAGCCAATTGTTTAATACTCTCACTGCTCTTTCAAAAGCATCTCCTCAGGCTGTTTACACTCCAAAAGATCTTAGTGATCATGAACCAAAAAACGTTTTTGATTATCTCTATATCGAAACAGCCATAGAAAAACGCTACAAAGAACTCCTTGGTCAATATCGTGACACGAAAGCTATAATCTTTTTATGTGGTAGTAGTGGTGATGGAAAATCTGCCATTATTGGCCAAAACCAAAAATATTATGGTAAGTACTACGATGTCCATATCGACGCCACTCATAGCTTTAAGCCGGATCAATCAGCTGTAGATGCATTAAATGACAAGTTTTCTTTGTTCAAGCGAGGGCACAAACCCCTAGTAGTTGGTATTAACATAGGAATTTTGCTGAACTTTGCCCGAGAAGGAAGTGACGAACACAAGGACATCCGTCATGCTATACAGGGCTATGTTTCCAAGAACACATCTTCCGATGGTGTCATATTCATCAATTTTGAAGATTATTCGAAATTCGAGATGGCCCAGGACAAGATTACATCATCATTTATTCATCAATTGTTCGATAAAGTTACTGCTCAAACTGACTCTAACCCCTTTTACAAAGCTTTTGAAGAAGATCTCCAACATCGAACCTTGAATATTATCCATAAAAACTTTCAACTTTTACAACTTGAAGCCATTAAGAATAGTATTGTGGAACTGCTAGTGACGATCCATTTAAAATATGATCAATTCCTAACAACTCGAAGCTTACTCGACTTCATTTACACGTTGCTTGTAGGTCCAAAGTCATTGGTCCACACTCTCTTTGAAGATAGTGCTAATGCACTCATAGACAACATTCGAAAAGAAGATCCGTGCCTGTTGCGTACTGCAAAACTAGATACATTTATCCTTGAACGCAAAAGCAATAAAACCGATCCTGAGCTCAATGCATTTATTGATCAGTTCAATGCCCAGTTCTCAGAGCCCTTATTACCTCTGAATGATCCCCACCTATTGGTGCGGATTTTCTATCTCTTTAGAAATCATTCCTGCGCAACGAATTATCATCAGCAGTTCAAAGAGGAATTCAATGATCAGACAACTCATGATTTCATTGAGCTCCTCTATGCGCATGAACAATATAATGAGAAGCCTATTCTATCTTTCTACGACAAACTAGAAAAGGCCATTTTGGCTTATGCAAATAAGCACTTGCCGACGCTTTCAGATCAAGGACTCATTACCCTGTCAGAAATAAATAATCACGCCCTATGCACGAGTGTAGAATTTGATCCTAATCTTGAAGCCATTCAAAGCCATACCAAACACCGTATCCACTCATTTCCATGCTATTTGAAAGTCAATGATCAACCGCTTGAAGTTATCGAGATTTCTTTGAGCATGTATAAACTCATTCAGGCCATTAATGATGGCTACCGCCCGAATAAGCACGATCGCAATACTATTGTCATCTTTGAAGAGCTCTTAGAACGCATCATCGATTTTGCCAAAGACACAAATAAATTAGTCATTGTTCATGATGGGCAAACTTATGAGTTTAAAAACACTGCTGGAAAAATAAAGGTCAAAGCCCATGCTAGATAATTTACACAATATCACGGCAGAATCGATTGGTGAAAAGAACTTACCACCATCGACTTTTTACCCTTTCAGCAATAAAGATGCAAGTGCGCATAGCGATTACAACCTAAAAGCGATTATTGGGCTTTTAGTGTCCTATATCACCGAAAAGAAGATGCCAAAAGAGTTTTCTTTTGCATCTTTCAAAGAATCGTGCCTTAGTGCTTTTGCAAGTGAACTTACTGACTCCTCTGCAGTATCAGTACTAGAAAGCGTTTTCTTCCCAGATGATTCTATGCCAACATTTTCACTACTCCTGTTTCAAGCACATTTGCCCGATAGCAAATCGAACAAAGTCTTCGACATATTCAAACTCATGTTGAAACAAGATGATTACACTATTAGCTTTGATACAAAACTCAATTTTCTAGAGTCCAGAATCGTCAAACAGTTTGAACAAATCCTCATTGATAACAAGCATAATGATCAAACAGTGTCCTATTTGCCATTTCTCGATGAACTTTTCACAAAAGACATTGAATTCCTGGCCAAAAACACGCATTATTTTACGCAACATGCCGAACAGTTTTTACGGCTCTACCTTTTCCTCTATTGTTCGCAATTGGCCTTAAATCTAAATCCATATACGTTTGAAACACCTGCTTCCAGACCATTGCACTTCATATTAAATTATGAGAAGGCAAGTACAGAGCGTAAAAAGCTCGTTTATGAAGGGTATCGGACCCTTTATGAACATGCCAAATACATATTCCCCTACCTTTCATTCTTGGAAACATTAATGAGGATCTCAAAGAATGGAAACCTTAGGCTTTATGAGTTGCCAACGTTGCTTAAGGACACCCAAGAAACGGTCAATACCTTACGAGAATTTGAGGCTAAATTTCGCTCAGTTCGTAAGCTAAAGGAAAATATCCTAGAGTACACCAGTGTTCAAGAAGCACTTAATTACCTCCTGAAAGCTGTCATGGAACAATTCCAAGATCAAAGCTCGAGGAAAGATATTTTTGAAAACTACCGGCGTGCTTTCGAGCGTCAAGTAGCAGAACCATTCCTTCAAGGACGCGGCAGATTTGGGAAAGTGCTAGTGCTTGAGCAAGACACGATTTTACTTCTGACCAATATTGCCATAGCAGAACGAAAACAGATGCGCTTTCAAGATCTCATGCTTCAGTTTGAAAATAGAGGTGTGTACTTCGACCAACAATCACGACTAGCACTCATAGAGCTCTATGAACGTGTTGGCAACATCGATAGAAAAAGCGATAGTGGAGATGCAGTTTATGTCAAAACAACCCTTTAATGTTTTTTTGGTCCAAAACCTCACTGCATGGCTCAAAGCACGGCTAAAGCCGGGGTACCGTTATCGTTTTTACTCAGATGACGCAGATCAGCTCAAAGCCTTACTTTGCTCACTAAATGCCATCAAAACTGGCGAGCTCAACTATTTAAATACGACACTGCCCTATATCGAAATAGCCAATATTCGCCTTGTATATGTTAATGACGTAGAAAATGTTATGAATGAACATTTCATTTCCACTCTGCGCGATGCGGTATCTCGTCCCGATGAAATTTTTATAAATTGTGCACTACTGGTTTTACATCAAAGTCGTCTTGACACGCTTCTAAACAGTGCGCATGATTTAGCTGCACCGGGGGCTCCACTAAGTGCACCATTTGTCCAGGAGCACCTCAGCACACTCTGCAAATCCACTTCTAAACCTGTGCTCTTTAGCGCACTTCTTGAGATGCAAACCAAACAGATCATTATGGACAACCAGTCTGCCTTTGGGTATGAAGGTATTTATAATTCCATTGCAGCTGACCATGTGGACTTCAAAAGCCTTCACCTCTTTGAAGATAAAGACCTGCACAACTATACAGACCGCGATAAAATCCAAAAACGCATTCTTGATAATCAAAAGCTCTACACCGAAATCGAATACAATATTAGAAATTTCGCAAATGAGCTACCCGATCGTCTAACAAAGTTCTCTCCGGAATTCGTTAAAGAGCGACTAGGGGTAGATGATTGGGAAAACACCACCCTTCAACAGTTGCAAAAAGAGATTGACAAGAACAAAGGTGAAGCCATCATTTACGATGGTTCAGAACTCATTACGACAGAACCATTTTTCATTCGTGATGATAGTACAACCACAGCCGGTCAGCGCAACAAAAATATCATCGTATTTGCAGAAGGCGGTTATACTTCTTTGCTCTTCAAATTTAAAGGCGATGGTCTAAAAACTGATAACTTCGCCATTATGGACAATCCAGAGCTTGCCACAAAAGTCTCCATGACGTACATACACCGCAAGCTTGATCTACAAGTCCCTTTTGAAGGGAAACCTCTCTTTTTTAGATTACGATTACAAACAACGAAATCAAACGAAACACATTTTTTCAAGATCCTCATTCTCCGCAAGGGTTCATTCACTCTTGACGGCATCAAAAACTATTTTCTTGTCAAACCAAAAGAGCAAGAACTGCTGCTTAAACTCAATACCTTTAATTTGAATTTTTCTGCAGAGCCCAAAGGTGTAGCCTATGTGCTTCCAACAGACACAGAACAGGTCAATATCATCGAACATCCTTTCCTGGACATCTCTAAGTTTTACGATGCCCACGATGAAGTAAAGTTTGCCATTACCAATGGCACCGAGTCGTTAATGCTCGCACTTGAAAACGAAAAAATTGAGGACAAGATTTCGCTACCGCTGCTTGTCAATACCCAGCGAACCGACAGATTATTTACTCAATCCGGAAATGCCGAATACAACGAAGCCAAGAAAAAAGCCATTTTGGATAACCGGGAGTTTTTACTCGTCGGCGATCGGAATACCTACGTTGAGTATGAATATCAACTAATCATTCGCCAAGCCTATCAATCAACCAATGGCTCTTATGCGAACCACACTGAACTCAAACGGATCGATGAGAACATCGCCGCTTCTTACCAAGCACTGCTCGTCTATTTCCAGGCGAATAAAACCACTCCGTCATTATGTGCCTGGGATAAAGAGGTGTGTACATTAGCTGCAGCATTTATAAACAGCTGCTTGGCATACGTATCAAACATCCCTACAGATCAAGCCCTTTCAGCTGATCACAAAACGATCTTTGAGTTTGGCTTTGTACGCGACAAGAAGAGAACTTTTCTATCGCCATTTTCTCCATTGGTACTCGCCTATATCCTTCATCTGGTCAAACGTGCTTCTGATCCACAAGATGAAAGCTACCAGCATCTTTTCACGGTGACGCTCAAGCGCTTAAATGCCAAGGGTTTATTCCCGTACCTGTTTATAGACAACGAAAATTACGCTTACACGCAGGTGATCGATGAAGATCCTTTCTGGTTGGAGTTTGTTCCCAACGAAGCCAACGAATTTAGCTATGTCGCCAAATTGACGGCTGAAAAAATACGTGAATTTAAAGAAGCGTTTAGTGCCCTTTTTGACTTCCGAAATGATGCTCCACTCATCATTAACAGTATCAATAATGGACGTAACGAAGAGCTTTTTGAAGGTATCGTACAGTTTTACAAAAGTTCCTTTACGGAGCCCGTTAAAATGATTGTCAACCTTTATGATGATCATTTTGAAGAGACGGCTTTTGACCGCTTCGCCGACATGGATGGGAACTCTGATATTAAACGTAAATATCGTCTCAAAGATGATGACGCTGACAGCATCATCGATACCATGCGTACGCACATTACCTACAGCAAACATCTAACGACTGAAACACAAAATTACTGCCATCTTTCCTTCTTTAAAAATAATGAGAAGGTCCAGATCCGCAACCGTAATGTCCACACCAAACAATCTGGCCTGGTCTACGAGGGGCTTATCTCTGGAGAAAGTTCTGAAAAGATTGACGAACATTACTACAGCGGCTTTGGCTTGAAAAATGTCGATGTTGATAATCTCCCGCACCTACAGCTGGCCAAAATCTACAATGCCATGCAGCGCCCAGTCTATGAATCTGGTTCTCCTTATGTCAAAGACAATGCCATCGCACTGATGATCAGCGACAACTTTAAGACACTCCTTGAAAAGTCTTACTCCAGCGCGTTATGGACGATCATCATTGACCCGAAAGTCACGCTGGATTTCTTTGACAGCTATAAAGATCTCATTCTCATCCACTATTCTGACCAGTACAGCTCATCGGCCAGTTACGATGCCATTACCGTGACGGCTAAAAGTGATCTCTACTCAAGCATTGTCGGTTCAAAAGAGATCATTAGCGAGTTTAATGCCTTCAACGGTGAATGGCTCATTAAGATGATCACTGAGCGCGAAACGATCAAAAAAGAGAAAAACGGTATCATTGCCGCATACAAGTACATCACAGCCTACCTCTCTTCTCCAAAAATCACATGGGTTCCTCTCTCTGTTGCAGAGATGATTCGGGTTTCAGGCAGTGTTGGCCTCTCCATGAGCAAAAGTGACTTCTCTCGTTACAACGAAAGCATAAGTAACGATGATCTCCAGCTTGGGCCTATTTCTGATGACATCTTGCTGGTTGGTTTCTGCGACGAAGGGGTAATACTCTACCCGGTCGAAGTAAAATCCGGCAGTGCCGATATGCAAAAAGCACTACAACAAGCCAAAGCGCTCAAATCTTACTTCTATGACCACCTCTTTAGTGGTGACGATCTCAAAAGCAGACTGCTCAAAGGACTGTTTATCCGCCAGGTATTTATGCAGGTAGAGAAATATCAGCTCTACAATGTATTTGCAGATGATTACTTTGATGCTCTTTACACGAAACGTGAGAAGCTACTTGAAGGTGGTTATCCCCTCATCGAATTTGACGACCATAGCAAAGGGGCTGTCGTAGCCTTCCTGGATATACAGTTCGATACTTCCATCGCCGTTAAAGAGGGAATCCTGGAATGCCGCCTACCATTTGATTATCAAAGTCAAATGCTACATGCCTCATTTGCACATCTCAAAGAAAAACTTGGGAATGAAGAGTTTGGTACCAATAAAACCTATATGCTGTATGATGTGAGTTGTTCTCAAACGAAAAAACCTTCTGTACTAGAGCACACATTACCTGACCAAGAGGTCATAACTGCTTCTGAACCAACACATACGCCGGTAGAAGAAAAGCCAGAACCGGTCGCAGAACCTGCTGAACCAAGCGCTCCCATGTGCATCAAATTTGGTACTCACAGTCATACCAAAGAAGAGATCCTCTGGTACCCGACAGACACCACCAAAACGCTCAACACCAACACCGGCATCATCGGCACCATGGGTACCGGGAAAACCCAGTTCACCAAGTCACTTATCGCTCAGATAATGCAAAATGCACATCACAATGTGGATGGTTCACCCATTGGTATTTTGATTTTTGACTACAAGGGTGACTATATCAAAGAGGATTTCACCGAACCAACCGGTGCCAACGTACTAGAACCCTATCATCTACCGTACAACCCGCTGGCACTATTCGGTGATCGGCCGCTACTTCCTGTGCACACAACCAACCTATTCAAAACAACCTTGGCTAAAGCCTTTGGACTTGGGCCCGTGCAGCAGTCCAACCTCAATCGCATCATCTTAGAGGCTTATGAACGCCGTGGAATCAGCAAAGGCGACAAATCAACCTGGCACAAGCCAGCACCTACCATCAGCGACATCTGGGACGTTTATTCCAACGAAGAAAAAGTCGCTTACGACTCGCTCTATGCCGCACTTGAAAAGCTCATGACGTTTGAGATTTTCGAGCCAAACCCAGAGAAAACAGTCTTCCTGTATGATCTCATCAACGGTATTACCGTCATTAACCTCTCTGGCTACGATACAGACATCCAAAACCTCATTGTTGCCATCACCTTGGACATCTTCTATACTCAGATGCATATCAAAGGTTCCTCCAAACACCAAGGTGATTTCCGCCAGATCACCAAGATGGTCTTGGTCGATGAAGCAGACAACTTTATGTCCCAGGATTTTGAGAGCCTCAAGAAAATCCTCAAAGAGGGGCGTGAGTTCGGCGTAGGGACCATCTTGTCCACCCAGCAGCTGACCCACTTCAAAACATCAGAGGATAACTATGCCAACTACATCCAAACCTGGATCGTGCATCAGGTCTCAAACATCAAGGCCCAAGACATCACCTCGATCTTTAACATCAGCAATAAGTCCGAAGCCGAAGGGCTCATGGAACAGATACGAAAACTTGAAAAACATTACAGTGTGTATGTAGATGGAAACAAAAATATGACCAAGATGCGAGATTTGGCATTTTGGGAACTACCTAAACAAAATATTGAAAAGGTTTAATCAATGAGAGAATGGTACTACAAAAATAAACATACCGCATTTGGCTTATTAGTTATAGGTGCTTTGGTTGTGCATAGTTTTATACACGATTTAAATCTTCCTTTACTTGCTGAAACACTCGTATTTTCTTTGATGGCTTTTGTGTTTTTTGACTGGATGACAGATGCAACAACAAGAAAAGAGCTATTTAGCAATATGGCCCGTATGCTAAAAAATCATCATGACAATACAGAACTAGGCTTTGAGCGAGTTGTACACAATGCTGAGACAATTCCATATAAACAATTAATCCAGGAATCATCAGAAATATATATTTGTCAAATATATGGTAGGACTTGGTTGAAAAATTATCAAAGAGCATTTATACATGCTCTGGGAAAGAACGATAAACTCAAAATTCATTTTATACTTTTTTCTAAAGAAAACCCTGCCGTTGTTTCTTTATCCAACCTCTTTACAAATGGCAACCCTACTGAATTGCAGAATAAAATAGAAGAGAGTCTATCAATTTGTACAGATATACACAATGCTTTTCCTGGCAAAGTTAAAATCACTCAAATCGATGATATTCCTTTATTCGGTGCACTTTATGTGTTTGACAATAAAGCTATACAAATTCCTTTATCTACATCGAAAAAAAATTATTCTGACTTTCTCGCATACGAATTTGAAGATGTCCCCCATCAAATTTGTGGCTATAAAATTATTAAACGGCAACTTGAGGAATTAATTAATTAAACTCTTGTCTAAGCCACTCAAACACATCACTATTATCACGAAGTGAAGAGGCCAAAACCGTAAAGCCTCTTTCACAGTGATGCTCTAATGCTTTTTCAAACTCTTTATCGCTTTTTATCTGCTGGTCGTTGGCATTTGCCACAATAAGGGCCATTAGATCATGATAGTCGGCCTGATCCCCTTGAAAGTCACTCTTCCCTTTTCCAGTAACAACATCCCAGGCATAGGTCTTACCACCAGAGAAGTCGATCTTTTCATCTAAGTCTGGCGGTGTCTCAAGCGCCAGTGAAACTGAGACCGCAAAACGGATGGTCAGCCAGCGTGGTTCATTCTCAAAGCCTAAGAGCTTGGCAATGCGGGGAAGGTTCTGTTCGGTATAGGCAGAGGTGTGCATTAGACAAGCTCCAGAGTTTGTTGATACGGTGCAAACAACGCTTCATTTGCACTCTTTTGAGTGATGGATGTGGCTGAACCGCTATTGCTTAGTTCGAAGATATGGGCAATTTGAGGACCTAACTGTTTAAAGCCATCGTGCTTAAGCTCGCTTGGTGTTGGTAAGATGATGACTTGCTTCGAGGCATTGGGATAAAACTCATTAAGGATGAGCGTCTGGTTTTTATCATCCAGTCGTCCAAGAGGCGTATCGATGATCATCGGGATATCTTCGGCGATGTACTCTGAGATGCCCCAGATGAGTGCTGTAGCGATGATCTGCTTTTGTCCGGAAGAACTAGAAAGGATGTCCATAGCCTGGCCATCAGCATTGTAGATGTTGATGTTAAAGTCATCATCCAATTGAATACTCTTGGCTTCATACCCCTCTTTTTTGAGGAGGTTGAACTTGGCGTTGATCTTTTCTTCCAATGCGGCACGCTTGTCTGTCTTAATACGCTGCTTCATTAGCTGGCTGACGCTAATAACCGACTGCAGCGTATTGAGCTTCGTCGTAGCGAGCTCGTTTTTGTGCTCGGCAATGGAAATCTTGGAGATCTCACTTCTCAGTGATTTCTCCTGCACTACAAGCTCGTTGTAACGCTGCTCGAACATCTCGCACGCTGCTTCTTGCCGGCCTATGGCTGTAAGCAGCTCTTTTTCCTTGGTGATGTCGCTGGTGTGTTCTTTTGTGTCTTCATCACACTTGTGCTGCAACTCATGAATCTCCATCTCTGCTACTGCCAACGCTTGTTTATTCGCAGACAGTGCCTTGAACAATCCATCAAGATCAACTTTTTTACTCTCTAAACTATCAAATTGCTTTTCAATGCGATAGGGGTCAGCAAATGTTACTGTTTGCTGCTCGCTAGTTGACTGGAACACCTGGTCAAATGCCATAGCTACAGGGCTACTATCGCCCTGTAAAAGTGCTAAAAGCTCTGCTTTTTTAGCTGCTAAATGCTCAGTATCGATGTGGATCTTGCCACGGTAATTGACATTGATATCGTCAAAAACTTTTTTACCAAGAGCTGGACTAAGCAATAATGGCAGCTGCACCAGTGTCACTTCTTTGAACTGCTTGATCAAGTCGGTGCGCTCTTCCAGCAAAGTAGCATGACGAGCTTTGGCAACTTCTAGTTCTTCTGTATAGCGGCTTTTGAGCTTGTTGAGCTTGTTGGCCAGTTGACGCTGCTGGGATTGTAGTTCTTTGAGAACAACATTTTTTTCATGCTGCAACTTTTCTTTGGCCACTTCGATCTCGGCTATCACTTGCGCATGCTCACGCTCTTTCTCTTCCAGGTGTGCTTGTAGATCAGCATCGAGCTCAGTTTTACTAATTTTGCGTATGAGCTGCTCGGCATCCTTAGCCATCTGGTCATAAATATCCAGTTCCAGGACATCCTCAAGCATCTTGGTAAACTCGGCATGAGAAAAGTCGGCAATCGTCTGGATCTTTTCCCCATCAAAGAAGAAAAATCGTGCCATGGTTGGTGAAATTTTAGAGTTGATGATGTCTTGGGCATCTTCACCTTCGGCAAAAATAGCACCATTCTCATCTTTTAACACGAGTTGCTCTACATAACTATTTGGTCTAACCACATAGGTGCGCTCGATGCGCAATAAATCATCATCTTCAAGCTCAATGATGATTTTTGCTTCATTGTCACCAGCACTTTTTGCGGTGCGGTTGAGAATGCCGCTAAAATTCTTCGTAGCACTTCCCAAAATAAACTCGTCTTTGCTAAGTGTCTGTGCACCAATGTTCAAAATATCGCGACTGATACCATGCAAGGCGATTTTGACAGAGTTGATAAATGAGGTTTTACCAAAACCATTTTCACCGATAATCAAGGCAATTGGCTGCTCATCATTCCTAAAATCAAATGTCTTGGCACCGGCGTAAGAGAAGACATTCTCTATGGTGATCGTTTTAAACCGCATTGATTTTACCTGTCGCATAATGTTCTACCAGAGCTTCCATTTCAGTGAAAAGCTTGGTGCGTTTGAGCTGATGCCGATAGGCATGCTCTTTTTGCATGATATGTTCAATCAGCTCAACATCAATATCATGCTCTTTACAGATACTTTGAATATAGCTACGTTCTTCACCATTGAAAGCCTTAACCGATTCAAAGGCCACGTTTCGTCCATACTCGTGGGCAATAGTTATAGCTGTTTCAAAAAAGTCACCATCGTGTAGCCACTCTTCTTGAATCTGAACAATCTCTTCATCGCTGATTAGCTTTTTGCCATTAAGCTTGTCAGCTAAACCTTGCTCAACAGCGAGAAGCTCACGAAATAATTCTTGTCGAACAGATAGCAAAAAAGGGCCTATCGATTTTTGGCCATTTCTACGGCGACCTTGACGTTTATTTTCATCATATCGATACTCTTCTAGCTTATTTCGGAAATGGTGAAGAGGCTCCATCCATTTGTCTTCTTGATTACGAAGCATATTCTCCATGGACTTATCTTTACTTACAACAGTACAAACCCAACAACCAAAACGTGTCTTACCACACGTGGCTGCTTCAGGATTTAAGGCAATGTTGCAATCGGCTTCACCTGAACCTTTATCGTAAAGTACCATCATATCGTTATGCTTGCCCCAAGGGGCTTGGTATTTACTCAAAAAAGTCCACACTTCGGCATTTGTCCAGTCTTTAATCGGTGAAAAAACAAAGGCATTTGGAATCTCAGGATGCTTGGAAAAACCACGATAGTTTTCATCCCGTTTTTCAATAGATTGTGCACGTGATTGAGATTCATCAGAACGAACACCCAATAGCATCAAAATTTCTTTTCTTTCAGATAGGCTTTTTAAAAAATTCGTCGCCGGCTTGATTTTCATTCGATCTGTACACCAACGAAAGTTTTGATTTGGAGAGGGATAGCCTTTACCAAGTAAAAGTGTCCAGAAACTTTCGGTCACTTTTGGCTTGAGAAGATTTACTTCCACATTGAGTTTTTCGTATTGGATAAATTCATCAATTTGCGCCAGTTTGTTGGTTGTGTAATCCTCAATAATAGGCATCTCTACACCTGTATCAGAAGAGACAATATATACCTTTTTGAGATCTTGCTTGTCTTTCCGAAGGTCTAAAAGCATCTCTATGACCAAATGCAGTACAGTCGTTGAATCTTTGCCTCCAGAAAAAGTCACTACCCATGGACGTTCATCGTGTAAAAATTCTTTTTTGAGACGCTCTTTAACAGTGATAATTTTTTCATTTAACGTATTTGTCATTACATTTCAACCTATATTATTCGTGATTATAGCAATGCAAACTATAATCTACCTTTTAACTTCCCATAGGAAGTTGATAAAAGTATATTAACTCTTATAAACTTAGAAAAAAATTATTCCAATAGGAAGTTGTTTGTCACTCTCTATCCAAGAACTACATACTAAAATTGGTCGAAATGTTAAAAAGTATAGAGAAGCGAAAGGGATGACGCAATTAGAACTGTCTCATGCAATTGGGCACAAAACAACTACTATGATTTCATTAGGAGAAATAGGAAAAGGAAAGCATTTTAATATCCAACAACTGTATCAAATAGCTATAGTTCTTGATATAGATATTTGCAGATTGTTCGAAATAACATGACATTTAAAAAAACAGGCTGCCAAACTCATAATTCATTGCCAATCAATATCATAACTCGTACTCCGTCCCCCTGCCCCACGGCTGACAATACACCCTTTCTCCAACAGATCACTCAGATCGCGGCTGGCGGTGACACGGCTGCAATCGCACAGCGACATGTATTTCCGGGCGTTGATTCCTCCTTCGAATCCTTCTTTGCCGACATCAAGGAGACGGTTAAGCACTTTCTTTTGGCGTGGGTTGAGATCATCGTGGATATGAAGCTGCCAGAACCGTACTTTGGCTACAACCTTTTCGATGGTTCCGCGGGCGTTTTGCTGCGCGATGAGAACGATCTGTAAAAACCATCCGATCCAGTCGGTGATATCCATCGCCCCTGTCGTCGTCTGTTCCAAAACGTCATAATAGCCTCGGCGGTTCTCATTGATCGCTGCACTCATCGAATACAGACGGATTGAACTGTTTTCGGTGCGGCTGAGCATCATATCCGACAGGGCCCGTGCGATACGCCCGTTACCATCATCCATCGGATGGATGATGACGAACCACAGATGGGCAATGGCTGCGCGAATGT
>CAZCSO010000027.1:0-14483 GCA_964501315.1 uncultured Candidatus Izemoplasmatales bacterium | reverse complement strand
GGTAGCTTCCCAGTCCCATCAGCGCTTCGGCGGGGAGATGATAGACCGATCCGGGCGCATCGTCGATGGAGACGGTATCGAGGATCAGCACCTTGTCGTAAGACTGATAATACGTCATCAGTTTGAATCCGAGCGTCCCTCCGTCGATGATGTCGATGGAGGGTTCGAAACGGTAGTTTTCATCCAGATACCGTCCCGCATACACCCCCACCCCTTCGTCTTTGAAGAGGATATTGCCGATACCGACGACCACGACGCTTTTCATGAATGCCCTTTGTGTTTGACTCGGCTAAAACCGCCCCTGCGGTCTCAACCGAGGTGCCCGAAGGCACCACCGTATCCGATAGGGGATTTTACTCTGTTTCGGAACTTTTTTTGAATTTGGACCCGCCGAAGGCGATGGCGATATCCCCCTCCTGCCAGAAAATGGTCCGCCATATCTGATAATAAACATGGAACATCACCCATGCGACGATCCACCACATCATCAGATGGTGCACGTACCGCACCCCCATATTTCCGCCGAACACCCACAACGTCCAGTCGGTCGTCATGTGAAGCATCCACGGCCACCACGCGCCGATGCTGCTCTCGCCCGACGCCAGGCCGTGCACATACATCTGCAATCCGGTCAGCAGCATCAGGATCAGCATCAGGTGCATGATCGTAAAATAGACGACATTGAAACTGTCGCTGTGGCTGGAATCGAAATTTTTGCGGCGGTTGAGGGTGAGCAGATTAATCAGCACCTCTTTGAATTCCGTCATATTCTGCGCATTGGGAACCAGTTTTTTGTACGGTTTTTCAAACCGGCTGAAAAAGTAGAGGTATGCCACCGCCACCGACGTAACGTCGAGCAAAATCGCCCCAATGAAATGGATCCAGCGGTTCCACGCCATTACGTATTTGTCCACCGCCGGGTCGGCGATAAAACTCTGGTAATAGGGATGGGCGATGTAAAGCCCTGTGATTACCGCCGCGAGGATGGAGACCACGTTCACCCAGTGGATGATCCGCATGGCGGGAGTCATCCGTTTGATTTTTTCGTATCCGGGTTTCATGTTTTCCCCCTAGATCGCGCAAACGCTGTCGACTTTGTAGACGCCGAGCTCTCTGCCTTTGGTATCGACAAGGTGGACCGCACACGCGATACACGGGTCGAAACTGTGGATGGTACGCAAAATCTCCAGCGGCTGTTCGGGATCGGCGACTTTGGTACCGATAAGGCTCGATTCATACGCCCCCATCCGTCCTTTGTAGTCGCGCGGCCCGGCATTCCAGGTCGAAGGGACGATCGCCTGGTAATTGGCGACTTTCCCCTCCTCGATGCGCACCCAGTGCCCCAACGCCCCCCGCGGGGCTTCGGCCATTCCGTACCCTTTGGCGCTTTTGCTGACGGTGTTAAAATCAAACTCCGTCCAGGTGCTCAGATCGCCTGCGGCGACGTTGGCGGCCAGTTCGTCGGTCCATTCGACCATCACATCCGCCATCAGCTCAGTCTCGATCGCACGCGCCGCAGTCCGCCCGACGGTCGAGAACAGGACCGACGTCGGCAGTTTTCCGCGTGTAAGGAAGTTGGTGACGTATTTGGTAATCCGCTCGTCCTTGGCAGCCACACCGATGACCATACGGGCCAACGGTCCGACTTCCATCCGGGTATCGTCGTAAATCGGCGACTTGATCCAGCTGTATTTTTTCTCGGTATCAAGGTAGGCGATTCCCCCCTCTTTTTTGCCGAATCCCGTGTAATATGGGATCGTTTGCCCGTCGTAGGGGTGGAGCGGTTTGGCCCCTTCGTACCAGGAGTGGGTGACGTCCTCGGCGATTTTACCCTGATCGAGAGGGATCACCTTGGAAATATCCCCGCCCACGACGATACCGCTGGGGAAGAGGAGCGCCGATTTGTAAAACTCGGTGTCGTCGAGGCGGAAATCGCCGTAGCTGAGATAATTTTTGAGCCCGCCGCCGGTCCCGTCCAGCGCTTCGTCGGCATACATCGTCCCGGCCATGTAGACGTCGGGGAGATAGGCGCGTTTGATGAAATCGCGGAATTTAAGAAGCAGGTTTTTAAACAGGGCGATCCGCGCGGGGTTCTGAATGTCCTGCACACAGGTGACGCCGCCCACGACGATGCTCTGCGGATGCGGGTTTTTCCCCCCGAAAATCGCCTGCATTTTCGCGGCGTCGCGCTGCAGGTCGAGCGCTTCGAGGTAGTGTGAAACCGCAACAAGGTTCTGCTCGGGGGTCAGTTTGTAATGCTTGTTCCCCCAGTACCCTTTGGCAAACGGTCCGAGGCGCCCTTGTTTGACAAATTTCGTCAGCCGTTCCTGCACCGCTTTGTACGCCGATTCGCTGTCGCCCCACGCCGCGACACCCGCGACGGAAGCCCACTTTTGCGCTTCGGCAACCGCTTTGGCCGGATCGGCTTCGAGCGCCTTGGTGATGTCGACCCAGTCAAGCGCGTGGAGATGGTAGAAATGGACGACGTGGTCGTGGACGTAGAGCGCACCCTGAATCAGGTTCCGGACCAGACGGGCATTTTTGGGAATCGTCACGCCGAACGCGTGTTCGACCGCCTCGATGGAGCGCTGGTAATGGGTCCCCGTACAGACGCCGCAGATACGCATCGCCAGGAGTCCGCAGTCACGAGGATCGCGCCCTTTGAGGATCTCCTCGATACCCCGGAACATCGTTGACGAACTGTAGGCGTCGACGATCGTATTGTTGTCGTCGATCACCGCTTCGATACGCAGATGCCCCTCGATACGCGTGATCGGATCGATTACGATATGTTTACTCATTGTGCTTCCCCTTCATCTGATTTTTTACCCGCGACCGCGCTCGCGGCGGCATGGATTCCGATACCGACCGCCGTGGCGGTCAAAACGCCCAGACCGAACTGGTCGACGGTTTTTTCGACGCCTCCGGTCGGTGCTTTGATGTTGGCGTCGCTCATCGGACGCTCGTACGCGTATTTATCCCAGAAATCGGGCTCGGAGCATCCGATGCATCCCCGTCCGACCCCGATCGGCCAGTTGACCCCTTCATTGTAGCGGACGATCGAACAGTTGTTGAACGTCATCGGCCCTTTACAACCCATTTTGTAGAGACAGAAATTGTTTTTCGCCCCTTCGTCCCCCCACTCTTCGACGAACTCGCCGGCGTCAAAGTGGGCACGGCGTTCGCAGTTGTCGTGGATACGGTATCCGAACGCGAATTTCGGACGCAGCAGCGAATCGAGTTCGGGGACCTGCCCCGTTAACACGAAATGCAAGATGACCCCCACCATGTTGGCGGGATTCGCCGGACAGGCGGGAATGTTGATGATCGGTTTGCCTTTGAGGACATCCATGACGCCGACCGCTTCGGTAGGGTTCGGAGCCGCCGCCGGGATACCGCCGTAGGTGGCACAGCTTCCGACCGCAACGACCGCCGCCGCGTCCGCGGCAACCCGAACAAGATGTTCATGGAATGTCTCGCCGCTCGCGCCGATCGTACCGTACTGCCCTTCCATCCCCATTGGAATCGCCCCTTCGACGAAGAGGAGGTATTTGCCTTTGAAAGCGTGCATCGCGTCTTCAAGCTGCGCATCCGCCTGATGCCCCGCCGCCGCCATCAACGTCTCGTGGAATTCAAGCGAAATGATGTCGAGCAGAATCTCGTCGATTTTCGGCCCGTCGCTGCGCAGCAACGCTTCGGAATTCCCCGCGCAGTCTTGCAGTTCCAGCCAGATGACCGGAACACGGGTCATCAGTTCGGCGGCTTCGGCCACCAGCGGCGTAAACATCGGCGGCAACATCAGCATCGCCGTCGCCGCGCTCGCCCATTTCATGAATTCGCGGCGATCGTACCCTTCGTCGCTGAGAATCTCGTGAAAATCGATCGCCTGAAGCGGCTGCGACGCTTTGAGCTCGTCAAGCCGCGCACGGCACTGCTTGAAGAGTCTGTCGTAATACGCTTCCCCTTTGTTCGTCTCCACTTTCGCGCTGTTTGCACTAAACAGCATTTTAAACGCTTCTCTACGCTCGGCCATGGTCCCCCTCCTTCTTAGTGAATGATCGTTCAGTATGATAAATCCGAATAACTTAAACCAATATTTAAAACATAAAACTGATTTAAAAAGATAAATTCTTAGTTATATTTGGGACTAAACGAAGGAGATATCAGTGGGTCGTGCAGACGGAGCAGACATCGAACGTCCGGAAAAGAAAAGAGGCTTTGTCACGGCTTTGGGCACCGATCATCGCTTTTTGCGCCACCCCCGGCGACACGGCGGTACCGTTACCGAGATTCCACTGCGTCGGGGTGATCATCGCGTACGCGATGATTTTCCCTTTTTCGATGCGGAGGGTGTGGATCAGGCTGCCGCGAGGCGCTTCGACGATTCCCCTCCCCTCCCCGCTGATTGTCTCGATCGGGGGAGGGGCGATATACGACGGCTCGGAAAGGTCGAGCGTTTCGATCAGACGACGGATGTTTTTGAGCAGATCGACCATTTCGTCCATCCGCGCGGCGATCCGTACCGATGCGCTGTCGCCGTGCGCTTCGTGGATCGCCCCGATGACGCTCCGGCCCGAGACCAGTGCCCTGGCCAAAGGACCCGTCTCGTAAAACGCCCCTTCGTACAGGGCGTTTTTGGCATACGTTTTCCCTTCGATCACCGCCGAGGCGTCTTCGCTGACATTGGCAACGTCGGCAGCGCGGCGGGTGTTGCCGTCGATGGCCATACTGCGGCATCCGGGATGTTCCCCCAAAACGAGAAAACGGCCGTGGCTGTGCCCGGTGTCCGCGAGGCCCAGTCGCTCCACGTTTTGGAGCAATTTTCCAAAATCCCCCCCAAGCGCCGTCAGATCCCGATAGGAGCGGATCGTTTCAAACTCCCCAAAAGAGCACCCCAAAACCTCGGCCTCGACGAACCGTTCGAGTTCGGCGAGGATTTTGAGCGCCTGCATGATTTCGATGTGGGTCGGGTCGCACGTCACACCGCCGGGAAGCGCATAGGAGCTGTGGGGCCACTGGCCGCTGAACAGCGCGGCAAGGCGATTGGCCTGCGATGCGGCATTGAGTGCCTTGAGGGGCAACGGGTGTTCTTCGCGTAGCAGCTTGGCACTTTCACCCAGCATGATGAGATACAACCATTTAAGATGGTTTTGCAGCAGTTCGGAAAATTTTGTAACGTTGCGGATACTGCGTGCTTTCATGCTCAGCTTGACCTCCGCACCGCTGTGCCGGTAAGCCGCTTCGATCGCCTCGACCGCCGCGATCAGGTGCGAATGGCCGCAGATTCCGCATACCCTTGGGGCGATGACAAGCGCATCGAGCGGATGGCGCCCCTCCAAAATCGCCTCCATTCCCCGAAAATGCAAAAAACGGATCTGCGCGTCCTGTACCCGCCCGCTGCGGTCCGTACGAAAATCGATGAGCGCCTCCCCCTCAATCCGCTCGATCAGTTCATGCGTGATCATCGATCAGCCTCTCTTCGAGCCGTTTGATGTGGAACGATTTGGCCGCCCCGGCCAGCGCAAGATAGCTTCGCTTGGGAACTCCCAGCGGCATCTCCGAGGGGATCGACATATAGGTTTTGGTCCGGAACAGGTCGGTTTTGGGGAAGGTGGGTTCGGTACACCCGAAACACGGAGTCCCCGCACGGGTCTTCGAGGCGACGCCGTTCCAGAGAATCTTGTTGCAGCTGCCGTGCGTGAAGGGGCCCTGACACCCCTGCTCGTAGTACAGGCACCCCTCTTTGGTGCCGAAGCTCCGGCTGTCGACTTTCCATTCGAAATAGTCGTTGCGCAGGCATCCGTTATGGACCGTATAGGCGTAGAGTTCTTTGGGACGGCCGAGTTCGTCGAGGGCGACCTTTCTTTTGTTCAGCATCATTCCGATGACAAAACTCAGCCATTCGGGATGGGCGGGACAGCCGCCGAGGTTGATCACCTTTTCGCGCATGGCCGCCAGCGGCCCCGTCGCTTCGCTTTTGTCGTAGACGATCCCGCTGATCGATTCGGGGGAAGCTTCTTTGAAAATCCCCCCGAAGCTCGCGCAGCTCCCCAGCGCGACAATGTTTTTGGCACGCGCGGCCAGGGCCGGAAGCAGTTTTTCCATGACCGCCCCCCCTCTTTCGAAATCACCCCGGTAGGCCCCCTCGACGATCAGGAGATCCGATTTGGGAATTTTGACGACAAGTTCACGCAACGACATCTGCGAAGGGAGAATCGGATGGTACAGAAAACGGACTTTGTCCAGCAGGCTCCCCAGCAAAGGGTCATTCAGAAACGAATGGGTATTCCCGTTGCAGGTGATCCCCTGTAGCCAGACGATCTGGAATTTAGCGGGCTTTGAGGGCATTGTAGATGTTTTCGGCGATGGACGCTTCGTAGCTTTCCAGCGCGTTCGGGAGAATCCGCTCGCCGTTGAGGAACACCATCCCCCCCAGGTATCCCATAAAGAGTCCGAACGCGCTGAAAAAATCCTGGTCGCGCAGTTCGCCCGAGCGAACCCCCTCTTCAAAAAAGATCATCAGTTCCGTCACGAACGCCGATACGCAGATCATCCCCTCGCACCCTTCGCGGAATACTTCGCGGTTGGAGAGGTAGACGCGAAGAAAATATTCGATCGTCTCGGGGCGTTCCTGCGCGATTTTGAAATACATGTGGACGATCGCAACGATTTTTTCCCGCGTATCCAACGGACTTTCGTTAATCCGGCGGATCTCTTCGCCCAGCATATTGGCGATGTAGAGGATCAGTTCCTTGGCAAGCGTCTCTTTGGAGGCGAAATAATTGTAGAGGTTCCCGACGCTCATTCCGATTTTTTCGGCAATGGAAGGCATTGTCGTCTGATAGAACCCCTCTTTCGAAAAGAGTTCCAGTGCTTTGGTCATGATCGAGACTTTGCGCTCTTCTTTGCTCGGACGGGCCAATGATGTTCCTTAGGTATCGTGTTGCGCCATTATAGCGAACAACGGTTCAGAATCTTATAGTGCGACAGTTCCCGCCCTTTCGTGTCGATCACGTGCACCGCACATGCGAGGCAGGGATCGAACGAATGGACGGCCCGAAGCACCTCCAGCGGTGCGGCAGGATCGGCGAGCGTGATGCCGATCAGCGCTTCTTCGTACGCCCCCCGGACGTTGCGCGCGTCTTTGGGCGAAGCGTTCCACGTCGTGGGAACCACGGCCTGGTAATTGGCGATCCTGGCGTCCTCGATCCGGACGAAATGGGAGAGAACCCCGCGCGGCACTTCAAAGATCCCCGCCCCCCTGGCTTCTTGCGGCAGTTCCTCGAAAACGTACTTTGTCCAGGTCTCTTCATCGTAGTATTTGACGTTCTCGATCAGGTCACTCATCATATCGAACAGATAGTCGCAGCAAATCTGCGCTTCGACCGCGCGCGCCGCGTTGCGGCCGACGGTGGTCGAAAAATCGCCCAATTCCAGGGCCGTTGCCTCCATGAACCGTTCCATATAAGGGCGGATCACGGAGGAGTTTTTCACATACCCCACGATCATCCGCGCGAGGGGTCCCACTTCCATCACCTCGCCGCCGTAACGGGGAGCTTTGACCCACGTGTATTTCCCTTCGCTGCGGAGGGTTCCGTCGTCGTTAAGGTCGGTGTAGAACGGCACGCTCTCCCCCTCGTAAGGGGAAAGGGAAGCATCGTTCTCATACCACGAACGCGACGCTTCTTCCGTGATCTTCGAGGGATCGAACGGTTCGACGCGGCTAAAATCGTGTCCGTAGATCACCCCGTCCTCAAAAAGAACTCCCCCTTTCCCGAAACGGTATCCGCCGCAGCACATAAAATTCCCGCGCGCGCGCCCTTCGCCTCGGGCGATCGATTCGCGATAGGCATCGACGGTCATCTTCAGGTCGGGGACGTAAGCCCTTTCGACAAAATCCCGCACCTCTTTGATAATAAAAAGAAAGTCGTTCAACCGCTGGGGGTTGAGCATATCGGCGACGCTCGTTACACCACCGACCACCAGGTTCTGCGGATGGGGCGTTTTCCCGGCGAAAATCGCGATTGCCTGCGAAATTTCCCGCTGGATCCGCAACGCCTCGAGGTAGTGGTTCATGTGGACGAGATTTTGTTCAGGGCTCAGACGATAGGCGCTGTGCCCCCAATAGCCGTTCGAAAATAGTCCCAGCCGCCCCGCTTTGACGAATCCTTCAAGTTTTTCCCGCACGCTTTCCAGATGCCCCGCCGAATTACGGTAGGGATGCGACGACCATCTGAGCGCTTCGGCGGAGGCTTTCTCGCAATCGGCGCGGAGCGCTGCGGTGATGTCGACGAAATCAAGCGAGTGGAGATGGTAGTAATGGACGATGTGATCCTGCACGAACAGCGACAGGGTGACCAGGTTGCGGACGATTTCGGCGTTCGGCGGAATCGTGATGCCGTAAGCCTCCTCGACCGCACTGATCGACGCGCGGTAATGGACGTTCGTGCACACCCCGCAGATCCGCTGGGCGATCAGCCCCGCATCGCGGGGATCACGCCCTTTGAGAATCGTCTCGATGCCGCGGAACAGCTGCCCCGAAGCCCATGCCTCGCGTACCGTGTTGTTTTCGTCGATCTCCACCTCGATCCGCAAATGCCCCTCGATGCGGGTCACGGGATCGATGACGATCTTTTTGAGGTTATTCATGTTCTTGCTCCGGTAATTTGCGGTGGTTGGCGTAACGGTCGAACGCAATTTTCCCCTGACCGCAGGCGAAACAGCCGTGCCCCGCCTGCACCGGCCAGCTGGTCGCGTCGTTGAATTTGACGAGCGAACAGTTGAGATCGGCATAAGGCCCCTTGCACCCCATCTCAAAAAGACACCACCCTTTTTTCGCCCCTTCGTCTCCCCATTCTTTGACGAATTCGCCCAGTTCGTAATGGCCCCTGCGCTCGCAGTTGTCGTGTACGCGGAACCCGTACGCCCAGAGGGGGCGGTTTTTTTCATCCAGTTTCGGGAATTCGTCGAACATGATGTAGTGCAGCAGGGTTCCGACAATGTTGATGGGATTGGTCGGGCATCCGGGTAGGTTAATGACGTCGTTTCTCCCCAGCGCCTCGGCAACCCCGACGGCTCCCGTGGGATTGGGTTCGGCGGCAACGACGCCGCCGTCGTAGGCGCACGACCCCACGGCCATTACCGCTGCGGCACCCGCCGCGACGCGCCGTAGCAGGGCCAGCCCCGTCTCCCCCCTGGGGCCGATCCGCAGAAATTTCCCCTCCATCCCCAGCGGCACCGCCCCCTCGACGACGAGAATATAGCGCCCCGCATCGTTTTGGATCACGGCATCAAGCGCCGATTCGGACTGATCTCCCGATCCCGCCATCAGCAGCTCGTGATAATCAAGCGAGATGTATTTAAGGATCAGATCATCCACCTTGGGATGGGCTGTTTTGATAAACGCTTCGGAATTGCCCGAGCAGTCGGCGAGTTCGAGCCAGACGATCGGAATTTTGTTCAACTGCCGGACCCCCTCGGCAACCGTCTCCTCAAACCGCGGCGGCAGATCCATCGACGCGGTGATCATCGACACCCAGCGGTTGAACTCGCGCCCCATGTCGAACGACTCGAGCGCTTCTGCGAGGTTCTCGGTACTGAGCCGGTTTTTGGGGTGGAGGCGATTGTATTTTTCGATCCGCTCCCGTACCCTTGAAAGCTCGGCTTCTTTCGCCGCCGCTTCGCGCTCGGCACGCATCCGGGCCGCTTCGGCCGGATCGACGGGAGTCGAGGCGATCAGCGCCATGATGTCTTTTTTGCATCGGCCGCACACCCTGCCCGCTTCGCTGAAAGGCTTGAGAGAGGCGAAATCCTCGATACACTCTTCCTTGATCAGGGCAATCAGGTCCTGCTCGTAGGAGCCCGTGCAGCTGCAGACAAGTTTCCCTTTTTCGCTGATGAGGCGGTTGGCGTAAAAATAGGCCGCGTCGGCTTTTTCTCCCCGTTCCATCATCCGCTTCAGCGCCAGGGCGTCGATGTTACTGTTGATCCCGATAAACCGCACCAACCGTTCCCGGTTTAGAATATAGTGGTCGATCCGCTCTTCGCCGCGTGAGGCGATGACGATGTCTTCATTGTAGGCATCCCCAGCGACATACGCCGTCGACGTGACGTCGCTGAGGAGAAACGACCCCACTTTGAGGCCGTCGATGGTGACGAATTCCGCGAACCCCTCTCCCTCCTTCCCCAGAATGCTCGCGACCGCCGCATCGGCCTGCAGCGTACACTCCTTGACCCGTCCGGCGATGTAGCCGTTGCGCATCTGTGCCGCTTCTCCCACCGCATACACCGAGGGGGCGGAGGTGCGCATGCGTTCATCGACGAGAATCCCCCAGTCGCATTCGAGCGACTCTTTGGCACACTCGATGCTGGGAGCGATCCCCACCCCGAAAACGATAAACGGGTCGTCGATCGTACGCGATTTGAGCGCGACGCGGACGATTTCGCCGTTTTCGACGCTCCGCTCACGGATCTCGTCTTCAAAAATAATTTCGACGCGAGGATCGGACGCTTCGTACACCCGCTTCATCAGTGCAACCGCTTCGGGCGTCATCGCCTTGTCGTAGAGGTGCGATCCCCGCGATACGAGATAGATTTTACGCGGCCCTTCCATTGTGCGAAGGGTATCGAGCAGTTCCAGCCCGATCGGTCCGACCCCCATGATGATGACGTTTTTTCCAGCGATCCGTCTGGCGATGCATTCGGAATCCTCGGCGCTGCGGAACGTCACCGCATTGGAGATCCCTCGCGTATCGAACAGACTGCGGGGCTTCGAACCGGTCGCGATGACGAGGACATCGTACGAAATCATGGACGAAGCGGTATAGATCCGCTTGGCGTCGGTATCGATGCGGGTGACTTCGGAATTGAGCTCGACACGGGTTTTGGGCGGAAGGTCCAGAGCGAGCTGATCGATCGTCGCGCTGTGGTTTACCAGCGCACAGAGGTGGATACGGTCATAGGGGGGATAAGCCTCTTTGGTGACGATCACGACGTCGTGTTCGGGGGCCTGATCGTAAAGCGCGTTGGCCATATACGCCGCGACGATCCCGCCGCCGACAATCACGATCCGCATGGTTACCCCTTTGCCGTCTCTCTTCGTTGATGAGGGATTATAGCAAAGTGGTGTATAGAGGTAAATACGACGGATGAAATATAGTACGGTAAATTCGGATTTTAGGAATTGTGTTTACAGAAACTGTGAGGATTCGATGGTGGCGGGGGGGGGACTCGAACCCCCGACCTCCGGCTTATGAGACCAGCGCTCTAACCAGCTGAGCTACCCAGCCACAGGGACTTGCAGGGTTCTTCACTATTCACTGATACACAAACAAGGTACACAAACGGGCTTCCAAAGATTCACTCCAAGGAAGACTCAATGCTCCCTCGTCATGTTACCCTAACCGCCCAAGGTGTCTATAAGTACCGCCGACGTACACCACAGGAACTAAAGGAATACATCGAAGCTTCAGAGGTAATCCGTTCACTCGGTAGAGATAGTGCAGAAGCTCTCAAGAAGACAGCAGAACTCAACCAAGCCATCGAACAAGCCCTACTCCTAACCAAGATGACCGCTGTACCCGCTACGGTTCTTACTGCTCTATTGGAGAAGTACGGCTTAATGTCTACCAAGGCAGACCAAGAGGAACCTAACGCTACAGCCAAAGGAACCCTCAAGGACACCGCTACTCTCTATCTTCAATCCCTTTCAGTCTCCAAAGATGAAGTAAGAGACCGTCGATACATTCTCCTTGAGGTCTTCCCTGCCGTCTTTGAAGTGCTCCTCAAGAACCCTAACCCGCTCATGGGAGACATCAAATACACTCACCTCATCAAAGTACGAGACCTCCTACAGCAATTCCCTAAGCGAAACATCGAACGATACCGCCGGACACCGCTCAAGGAGATAGCAAAAGGGTTACACTCTAAGACTCTAACGCTATCACCTGAGGAGCAGATCGGAGTGACAACCCTTAACAAATACCTCAAGTGGTTTAGCGTCCTTCTATCGTTTGCAGTGAAGCAAAACATCATCCCTTCCAATCCGGTCAGCTCAGGTTTGACCGTGAAGAAGTCCACAGTATCACGAGGAGAGCGTAAGGAGTTCTCAGCAGATGAACTTGAAATTATCGACCAAGCTTTCCAAGGAGAAGACATCTACCCCGTCGTGAAAATTCTACGCTACACAGGGATGAGACCAAGCGAACTCCTCAAGTGTTCCGTGTCTGAAATCGAGGGAGTTTTATGCTTCGACCTGAGAAGCCCTACAAAGGCTTTAAAGACCCTTTCGAGCCGTAGGGTAATTCCGGTACATCCAAGCCTCAAAGAGAGTGTAGAGGGCTTCCAAAAGCTCTTAAATAGCTATGCTGAAAAGTACCTCTCCAAACGCTTTGCCAAGGTCTTGCACCGACACTTGGAGGACACCAAAAACAAGTCCCTCTACTCCCTTCGGCACACATTCGCTACCAACCTCATCGCCAAAGGGGTACAGCCGGAGATCGTTAGCGAACTCATGGGGCACTCGCACTCAACCATGACGATGAATCGGTATGTCAAAGGGTATCCCATCAGGGTCTTGAAGGAAGCTATAGAAACTTTATAAAGGGGATTATGTGCAGAGCAGAGTAACACTGAATTAGTGTCTAAATCTCACAGCACCTCGGTGTTTCGAGCTTCGCAGTTGATTAAAAGGCAACCATTGGATCATTTTTAGAAGTCATGAGTCAGCCTTATTTGTTTCATCTAAGTTTGGGCGATATTCAGGTTTAACTTCTAAAAGTTTCTGTGCCCAAAAATGTAATAAAAATACTGGAATAACTAGTGTGAGAGCTTGAAAATAATAACTTATGTTGAACGGGCTTAACACGGCTTGAACCATACTAAAACCCCCAGCTTTCCAAGCTTTCACTATTGTCATCAGCAATACCAATGCAACCCAAAATCCCAAGATGATACTCAATACCCTAAGAGTCCATCCAGCTACTTTTTTTACCATACTACCTCCTAAAAACTAGTATCGCCAAAATTTTATCAAAGAGACCTCTTAAAATTATCTGTAATGCCCATCCCATCATCAAATTACTACCAACCTCATCGCCATCTTCAATTGGTTTTTAAAATCCTGTTCGAACCTCGTAAAACAGGTACTTTAAAGCGTTTTTAACTGATCCTCCTTCGGGTTACGCTAACTATTATCAAACCTCGCAAAATAGGGACTTTTAAGCCTTTTGGCGTTTTTTGGTGGGGACTTTAAAGGGCGCACCTAAGGAGGGAAAGCGTCGCCCTCGACTTCGGAGTCTAAAAGTCTCACCTTCGGGTTACTTTTACCCCTTCAAATCCCCTTAATTACGGACTTCTACAATTTGGTGGGGACTTCAAAGGGCGCACTCAAAGGGGAAGAGAGTAGCCAAAGCTTTTCCTAAACCCATAGAATAGGTATTCCCAACTACAGGGGAAAACCCGACATCAAACACTTCATGTGCTTTCTGAAATGACAGCTAACACTTCACAATAAACAGTATTTAAAGGAGACACAACAATGCAAAACACACAACAAAAAGAATCTCTCGATTTTCAATGGTATATTGATTACGAGAACTGCAACCTTGATTATGAGGAAACCCTTATCACCTTTAGCAACGGTGTTAACGTGGATTTAGAGGTAGCAGAAGGAGGACCTTTTAAGTGGGTACTTCACGATACAGATTTAAGCCATTGGATATTGAGACGAATATCTAAGCTGTACCCTTCTAATTTATCCATATACTCAGTATATTCCACATTCCAATTAATCCGTGATTGTGGTCTTCATGGGGAATTGTTCCAACGCGATGAACATTATATTATGTTCGATTATGACGCAGATACCAGTCCCACTATTGTGTGGACTCCGCAAGGGCTTAGAGCGTTGGCTGTTCTATTCCCTTTATTAGGGTGTTCTTTAGAAGACGCGAAGATATTCATTAAATGGCTTGATACTTTTGAATTTATCGGAGAATTAGCAAAGGAAAAAGCAATTGACAAGCGCAAAGAATTACTTAGTGGATGGAGGCTTTCCTCCAAACAATTAGCTAAGGCTCTGGGGATTAGTATGGGTGCAGTACGAGCCTACAAAGCACGCAACAAAGACAAATTGATACAAGGGATTCATTGGGATTACTCTAGCGAAGCTAACAAAACAATGTACTTCACTAAACTCGGGTGTCTAATCTTATCTTCTATTGTAAACACACAAGAAGCAAAAGCAACAAAATTATTCCTTGAAAGCACACACAACACCTCACTTGAAGAACTTTCTCTCGCCTCATAATTGAGGTGAGCACAAGACAATATACAGAAGTAAGCTAAAGATATATACTCTCAAAACTACTTTCAGGGCTTTATCAATCGACCCCTCTCAAACCCCCTTCCCACCGAAAGGGCGCACCTATGTCAAGCGCGGAGTTAAATTCTGCAGTTTTTTCTAACGATTTTTACGTTTAGTA
>CAZCSO010000026.1:0-16958 GCA_964501315.1 uncultured Candidatus Izemoplasmatales bacterium | reverse complement strand
GAAGCAACTTTTAAGTTGCTTTTTTTTTATAGATTTTTTTATTGTATCGGCTTGAAAGAAAGCGTTTACTATGTTACTATAATGGTGAGGTGATTGATATGCATGTACAAGAGGTTGAAGATCTCAAACAGCTGTTTTTAAACAAGAAAAAAACGCTGAGTGAGGAGAAACTTCGTGAAATTGAGAACGAATTTGATCGGCTTTATATTTATGAATCAACTTTATTCGACAACGGAGATTTTTCTTATGAGGATGTTTGTTTCTTGTTGGAGGACCATTCTCGTTTATTTCCGGACAAAGATGAACTTGTAAGAAAAGCAATTATCAACAATTATCACGCTTTGAAACACGTACATCAATTAGTCAACAACCGCCAAGAAATCACGGAACCGATTGTAAAAGATTTACATCAGATTTTGGTTGATGGTATTATCCCCGGCGGTGTCTATCGGACGAGAGATTTATTCATTCTCGGGGCGAAACATGTTCCACCGAATTATCTCAAGATTTATAAGAAAATGGATACTTATTTTGAAGAATTGAACAATCCGGAATTAACGGGAATACGCAAGGCCGCCTATACGCATCTGGAAATTTTAAAGATTTATCCGTTTATGGATGCAAACGGACGTTTAGCAAGACTGCTTTTGAATTATCAGTTAGAATTAGAAGGTTTTTTACCAATCTCAATCACAAAAGGAATTAGAAACGATTATTTCATGAATATTGATGAGTACAAAATTAACAAGAACATGGAACCGTTCACGGCTTTCTTGGCGGGATTAGTTGAAAAACGGATGAAAGATTTTCTGGCAAGAGAGTAGATTTCTACTCTCTTTTTTTTGCGATTGTGTTACAATATGCCTGAGGTGATGATGTGAAATACGTACAATATCCTTTTGATGAGGTTAAGCGACTTTCCTTTTATTTAGCTACGGAAGAATATTTGGCGTTACACTATCCGACCGATGAGTATTTTTTTATGTGGCAAGTTTATCCATCGGTCATATTTGGGCGCAATCAATTAATTGAAAACGAAGTCAATTTGACTTATGTCAGTGCCAATAACATTCGTATGTACCGAAGAAAATCCGGCGGTGGATGTGTTTACGCCGATTTTTCGAATATCATGTTTTCATTTATTACTCCCAGTTTTAATAAGGATTTTGTGTTTGACACTTACTTGAGTCGTATCGTATCCGTTTTAAAATCTTTGGGATTGAATGCAGAGTTTTCGGGTCGAAACGATATTTTGATTGACGGTATGAAAGTCTCGGGTAATGCGTTTTATCGAGTTAAGAATCGATCCATTGTTCACGGGACGATGTTGTTTGCGACTGATTTTTCTGTTATGGCTCAAGCTATTACGCCCGTTAGCGCAAAATTAGAGAGTAAAGGGGTGGATTCGGTTCGAAAACGAGTCACCAACCTTTCCGACCACTTGAACATGGATATCGATTCCTTCAAGTCGTATATGAAATCGCACATTACCGACGAAGTAATCACACTTACGAACGACGATGTTTTGGCCATCGAAGAAATCGAGAAAGAATACGTAAGCGATGAGTTTGTATTCGGTAAAAATCCTGGGTATTCCGTAATTAAGTCCGGATACGTTGCAGCTGGATTTTTGGAATTTCGTTTGGAGTTAAAAAATAACAAAGTCAAAAAAATGAATCTTCTTGGCGATTACTTTCTAATTCAAGATCAGGATAATTTGCTTCATAAATTCAAAAATGTTCCCTTTACGAAAGAATCGTTTGAAAAGGTTTTATCCAATCTTCAACTGGATGAATACATTATGAAACTGAACGAAAATGATTTCATCAAGATTTTATTTTAAGCCCATATTGACTATGTTATAATCTATAGAGAGGTGAAGTATATGGACAATCAATTAAAAACCAGTCTTTATGAAAAACACGTAGAATTAAATGCAAAAATCGAACCATTTGCAGGGTTCTTAATGCCCATTCAGTATGAAGGAATCATTCAGGAACATACCGCCGTTCGTACGAGCGCTGGGATGTTTGATGTTTCACATATGGGTGAAATCTACATTAAAGGGCCTGATGCTTTAAAATTTGTCGAATACTTGACGACAAATGAGCTCAAGTCAAAGCCATCCGGAAAAGTAGTCTACGGATTCATGCTCTATGAGAACGGAACCGTTGTCGACGATTTATTAACGTATAAATATTCCGATGAAGCCTTTTTATTAGTCGTTAACGCATCGAATATTGGTAAAGATTACGAATGGATTATTGAGCAAACGGATGGTTTCGACGTATTGGTTTCCAATCATTCCGACGATTATTCAGAAATCGCTTTGCAAGGCCCCAATAGTCAGACAATCATGAAGGATGTCATTGGTATTGATCTCAGCCACTTGGATGCTTTTGAATTTACCAATGGAATGTATCAAGATCACGATTTGTTAATATCGAGAACAGGATATACGGGCGAAGATGGATTTGAAATTTATGGTGATCACCTAGCCATTCAAATGGTTTGGGATGCGCTCTATAATGAGGGACATGTGGTTCCCTGCGGATTAGGCGCAAGAGACACCCTCCGATTTGAAGCCGCCTTGCCGTTATACGGTCATGAAATCAGTGATCAAATAACGCCCTTAGAAGCAGGGTTTGGCATTTTCGTAAAATTAGATAAAGACGATTTTATAGGCAAAGCCGCACTCTTAAAACAAAAAGCAGACGGTTTAAAACAACGTGTTGTTGGCATTGAATTAACCGAACGAGCCATTCCGAGACAAGGATATTCAGTTTATATCAACAATCAAGCAATCGGCGTTATTACGACGGGTTATCTGTCCATAAGTGTTCAAAAACCGATTGCAATGGCGTTGATTGATGCTCAATACGCTCAAAACGATACCGTTATCGCTGTACAAGTTCGCAACAAAATGATTCCAGGCTTTATTCGAAACAAACAATTCATAAAGAAAAATTATAAAGCAAAAGGAGAACAGAAAAAATGAGCAAGGTTTTAGATGGCTATTTTTATCAAGAAAGCCATGAATGGGCAAAAAAAGAAGGTAACGTAGTTTTGGTTGGTATCACCGATTATGCACAATCCCAATTAGGATCGGTTGTGTTCGTTGATCTGCCCGAAGTTGGATCTTTGGTTCAACAGGGAAAAGAATTTGGCGCTGTTGAATCGGTCAAGGCCGCTTCGGATTTGGTGTGCCCTGTCAGTGGCAAAATCGTTGAAGTAAACGAAGATTTAGTCGGGAACCCTGAACTTTTGAATGACGATCCCTTTGCAGCTTGGATGATTAAAGTTGACGTTTCTGACGAGTCGGTTTTTAATCATCTCATGGATTCTGAACATTATCGAAATTTGATCAAGTAGGAATACTATGTATCGGTATTTTCCTCATACTGAAGCCGATATCGATCAGATGAAGGAAACCATCGGCATTTCTTCAACTGAACAAATGTTCGAGTCTATTCCTTCATCCGTTCGACTCAATCGGGCTTATCAAATCCCTAAATCGATGTCAGAAATCGAGCTTCGATTGCACATGGATGCAATTGCGCAGATGAATCAGCCCAAAGTTATTTTTTCTGGATTAGGGGCTTATGATCATTATGAACCCAGCGTCATTAACCATCTTGTTTCTCGACAAGAATTTTTGACGTCATATACTCCGTATCAACCCGAAATATCACAAGGAACGCTGACTTATATTTTTGAATACCAAAGTATGATTACCGCACTGACCAAAATGGAAGTTTCCAATGCGTCAATGTACGATGGAGCGACCGCGACGGCAGAAGCGATGTTTATGTCGGAAGCCATCACTCGTCGTAATAAGATATTGGTTTCCGAAACCATCAATCCGAATACCTTAGAAGTCATCAAAACTTACGCGAAATATCGCGGCATCACCGTTGAAATTATCCCACATCATAACGGCGTCATCCGACTGGAAGATCTTAAAAATTCTTTGAACGATCACGTTTCTGGATTAATCGTTCAACGTCCTAATTATTTCGGAATAATTGAAAATTATGACGGATTTTCGCAAGCACTTCATCAAAACGGGTCTATCTTCATTATGAATGGCGATATATCGACGCTCGGCGTATTAAAAACGCCCGGAGAAGAAGATGCGGACATCGCTTGTGGCGATTGTCAAAGTTTAGGACTCCCTGTAGCATTTGGTGGCCCTTACTTAGGATATTTAACGACCAAAAAACAACACGTTCGCAAGATGCCCGGACGGATTTGCGGTCAATCGTTCGATCGAAATCAAAAACGTTCGTTTGTTTTGACTTTACAAGCGCGCGAACAACACATTCGTCGTGAAAAAGCCAACAGCAATATTTGTTCGAATCAATCGTTGAACGCTTTATTCGTCACCGTTTACTTAAGTTTGATGGGGCCATCCGGTTTGCGCAAAGTCAATGATTTATCCTATCAAGGTGCACATTATCTGTACGATCGATTGATTGAAACCGGATTATTCAAACCGGTATATGATCAACCTTTCCTTAAGGAGTTTATCGTCCACACACACCTTTCTCCCGCACTCATTCAAAAAACGTTGTCAGATAACGGTATTTTCGGTGGGGTTCATTTGGGTGACGATGATGAACGCTATGATCATTGCATAAACTTCTGTGTCACTGAAAAACGGTCAAAAGCTGAAATTGATCGCTTGGTTGACCTTCTAGGAGGGCTATCATGAAAAACTACGATCGTTTGATTTTTGAATGCTCGATTCCCGGAAGAATCGGCTATTCATTACCCGACACATCTTACGATGGGTACTCCATTGACAAGCTTGATGCGTCGTTATGCCGTCAAGACGCTCCTGTTTTACCGGAAGTGTACGAAGTTGACGTGGTACGTCACTACACAAATATTTCTCATAAAAATTTTGGTGTTGAAACGGGATTTTACCCACTTGGATCGTGTACGATGAAGTACAATCCAAAACTGAATGAAGAAATCGCCGCTCAAAAACCGTTTAATGCAATCCATCCTCTTCAACCCGCCTCTGAAGTACAGGGGATGCTCAAAATCTATTATGAATTACAAAGGATGCTATCTGAGATATCGGGTCTCGATGACTATACGTTAAATCCGTTTGCTGGCGCACACGGCGAGTTGACGGGCTTGATGATTATGAAGGAATATCATCAGTCTCGAGGCGATTATCAACGCAAGAAAGTGATTGTGCCGGATTCTGCTCACGGAACCAATCCAGCCAGTGCCGCTTTGTGTGGATTCGATATTATTGAAATCCAATCCACTCCCGAAGGCACGGTTGATATCGAACAACTGAAGCAAGTCTTGGGAAATGACATTGCCGGGATGATGTTGACAAACCCGAACACGTTAGGGATTTTTGAAAAACAAATCACAGAGATTACATCCTTAATCCACGATTGCGGTGGATTGATGTATTACGATGGCGCTAATCTGAATGCGCTGTTGGGTATTGTTAGACCTGGAGACATGGGCTTTGATATCATGCACATCAATCTCCATAAAACGTTCTCAACTCCTCATGGCGGTGGTGGTCCCGGATCGGGTCCTGTCGGCGTAAAAAGATTCTTAAAGTCATTTTTGCCGAATCCTCAAGTCTCACTTCGCGACGGTCATTATTACCTTGAATGGGATAAAGATTCCATCGGCTCCGTATCCGGATTCTATGGTAACTTCAAAGTGTGGTTGCGTGCTTACGTCTACATCCGTTCTTTAGGTGCCGAAAATCTTTCGAAGGTAGGCTGTCTATCTACCCTGAACGCCAATTACGTTCGTGTGTTATTAGACGATACGTATTTATTACCCATCAAAGGCTATTCAATGCACGAATGTGTATTCGATGGACTTATCGATCAGTCAACCGGCGTTACGACGTTGGACGTTGCCAAACGCTTGTTAGATTATGGCGTCCATGCACCTACGATTTATTTCCCGCTTTTGTTCCATCAATCGATTATGATTGAACCCACAGAAACCGAATCGAAACAAACCCTAGATGAGTTTGTCGATGCCATGAAACGCGTTGCCGCTGAAGCATTAGCTGAACCTCAGACGCTTAAAACCGCACCGCATACGACGCCCATCTCCCGAATTGATGAAGTCTACGCTGCTAAGAAAATGATATTATCGTATCAAGATTATATAAAAGAACAGCACTAGTCTGGGAGGAACCTATGAATATATTCAATTTATTCGGTATCATCGATGTCGCCATTGTTGCGGCGGTTATCATCTTCGCCATTTTAGGTTGGAAACATGGCTTTTTGGTTAAGATTGTCGAGATGGCTTCTGGGCTATTCGGATTGTTGGCCTCAGTTTTGCTTGCGCGTCCGTTTTCTTCCGTTTTGGATGGTTGGTTCGGAGAATCGATAGCGTTAAAGATTAACGAGTATTTATTGTCTCGTTCTGCACTGTTTTCTGCTCAGTTCACCTATGAAAATCGATTAGAAACCGTTCAAAATGCGTTTGAAGGTATGAACATGCCTCAATTCATGATTGAGTGGATTGCCGATGCCATCGACGTTGAAACAATGGCTAATAACCTAGCGGACACCATGACGCCCATCATCAAGAGTTTGGCTTTAATTGTCATCGCTTTCTTGGTGTTGTTTTTTGGATCGATTATTGTCTTTTTCTTACTGAAACTGCTTGCCAAGATGATTACGAGTATACCGATTATCAAACAAATTGATAAAGTTCTGGGTGTATTATTTGGATTGCTCAAGATCGCTTTTATCGTTTTCATTTTGTTATTTGTACTTGGATTACTGATTACCATCCCCGCCATCAACGAAGCCATCGGCCCGTTTTTAGCGAACGATATGCAGTTAGGCGAGGAAGGTTTCCGATTATCGAAATGGCTCTACGACCATAATTTCCTAAGAGAAATCATTAATGTTTTTGTTGCTATAGTATAATTAAATTAAAAAGACATCTTTCGGTTATTTACCCCTCATGATGTCTTTTTTTTATTGAACCGTTTTTTGCGTGACTTCTTCATCAATTTTTGGTATTATGATTGTCAAGTGGTGACATCAATGAAAAAACTAGAAGCTTTCTTGTATCGACCTTTATTTTTGATTCTAATCAGCAGTTTCACGTTATTTATCTGGAATAACCAAAGGGAAGCCTACGGTGTTCCCGTTATTTTAGTGCTGCTCTTATTAGTATTTGTTTTATTGAAAGATCCGATGCCAACCATACCGTTGCTTATGAATGGTTTGTTCATGGTCAGTCAAACAAATTGGTCGTTCGATTCAGCTCCGTTATTCATCTATTTGACACCGATATCCATTATTGGTGGCATGGTGGTACATCTGATTCGATTCAAAGTTAAATTTGTACGTGGTAAAATGATCTTTGGAGTGCTCCTCATGTTTGCAAGCATGATTGCCGCATCCATCAACGTTGAATCATTAACCATCTATTACGGTTTTTATGCCTCGATTGGGTTGCTTTATGCACTGGTTTATCTTTTCTATGTCAATACCCTATCCGACAATCATGTGGCTTACTTAATGCAAATGATGGTCATCTTGGGTGTGTTGATTAGTTTGGAAATGGTTCTCTTTTATTTGAAAACAGACGATGTCGTCTATGCCGTTGAACATAAATTGATTAATCTAGGATGGGGAATATCGAATTACATCGCTACATATCTTATCATGTTCATTCCCATTACGTTCTATTATATTAAAGTCCATAAATGGGGATATTTGTGGATTCCAGTGGCAATATTCGAAATCATTATGGTTTTCTTTACCATCTCTCGTGGTGGAATCGTAGCCTTTATGGGTCTGTTACCGATAGTGTTGTTTTTAACTTTCTATCATTCACATCGTTGGTGGAAATTGCTGCTGTTCTTTTTAGGGACCATGATCGTATTTGCACTTGTTGTATGGGCTGGGTTTAATCTTGCGGAAGCTTTGTTCGTCCGGTTCCGAGAATTGTTGTTCGATGATACTGGACGAATTGATATCTGGTTGGACGCAATTGACAAATTTAAAGCTCATCCTTTATTCGGTGCTGGTTTGTTTGCGCGAGAAGGAGCTCGCGATTACAACATGTTTCATAATACGTTCTTGCATACGCTGGCGACACTCGGTATCGTGGGTGGTGTTGCGTTACTGATCCAACTTTTTCAACAATTCAAGATTATTATCGGTAAAGGAAAAATCGAAAACCTCTTTTTAGCCAGTGCTCTACTAGGGGCTCATGCTCATGGTCTGGTTGATAACGTCTATTACATGCCTCAATTTATGATTTTAATGCTCGTTATGGTAGCGGTTGTGGAAGTCTCTCATCAACCGATTGTTCCTATAAATTAAAGATACTCCCGAAACCGGGAGCATCTTTTTAATAGTCTAGAATGGCTTTTTTTAAAGTTTCGATTAGTTCACTTTGCGGAACTTTTTTGATTTTCACGCCATCAATGTACAGAAGAGCTTCCGATTTTCCGCCTGCAATGGCTATGTTGGCGCCTCTTGCTTCTCCCGGCCCATTGACCGCACAACCCATAATCGCTACTGTGATGTCTTTATCAATGGTATTCAGGAACGCTTCAATTTCAGAAGCAATCGGAATCATGTCGTATTGAATTCGACCACAAGTCGGACAACTGATGAGTTTCGGTTTTTTGTATAAGTTGAAATTAGCAAGAAGCTCCTTGGCAACCCGTATTTCTTCTACGGGATCAGCGGTCAAGGAAATTCGTAGGGTCGAACCAATGCCTTCGTGGATAAGAACTCCGAGCCCGGCTGCACTCTTGATGGTTCCACCTAGTGCTGTACCGGCTTCGGTAATTCCAAGATGGAGCGGATAGGGAAATTCTTCGGAAGCCAATTCGTAGGCTTGAATGGTTGATAACATATCAGTTGATTTAAGCGAAATGATGATATCATGAAAATCCCATTTTTCAAGCAATTGGACATGATATTTGGCAGACTCCACCATCGCTTCGGGTGTTGGAGCCCCGTATTTCTCCAAAATATGGGGTTCGAGAGAACCGGAGTTGATGCCAATACGAATCGGAATATGGTTCGATTTGCATGCATCTACGACCAGTTTTATGGTTTCATCGGAGCCAATATTGCCAGGATTTATTCGTATCTTATCGACGCCTTGTTTGATTGCTTCAAGTGCCAATCGATAATCAAAATGAATATCCGCTACCAACGGAATATGAATTAAGCGTTTGAGGGTCCCTAAAGCTTTGGCATCATCAAAATCGAGCACAGCCACACGAATGATTTCGCAACCGGCGGTCTCAAGTGCATAGATTTGACGAAGTGTCGCTTCAATGTCTTTTGTTTTCGTCGTTGTCATGCTTTGAATGCTTATGCGATTATTGCCACCAATCATAACGTTTCCGACTTGAACGGGAACGGTATCACTGCGATGTCTCATGTCATCACCCCAAATCATTATACACTATTTAAATTAATTATGGAATGAATAAGATAGCTTTGATGAGACTTGAAGCCCTAACTCATCGAAATGAAAGATAAATATATCTTTTTCATCGTTTTTAGGGTTGTGAATAAAGCGCTTTCATTGTATAATAATACATGGTGATTTTTTAGCTATCGTTTCTGTGTGTTTGTGTGCGCGAGTTCATTTTTATATCGGGCGATAACAGCACGACACACGCTTAATTTTGAATGAAGACGGCCTGATTTATGATCAGCCGTCGATTTTTGTTACGTGAATCCATGCGAATTTCGCATAAAATATAGACAAGAGAGGTCATTTAAATTGTTTAAAAGTACGTATCTCAATGATTTTTACGCAAAATTGTCAAAACGGTATTCCGATCAACCAGAATTTCTTCAAGCGGTAGAAGAGTTTCTCAATTCGATGGACATGTTGGTTGAAAAGGATCCCCTAATCCAGAAGAACGCCATCATTGAACGCATTGTTGAACCCGAACGAATTATAAAGTTCCGTGTTTCTTGGGTTGATGACGCTGGAAATGTTCAAGTGAACCGCGCTATGCGTGTTCAGTACAACTCAGCGATTGGACCGTACAAAGGCGGTATCCGTTTTCACTCGTCTGTCAATGAATCCATTATGAAATTCTTAGGTTTTGAACAAACATTCAAGAATTCACTGACCGGATTACCTATGGGTGGTGCAAAAGGCGGAGCGGACTTTGATCCCATTGGAAAGAGCGATAATGAAATTATGAGATTCTGCCAAGGCTTTATCTTGGAAATGTATCGTCATATTGGCCCCAGAATGGACGTTCCCGCTGGAGATTTAGGCGTTGGAGCTCGTGAAATCGGTTATATGTACGGAATGTACAAACGTATTCAAAATGAATTCAGTGGCACGTTTACTTCCAAAGGAATCGAATCCGGTGGATCATTAGGTCGTGCAGAAGCAACCGGATACGGACTCTGTTATTTTGTTGAAGAAATGTTAAAGACCTTCAAAAAAGATACCTTCAAAGGCAAACGTGTCATCATTAGTGGTGCTGGAAAAGTGGGTTCGATGGCAGCAGAAAAAGCCATGGAATTAGGCGCTAAAGTCATTGGTATGAGTGATATTTCGGGCGTTATACATGATGAAAACGGCATTGATTTAGAATTAATCAGAACGTTAGCAAAGACGAATTTAATGGTCATGGACAAGTATCGTGCGTACCATCCAGAAGCTACGTTTAGTCCCAATACCAAAGATATTTGGAAAATACCTTGCGATATCGCTATGCCGTGTGCAACTCAAAATGAAATATACATCGACTCAGCCAAAACATTGGTTGCCAATGGTTGCTGGTTAGTCGCTGAAGGCGCTAATATGCCAACCACTTTAGAAGCTACTCAATACTTCCTCGATCACAACATTTTGTTTGCTCCTGGCAAAGCTTCAAATGCCGGCGGCGTCGCCGTTTCGGGTCTAGAAATGACTCAAAACGCTATGTTCTTGAACTGGACGTTTGAAGAAGTCGATGCGAAATTACATGAAATCATGAAACATATCTTTAAACAATGCCATGAAACATCATTGATTTACACGGGTAAACCCGATAATCTCGTCGCTGGCGCGAACATTGCCGGATTTATCAAAGTATACCGTGCAATGTTACAGCAAGGCGTTTAATCGGAGATAACAATGAGTGTTGTAAAAGCGCCGAAAATACTTTTGCCCAATTCGGAAATCTCATTAGAAAAATGGGCAGTGATCGCTTGTGATCAATACACAAGCGAACCGGAGTATTGGCAACAACTATCCAACCATGTTGGTGATGAACCGTCGACGCTTCACATGATTTTTCCTGAAGTCTATCTTGAGGATCATGCGACTGAACGAATCAAAGCCATCAATCAAACCATGAGACAGTACCAACGCGAATCCCGTTTTCAAGAGCTCGATGAATGTTTCATTTTGGTCGATCGCTCAACGCATCTTCACCCGCATCGTTTAGGGTTGGTTATTGCCATTGACCTTGAAGCTTATGATTATGCCGATCACACCAACGCGTTAATTCGTGCTACTGAGAAAACAGTGGTCTCAAGAATTCCTCCGAGAGTGATGATTCGTCAAGACGCGACGATTGAAATTCCCCATGTTCAATTACTGATGAATGATCCGAAGCGTCATATTATTGAGCCGATTTATGCTAATAAAGAATCCTTAAAAAAAGTATATGATTTTGAATTGAATGCCAATGGCGGCCATGTCACAGGCTATCAAATTACGAATACAGAGCCCATTATCAATCAACTAGAATCATTAATCGATGAAAATCATTTGCAGTTTATCGTTGGTGATGGCAATCATTCATTGGCTACGGCAAAAACATGCTGGGAAAATGTGAAGAAGAACATTCCTGCTTGGCAACGAAATGATCATCCCAGTCGATACGCTATGGTTGAACTCATCAATCTCTACGATGACGGTTTAGAGTTTGAACCCATTCATCGTGTAGTCTTCTCAGTTGACGATGCTTTCGTTGATGGCTTAAAAGCGTTGGCTACGGGTCATTCCGATTGTTATCTATACCAACATAAAATAGGAAAAGTTCCTTTTCCGATTACTGATAACGCTCCAATTGCTATTGAAAAAGTTCAACATTACATTGACACATACCTATCGACACATCCAAAATCGACGGTTGACTATGTTCATGGTGATGATTCCTTGATTGCGATCTGCAAGAAACATCCTAATGCCATCGGAATCAGTCTTCCAAAGATTGATAAGAACGATATCTTCACGTATGTGTCCGAACACGGAGTTTTACCCAGAAAATCGTTTTCCATGGGTGAAGCATTTGAAAAACGTTATTATTTAGAATCACGAAAAATAAAATAAGAAAGGATGAAACCAATGAAACGTATTTACAATTTTTCAGCGGGACCAGCCGTACTTCCTGAACCAGTGTTAAGAAAAGCTGCCGAACAAATGCTCGATTATGAAGGCAGTGGAATGTCCGTTATGGAAATGAGCCATCGCTCGAAGCTCTTTGAATCCATTTTAGAACAAGCGAAATCCGACCTAAAAAAATTGATGAACATTCCGGATAACTACACCATTTTATTTTTACAAGGCGGAGGCCATATGCAATTTGCGATGGTACCGATGAATTTGATGAAAAACCGAGTGGGTGACTACATTGTAACCGGACAATGGGCTAAAAAAGCCTATGAAGAAGCGAAAATCTTTGGAACGGCGAATAAAATTGCAACCTCTGAAGATAAACATTTCTCATACATCCCCGATTGTTCGGATTTGCCTATTTCTCCTGATGCGGATTATGTCCATTATTGCGACAATAACACAATCTTCGGCACGAAATTCCACACCATCCCCAATGCGAAAGGTAAAATTCTGGTTGCGGACATGTCCTCGTGTATCTTATCTGAACCGGTAGACGTATCCAAATACGGATTAATCTACGCTGGCGCACAAAAAAATATCGGACCTGCCGGAACCCTGATTGTCATCATTCGCAATGATCTTTTAGCGAACGAACCCTTACCAGGAACGCCAACAATGTTAAAATACATTACGCATTCTGAAAATAATTCCATGTACAATACGCCGCCAACCTATGGTATTTATATTTGTGGATTGGTCTTCAAATGGGCATTGGAAATGGGCGGTTTGGAGGCTATGAAAGCATACAACGTTAAAAAAGCGAATGTGTTGTACGATTTCTTGGATTCCTCGTCGTTATTTAAAGGAAACGTCGAAAAGAAAGATCGTTCATTGATGAACGTCACATTTGTGACGGGAAATCAAGAACTGGATGATTTGTTTATTAAAGAAGCCAAAGCAGATGGATTTGATAATCTGAAAGGTCATCGTTCTGTTGGCGGAATGCGCGCTAGCATCTACAATGCGATGCCCATCGAAGGTGTCGAAGCGTTGGTTGAATTCATGAAGGCTTTTGAAGCCAAACATCGTGCGTAGGTGGCCTATGTTTGTTCATTGTCTAAATAACATCTCTAAATATGGGTTGGCGTTATTCGGCGATCGTTACCCGATTACATCCAATCTTAATGAAGCAGAATTGATTATGGTTCGAAGTGCCAACATGCACGAGATGGCTTTGCCTGAATCGCTCATCGCGGTTGCCAGAGCCGGAGCCGGCGTCAATAACATTCCCTTGGATGCACTGGCAAAAAAAGGAATTGTTGTATTCAACACACCTGGTGCTAACGCCAATGGTGTGAAAGAATTGGTTATAGCCGGTATGTTGCTGAGTGCCCGTGACATTTATGGCGGTATTTCCTGGGTTAAAGCCAATCAAAGCGATCCTGAGATTGCCAAAACGGTCGAAAAGGCGAAGGCTCAATTTTCTGGAACAGAAATTCTTGGAAAGACAATCGGAATCGTTGGAATGGGAGCCATAGGCATCCTCGTTGCAAAAGCCTGCCATGATCTCGGCATGAATGTCTACGGATACGATGTCTATTTCAATGAAGAACGTCGTTCGATGTTACCCCCCGGTTTTGTTTTCTGCGATACCATCGATGAACTCTACAGCGTCAGCGACTACATTACACTTCATGTTCCGTTGACCCCCGATACCAAAGAGATGATTAACGAGCATACGCTGGCCAAAATGAAAGACAACGTTGTTATTTTAAATTACTCACGCGATTCACTTGTCAACGATGATCACATGGCCGCTGCGCTGGCTTCTCACAAAGTACGAAAATACGTTACCGACTTTCCCAATGCAAAGACATCCAAAATGGATGGCGTACTCTGTATTCCCCATTTAGGTGCTTCGACAGAAGAAAGCGAAGACAACTGTGCTGTTATGGCCGCTAAGCAATTGATTCAGTACGCTGAAAACGGATGTATCGTTAATTCCGTCAATGCGCCGAATTGTGCTTTGAGTGCTAAAGAAACGAAATACCGTCTGTGTGTACTGCATCGAAATTCCAACGAGTTACTGGCTTTACTGACAGAAACCATCAATCAATCGATGCCGATTATGAATCTATCGAATTGTGTAAAAGGTGAATTGGCTTACTCGGTTTTTGATGTGGATAACGATGCAATCAAGAACCTTGCTCAACTGATTGAATCTTGGGATAACGTATACCGCGTTCGTCTCGTATAAGCGATTGTTCAAAGCGCAAAATGATTTCCTATTTTGCGCTTTTCCATCGGCTTTTGTCAAGATATGGATTTAGAAAATTAAATACTTGCATTTTTTGAGAATAAATTATAAAATATATAAGTGGCTGAATGGAGGATTTATTATGAGAAATGCTGTAATTCTGAAGTGTTCTGAATGCAAAGAAGAAAATTATAATACGACACGGAATAAAAAACTGCATCCAGATCGTATGGAAGTAAAAAAATATTGCCCCAAATGTCAAAAACAGACACTTCATCGTGAGAAAAAGTAACTTCGAATTTCGAAGTTTTTTTCTTTTTATGGAATGAATCCATCCATTTCATTTCTAGAAATTTATGTTATAATTTAAGTAAAAGCAGGTGACTAATATGGACAAATTTCTTCTGGGTATTGATATTGGTGGGACCGCAATCAAAGTGGGTCAGTTCACCAAGGAAGGAACATTGTTAGAAAAATGGGATATTCCCACCAATAAAGCCGATAGCGGCAAACATATTTTATCAGAAATCGCCGAAGCCATTCAAAAACGCTACGATCTTTCAATGATTGAAGGAATTGGGTTTGGCGTTCCAGGACCGGTATCTGATGGCGTTGTTTTGAACGGCGTTAATTTGGGATGGGGACAAACGTATCTCGCTGAAGAATTTTATCGGTATCTTCCTAACCGTGATATCACCATCAAAGTATCGAACGATGCCAATGTTGCATGTGCCGGTGAAGTATTTCAAGGGAATGCCAAAGGCTACAAAAATGTTGTATTCATTACATTGGGTACCGGCGTGGGTGGCGGTATTTTAATCAATGGTCAAATCGTAGACGGGTATAACGGTGTGGGCGGTGAACTGGGACACTTGGTTGTCGATAAAGTTCATCAATTTGCTTGTAATTGCGGTAAAAAAGGGTGCCTTGAAACCGTAACATCCGCTACCGGTTTCGTCAATCTTGCGAAAGCCAAATTGGAACAGTCTAAGGAACCCAGTTTATTACGTCAATACGATAATTTTAGTGCAAAACGTGTTTTTGACATGGCAAAACACGGTGATAAAATTGCGCTTGAAACCGTTGACGAAGCGTGTGATTATTTGGCCTATGGCATGAGTTTAGTAGCCATGTCGATCAACCCAGAGTTGTTCGTCATTGGCGGTGGGGTCTCGAATGCGGGAAATTTTTTGATTGATGCCATACGTCGTCACTTTTTCAAGTACGTTTATCCGTTTATTACGGAACAAAAGATCGTTATTGCTTCCTTAGGAAATGATGCGGGCATATACGGTGCAGCTTATTTGGTTCGGCAATGAGAATAGTAACATTCAATCAAAACGAAGCCGATGTCAATACGTATGTACTTGTCGAAAAAGGAAGTGCACTGGTTATTGATCCGGGCTTTAACGGAAGCAGTCTAATGGATTATTTAGCGCTCAATGCATTGAAGCTGGAAGGGATTTTGCTCACACATGGGCATTTTGATCACATCCGTGATATTAAAATGTTTGAAAACCTCGATTCAATACCCATTTACATTCACGAAGAGGATTATCCATTTTTATACGATGATCGACTCAATTACGCGCCGTTTTTCCAGTCTTCATTTCGATTGAAAAAGACGGCTCAGGTAATTAAACTCATCGATCGCCAATCACTCGTATTTAAAGATCACGAGATTCAACTGTATCATACGCCAGGCCATACGGCTGGAAGTAGCATTTATCAATGGAAGAATCATTTGTTTACCGGAGATACGCTTTTCTGCTTAGGGGTAGGAAGAACGGATTTAGCAACGGGATCTAAGCGACAATTGGATTCGTCGCTTTTATGGATTATGAATCATTATTCTAATCAAGACATCATTCATCCGGGTCACGATAAAGCGTCCACCATCGGTGATGAACGCGCTATGAATCCCTATGTAAAAATACTAAAAAAATAAGGACTTCTCAAAATGAGGAATCCTTTTTTAATACTGTGATATCAGAAATACAAAGCCACCAATAATGATGATGAAGATGATGCTTAGAAACGTATAAGTCTTTAGGTATTGTTTTCCTTGAGAAGGGAAATCTTTCATGACAAATTTGAACGTTATCAATGAAGCGAGCGATCCAATCAGCGTTCCCATCGCACCGATATTGACCGATTGAAGCAACGGTTTCCAATAGAGTTTCGGTGTAAACGTTGATAATAGCACGGAAGCGGGAACATTGGATATAAACTGACTAACCAAAAATCCACTGAAAAAGACCGAGCGTTCCGAGTTTAAGAGTGAAGATATGGTTGTTGATATGACATCGATTTGACCGATATTACCGGTAAAGATAAAAAAAAATAAAAACGTCAATATTAA
>CAZCSO010000025.1:0-17178 GCA_964501315.1 uncultured Candidatus Izemoplasmatales bacterium | reverse complement strand
AACAGACGTATTATCGTCTGTTTTTTCATAAAAAAAGATGATTGTTCACAGTTTGTTGTGAGCAATCATCTTTTTGTTAATGAAGATTTATACGGTTTTAGATTTCGATCTATGACGCTGATAGAGATTAGCCAAGGCAAATACGCCCCAGTACGTTAAGGCTACAATGCCGATTAACACAACGCTGTGAATTCCATTGGGCAATTGATTGAGAATGGGGATGGGTCCTTCTAAAAATGGATTTTCCATTAAAAACATATTATTGGCTGATGGATCCACGACAAGATTACCAAACATCGCCCAAGCGATGACAATCAAGCACCCCAATAAGACGTTCTTCCAACGACGCGACTCAAGGGTAAAATCACCGATTTTGTAGAGATAAAGAGGCAAAAAGATTAATAAGAAGTGGACAACTAACGTACGAATCATGGGAAATGTGATCACAAACGGATCACCAAATAAAACGCCAACGGGATATATTAAGACCGCTAAGCCACCGATAACCGACGAAGTGTAGACGAAATCCTTCATTGGTTTGATGTTAAAGAGCACAACAATGGGTAACAATACATTGTTGATACCACACACTTGGAAAGAAAAAAAGGTTCGAAAATCCCAAAACGGATGTGACGACGTTGATATCGCACTTCCATAGTGATTCCATTCGTAGACAAAAATGGCTTCACCGCTGTATTTAAGAAACAGCAACAAGAAACAAGAAATGCCAACGACCCATCGTTTGGTAATCGGACTGTTAGTCGGTAAGAATCGCATCAAAAGAAGAAATGCGATAAGACAGCTTACAACATAGAGTAAATGCGGCAAGGTAAAGACATAAGCGTCGGGCAATAAATCCATGCCTTCACTTGAAAAAAAACGTGATAATAGCACTCTCATCATCCTTTCTTCGTTACCATCATTATATATGATTTTCAAGGAATAAAAAAGTAAATATTCATTGAAAAACCGATGAAATGCGGTAAAATAGATATACACCCTTTTTTGGAGGTCGAAATAATGTACACAATTACAGTTGATAATAAGCCATTTTCTTATGAAGAACCCATTCGTTTAGAGACGCTTGCGAAAACCTATCCTACCACGTATTACGCTGCGACGGTGAACAATCGTCTTCGTGAACTTTCCTTTATGGTTCAAAACGACGCAACCGTTGAATTTTTAGACTACACCTCACCCGAATCCAGTCGCATCTACGCCACTTCGATGCGCTATTTGATCAGTATGGCGTTTGCACGCGTGTTTCCAGCCATCCAACTGAAGTTCTCCAATAGCATCGCAATGGGGATTTATGGCCGAAGCATCAACCATATTTTGACACCGAAGATGATAGATGAGGTCAAAGCCGAATTGAAGCGTTTGATTCAATTGGACTTACCCATTGTCAGAAAACAAATGCCAATTAACAAAGTATCCAAATACTACGCCGCTAAAGGCTATCAAGATAAAGTGGAAATCTTGAAATATCGTAAAGAAAAAGTCAACATTTACGAATGCGATCATTACCTCAACTACATGTACGGATACATGGTACCTTCCACCGGCTATTTAAAAGATTATGAGTTATTCTTTTATGCGCCAGGCTTCTTAATTCGCTACCCACGAATTGAAGCCAAAGGCTTGATTCCCGAATATACCGATAGCCCGAGTTTTGCGCGGGTTTTGAATCGAGCTGAACAATGGGCCATTAATTGCGAAGCCGATATGATTCACAAAATGAATCAAAAAATCGAAGCGAAACGCGCCGTTGAGTTTGTCAATATGTGTGAAACGAAGCATAACAACCAGTTGTGCGAACTCGGTAATATCATTGAAAAAGCCATCGACAGTATCCGTCTCATCGCGATTGCGGGTCCGTCATCGTCGGGTAAAACGACGTTTTCAAAACGATTGGAAATCGAACTGTTGACGCGGGGAATCAAACCGCTGATGATCTCCATCGACAATTACTATTTACCCAAGCACTTGGCCCCCATCGATGAATTTGGCGAACCGGATTTAGAACACGTCCAAGCCCTCGATTTAGCGCTTTTCAATCATGATATCGCAGCGTTGATTGCCGGTGAATCCGTCGCATTACCGTTGTTCAATTTCAAAGAAGGAAAACGAACGTACACGAATCCCATGAAGATTGGGCCCCATAATCCGATTATCATTGAAGGCATTCATGCCCTGAATGACCGCTTAACCGAATTTATTCCCGCAACCGAAAAGTTTAAGATCTACATCTCTCCCTTTTCGCAGATTAACATCGATTATCAGAATCCGATTAATTTGACCGATATTCGTTTGTTACGACGAATTGTCCGTGATTTGCAATTCCGGAATACCTCTGCTGAAAATACCTTATCGATGTGGAACAGTGTTCGCAGAGGCGAATATCGATGGATCTATCCGTTTATTGAAAGTGCGGATTACATCTACAACTCGGAATTGACCTATGAACTAGCAGTGATGAAAAAACATGCGATGAGCGCATTGAAACGGATTGAAGCCGAATCGGAATATTACATACAAGCAAACCGTCTCATCAAATTTTTGAAGTATTTCAAAGACATTGATGATTACTTGGTTCCGTGTAATTCAATCCTACGAGAATTTATTGGTAAAAGCGTTTTTGAACACTAGAAATAGTGTTCTTTTTCTATCAATCGTTGAAGAAACCCCAAAAATTTGATATAATGAACGAAAACACGGGCTGGTGATAGTTTGGCAAAAAAAATCGATATTCCATTAGGACTGAGTGTTGAAGAGGTCGCCCTGCGCTTTGAAGAGGGACAGGTTAATTATAAACGTCATCCAAATTTAAAGACCATTGGGCAAATCGTTGCGTCCAATTTATTCAGTTATTTTAACTTAATCTTATTTGTATTAGCGGTTTTATTGCTATCGATTCGAAGCTATGAAAACCTCGTTTTTGTCGTTATTGCGATTTTGAACACTGCCATCGGTATCGTTCAAGAAATCAAAGCTCGTGAAACCATTAAGAATCTCTCTTTGTTATCACAACCCACCGCCCATGTTCGTCGGTCAGGTATCGAAATTGAGATTGCGATCGATGCGCTGGTTCTCGACGACATCTATTTGTTGTCGGCGGGAAAACAAGTCGTTGCCGATAGCACGATTTTACGGGGCGAGTTGACCGTCAGCGAAGCAAACTTAACCGGTGAGTCCGATCCCGTCGTAAAAAAAATCGGTGATAAAATCTTTTCGGGTAGTTTTGTCATAAGCGGCGAAGCCGACGCTGTCATTATTGCCGTTGGGAAAGATAACTACATTGAAACCTTATCAGATAAAGTCAAAACCCTTAACAAGCCCAATTCGGAGATTTTGAAATCCCTTAGAGGTTTATTGAAGGTGATTGGCGTCATCATCGTGCCATTGGGATTAATGACCTTTTTTACTGCATTCCTGCGCAGTGGACTGGATTACTTGCCTGATTTCATGAGTCATTCCGAATTCTATCACGAAGCGCTTAAAAAGATGGCGGGTTCCATGGTTGCGATGGTTCCTTCTGGGTTGTTCTTGTTGACTACCATCACCTTCGCATCGAGTGTCGTCAAACTCGCCAAGCATCAAACTTTGGTTCAAGAACTGTACTCCATTGAAACCTTAGCTCGCGTCGATATGGTGTGCTTGGATAAAACCGGAACCATTACCGATGGATCGATGAAGGTCGAATCGTTTGTTTGGATTGAAGAAGAAACGGAACCAGAGAGTGAAATTGATCTGCCGATCGAAGAAACGGTTCCGATCAACCCGTTGCGTAATTCCGTTGATATCTATACCATCATCGCTTCGATGAATTATGCATTAAAAGATACGAATCAAACCGCAGAAGCGTTAAAAAAATACTTTGGTTCAAAACGTAAGCTACGGGCTCGTACAACGTTGCCATTTGCCTCTGAAAACAAATACTCAGCCGTCATGTTTGATGAAGGAACGTATGCCATTGGTGCACCCGAACTGGTCGTCAAAGGGCACTACATGGCGATTCGAAAACAGGTTGAAAAGTATGCCCGACAAGGCAAACGGGTTTTGTTATTTGCGAAAGCCAAAGCCATTGAAGATAAAAAGATTGTGGGTTCCGTCGAACCCATTGCCTTACTTTTGCTTAACGATACCATACGACAAAGCGCGAAAGCAACCCTAGATGAATTCCAAGCCGCCGGAGTATCCATCAAGGTCATATCGGGTGATAATGCATTGACGGTGTCGGAAGTTGCTTCTCGGGCAGGCGTACCGAATGCTAAAAAGTACTTATCGTTAGAAAAAATTAGCGATGATAAATTGATTGAAATCGCCGATGATTATACTGTCTTCGGTCGTGTCACTCCGAGACAAAAACAACTACTAATTGAGTCATTCCAATCCCAAAAACATCGTGTTGCGATGATTGGGGATGGTGTCAACGACATCTTGGCGCTGAAAACAGCGGACTGTTCGGTGGCGATTGCTTCGGGTTCGGAAGCGGCTCGCAATATCTCGCATTTGGTCTTATTAGACAACGATTTCGCTTCGCTACCGAAAGTAGTCAAACAAGGGCGACAAATCGTCAATAACATGCAAAACGCGGCGGTTTTGTATTTGGTCAAAACCATGTATACGATTTTATTGACACTCATTGTTCTTTTAACGGCCAATATTTATCCGTTTGAACCCATCCAAATGTTCGTTATCGAAACCTTTATCATCGGCATTCCATCGTTTTTCATCGCGTTGGAACCTAATGAAAAACGCTTTGAAGGATCGTTCCTTTGGAATGTCTTTAAGAATGTTATTCCAGGAACCTTGCTTGTCATCGCAAACTTGATTGGCGTCTATGTTTTCGCAAGCCAGTGGCCATCCATCACGCAAGGTGAAATTTCAACCGTCGGCATCGTCGCAGCTACCTTTGCGTACTTGTTGGTTTTGGTCAATGTTTCCTCACCGCTTAACAAGCGACGTTCCATCATTGTGATTTCTGCGGCACTGATATCGGCATTTTGTTTCCTTGTTTTGGGCGAACGATTCTTCAAACTTTCAACCATGTCGATTCCTTCGATCCTACTCTTAATGTTACTGATGCAGTCAACGTATTTGATTATGTCCATTTTTAAGAAACAATTAATCAAATTTTGGGTTTAAAAGTCTTAGCAAGGCTTTTAAATCCTTTTTCTTTTTGTTATAATGAATTTATCAGGTAAGTAAAGGAGGTCTTATTTATGAATGTCTTATTCATAAGTGCTGAATGTCATCCCTTTATGAAAGTGGGCGGATTGGCAGATGTCGTCGGTTCTTTACCTCAAGCGCTCAAATCTTTACGAAACGTAGAGGTTCGCGTCATCTTGCCAAAATATAAAAAAATCCAGCAAAGCTGGCAATCAAAACTTGTGTTCATCAAGTCGTTTACGATGGAACTTGGAACGAAAAAAGAAGTGTATGCAGGCATTGAAACGATGAAAGTTGGTTCGATTCGGTATTACTTTATCGATAATCTTTTCTATTTTGGTTCCCGCGATAATGCCTATGGTTATGGCGATGAATCGGAACGTTTCGCTTTCTTCCAAAGAGCGTCGTTAGAAGCTTTGAAACATCTTGATTTCATGCCCGATGTCATCCATGTTCACGATTGGCATACTGCAATGATTCCCTTATTGCTCAAATTAAGGCATCCGGAACTATCGGGTATCAAAACGGTATTAACCATTCATAATTTGGCATATCAAGGTATTTTCCCCATCAACGATTATCATTTCTTCAATATCCCATATGATAACCATTTTGAGTTTGAAGGGTATTTGAATTGCTTGAAATGCGGCATCGTCACCGCCGATAAAATAACGACGGTTTCGAAGACCTATGCGAAAGAAATCATGACCGATTACTACGGATATGGGTTACAGCGGTTATTGAAATGGCGTCAGGGTGACCTTGAAGGCATTATCAATGGCATCAATGCCAAAGAATTCGACCCGATGACGGATCGCTATCTATCCATGACTTACGATGCGGCGACGGTTGGAATCGGAAAACGAGCCAATAAACAAGCGCTCTATCAGTCTTTAGGCGTCCAATGGGACTTGGATTACCCGTTAATTGGCGTAGTGTCTCGCTTGGTCAGTCAAAAAGGATTTGATTTAATCAAACGCGTTTTCTATGAAATGCTGGAAATCGATAACTTCCGCTTTGTTCTATTAGGCGATGGCGATGGCGAGTACGTCGATTACTTCAATGAACTTCAATCAACATTCCCACATAAAGTCAAAATCGTTATTGGTTATAATAATCAGTTGGCTCATTTGATTTATGCGGGTTCAGATCTGTTCTTAATGCCTTCGAAATTTGAACCGTGCGGATTAGGTCAATTAATCGCCTTAAAGTACGGCTCATTGCCGTTGGTAAGAGAAACCGGCGGATTGGTGGATACGGTTATTCCGTACAATGAATACACCAAAACCGGCAATGGCTTTTCATTCACGCATTTTAATGCCCATGACATGATGTATGTGATTCGATATGCCCTTCATGTCTATTATCACGATGCCTCAGCTTGGAATCAATTGGTCCAAACAGCCATGAATACGGATTATAGTTGGACCGTTTCTGCGAAAGCGTATAAAAAAATCTACACAAAATTGACGAAAGGATCGTAAAAAAAATGGACGTATTAGCTCTAATTTTGGCAGGAGGCCGCGGTTCCCGGTTAGATATTTTATCCGAAAATCGAGTCAAACCATCGGTTCCCTTTGCCGGGAAGTATCGAATCATCGATTTTACCTTATCAAACTGTGCCAATTCCGGCATCTACAACATTGCAATCTTGACACAATACTTACCATTTTCATTAAATGATCATATTGGATCGGGGAAACCTTGGGATCTCGACCGACGCGATTCGAAGGTAACATTGCTCCAACCTCACAGCGATTGGTATCAAGGCACCGCCGATGCTTGTCGGAAAAATCTTCATTTCATCGAACAAAGTCAATCCAAGTATACGCTTATTTTATCAGGAGATCACATCTACAAAATGGACTATAAAAAGATGATTGATCAACACATTGCGAGCGGCGCTTCCTTGACGATCGCCGCGAAAGTCGTTGAAATGGAAGAAGCGCATCGTTTTGGGATTTTGGTCGCAGACGAAAACTTGAAAGTCGTACAGTTCGTCGAAAAACCCAAAAATCCAACATCGGATTTGGCATCGATGGGGATTTATGTTTTTAATACCGATGTTTTAATCGAAAAGTTGAGAACGATGAGCGAACCCGATTTGGATTTCGGTTCGCACATCATCCCTTCGATGATTGGCAACGATAAGGTTTATACCTATAAATTCTACGATTATTGGAAGGACGTTGGAACCTACGATTCGTACTTGCAAGCCAATCTCGAACTCATCGAAACCGTCGATAAGATCGAACTGGACATGTACGACAAGAATTGGAAAATTTACACCCGTTCAGAAGAACTTCCCGCCGTAAAAGTGGGGTCAAAAGCCACCATCAAACAAGCACTGTTATCGAATGGATCGATCGTAGCTGGACACGTGGAACGAAGCGTTTTATCCCCTGGTGTGGTCGTACATCCGTATGCGAAGGTCATCAATTCGGTTTTGTTAAATAACGTCGAAGTCAAGGCGGGTGCGATTGTCGAAAACTGCATTATCGACAAAAATACCGTCATTAACGAAAATGCCCATATCGGCTACGGAACGGATTTAACTCCTAACCAGGAAAATCCCTCACTATTATCCTCAGGCATTACTGTTTTGGGTAAAAAAATCCATGTTCCACAAAATATGATCATCGGTCGTAACTGCCGTATATTTGCTTCCGCCGATTTGGATACGATTCACAATAATACCGTTCCATCGGGATCAACGTTACGATAAGCCTCGTTATGAGGCTTTTTTTTATAAAAAAAAGACGTCAATGACGTCTTTGCGACTACCAAGGCAAAGGGTTGTCGCGTAGATAGGTATCGTAAAAATCCATGAACGTTTGCTTGATTGATTCAGAAAGCGGTTGATCAAGAATGTTTCTGACCTCGCGTAATTGAGGGAGGGAACGTATGCCTGGGATGACCACGCTGACTGCTGGAAATGATAGTATAAATCCAAGTGCATACGGAGTCAAATTATCATCGTGAACGATTTCTTTTAATTTGTTCGTCAAATCCAAACGTCGTTGAATATCTGCTTTCTGCCACCGCGAACGAATACCAGTGAATGTTGTCTTATCTGTATATTTACCCGTTAACCAACCGCTATCGAGCGGTACTTTCGTTATTAATAGAATGCCTCGTTCTTCGATTTCTTTAAACAAAGGCAGACACGACTGTGAAAATACATTGAACAACAGTTCGATGCAATCGCTATCGGTGTTTTGCAACGTCCATAATAATTCTTCGTAGGTATCAATGGAAACACCGTAATGACGAATCAAACCTTTGGATTTCAACCGCTTGAATTCTTCGAAATGACCGGTCTTTCCTTGAAGGATTTCCTTTGATGGATTATGCAAAATAAACGAATCAAGGAACGATGTCTTTAGACGAAAAAGGCTTTCTTGAAGTGCGGGTTCCATCGAAGAAACCGCAAAATCAGTCGTACCATCAGCCCGATGACCGAATTTCGAATTGATGAAAACCTGTTCACGGACGTTTGAAAGTGCCTTACCCAGTATGGTTTCGCTTTTTCCATTCGCATATCCCGGTGCGGTATCAAAAAACCGAATACCTTTTTCATACGCTTGCGAAACCAAATGAATGCCTTCTTCATGACTCATGGGACCGAAAAAATCCTCATTGCCCAATTGCCAAGCACCAAACCCCATTCGTAAAAACGAGGGTTGATTTGTCATGAGTTAACCCTTCTTTGAAGGGATGCTTCACCGTATTGCATTATTTCGATCCGATTGCCATCGGGATCGGAAACCCAGCATTGCCAATTGTTATCAAGACCCATGGAGATGGGAGCGTCGAGCGGATAGTTGTGCTGTTTCATTTGTTCGACGAACGCCCAGATATCATCGGTTTCTAAACATAAATGCTGATAGGATGTTTCCTCTTTTGAGAAATGATTAGCTGGATCACTGTAGAAAAATTCGATAAAATTGCCTTCGGCTATGCGAACATACTCAATCCATGGTTGCGTGTTGTCATTGGGATTGAAGAGGGTAAATGCTTTTTGAAACCCCATAACCTCCGTATAAAAAACCAATGTTTTTTTCATGTCCTTAACACCAAATGCAAGATGCGCCAATTGTTTTATCATCGTAATCCTCCTTTTGATTTATTATACCATAGGAAATAAAAAAACACCCCGTAAGGTGTCTTAATTGATACGTGGTGCTCCTACCAAGAATCGAACTTGAATTTCAGCATTACCATTGCTGCGTTCTACCATTTAACTATAGGAGCGTGCGTGTGCGAATATTATTATATCGAATGATGAAACTAAAATCAACAAAAAGTTTATGCGTTTTTATTTACCGTCAAATTATTTAAAATTATTTTAATTTATGAAAAATATTTTGATTATTTTATAAATATGAGGTATAATAGTAATCGATGGAGGATTGAAATCATGATTGAAATTAGAGATTTTTACAAAAGTTACGACGGAAAGTATTACGCATGCAAAAATATCAACTTAACCATTGAAGCCGGTGATATCTATGGATTTATCGGACATAATGGAGCAGGAAAGACAACGCTATTAAGATCAATTGCGGGGATTTTGGATTTTGAAAAAGGGACTATCACTGTGGATGGGCACAACATTAAAACCGATGCCATCGCTGCCAAAAAAATGATGGCTTATATTCCGGATAATCCAGATGTCTACGAATCGCTAAAAGGGATTCAATACCTTGATTTTTTAGCCGATGTTTTTGGTGTGAGCAAAGAAGATCGAATCGAACGAATTGAGAAATACGCCGAATTGTTTGAAATGAAACCGGCTCTCAATCAAGTCATTGGCTCTTATTCTCATGGTATGAAACAAAAAATCGTGTTAATTGGGGCGCTGGTTCATCAGCCGAAGGTCTTGTTACTGGATGAACCGTTTGTAGGGTTAGACCCAAAAGCAAGTTATTTATTAAAAGAAGCGTTTAAAGAACTTTGTCAAAACGGAACTTGCATATTCTTCTCGACCCATGTCCTGGAAGTAGCCGAAAAGTTGTGTAACAAAGTTGCCATTATTCGTAAAGGCGAAGTCGTTGCGTTTGGCGATACCGCTACGATTACCAAAGATCAATCCTTAGAAAGCTTATTCCTCGAGTTGATTGCATCATGAAAGACTATCTCATCTTAATGCGAGTATTCGCAAAGGAAAATTTTTCACTCAAACGGATGTTGGGTTCGAGTGCATCCAAATCCAAAGCGAAGATGGCGTTTGTTGTATTAGCAATTCTTTACTTGATGGTCGTGTTTATCGGCGGATTTGGATGGATGTTCTTTGAACTCGGTAAAATGCTTCAAATGGCCAACATGACCGAACTTTTATTACTGTATTTATTCACGTATGCAACGGCGTTTTCTTTGCTGTTAGGATTATTGCGTTCGGATGGCTATTTTTTCCATTTTAAAGACTACGACCAATTAGCACCGTTACCGCTTTCTTCAAAAAGCGTGATTGCTGCAAAAGCAACGGTCATGCTCGCTAATTTGTATTTGATAACCATCATCGTCTCGTTGCCTATTCTATTTAGTTATTTTTATTATACTTCGGTATCATTCTTTCAAGTAATCATGATAATTTTGGGGTACTTGGTGATTCCATTCCCAGCTGTGGTTTTGGGAGCCGCTCTCAACATGATCATCATGCGAGTAACCGTACGTCTAAAAAAATCAAATCTGATCAAGATTGTCTTAATGTTCGTCATCTTCATTGGTATCATGATTGGTTCATTTACGATGAATTTCCAATCCAGCAATCCCTTGGAAGGGCAACTCGATTTCATCCGTTCACTGGGTGAATTTTATCTACCCATGCAATGGTTTTTAGAAGCCGGCCACGAACAGAATGTCTTGAGTTTCTTATGGTTATTGTTATCGCATATTGGTTTGCTTGTTGGATTCGTCTTGGTCATATCAAAAGCGTCCATGCATTTGAATTCAATTCATGGTGTTGCGAAGAACGAATCAAAAGGAAATGCCGTCAGTCATACGCGGGGTATTTTCCAATCATTGCTCATAAAAGAAACAAGAACCTATTTTGGTATGACAATGTATGTTTTCAATACCTTTTTCGGCCCGATATTCATGCTTATTTTGTCAGTTGCTAGCATCATTTATAAAGATAAAGTCTTATCGTTTGTATCGCAAGAATTCGGCTTTGAACTGCCGTTAATTCCGATGATTTTGGTCATTATCGGTTTTTGTTTGGCCATGGTGTACACAACTGCAATTTCGTTATCCATAGAAGGTAAAAAATTCTCATTTTTACGGTCTTTACCGATTGAACCGAGAACGATTATGGAATCGAAACTGGTGTTCAATATGTTATTGGGTCTTCCCATAGCAATCATTGCGACGATTATTTTCTCGATTACGTTTTCGATATCCTTTGAACTCGTGTTGTTGATGATTCTCGTCTTGGCAACGTTCAGTTTCTTGAACTCTGCGTTTGGCAGCATTATCAATCTTTACATGCCGAAATTTGACTTTATCAACGAAGTCGAGGTCATCAAACAAAGCCTTGGCGCACTAATCGCCATCTTTGGTGGATTTGGTTGGTTGGCACTCAATGGCGTTATTTATTACTTCGTTACGAAGGAATCGTCAGTTGGACTTGCCCTCGTTTTGATGAGTCTGGCAAACCTTGTGATTGGTTCGGGCTTCTTCGTATGGATGCGTCAAAAGAGCGAAAGCCTTTTCATGAAGATGATTGCTTAAAATTGATGATTTTTTGATGAGAAATTGTCAAAAACACGTCCAAATCGTTTGTGTTTTACTCCCATAGATGATATAATCATCAATGGGATTTTTTTAAACTCAACACTCAAAAGAAAGGAAATAATTATGACAAAATACGTTTATTTGTTTAATGAAGGCAAAGCGGATATGCGTAACCTGCTCGGCGGTAAAGGTGCCAACCTCGCTGAGATGACCAATTTGGGAATGCCCGTTCCACAAGGGTTTACAGTTACCACTGAAGCTTGCACTCGCTACTATCAAGATGGCAAAAAAATTGCTGACGAAATCGTTGATGAAATTTTCACAGCTTTACACAAAACTGAAAAAATCGCAGGAAAAACCTTTGGGGATCCTGCCAACCCATTCTTAGTATCGGTTCGTTCTGGAGCCAGAGCATCGATGCCCGGTATGATGGACACCATCCTAAACTTAGGTTTGAACGATGTTTCCGTTGAAGGTTTGGCAAAGTTAACCAACAACCCACGGTTTGCATACGATTCTTATCGTCGGTTTATTCAAATGTTCGCTGATGTCGTTATGGAAATCGAAAAAGCTCATTTCGAAGCCATCTTTGACAAACGCAAACACGAAAAAGGCGTTGAAAGTGATACCGAACTCGATGCCAATGATTTAAAAGAAATCGTTGAATTATTTAAAAAACGCTACTTAGAATTAAAGGGAGAACCTTTCCCACAAGATCCGAAAGTACAATTAATCGAAGCCGTTCAAGCCGTATTCCGTTCATGGGATAACCCACGTGCGAATACCTACCGTCGTTTGAACTCCATTCCTTACGAATGGGGTACAGCCGTTAACGTTCAATCCATGGTCTTTGGAAACATGGGTGAAGATTCGGGCACGGGTGTTGCGTTTAGCCGTAACCCAGCTACGGGTGAAAATGTACTTTATGGAGAATACCTCTTTAACGCTCAAGGTGAAGACGTTGTTGCCGGTATTCGTACTCCCAAACCTATCTCTGAGTTAAAAGAAGACAATCCAGCGCTTTACGAAGAATTCTTCGCAATTGCGAAAAAACTAGAAAATCACTACCGCGATATGCAAGATATGGAATTCACGATTGAACGTGGAAAACTCTATATGTTGCAAACTCGTAACGGCAAACGTACGGCTCAAGCCGCTTTGAAGATTGCCATCGACTTAGTTAAAGAAGGATTGCTCACAAAACAACAAGCCCTTTTAAAAGTCGAACCTTCACAATTAGATGCGTTATTGCATCCACAATTTGAAGCCGAATCATTGAAGAAAGCAACGGTTATCTCGACGGGATTAAATGCTTCTCCAGGAGCCGCTACCGGTCGTGCCGTTTTCACCGCTGAAAGAGCGGCTGAAATGGTTAAAAAAGATAAACTGCCCGTTATTTTAGTTCGTCAAGAAACCAGCCCTGAAGACATCGAAGGCATGGTCATCGCCAAAGGGGTTCTAACCTCTCGTGGTGGTATGACATCGCATGCTGCCGTTGTTGCCAGAGGAATGGGAACATGCTGCGTAGCCGGTGCCGGCGAAGTCAAAGTATTTGAAGAAGAAAAATACTTCGAAGTTCGTGGTAAAAAATACCATGAAGGCGATTGGATTAGCTTAGACGGTTCTACTGGTAAAATCTACGGTGAACAAATCAAGACCGTTGATGCGACGGTTTCAGGCGATTTCGCAACGTTAATGGAATGGGCGGATGAATTCCGTTCCTTGAAAGTTCGTACGAACGCCGATACACCCAGAGATGCTCGTCAAGCTTACAAGTTTGGTGCAGAAGGTATTGGTCTATGCCGTACGGAACACATGTTCTTTGATTCTGACCGTATCATGGCAATGCGTGAAATGATCGTTTCCAAAACATTGGAAGAACGTCAAGCTGCTTTAGCCAAATTATTACCGATGCAAAAGAAAGACTTCATTGGTCTTTACGAAGAAATGCACGGTTATCCGGTAACCATTCGTTACTTGGATCCACCGCTCCATGAATTCTTACCAACCGAAGACGAAGACATTGCAACGTTAGCCAAAGAAATGAACATTACCTATGATGAATTGAAAGCAACGGTTGTTGAACTTCATGAAACCAACCCCATGTTGGGACATCGTGGCGTTCGTTTATCAATTACGTATCCGGAAATCGCTGTTATGCAAACGACGGCTGTTATCGAAGCGGCTATCGATGTGAACTCACGTGGCGGTAAGGTTGTTCCTGAAATCATGATCCCGCTTGTTGGCGACATTAAAGAATTAAAATACATTAAAGACATCGTTGTTAAAACTGCCGATGAAATCATCAAGAAAGCCGGCGTTGAACTCAACTACATGGTTGGTACCATGATTGAAATTCCTCGTGCTGCTCTCTTGGCCGATGAAATTGCCAAAGAAGCTGAATTCTTCAGTTTCGGAACCAACGACTTAACCCAAATGACCTTTGGATTCAGCCGTGACGATGCTGGCAAATTCTTAAGCGATTACTATCAAAAGAAGGTATTCCAATCCGATCCATTTGCTCACGTCGACACGCTCGGTGTTGGTAAATTGATGAAGATGGCTGTTGACTTGGGCCAAAGCGTTCGCTCCAATATCAAATTAGGTATTTGCGGTGAACACGGTGGAGACCCTGCTTCCGTTGAATTCTGCCATAATATTGGTTTAACCTACGTGTCCTGCTCGCCATTCCGCGTTCCAATCGCTCGTTTGGCCGCAGCTCATGCAAACATCAAAAATCCACGATAAGATTCAATAATTTACAAAGGACTGATAACTTATATCGGTCCTTTTTTCTTATTCAATTTGTTTTGGCGAGTGAGTTGACATTCTTTTTTTTATTATATATAATAAAGTTGCACATGAATGATTGGAAATCACTCATCCGCGAAGCACTGAATTTATTAAGGAATTAAGGCTCTGATGGTGTTGAACGCCTATTCACTTAGGAATCCTAAAATCAGACGCAAGCGATTCCACCCTTGGCGAGAGATGTTTGTCCGCCCGAGTGATTTCCAATTGTTCGTGTGTTTTTTTATTGTGATGATTGAGAATTGACCGAAATCGTGCTATAATAAAGCCACTTTATGGAAAGAAGGTAGCCATTCAATGAACGCTTTACTCTATGATTTAACGATGCTCAATGCGATTCCTGCAAATGAAAAGCAAGTCCGTCTTTTTTTTGAAAAAACGGTAAAACCCTTAGCCGATGAACTAACGTATGATAACATCGGTTCCATTATTGCAAAAAAGGTCGGAAATCCCGATGGTCCCCGTATTATGGTAGCGGGACATATGGACGAAATTGGATTTATTGTCACCGAAATCACCAAAGAAGGATATGTTAAATTCATTCCTGCTGGAGGATGGTGGGGACACGTTGTTCTTTCACAACAATTTACCATTACCACCAAAAAAGGAACCGTCACCGGTGTCGTCGGATCAAAACCTCCGCACATTTTATCGGAAGCGGAACGTAAAAATGTGGTTGACTTAAAAGACATGTACTTAGATTTGGGAGTAGCATCCAAAGAAGAAGCCGAACAATTGGGTGTTGCCATTGGCGATATGATTACGCCTTATATCGTATCCAAAGAATTAGGAAATCCGAAATATTTACTTGCGAAAGCATTCGATAACCGCATTGGTGTTGCGTTGGCGATTGATGTTTTAAAGAACATTCAACTAGAGCGTCATGACAATGTCTATTATGGCGTAGGTACGGTTCAAGAAGAAGTAGGCTTGCGTGGCGCACAAACGGCAGCGTACAAGGTTGACCCCGATATCGGAATTTCATTGGATGTCACAATCGCTCACGATTATCCCGGTGGAACACAAGAAACGCAACTCGGAAAAGGTCCGTGTTTGATGGTGTACGATTCGTCCATGGTCGGTCATGTTGGCCTTCGTCAATTTGCCGTCAGCATCGCCGATGAGCTGAAAATACCGTATCAATTGAGTTATTTGAGACAAGGCGGAACCGATGCCGGAAAGATGCACATTAGCAAATGTGGTGCGCCATCCTTGGCGATTTGTTTGCCTTGCCGTTATTTGCATTCCCATACCTCGATCATTCACGAAGATGATTACTTGAATGCTGTAAAATTGGTCACGGAGTTAGTGAAACGCCTTGATCGCAAGACCGTGAATGCCATTACGTTTGATCACGAATGATGCGAGTCATAGCCGGTTTGTATAAAAACCGGAAACTTTTCGAGGTCGGTTCGACATCCACTCGGCCAACAACCGATAAAAACAAAGAAAAACTCTTCAATATTCTGGGCCAATTCTTTGAAAGTGGTCGCGTTTTGGATTTATTTGCTGGTTCGGGCGCGTTGGGAATTGAAGCTTTATCACGCGGAATGGATGCGGGTGTTTTCGTCGATAACCACGATCAAGCCTTTCAAACGATTAAAGCGAATATCGCTCATTTGGCCATCCCGAACGCTATGGTTCATAAACTTGATGTCATGACCTACATTGCTCAATTTCATGAAGAACCGTTTGATTTGATTTTAATGGATCCACCGTATAAATTGACAAACTTGGAGGAAATGCTGAAGGCCATCGACCATCATTCTTTGCTTGTCAATGAAGGCGTTTTGGTTTTAGAGACCGAACGATCGACCGTCGTTCCTGCTGCTGTTGGATCACTCGTAATGATCCGCGAAGCAAGCGAAGGCATCGCTAAATTTACGATATATCGTAAGGAGGAAACACTATGAAAATAGGGTATTACCCCGGTAGTTTTGATCCCATCACGTATGGACACGTTGATATTGCCGTAAGGGGTGCTCAGCTTTTCGATAAACTCTACGTTGCCATTTCCGACAACCCCAATAAAAAAACGTTATTCACTGCGGAAGAACGTTACGAATTGGTCAAAGAAGCTTTGAAATCGGTGACGAACATTGAAGTCATCTTATCGGACAAATTGACGGTGGAACACTGCCAATTGTTGGGCGCAACGCACATTTTGAGAGGGTTACGAGCCGTCACCGATTACGACTATGAATTCCAACTCACCAACTTCAATCGACGCATCAACAAGCAAATCGATACGGTCTTTTTGATGACGGAAGGGAAATTCTCATTCTTATCGTCCTCATCGGTTCGTGAATTGGCCTTTTTCGGTGGTGACGTGACACCCTTTGTACCACCCATCGTCGCAGAGAAAATTGTTAAGAAGATTAAAAAATAAAGAAAACCCAAACGGATTGGTAAAATGTACCCTGTATTGTGGACACACAAAAAAACTTTGTGTGAAGCAAT
>CAZCSO010000024.1:0-18120 GCA_964501315.1 uncultured Candidatus Izemoplasmatales bacterium | reverse complement strand
TATCAAAATGTGACGGCATTAGAACCTTATACGTATCTTGAAAATCAAACATCCATCAACATTCCTTTTATGAGCGCACCCACGCTTTCAGAACAAAAATATACGCAATTTGATTCAGAGTTGAATCAATACGTAATCATAAAAAACAGAGTGAATCATCTATCCATTAATAAGGCGTATCTTGTGGAAGCCTTTGATCATTACCTCGGTAATTTGGACCCTGAATTATTTACGATGGGAAGCGGAACGCTACTCTACGATTATCAAGGCAGCATGAACGATTTCATCGCTCCGTTTTATGACATGTTGCTATCGTATGGAGTTGATGTACAATCAACATTTGACTATATGAACGAAAACTGTGTACTCAATTTACTAACTCATACGTTATCGTATTCAGCCATGGGTTCGTTTACGACAGCGGAATATGGAGTTTTATCGTTTAATCTAACGGTAGTTTATGAATTTATCGAATTCGATGAGCTAACCATGGTTCTACCGGTTGATGATCTAAAACAGATCATCACAAATCAATTCAATTTTGCGGTTGATTATCAGAGAACCATGGGCGATATCGACTATGTATATCCAGAGTCATTGACGGCTTTTGAGTCGTTGGTATTGGAGAAACAAACTTTGCTTGCTTCATTGGATAACACCCTGGATTTAGCTTATTTCTACCTCAATGATTTACCCAGTATTGTGAATTATGAGTTTGATATCGATACAGATCAAATATACATTGATGACCTGATTACGTCTATGAATGATGCACTGAGTTACTATACAACACTGGCCACACAATCATCCATCGATCAAATGACGGTGATCTTTAATAACTACGCAGATATCATCATGAATTTTTCATCAGCCGATATATATGACGACCTTGGACAAGGGTACTATCATGATTTTATCAGTGACATTCAAGCAGTCTATTATCAAGACATATACAAAGTGTTCCTCTCTTTTTATAAAGTTGAGAGATCAAATGAATTACTGTATTTCAGTAGTTTATACGAATTGTTCGCTTCGCTTGAGGAGTATCAAGCGTTCATGGAGCTTATAGAGGGTTGGGTTACGACCCTTAACGCTCAATCCACGGTTGAACTGATTGATTCAACCTATGCGGATGCGATTCAATCAATAACCAGTTTTTCATTTACAAACTCAAATAATAATGGGTATCTGTATCTCCTTACCGATGATTTAGTCATGAATATGACATACATCTATAGCTACCTAGTAATCAACATCGATGATTACACTGCCTACATTAACACCATCGCTACCGACCTTTATACGCAAACTGACCCGTATCAATGGGTGTTGGATGCCATCGAGCTAAAACAACTGGCCAATTTGTACATCATCAACGAACTAAAAGGAGACCAATTAGCCACAATTGATTCTGCCAAGAATGGATTAATCGATTTAATCTCCAGTGATGATTATCTTGCATTACAAGCGGAGTACGATTTACTAGTGTCATGGTTAAACCAATTGCTTGAGGTTACGGATTACCTTGACTTATGTGATGCTTTTATCGAAAATACCACGAAGATTCCGTATGATCCGTGGGTTGTATCGAAGAATGAAGCATTAGAAATCATTGAAGAGAATTACCTTTATTTATCGACAGTGGCAACTGTAGAATCTCAAACTGACTTACTTGCGATTTTTAATGCATTTAATCTTTCAATTCAAGCATTACTTGAAGGTGATGAAACCGGACTAGCTCAACTGGTCAATGATACGCTCGATCAACTCGAATTAAGTTTTATCGTTTCAAGCGAATTTGAAGCGTTGTATACGGCAAAGGAAATGTATCTAGATAAATTTGATGGCTTTTATAACCAAGGAGTCGGTTTTGTTGATTTGACGGTTCAGCCCTTGGATGATTTGGATTATTATTACTTAAGTTATCGAACCGACATGATGAACTCGATGTTTGTGGAAGACATCATCCAATACTATCATGAAGGAACTGCTACACTAGCCTATTTGAGTTATTCCTATTTAGATTTTTCAGCAATTGATACAACGTATTTGAACTTACTCAATACCTACCTTAGTGATTGGACCTTCATTTATCCTGATGGGATTGAACTAATTCCAAGTTTCACCGCAGAATTCGAAGCTAGATTACTTGATAATTATTCTCCTTATACGACAATCTTTGAGTATTACCAGTATCTTGATGAAATGGATTTGGAGATTCTTTCTGTCATGAGATCCAGTTATGAAAATATGTTAAATAGTCTGTATAATGATTATTATGTAGTAATCGATTCGGAAAATTACGACGAACTTGATTTGCTTTATGAACAAGCTTGGGATGCAATTTTCACAGAAACGATTTGGGTAAATTTTGAATCCATCGTCTTGAACTTTGATGATCAGGCTAATATTTTGACCACAGTGTAGCAGATACAAGATAGACGACTCTAGCCTATAGGGTCGTCTTTTATGATGGATTTTTAACATTACCATATTTTTGCATTCATAAAGATAAATGAATACTAAATTTCACTTGAATGTTGATATATATTGATATTAATGATACTCTTTAAATGATGTAATTTTATTATTCATATTTTATTTACTATATAAAGAAATTTGGTTATGGAAAGGGGATATAATGCCTTATTTAGCCATTGGTATTGCAATCGCAGTAGTAGTTTTTGTATCCTTTTTTAAAACGCCTATAGGGAAAGGAATACTGGGTGAATTCCAAGTAAAAATCGTATTAGGTCGAAATAAACCTAATAAGAAATATGTCATAAATAATCTGATGATTGTGAATGAAGGTAAATCAAGTCAAATAGATCATGTTCTCATTAATCAAAGTGGGATTTTTGTCATTGAAACAAAGAATTATGCTGGAAGAATTTATGGCCAAGAAGAACAAAAAGAATGGACTCAAGTATTTAATTATGGAAAAACGAAAAACAAGTTTTATAACCCGATTATGCAGAATAAGACTCACATTTATGCATTGAGTAAATTGATTGGTAGAAATGATTGTTTCTTCTCATTAATTGTCTTCCCTAAAGCACAACTAATGACAGAGACAGTGACTCATGTAGGTTATACTGGTGATGTAAGAAGAAAAATCAAGAAACAAAGTGCGATTATCTTTTCTGTTGAGGAAATGAATCAAATCTACCAAAAATTGCTACAGTTTAAAATTAATCCTCAAATTAGCAATCGTGAGCACATAAAAGAAATCAATCAAATGAAGAATAACATCGATAATAATATATGCCCAAGATGTGGTAAACCTTTGGTTTTGAGAAAAGGACAATATGGTAGTTTCTATGGTTGCAGTGGGTATCCTGACTGTAAGTTTAGAAAGAAATAGATGAAATTTATATTTGCGTGCAGATTAGATAGATTATATTTTATTTGTTCGACGAATGTTTAATTCTATTTTACTAATTTAATAGTTTTTTTCAATTTGGATTGTGTTAATGAGTAGCAAACAATATAATTCTTTTTATAATTAGGGTATTACTATATTTATTATAGTGTCATATAGGAGGTACTATGTTAGAAGATCGATTAGAGAATCTGTATCAAAAAGTTATGGAGATTGAGAAGTTCGCCGAAGCAAAAAACTCAATATTACTCACCTTTATTGCGGCTATATTGGTTTTGCTTTATGATTTGTTTGGATCACAGTTTTATTCGTGGCCAAACTTTCTTTATGGCTTACCTATTTTTGCTGCATTAGGAGCCATCATTTTATCGTTTTTGCCGTATAAAGACAACAAGAAGAGTCCTGACAAAAAGAAAATACCGTTTTCCAAAGGGATGAATCTCTTTAACGTCAAAGACTTAGCAAAACTAAGTTACGTTGATAAGCAACTTTTTAGTTTGATGAATGCTAACTCTAATCCCAATCATGATGATTATCAACAACATCTCCTAGAAGGAGTTTTGTATAATGCGAGAATCACAAAGAGAAAATTATTGTTATTTTCTTGGTCAATTCAATTCTTGTTTGTTTTTCCAGCTCTCTTCAATGGAATTTCTTTTATCATCAATTGTATAAAAAGAAAATCATCTTAATGGTTTGAATTTTAGGAGGGCAAAGTATGCTTGGAGCGATTATTGGCGATATAGCCGGTTCGGCTTTTGAGTTTGATAATGTAAAAGATAAGGATTTTGTTTTTCTTAATAACAATTGTCGATTTACCGATGATTCGGTAATGACCATCGCGGTTGGTACTGCGTTATTGAAATGCCAAGGAGATTATCTTAACCTAACGAATGAAGTAATCCAATCAATGAAATCCATTGGATTACGATATCCAGGGTGCGGTTATGGTGGACACTTCCGAAGATGGTTGACACTGGATAATCCACAACCCTATAACAGTTATGGAAATGGTGCACCCATGAGAGTCTCAGCGTGTGGTATTGTTGGAAAATCACTAGAAGAAGTTAAGCTTCTATCCCAAAAGGTAACCGAAGTATCCCATAATCATCCTGAAGGTTTGAAAGCGGCGGAAGCCATAGCTGTTGCAGTATTTATGGCAAGAAATGGGAAATCAAAATCGGAACTATATGACTATGTTACAAATCATTACTATCCTTTGGATTTTACCCTTGATGAAATTAGAGATTCCTATGAATTTGATGTTTCCTCTCAAGGGAGCACACCGCAAGCCTTTGTTGCGTTCTTTGAATCGACCGATTTTGAAGACGCCATTCGAAACGCTGTTTCGATTGGTGGTGATTCTGATACGATTGCGGCGATGACAGGTTCAATCGCTGCCGAATATTACGGAATACCTAAAGATGTTCTAAATGATGCGTTGGAGCGATTGGATTCGTTTTTACGAAAACGAGTCAATGACTTCATGAAGGTATATCCACCAAAGATACTTGATTAATAAGATAAAGCCCCTGCTAAGTTGATGACTTAACAGGGGCTTTTTTATTATTCTTTTATAGTTTAATGTACACAAGAAGGTCATCTTTTAAGATTTCAACGGGTTGTTTTTGATTCAAGTCTCCATAGATCATATGGAGTTTTTTATTTCGAAAATATCCCATTAACATTAACGTTTTATTGGATGCATGATAGAACGATAGTAGTAATTGTTTATAACTTGTAAATGAAAGAGGGCATGGATGATTAATCAGTTCACTTGCCTTTTTTATGGAGATGTTTTGATCATCTTTTCCAGTCACATCGGATTTGATGGTTAATAGATTTTCATAGAAAGGAGCCGTATTTTGATACAAGACGATTTTACTGACAAGCAAGGATATAATCTTATTGGAGATAATCGTATTGTTAATGTTAAAGTCTTTGATGATGTGATCATTCGCTGGATCCAGTACTTCCACAATAATATTTACATTCGGTATGGTTTCGGATTGTAAATAGATGAGATTATTAATGATGTTGGCATCAAGATTGGCCGTATCGGTATCTTCTTTACTGAGAAGCAGAATGGTTTTTGATTCGTTCGTTTTGATGTCGTTCATTGCGTCTTTTAGTTGATGATCACCTAAGTAGATGGCTTCAAAATGACTCTGATAGAGTTCGGTATAATCATCAAAGGATTCCTTGATGAATTGGAGCTTGTTATTGGATCCGATGATGAATACTTTGATGTCGGCTTTATCCTCGGTTGAATTGATTGTAAATTCAATCAAATCAGGCTGATAGGATTCTTTTAGAGTTAGATGTTGTTCCTTTTCGGCTAAGACGAAGACATCGTTGTCGACGCGAGAAATCGGGATGACGTGGGAATACACTAAGAGACAATCATCGAACTCGACATCCTTCATCCGGTATACCTCTGCGTCGTCAAATGAAAACATCGATAGATAAACGTCTTTAATCAATGGATTGATAATCGTTTGCGCAATGACATGCCCTAATCTTCGGTCAAAACAGATGGGAATGATGGTGTGTTCTTTCAAGGAATTCACAATATGACTCAATTGAGATACCTTCTCTTTTGAAACCATATTTTTAATTTCAGCGACAATCGGCGGGTGATAGATAAAATCAATCTCTCCGAGGTTTAAAATCGTTTTGATAAGGTTTAAATCCGCCTTATCATCAATTTGGTCGGTTTGTTCCTGGTCAATGTTCATAATCAGAATTGTTTGAGCTTTATCGATGGAAATGTCGTACAGATCGGTTTTGATTAATGGATTACCATTTTTAACCAATATATTTAAATTGATGACACTTTTATCTTTTTTGATGGTTTTAATCGCATTGGTAATAAGTTTTTCAGCGACTTGTTTATTTATATCAGCCAAGATGACAATGGATACGTCCTCTTGATCTAAGTAGATTAAGTCTGCGACCAATTCGGGTACTTTGTTATTCCAATTGAGAATGACAATTTGATGATCTAAAATGAGTCTTCCAGAACCACTCTGCTTTTTCTGAAAATAGTCTTTGATGGCATTGGTTGTTAAGGCAATAATGGTACCGGTAAATAAAACCATGCCAATGATTAATACCGCTACGGCTAAAATAAGCGTATTGGGATTATCAATGAGTAAGATGGCATTAGGGGTTAACATCCATTTTAAACTACCATTGGCGAAAGCATCAAAGAAGTTATCAAAGGAATCATCGATGCCAAGGGCAATAAAGGCAGCGATGATTAAGATAACAATATTGATAAATAACATAAGCGTAATCACAAATAACTGTGGTCGCTTATAGGTTTTGATGCTTAGTTTGCTTCTCGCTTTGGATAGTCTGTCTTTAATGGACATAATATCATTCCCTTCGTCTGAAGATGATGATGGAGTAGGATGGTTCGTATGGTATCTAATTTTCATTATAAAGGTAAATGATAAATATTCAATAACACAAGCCATATATTCATCGATTAATTATGATTTTGTGAGGTGTTTAACGATTTTAAATTTAGAACAACTTGATTTTTATCGCAATATTGATTTGATTTTACTGATTTTCAAGAATAAAAACCACGGTAATCTTGATTTCTTAAGAGAATTGTAATATTGTAATCCTTGATAGTAATTTTTATTTTTATCTTTTTTTGTTTGTCTTTAAGTCAATTTAATCGGAGGAAATATGAAACCACAGATTAAGTTTCAACACATTCGAAGATTGGGTGTTTTACTCACGATTGCGGCCATTGCTTGCCTAGTGTTACTTGTAACATGGTTAATTTACAAGATTTTTGATTATCAAGTCGATGATTCAATGATTGCGATAACGATTGCGGCGTTATCGTTGATTTATGAAATCAATAAGTCAAAGAAACTCAACGAAGCTGAATTTTTAATTCATTTGAATAGCTTGTTTATCACTAATGATAATTATAAAGTCGTATACAACCTATTGAGTAATTATGACTTTGAAAACGAACCGGACTATCATAAGGAAATATCCAATTGTGATATCTCAAATTATCTGACTTTGTTTGAAACATTCTATATTTTATTGATGCGAAAAGTCATCGATATTAGTTTGCTGGATGATTTGTTTGCTTACCGATTCTTTTTAGCTGCCCACAATCCGTATATTCAACGGAAGAAGTTGGCTGTTAGCCCGAAAAACTTTAAGAACATCTTCCGATTAGAACGATTATGGTTAGCGTATCGAAAGGAAACGAACCTGAAAGAAAATTACTTCACAGAGAGTTATCATTTAATCTACCGTTCTTCATTTGAAAAGTATTTAGCCGTTTTTTCTCCTCGGCAACAAGCCACTATCATAAAAGAAATGACGGTTCCACCACTCGATGCCGCACTTGGTTATGATTTCAAAGTTATTTCAGGAAATGAGTATGCCGATCAAATTAACCAAATTCAAAAGGAAACTGTCGTTCAATCGGATAAAATACATAAAGGGATGCTTAGGGCAAACACAGAAGAAATGATTTCAAGTTGCTTGAATCCACCCCATGATACGGTTGGCGTCTTCCACAACAATGAATTGGTTGGTTTTGGCATTTTGTATGATCCCAATGTTGATCTCAATGAGAGTATTAAGAAAGAATTGGATTTGACGATTGAAAAAGCCATCGCTGATATTGATGATCAAGATATTATGCACATAAAATTAGTCATCATCAAAGACGAACACAGAGGCCATCATTTACAGTACCATGTGAATAAGGAACTAGAACGATTAGCAAAAGAAAAAGGCAAGAAGTTGTTATTGACAACCGTGTCTCCCTATAATGTACCCAGTGTCAAAAATACATTTAAGTCGGGTTTTACTTATAAAAAGACAGTGAAGAAATACGATGGTGCGATTCGACTTATTTATGCTAAATTTATTTAATTATTGACTTATGATATTACGATTGGGAGGATTGACTATGTTCCATTATTGGGTCATTTAATTTTTATTCTTATGATGTATGTTAGTACTTCATTGAGAAAACTTGGAAATAAAAAAGGCGATGCATTTTTTCGCCTTTAAGTTCTAATATTATTTTATATAGGCTTTATATAACGTGGGTTCTAGATCAAAATTGGTCTCCACATTGCCTTGAACCTTATAGAATTTTGGTTCTGAAGTATCTGCATAATAAACTCGGTATACCCAATAATTGTCTTTTTTCTCAATTGATTTTTTAATTTCATTTGCTGTAATATCAAAAGGTTGTGACAATCCTAATTTTGTTGCTTTTACTTCGATGTATTTATCGTTTCCAGTTAAATCATACGATAAAATATCATAACCTTGGCTATCGTCATCATTTGCGACCCATCGGACTTTTGTTGCTAAATCAGGGCGGTTATTTTGAATTAGGAAATCTTTTTCATGATCAACGACTAACATTTCAGCAATTAATCCTGTTTTTGTATCCTTTTTAGCTTTTTCAAGATAATCAATCTTTCTAGCATTGATTATCGTTTTTTTATATCGAGGTTTATTTGATTCGTGTGGAGGAGCGGTTTCAACAAGTGTTATTTTACCCTCTTCAAGACCTTCTGATTCAAGAAGATTAGTTATTTCTTCGATTAATTGATCATCCATTAAATAGATATCATCGATTGTCTCACTGATATATGTTCCTTTAACGAGGTTATCAATTATTAAACCAAGATCCTTAGGAATAGGATAAAAATACCCTTGGTTTCCTCTTCCTGTCGTTTTGTTAAAAGGTGAATGATGATCAGGGAGATAGTTACTTATGGAAGTAAAGTTGTCTCTAATATTTATTATTTCAGTTAGTAAATAGTACTCCAATTTCACTAACCAACCTTCTCGAGACCATAAATCATTTGAAAACGGATTTGGACTTTCTACAGCTTCATGGATTACTGTTGAACGTGCAATAATAGAATTATTGACGACGCTAAAGACAACATCACCCTTTTTTGCTTCGAGTAACGATTTCCAGAAATAATAGGTATGTGTATTGCTAGAATCGGTTTTTGGGGCCCAAAGTATACCTCGATGTTTTTCTTCTTTAAATGTCTTCTTTTGAAAAACGATAAAATAATTCATGTTTTCACTTCCAATTTTAGATTTGAACTTGAATATTTATTAGATTGGATTTATTTTATCATCTTTTATTCTAGATATCAACTAAACCTAAATTATTGTATGAATCATTTATTTTTTATTAACTTTTTTATACAAAATTGTATAAAATAATGATAGATACTTTTATTAAGGAGCGAACTATGAATTACGATGTCATTGTTATTGGTGGAGGATTATCCGGATTAACTGCTGGGTCTCTCCTTGCTAAAAAAGGATACAAAGTAGCGTTAATTGATAAAAACTATAACCCAGGTGGATCATGTGGGATTTTTAAACGTAACCAATGGGTGTTTGATCAAGGATCAGCGATGCTCTATGGGTTCGGTGAAGCCGGATTCAATGCACATCGCTTTGTCTTTAACTGCTTGGAAGAACCCATTGATATGATCAAACACGATTATCTCTATGCGGTTAACTTCAAGGGAGAACGGATTTTATTTCCACAAAGCGTTTCCGAATTCGTAGAAGAATTAACGCGTGTCTTTCCCCATGAACAAACTGCGATTCAACGGTTCTATAAAGAAATGGAAGCAATGTACCGCCATGTCATGGTTGAAAATCCTGCTTATACTTCTGCGGATGAAACCAAACCTTCACAAGCGCTAAAGAGCATGATAAAGCATCCTTTATCGTATGCGCGATTTTTAGGTTATTTGAATAAAAGTGCGAAATCATTACTTCAAAAATACTTCAAAGATCCTGAAATCTATAAATTCTTTGATAAATTGACATCAACGTATTGTTATGCGACAGTGGAAGAAGCACCGGCTGTTTTAGCTTCCGTCATGTTTGTCGATAATCATTTTGGTGGAAGTTATTATCCGGCCGGATCGACGTTATTTTTACCAGGCAAACTCGAAAAAGTGATTGAAGAACATAACGGAGATATGTACTTAGAATCAGAAGTAATTGAGATTTTGTTTGATAATCACAAACCCATAGGTGTTCTACTCAATGATGGAACAAAACTATACGCAAACGATATTGTCTATTCTGGAACCGTATGGCGATTATACGATACCTTATTACCGAAAGATGAAACCACTCAAAAAGAACGAAAATGGGCCGAATCATTAGTACCAACCTATCCCAGCGTCGTATTCTATACAGTTGTTAAGAAGAATGTAATCCCTGAAGATACCTTACCGATTGAAATGTTGGTCGGCAATCCGGATTATCTAGACGAAAGCGAAGTAACCGCTTATTTGTTAAGCATCGATGATCGGACACTATGCCAAGACGATGAGCATATCGTCATTGCGATTGGTCCAACCTTCGCAAAATGGGATAAAGAGAATAAAGCACATTATCAAGAACAAAAAGAAGCTGAAATCAAACGCTTGACTGATGTCTTGGAACGTCGTTTTCCTGGCTTTGGTGAAACTATCAAGTATTCAGAACTCGCTACCCCCATCAGCTTAGAACGTTATTTATTAAAGAAAGATGGTGCCGTCGCGGGCCCCAAACAAATGTTGGGTCAACATTTGTTCAAACGGCTTCATATTCGCTCACGATGGATGAATCTCTATTGTTGCGGTGAATCCACAGTCATGGGAACCGGAACACCGACGGTGACCACATCGGGATTGAGCGCAGCCAACGCCATCTTACGTAAATACAAACAAGAACCCTTTGTATATGAACCCAACCGCCCCAATTACGTTCGGTTCGTTGAAAAACCTGTTCATAAAGACGATTTGTATCAAGGGTACTCAGAAGAGGATAAATCGATTATGCTGGCATCCATGCGTTGTCGTTTCTGCGAACATCCTTTATGTACACAATATGCATCAACCGATGTTCGGGGAATTATGAGAAGAGTCGCTGTTGGGAACTTTGTTGGCGCGAAAAAATGTTATGTCAAAGCAGAAGCATCGACAAGAGATCTTGAATCGTTCGAAGATAACTGCATCAATAATATCCAGTCCGGATCTCCGGTTGAAATTAAACGGATCATTGAGTATATCGTCAATGAAAAATAAATCATAATGAAAGAAAAATGACATGATTTTTATGTCGTTTTTTCTTTATATAAAAACATCACATATCTATCATTTATTTATCGTATGAATATCCCATCTTTCATTGACAAGGATATTTTATACACGTATAATCAAGTTTGATATGTATATCAAAGTATATGTATCAAAAATTTAGAGAAAAAAAGGAGAAGAAAATGAAGAAGTTTTTATTGGTATTTGTAGCACTGTTTTTAGCTGTCACAATGTTCGCCTGCGATAAAAAAGAAGGCGATCCAACAACGCTTTATGTTCAATTTGTCCCATCCTCATCGGTTGATACCGAACTCTTAACCAAATTAAGAACGTTAGAAACCATTCTCGAAACTGAAATTGCTAAAAAAGGATTTGATATCAATGTTTCCATTTCCATCGGAACATCCTATCAAGCCGTAGTTGAAGCCATGGATTCAGGAACGGTTCATGTCGGCTTCCTCACTGCGCAACAATATGCATTCGCAACGCTCACCTATCCCGATAAGTTCAATGTATTGTTGACATCGGTTCGGAAAGCGTATGCTGCACAATTGGATGCTGAAGGAAACCAATTGTCCAATGAAGATTGGATTGCAAACATTAATGCCACTGGCTATGAAGCGCAATACCACGCTACTGCCAAAACCTCATCTTATCCATCGATGTTGTTAGTTAGAAATGAAGACTATGATGCTTGGAAAGATGGCGGATGGGTTACCCAAATCAAAGGTAAAACCGTTGGTACTCAATCATCAACCTCAGGATCTGGTTATGTTTATCCAACCATGTTACTCCAAGAAAATGGTTTAAAATTTGTTAGTGATACACCTAACGCCGCCAACGGAGAAGTTAAAGCATTTACCATTGGTGGACATCAAAACGCCGTTTTAGCATTATTAAACGATGAAGTGGATGCTGTCTTTACATTCCTTGATGCTCGTAACCATGCCGATGCATATAACGCATGGAAAGAAGCTCACCCAGGACTAACTCCATTCACAGAAACCAAAGTTGTTGCTTTGTCACCACAAATCTACAACGATACCATTACGACTGTCTCTTTCTTATCCGATGAATTAAGAAGTGCTATCGCCGATGCATTCTTTGCCGCTTTATTGGATGTTGATGGTGCTGCCGCTCTCCAAATTTATCAACATTCCGGTTACCTTTTAGCAGAAGATGCTGACTACGATGGTGAACGCGAAGTTTGGAAGTTCTTACATCCAGAAGATTTCCCAGAAGAAGACTAATTTTAGATACCATTATAGATTGGATTGACTAGATTGATTAAATTTATTAATGTCGCAAAAACCTATCCCAACGGGGTTGAAGCTTTAAAGAATATTAACTTAGAAATCCAGGATGGCGAATTTGTGGCAATCATTGGTCTTTCGGGTGCCGGCAAATCAACGTTACTACGACTGGTTAATCGGATGATTGAATCAACTTCCGGTCAAATTTTCGTCGATGACGTTGAAGTATCGTCGTTAAGCGGCGATAAACTAAGAATGCTACGTCGCAACATCGGAATGATCTTTCAATCCTTCAATTTAGTTAAACGTACTTCGGTTTATAACAACGTTCTATCGGGTAGGGTGGCGTACCACTCTACCCTTAAAACGTTGTTCGGTCTCTTCCCAAAAGAAGACAAACTGTTGGCGTTAGAAGCGATTGAAACCATGGGGATATTGGACAAAGCCTTTATTCGTGCCGATCAATTATCCGGAGGACAACAGCAACGCGTTGCGTTAGCACGCGCTTTGGCTCAAAAACCGAAAATCATCTTAGCCGATGAACCGGTCGCCTCGCTTGACCCGATTACCACAATTGTTGTCATGAACGATTTTAAACGAATCAACCAACAAATGGGAATCACCGTGATCGCAAATATGCATCACGTTGATTTGGCGTTAAAATACGCAACCCGTATCATCGGTATTAAAGCCGGAGAAATTGTTTATGACGGGCCTTCTCAAGGCATCAGTGAGGAGATGTTGGTCACAATTTACGGACGTTCCTTGAAATCCGACGAAGTATTGGGTGATATCGATGAAACAATTTGAGTTATCATCCGGTGCCATCGTTCAAAAACCCACGAGCAAACTGTGGTTTGTTGTCGGTGTTCTTTTTGTATTAGTTGCCATTTTTTCATTGTTTTTGTTTGTCAAACCTCCGTTCTTTAAACCAACAGAACTGGGTATCATTCTCAAGAAGATGTTCACGCCTAGTCCCTACTCGACTTGGGGTGATTATTTTGGATACAGCGTTCATTTGGTTGATCCCTTGATTGATACGATGTCAATGGCCTTTGGTGGTACTGTCATTGGATCTGTTATGGCAATCCCAGTCGCAATCTTGTGCGCTAAAAATATAACGAAAATAAAATGGGTTTATCAACCCGTGCGTTTTATCTTGAATTTTATACGAGCCATTCCCGTTGTTTTTTTAGCCATTTTTTTTGTTTTACTTGTTGGCAGTGGGGTGTTACCGGGTATCATAGCCATTACGTTGTTTTCTTTTGGAATTATGGCCAAGATGCTATATGATGTTATTGAAACGGTCGATATGAATCCTTATGAAGCGTTAGAATCCGTGGGAGCCACCAAGACACAAGCGTTATATAAATCGGTTTTTCCACAAGTATTCCCTGTTTATATCAGTTATCTTATTTATATCTTTGAGATTAATGTTCGGGCTTCGGCAATATTTGGATACTTTGGAGCCGGAGGGCTCGGTATGGTCATCGCCGATGGCGTTGAGGGCGCTGAGTATGATAAAGTTGGCATTACGGTTTTGGTTATGTTGGTCGTTGTTTTGATTATTCAGTTTCTATCGAATTATACGAGGGGGAAACTACAATGACAAAACTCGAAAAGAAACTGAAACAAAAACCGAAAATTTGGATATTGAATTCAATTATCTTTTTTGTGGTTGTCTATTTAGTCCTCGTATCGTTTAATGGGGCGGAAATCAATCCTTTACGATTACAAATGGCCAGCTTTACGTTGAAAGATATGGCTCGGCAAATGTCGAACATCAATTGGGAGTTCTTTTTGGGTTTTGGTGAGTATTATTTTACCGAAGGAATTCTATTCATCTGTTTAGAGACCTTGGCAATTGGATTCATCGGAACACTGATTGGTGCCATTTTGGCACTTCCGTTCGGATTTCTAGCCAGTAAAAATATTTCTGGGAAAGTGGGTTCAAAGATTGGCGAAGTCTTATTGGTCATGATTCGCGTATTCCCAGAAATCGTGCTCGGTATCATTCTTATCAAAGGATTTGGAATGAATGCCTTTACCGGGGTTTTGGTCATTGGTCTTCACTCCATTGGTATGATTGGCAAACTATATGGTGAAATGATTGATAATATGGATAGAGGAGCAATTGAAGCCTTGGATGCCGTTGGCGCTTCCTTGCTTCAAAAGATTCGCTTTGCGGTCATTCCGCAAGTCTCCGCTGATTTTTCATCCATCGCCTTGTATCGTCTTGATATCAACGTCCGTTCTGCTAGTATTTTAGGGATTGTTGGCGCTGGACAATTGGGTGCGCTGATGACCTTAGCAATTAGATTCGCTAACTACGATACGGTAGGGATGATTCTAATCATTATTATCATTATCATTATGAGCGTCGATCAAATCTCAGCTAAACTCAGAGAGAAACTTATTTAACCATTCGATTACTAATGAAAGACTGGACTGATAATGCCAGTCTTTTTCATTTCTTTTCATGAATGAGAAAGAAAATGGAAGCGCTGTTTTTTTATCGAATGAACGGTCAATTATTCATTTACTTTTTGTGATTTACGGGTTATAATGATTAAAGAAATATTTTATGGAGGAGAAAAATGAAAAAAGTTTTTAGTGTTTTATTAGTCGCATTTTTAGTAGTACTTGGTTTCGTTGCTTGCGCTGAAAAGACCTACGAAATCGCATTAGTAACCGACGTTGGAAACATTGATGACAAGTCATTCAATGAAGGCGCTTGGAACGGTGTAAAGCAATATGCTGAAGCCAATGACAAGACCTACGCCTACTATCGTCCAACCGAAGATAGCAACGCTGCCCGTGTTGCTTCAATCAAAAGCGCCATTGAAAAAGGTGCAAAAGTAGTTGTTTGCCCAGGTTACCTCTTCGAAACGGCTATTTATGAAGTTCAAGATGATTATCCAGAAGTAGCTTTCTTATTACTTGATGGAACACCACAAGCTGGAGATTACACAACGTATTTCACCGCTGAAAACACCCACAACATTCTTTATCAAGAAGAACAAGCTGGATTCTTAGCTGGTTACGCTGCTGTTATCGATGGTTACAGAGAACTCGGCTTTGTTGGTGGAATGGCTCTTCCCGCTGTTGTCCGTTATGGTTATGGATTTGTTCAAGGTGCTGAATACGCTGCCAATGAATTAACCCTCGCTGTTGGCGCAGTTAGCATTAAATATTATTATGCTGACGCTTTTGAAGGTAGCGATGCTTTAGAAACCAAAATGGATGGCTGGTATGCTGCTGGAACAGAAGTAGTCTTCGCATGCGGTGGAAAATTATACACCAGTGTTGTTGCTGCTGCTGAAAATTCAGAAGATGGAAAAGTTATCGGTGTTGACGTTGACCAAGTTGCTGAATCTACAGAAGGCGTTATCATTACGTCTGCTATGAAGGGATTAACGATCTCAGTTGTTGATTCTTTAACAGCTTTCTACGGAAACGAAATGGCTTGGCCTGCTGACATGGCTGGCGAAACAGCTACGTTAGGTGCTACTACGAATGGTATTGGTTTACCAACCGCTACGGCTTCTTGGAAGTTTGAAACCTTCACAGTAACTCAATACAATGCTATTTTTGACAAATTAGTTAATGGAACGATCGTTGTTAGCAATGTAACGGCTACGGCTCCAGTTGTTGCTAAAGTTACGGTTGACTACGCAGCTTAATTAGCTTATAAAAAAACTTGATTTTTTGAAAAGGGCTTGCCCTTTTCTTTTTTTGTCCCCCATGCTATAATAAATGCATATTTTTGAAATCTTTAATAGATAGAGGCTGCGAATGAACGAGTATATTATAGAGATGAACAATATTACCAAAGAATTTCCGGGAATCAAAGCCAATGACGACATCACTCTAAAACTTAAAAAAGGGGAAATTCACGCTCTGTTAGGTGAAAACGGAGCGGGGAAATCAACCTTAATGAGTGTGTTATTCGGTCTTTATGTTCCTGAAAAAGGGGAAATTCGTAAAAACGGAGAAATCGTCCATATTGCCAACCCTAATGATGCCAATGATCTTGGAATTGGAATGGTCCACCAACACTTTAAGTTGGTGGAGGTATTCACAGTTTTAGAAAACATTATCTTAGGAGCGGAACCGACAAAATATGGTTTCTTAACCATGAAAGAGACCCGAAAAAAAGTATTGGAATTAAGCGATAAATTCAACTTGCGTGTGGATATAGACGCGAAGATCGAAGACATTTCGGTTGGGATGCAACAACGCGTAGAAATCCTGAAAATGCTGTATCGTGAAAACGAAATCTTGATTTTTGATGAACCAACAGCCGTTTTAACACCTCAAGAAATCGATGAACTGATGAAAATCATGAAAAACCTAATCAAAGAAGGAAAATCGATTTTGTTTATCTCCCATAAACTCAATGAGATTATGGCGGTATCGGATCGAGTTTCGGTTCTTAGAAAAGGGAAAATGATTGGTACGGTTGACGTAGCTAATACATCCATCAGTGAACTATCGGAAATGATGGTGGGTCGTCGCATTGAATCCATCAAAAAAACGCCAGCAAAAAAGACCGATCAGGTCATTTTTGAGGTTAAGAACTTGATTGTTCCCAGTAAACTTCATAAGAATAATGCCGTTAACGACGTATCGTTCCAAGTTCATGCCGGTGAAATTGTCTGTATTGCCGGAATTGAAGGTAACGGCCAAAGCGAACTGGTTTACGGCATAACTGGTTTGGATAAAATCACATCAGGATCCATATTCATAGATGGTGAAGATATAACCAAACTATCGATAAGAAATCGTAACTTAAAAGGGATGAGTCATATTCCTGAAGACCGCCATAAATTCGGATTGGTTTTAGATTTCAATTTGACTCAAAATCTTGCATTAAAGAAATATTTCTTAGAAGAATATCATAATCATGGATTCCTTAAGTTCGATAAAATGACTGATCATGCGAATCGACTTATCGAAGAATTCGATATTCGTAGTTCCAAAGGCTCCGAAACCATTGCTCGAAGCATGAGTGGTGGGAACCAACAAAAAGCCATCATCGCCCGTGAAATCGATTGTGAAGCGAAATTGTTGGTTGCCGTACAACCAACTCGAGGACTGGACATCGGTGCTGTCGAAAATATCCATAAAATCATTATTCAGGAACGCGACAAAAACAAAGGCGTTTTATTGGTTAGTTTGGAACTAGAAGAAGTTTTTGACGTCAGCGACCGTATCTTGGTGATGTACAACGGCGAAATTGTCGCCGAACTTAATCCTAAAGAAACCACACCTCAAGAAATCGGACTGTACATGATTGGTGCAAAGGTTCAGGAAAAATTTCAAAAGAGTCGAGGTGAACAGGCATGATTGGATT
>CAZCSO010000023.1:0-21163 GCA_964501315.1 uncultured Candidatus Izemoplasmatales bacterium | reverse complement strand
TTAAAGGTTGATTTCATCGTCATCATCCTTTCTAGCAATCGTTGGCATAATCGGAACAATATTCGTTTGATCATACTCAACAACCACAACGTAACGCGATTTTTGAAGGATGGTATCGCCCACCGTCAATTGGTAGATAATTTGGTAGATGCCGGGCGTCGATTCGTCGACACTCCCCAAAATGGTGACGTCTCCATAGCTGCTCGTTGCGCCTTCTTCAACGTAATGAGATCCCTGAAGAAGCGTCGCAACGCCCTTATTCAAGGTAATATCGTTGACGACAGGACGTTCAAGAACCGTTACGATTCGGATAAACTGATACACAAGTTCGTCGTTATAATATACGTTATAATAAAGCGATGTGGTTCCTACCACATGGGTGTTCACCACACCCGATTCCACAATCGTCACCTCATCGGTGAGCGAATAGGCTCCTCCTGAGGTGTACGTATCGTTTTGATAGAGCGTATCGACACTGGGATTCAAGCCCAGCAAATCGGTATTCAGCTGAATTTCATAGTGTGGCGTCGCATAAAGAATGGCATTGGAGTATAAATCCACGTAATCCCATCCTAGGAACAAAAAATCAATGGCTTCTGAGGCGGGTTTCACCGGTCCATCAATCTCAACCAATGGATTTGAAACCGAGTACGTCACCGTTTCAAGCGGGGTCACATCATCGTAATCTAAGAAAACCATCTGATAGGTCATGACTTCAAAGTAACCATAATACACCGTATGGTCAAAAACGGCTTCAACCGTAACCGGGGTTGTATACGATGAATCGGCATACCAACCGTGAAAAACTAAACCCGGTTGGGTCGTTGAAGGAATGGTTGGCATAGTTCCAAAATCATAGACCTGAGCCGAAGAAAGCAATCCGTCGATGTAAAACGAAACCATCGCTTCGACTTGAACGTAATGAGCATAGATGGTCAAATCGGACGTAATCGGCGTTGAAAGTGAAAAAGGTACGGTATAATCCGTGTCTAGATACCAACCCTCAAACTCGTAATATAAAATTTCGGGTGTCTCTGGAGGTACCCAGAGTCCACCGTCTTCAACGAAAACGGATGTGCTCGCCAAACCATCGGGAAATTGTGCAGTCACTTCAAAATGGTTGACAGATACAATCTCAATGGCATTGATCAATCCATACCCATAATAATCATCGACACCGACCGTTCCTTTGTCCGTAGCGGTCGATAACAAAACATTTCTTACTTGACTGACCGGAGCGTCCGGATACAAACTATAGTAAAGACCGGCAATGCCAGCCACAAACGGCGAAGCAAACGACGTTCCGCTGACGGAAACGTACGTATTATTCAAATCGGTCGTGGAAATGGAACTTCCGGGAGCGGCGATGTCGACGTATTCGTTGAAATTGGAATACGTGGCAATGATCGCATCTTCATCTACGCTACCCACAGAGAGTGCATTCTCAAACGAAGCGGGATACATCACATCGCTGTTGCCATCGTTCCCAGCGGCGGCAACGACCAACACATTGTGTTCATAGGCATAATTGACGGCATCGTTGGTTAACGGATTGGCGTAGGTGCCCCCCAGCGATAAATTGATGATGTTCGCACCGTGATCGACGGCATAATAAATGCCCCGAATAATATCCGAATCATCAAAGGTGTCGTCGCCAGCGTCGTTGGCTTTGATAATCATCAATTGCGTATAGTTGGTGATGCCGGCAATACCGATAGAGTTGTTTTGATTGGCACCGATTACCCCTGCCACCATCGTTCCATGACCGTCGTCGTCTTCAACGTATTCAAGACCGACTTGGTCGGTGGCACTGTTATAGGATAATTCGGATAATCGGTATAAAAAATCCTCATGATCGGTATCGATTCCCGTATCGATGATGGCGATGACCACCGATTCGGAACCATGGGTGATGCTCCAGGCATCATCGACGTTGGTCAGCGGAATGCCGTACTGTCCCGAATAATAAGGATCGTTGACGATGGGTTTGCTCCAAGGGTTTCCGATCGTTTCCAATTGCCCTTGATAAACAAAACCCGCTTGAATCAATTCCTCTGGATGATTGGTCAACGGCTTGAAGACGCCAATACGGCCATCAAAGTCAATCAACGACACTGGATACCTGTTTTCTAATGATTGGAGGGTCTCGATGGAGTCTGATGCGTAGAGTAATTCCGTTTTATCTACAGATATCGTTTGTGATGATGGTTGAATGAAAATCAAACTTAAAAAAACGAAAAATCCAACCATAATGATTTTTTTCATACGATCCCTCCTTATCTTCTATTATATTATATACGAATCTGCGTTTCATTTTATTGGAAAAATACAATAAATAAAAAAATACCAATAAATACCCCTCGACAAACGTATATAATGCGAAACCGAAAATAAGGAGGAAATAAAATGAAAAAATTAGTTTTATTTGTTGGAATTGTGATACTAGGTCTTGGGCTTTTTGCTTGTTCAAGCGAACCATACGATGCGTACGTGACCATCGATATCAATCCTTCCGTTGGATTTATCGTTGACGAAGCCGATCAAGTTCAATCCGCTTATGCATTAAATGAAGATGGAGAACTCTTACTGATGCACTTAGAAGTGCAAAATAAATCATTGGAACAAGCACTCAATCAAGTGATCGATGGTGCCATGGAATTAGGCTTCATCGATGTCGACGCTGAAGAAACCACCATCGAAATCGATGCTTCTGCGAACGACGAAGCCATTCAAGAACGCCTTCGCACTCGTGTGAAAGATCACGTCGCCGATGCGATGGAACAACGTCAATTGAATGCTAAGGTTCAAAATCATGTTTACTCTCAAGCTGAACTGGACAAAGCGAATGGCAACTCATTATCGCCTGTTCAACAACGTCTTGTGGAAAAAGCCATGGAAATTGATCCCGAATTAACCGAAGACGATGCGTTAGAAGCCTCACCGGAACAGTTGATGACGAGAATGAGAACTCAAAATGAAACGCCGGAAATTGTTCAAACGTTAAAGGATGAATTCTTAGCTGCTAAACAAGCCATTCACGATACCTATTTACCGCAAATTCAAGAACTTGAAGCGCAAATCGAAGCAGCTTCTTCCGCTGGTGAAGACACCACCGAATTAGAAGCAGAACTCGCTGCATTGAAAGAGGAAATGCATACAGCCTTAATGGCCGTCGTCGATGAATTCCTCGCCGATTCAGAACTTCAACGTCAAGCCTTACAAACGCAATTACAAGCACGTATTCAGGCTAATCAAGAAAAGGTAGAAGCGTATCGTAATCAGCATCAAATCACCACAACGACTCGCTTAACTTCTGAAAACTCTTCAACAAATACTTCCAATACCGCTACATCCAATACTGCCGGTAATTAACAAACAGTAAAAAGGATTGATTCCAAAACGAATCAATCCTCTTTTTTTTTACTCAATTTCTGATAATCGCTTGATGGCATTAACGATTTGATCGGATCTCCGTTTGCTTGACCAATGCACTATGGCGGTATTGCACAAATCAGGTTGAGCAGGCTTTAGGATATCCAACATCTGTCGAATGGTATGGTTGGCTCCCAACCATGCGATTTTAAAGTACTGAGTAATTAAAATTTCAATCTTCTGCTTTTGCGGGAGGTTTAAAGATTTTAAGTACGATTGCATCGGGATGGGCAATGAAAAGCCTTGGACCGGCGTGGCAAAAACAATGAGGTCATACCCGTTAATTGAGGGTGCAAAGGCAATTTGTTTATCGGTTTTTATGTCAAAAACTTTGACTTCTTCGATCGTAACATCATGACCTTGAAGTACCAAAGCGTCTTTTAAACCCAAACAAACTTGTTCCGTGTGTTTGGTTTCTGAATAATAAATGACTCCGATTTTCATATTATGCCTCCCAAAGCTCACGCTTGTATCATTATTTTATCATAGAAAAACGAACAATGCATTGTCTTTTTTAAGAAATAAATGAATAGTAAAAAATTACTCATAAAAACCACGAATAAGATTGAATCCCATGTTTTTTCTTGTTATACTGTTATTAACAGTACCAACAACACGTAAAAATTGCATACACAAAATAAAATCCATAATTGCAGATTAAGGGGGATAACAATGAAGAAATATCTGAGCATTTTGGTTTTTTTGTTATTGTTTTTTATTTTCGGATGCACCACAACGACGATTGAAATTTCTTTTGAAACCAATGGCGGTGACGCCATCGAAACGTTGAAACCTAAGTCCATGGACGATTTGGTCTTGCCCGAGCCCACCAAAGAGGGATACTCCTTTTTAGGGTGGTATGAGGACAGCGATTTCAAAACGCCCTTTGATCCTACCCGAGTACGGGATAATTATGTCATTACGCTGTATGCCCTGTGGATAGACGAATTGGGCATACCGATCGTCGTATCCCATTACTTAGAAGGTGTCGATGGAACGTATGCCCTCGATGAAACCATCACCGACTACATCGATCCGTTAAGTTCTACCATGACCTTTGAACCGTTTATAAGAACGTATGAAGGTTACGGTCTTAATGAAGATTTAGTTACCTTTGAACAAAACCCATCAACCTTGGAAATGCATTTGAATTTGTACTACGAACGTAACTCGTATACCATTACCTTCGTCAGTGACGTAGGAGAACCCATCGAAACCTTATCCATCAAACACGGTCATGCCGTTACGGCTCCTTCTACGCCAACCGTAAAAGGATTTGATTTTAGCCAGTTCTCGCCGGCATTACCCGAAACCATGCCGATGGAAAACCTAACGGTCAACATCGTCTGGATTGAAAAGGACAAAGCGACCGTTACCTTCGAAACCAATGGTGGTAGTACGATTGATCCCATTACCGATTATGTCACCTACCCCATCGATCAGCCGACCGATCCGTACAAACAGGGTTATGCTTTTACTGGATGGTACACGGATACAGCACTCACCACCGAATACGATTTTGATTCCGTTCTTTCGACCGATATCACGCTTTATGCTAGCTACGAACCCATCGCTGTTAGCTATCATGTCGAACACTATACCGAGACGTTATCAGGTGACTATGAATTAGAAACAACGACCATTGGATCGGCATTAAGTGATTCGACGGTTGTCGTATCACCTAGGGACATGACAGGATTTGAGTACAATCCTGATTACACCCTTGATGAATCCACTATCACCGTCAATCCTGATGAATCCAGTGTCGCGAAACTCTATTATCATCGGTTATCCTACACCATTGAGTTTGAATCGAATGCATCGTTCTCAATTGAATCGATGACGGTAAAATACGACGATACCATCAACGAACCCTCCGATCCCATTCGTGAATACTACACGTTCTCAGGATGGTATACCGATTCAACGTTCTTAGCTCCCTTTAATTTTGACGACCCTATGCCTGGCTATTCGTTTATCCTCTATGCCAAATGGGTCGGTCAATCGATGACGTTAACATTTTCTTCCATGGGTGGAACAGCCGTTTCTCCCTTAACGGCTCCGCTCGGAAGTCCGATATCACAACCCATACCGCCGACTCGTGATGGTTACCTATTTGACGGATGGTATCTCGATTCGTTGTATAATGAGGCCTTCACCGATTGGGTTATGCCCTTAGGAAACATAACAATCTATGCCAAATGGGTTCCGGCTCAGTACACATTATCGTTTGAAACCAACGGTGGAACTCTTATTGATTCTCAATCCGTTGCTTACCTTTCAACGATTGCCATTTCGGGAACGCCCGTCAAGGCGGATTACCTGTTCGGTGGTTGGTACTTGGATGCGGCGTTAACGCAATCGTTTAATTTAACGATTATGCCGAATCATGATGTAACCTTATACGCCAAATGGATTTCCATGGCGGATTCCAGCAAACTCTACTTTATCGTTCAGGAAGACCCAGGAACGTTTGTAAATATTGAAGGAGTCGTCTACGCCAAAGCCTCCAACGGATTTAATGCGGTCTTTATCGCCGACGAAACCGGATTTATTCAAGTGTACCTTGATCCGAGTTTGGTTGCGATTGGCGATCGCATCAGCGTCGATGGTATCTTGGAACCTTGGAACGAGGCTCCCATCATCATGAATCCATCCAACTTAGCAATCATCAGTTCATCGCAAACGTTACCGCTATCGTTGGATTCGTCCATTGAAGCCGTTCATTCGTTTGACGACAGTCTTGAGTATTATTATCAACCTTATCAATTAGAAGGATTGGTCGTTGTGACGGAAACCGGTTATGGTTTGCTCGATGTTGAACATCAGCTTCTTCTACCCTTATCGTCACGGTTTATCGACGAATCCACCCAAAATGCCTTAGTTAATCATTGGGTTCACGTAACCGGATTTGGTTATACTTACCACGACGGTTGGGTGTTTGCGATCATGAGTCAAACCGACGTTCCTATGTCGGATAGTACCAAAGCCTCACTCGTCTATTACGATTTGATCAATCAATTGAAAGACCGCTTTTACTATCCGATGGATCGATTGATGATCGATGAATTAGATTCTTTTGGATTCGGATCTCAAGAACTTATCATCGAAGGTTCAAACGCAACCTATTTTGAAAGCGACCTTTCGACGATTGCGTTGCTCTATGAACCCATTACTTTAACCATCCCCGTTGTTATCACCGTCAACGCAACCGATTTCAACTTCGAGTTACCCGTTCAGCTTCTTCCTTATGAAATAACCCCGATTTCGGATTTCCTTCTTGCTCAAGAAGGAACCCATCATTTTCTCCAAGGTACGATTGTAGCTGCTGCCAACGGACAAGACTTCATTCTTAAAGACGACACCGCTTCGGTATGCATCAGCGCCGAATTAGGGTTTGTAGAAGGAGACTTCGTTGAATTGATGGTAGTTCGTAACAATGACGTTAGTTTCGTCGTCATTGAAGACGATGATCTACTTGATTATTGGACGATATCTGAGGAAAATGATTTGGAAAATCCAGCCTATTTCCTTTCCGGTGAAGAATTCGCTGCATTGGATCCGACGGACCCACTAATTTATGGAAGATACATCGAACTTCGTGGTTTCTTGACCATGCAAGAATGGGAATTCCATGCCGGATTTGTTCTTTCCGACGATATCAATTTCACCGTCGAAATTAATCCCATTACCTATACCGGATTTGAAACTCTCTTCCAATACACCAACTTAGAAGTCTATTTGCGTGGCTTTGTAACCCAAAATGAAGATGGCGAGGTCTTTATTTCGTACATCGGTATTCGCAATGATGTCTATCTTCCTGAATACACCGATCAAGAACGTGTCGATATGATTGTGACGTTATTCTCCAAAGAATACGGTGAAAAGACCTTTACGGTCGACGAACCCTTCATCTTGATGCCGCATCACCCGATATTAGGCGGAGACATCGTTTGGGAATTGCTCGACAGCACACCGCTTTATTACGATACCCTCACGCACGCGTTTTCCTTCACGGATGTGATGCAAACCATCAAATTCCGAATGACCATTTCCGTTGGTAGTGTCAGTGAAACGTACTTATTCACCACTTACTTGAATCCGCCAACCTATACGCCCGCTTCGGAAATCAAAGATCGCTATTCTTATGAAGAAATCTATTTGAAAGGGACCGTCATCTACCGAGAACCCTACTTCATTTACGTTCAAGATGCCTCCGGTATCTTCAAAGTCGAGTATGATAACATGGACTGTTACGTCGGTGATGTCGTTGTCATCAAAGGATTCCCCTATGCGAATGATTCCTGGGACGACATCGATGGCTATTACATCGGTGTTGATTGGGATAATCGGGAAAATCCTCTTCGTGCCATCATCAAACGCCACCAAACCGCTACGATTGAGCTCACGCCCATGACCATTGATGCCATCAATCGTCATGATCCAAGTGATGCGAACTTCTATCACTCCTACGTAGAAGTCAGCGGCTACCTCGATGGCAACCTGTATCAGTATGATGATTTCACCCTAAGCCTTGGCGGAACGTACGTCACGATCGTTCCGGCCAATGAATACATCTACTATCAGTTGCTTTCTGAACTAATCGATCAACCCGGTCCCGTACCGATTACGCTTCAAGCGTATGTATTCGAGTATGATTTGGATACCGATACCTACCGTCTTTACTATACGGGCATCGATAGCATCACGGGAACACCGACGTATACCCTTACCGAAAAATTAGATCTCATCCAAAATTATATTGTCAACACGTATTCGCAAGATTATCCCAGCGGATACACAGCATTTTCCTTACCATCGACGGATACGGACTTTGGCAGTGCCATCACCTATTCCTTAGGTGTCGGCGATGATATTTATGTCTACTTGAACAACGATACTTTGGCAACCGTCTTAAGTCCGGTCAGTATCTTGATTTATGTCTCTGTAATCTTGGAGTCAACGGAACGTCAATTTACCTTCCCGATTACCATTCTGCCCGTTGAAACATCGGAAGAACCCATCACCATCGCCGAGGCACTGGTGGTAGAAGATGGCGTTTCCGTAACCCTTATGGGACGCATTTTGAGTTTCACGAATCATGAATCCGGTTATCTCGCTCTTCTTCAAGATGAAACAGGATTGATTACCGTGACCTTGCCGTATGGAAAATCCTATTACGATTACTCGATGATTGGCCGTAATTTGATTGTCGAAGGAACCAAATCGACTGAAAGCGGACGTGTGATGGTCAATGCAACCAACTATACACTGACCGACACGCCCATCGTAATGTCAGCTGTGTTCACACCGATGACGGTATCCGATATTTACGGACTTAATTTATACGATTTAGAAACGTATGGAAAACCCATCTCATTAACGGGACGTCTCATTCAAATGGATTATACCGGTATTTACGCGTTGGATTTGGGCGACGATCTCGTTGTAATTCAAGCGATTTATACGTTTGATAATTACTTAGCCAACTATGTGGGTTACGAGGTCACCATCAACGGATTCTTCCTGGGCAAACAAACGTTGTCATCATCCTTGGTTGATTACTATGCCCTCGCTTACACCAGTTACGATTATGGCGATAACATCAATATCCAGTTACTGGAAACCGACGAAGCCGTCATCGCACAAATGGTCGCAGATCAACTCACCTACAGCATGTATATGAAAGACTTCTACGAGCCCTATGAAATCGTTTATTTGCCTTCGTATTCATCGCTTGTTCCCTCGGCAGCGATTGGGTTTACCCTCTATAGCAGCGCTCCGGTTGCGATGGTATCTGGCAATGTTCTCTCCTTTGCGATATCTGAAATCGATACCGTCGTCGATGTCGAAATGACGGTCACCGTCGGTTCTTCAACCGCAACGAAGATTCTATCCTTCGTTCTGATTGGCACCCCCCTCAACAACCTTGAAGATCTCTTCTTGGTTTGCCCCGGAACGTTGACATTGAATTTTGAAGGAACGGTTCTGATGAGCAAATGGGGATACAGCTATTTCTTGATTGATGGACAAGTTTATTACTACGAAGGCTTCATCGACGATTATTTCGAACCCAACATGCACGTCTTCATCACCGGTCGTAAGACGATGGTCGATTCAATTCCTGATTTTACCTTTGGTGTCAGCGTCAATCAATCCTGGGATGAAGATCCGATTTTAATTCCAGAGATTATAACCATTGCAGAACTCTATGAAAATGATTACGCGCTCTATCCCATTCACCGCAATCAAATCAAAGTAACGGGTAAACTCTATTACGACGACTTTTTAGACAAGTTCTATTTAGAAGATAACGGTGACATCCTTTACATTCGTGAGGATTTGACGTATTATGAAGGCGGTAGCGAATACTTCAGCTATCATCCTGAAATTGAACGCAACGTTTTATTCGATGCCATTGCTTCTCCCATAACCTTGACGTTGTTCTTACCGAATCGTCTCATTATGAACGAGTATCTCTTAGCGGATTTCAGAGGTTACGAATTCGATTATGAATTGCCGATTCTGACACCGGAAGAACGCCTCAACATCGCCATTGAACGTTTCTTCTTGCTTAACGAAATTCCCCATTTTAATGCCGGTGACGACGTGAATGAATTCTTACCGTATGCCGATGAACCATTTATGGTCTCCTACGATTACAGTTTGGTTAATGAAGTCGACTCATCGATTATTGATATGGAGAACTATGGACGAGTACTAGCGGTCTCAACACAGACACTTGTACCGTTAATCCTAACCGCAACCTATTACGATTCAGACTTGGATACTTACTACACGGATACGGCTGAGTTTACCGTGACCGTTGATGCCATTGAGTCCCTTAACCTCTACGATTTCCTCTACGCACCACTTTATACGTATTACCAAGTAGAAGGGACCATTCAAGCCATGGATACCGAAAGTCATGGTTGGATTCTCATCAAAGATTCCTTCGGTCGCTTGCTCGTGAAGATGACCTCACTTCCTTCGGCAGTCTATGCAGTCGGCGATTATGTCCGTCTCAGTGGTATGAAGACGTACAACTTCTGGCAAGATTACGTTCCCTTTATGGAATACGTCATGGATATTGAAGTCATTTCATCGGGATCCGTTGAAACAACCTTCCCTGTCATGACCATTAGCGATATCTTAGCATTGAATTATCTCGACGTCGAATCGTTCTGCTTACCCATTACGTTTACCGGAACCGTTATTTTCAGCGGAAACGTATCCTATCCATCTTTTGATTTGCGTGAGGATGGCTATCTCACCAACGATTACGATTTGGCCCTCTATGGCACCACTTATAACGATTTTAACGACTACATGGGTACGCTTGTGGGATCACAAGTTGTCGTGACAGGGTACTTAGTCGGATTTGAATACATTTATCAAGCGTTTGATTGGAAACTTTATGTGACCAGCGTGGACGTAATCGAACCCTAAATGAGGTGAAACTATGAATCAAGCGACACTCAAACATTACTACGAATCACGGCAAATCCCTTCAACGGATTACGAACATGATTTGATCCTTCTCGAATCCGTCGAACTGATTATGCAAACTGACTTTGAAGCGCTGAGCATTGAAGATTTGGATGCGGCCATCGATTATCTGTACTTTTCCAATAAGATTAACGTGGCCGCCTTCATCGCCATGATGAGAGCGTCAAAAGCCTACGGTCGCCATGATCTTTATATTCGTTGTACCCAATACACCAATTCGATGGACGTCATTGAATCGATTGTCGCGCGCATGGAAAAACAAATCGGAAAAGCCGAAACCAACACGGTCTTGTCGACCATTAGTTTTCCGCATTTAGGCATGCCTCCGGAAGAAATCATTTTCTTCACCGAAGCTTTCATGGAGGTCTTAAAAGCGAACTTTTCGGAAGAACAGATTCAATCGTTTTTGATTGGCAATAACCATCAGATACCGAAAAACGCCTTTGCTCAGGAAATCGTCGAATACGAGAACGCACCGACTTTGGAAGCTTACCTAAAAGGCAAGCACGAACGCATGATTGCAGTATTGCAAGAACATTCCGATCAGAAAAAGGTATGGTTTGAACAAATCATCACTCAAGAAGTAGTCGATTACATCGCAACCAATCAAGAGTTTTTGTCAGCCGTCTTAGACGATGAAAAACTCTACTTGACGAAAATACCCTATGATGTCAAAAACTATCTTGTTGAAGAGGATCCCAAACAAAAACGCTACCTTTCCTGCCATTGTCCCTTTGCACGTGATGCGATTTTAAACGATTCCATCGACATTTCACCGTTATGGTGCTATTGCAGCGCTGGTTTTGAAAAGTATCCGTTTGAAGTCGTTCTCGATCAACCGCTGAAAATCAAAGTTTTAGAGTCGGTTCTGGCGGGTAACAATCGGTGTCGATTTGTCATTGATTTAAAAAACATTCTGTATAAGAAGTAAAAAAAGAGTCATCCAGCCGGATGACTTTTTTCTATGCTTTTAAACGGTTCCCACGCTACCGCCAATATCCCAATGGCTTCTTGAATGGAGGCTTCGTCCATACCAGAGAACCCAAGTAACAAATACGTTTGCGGAAGTTTTGTTTTCCCGCGAATGAATTCATTCAGTCCGTAGACCTTTACACCGTGTTGATACGCCGCTTTGATCATTGCATTTTCTTGATTCAGTATCCGTATATTGATTAACAGATGCAAACCTGAACCGGTATCGAATATTTGGTCTTTTTGAACGATTTTGGCATCGATAAGGGCTTTAATTAGACATTCTTTGCGTTTCTTGTAGATTTGACGCATGCGATTGATGTGTCGTTCAAAGTAACCTTCTTCAATAAATTTCATTAAGATCATCTGATCAAACAACGGCACAGGACACGGTCCCAACGCCATGTATTGATGATATTTTTTCAAGAGCGGTATGGGTAAAATCATGTACGCTACTCTGAGTACCGGTGCAATCGTTTTTGAGAAGGTGTTGATGTAGATGACTTTTTGTTGATGATCCAAGGTTTGAAGCGTGGGGATGGGTTGGTTCATGTCCGTTAATTCAGAGTCATAGTCGCCTTCGACAATGTATCGGCGCGATGAACTCATGACCCATTTCAAAACGTCAATTCGGCGTTTGATGGGCATGACGATGCCGGTTGGAAACTGATGGTTGGGCGTTAAGAACACCACTTCAGCATTACTCTTTTCTAAACTCTCTAAATTGATTCCGTGCTCATCTAACGATAAGTCAACGTGCGTAGCGCCGGATAACTCAATGACGTGTTGAATTTTTGGATAACCAGGGTTCTCCGTACCATAAATGAACTGCCGTCCGAAAAGGTCAATCAAGATACGATAGAGTTGTTCACTCCCTGAACCGATGACGATTTGTTCGGGCAAAACCGTCATCCCTCGAAAACGATAAAGATAATGAGCGATAGCTTGACGCAAATCCAAGATTCCTTGAGGGTGTTGATGATGATGCATGGCTTCGTACGACGATTGACTTAATACCGAACGCGACAATTTAGCCCAAATGGAATACGGAAAGAGCGAGGGTTCCATGACGTTGGTACGAAAATCATAGCGAACAGACAGTTCTTTGTCCGTCGACGGAAAAAACGGTTTTTTTTCAGTCGACGAGCGTTTAGGAAACGGCGTTGTATCAACAAAATACCCACTTCGTTCTTCACTTCGTATATACCCTTCTGCTTGCAACAATTGATACGCTGTCTCAACCGTGATAATCGATATCGTCAAATGATTAGCCAAACTACGTTTCGATGGAAGTTTTTCGTTCATTGTCAAATGACCCGATTCGATCTCTTTTTTGATGTATCGGTAGAGTTGTTCGTATTTGGGTTGCTTGGATTCCAAATCAAAATAGAGCGTTAGCATTGGTTCTCCTTAACTGGTCTTATTAAATTATACAAATCTGACTATTTATTAAAGACCAGATTATACTATAATCTTAATAGGAACAATCAAAAATGTCAAGGAAAGAAGGCGTTTTTAATGATGAACGAACGTTACGAACTTAACAAAGATTTGGCGAAAATGTTAAAAGGTGGCGTCATTATGGATGTGACGACTCCCGAACAAGCCAAAATTGCGGAAGCAGCGGGGGCGTGTGCGGTTATGGCACTCGAACGCATCCCTGCCGATATTCGTGCAGCCGGTGGCGTTTCCAGAATGAGCGATCCTTCGATAATCAAAGCCATTCAAGCCGCCGTCAGCATTCCTGTTATGGCAAAAGTCCGAATCGGCCACTTCGTAGAAGCACAAATTTTGGAAGCCATAGAAATTGATTACATCGACGAATCCGAAGTATTGTCTCCTGCTGATGATATTTATCACATCAACAAAACCCAATTCAACGTCCCCTTTGTTTGCGGAGCCCGCGATTTAGGCGAAGCATTGCGCCGCATCAATGAAGGTGCAGCTATGATACGTACAAAGGGAGAACCCGGTACGGGCGATATTATTCAAGCCGTCCGTCACATGCGTCTCATTCAGCAACAAATTGCCCGCATTGGTTCCATGCGTGCTGATGAACTATACGAAGCAGCCAAAGAAATGCAAGTACCGACCGATTTGGTCTTATACGTCCACGAACATAAAAAACTACCCGTCGTCAACTTCGCAGCTGGCGGTGTCGCAACACCCGCTGATGCTGCATTGATGATGCAACTCGGTGCTGAAGGCGTCTTTGTCGGATCAGGAATCTTTAAATCCGGTAATCCCGCCAAACGCGCTGAAGCCATCGTTAAAGCCGTTACTCATTATAATGACCCGAAAATCTTAGCGGAACTATCCGAAAATTTAGGTGAAGCGATGGTCGGCATCAACGAACAAGAGATTGCCTTACTAATGGCGGAACGAGGGAAATAATGGTTCGAATCGGCATCTTGGCTTTGCAAGGCGCCTTTATCGAACATCGCCAGATGCTCGAAAAAATCGGCGCAACGGTTTTCGAAATCCGTTCTGTGAACGATCTGAAAGATCCGTTTGATGGTCTTGTTCTTCCCGGTGGAGAATCAACCACGATGGGTCGGCTTTTGTACGATTTGAATTTATTCAATCCCATCAAAAACCTTATAAAATCGAATTTACCGGTCTTGGGTACGTGTGCTGGCGCAATTTTGCTGGCCAACCACTTAACCAACGATGCACACACCTATTTTCAAACCATGGACATTACGGTCTATCGAAATGCCTACGGTAGACAATTGGGGAGTTTTAAGATTGCAGCATCGTATAAAGACCATGGGTCAGTTCCTATGGTCTTTATTCGTGCCCCTCAAATTGTATCCGTTGGGCCTAACGTTCAGATATTGGCTACACATGACGGCCATATCGTCGCTGCCAAAGAAGCCAACCAGATGGTGACGACGTTTCATCCGGAGTTAACCGAAGATGAAACCATTCACCGGGATTTTCTTGCTCTTTGCGAACACTATCACCAACAAAAAAACGTCGGATAGCATAATCCGACGTTTTTTATGATAGTGATGTAATTATTCTTGATTCCAGCCACGGTGACAGTGAGTGCCACAAAAGCGATTTTGATGATCGCATAACTTAAAAGACCCACCTTGAATCTTGAGCGTTTTGCCATTAACGATGGCATCCGCGATAATAGACCTTGCTTCTTCGTAGATTCCTTGAACCGTAGTTCTTGCGACGTTCATTTGAACCGCGGCTTCTTCTTGTGTCAGCTTTTCTAAGTCGATTAAGCGAATTGTCTCATATTGGTCTACGGACAAAATGACAATCTCGTTTCCGGGACGGTCAGGGCCAAAGGTTTGGGTTTCGGGTAAACAACACACGACTCTTGATTTCGTAGGTCTTGGCATACAATCACTCCTTTGTGACGGTTGAGTTTAATTGCTTGTTAATAGCATCTAGTTCATACTCTAATTGGGTTTTACGGTTTTCAAGCCACGTACGATTCGTTGTTTGAGCAAACGAATCATTCGTTCTCATTGCCCAACGACGATAAAATCGGGGTCTGCAGTAATTATCCAAAGTCGTTTGATTACAATATCCCATTTTGCGTCCGGTTTGGCTCCCTTGGCCATTAGGGCCAGTGCCATCCAATCTAGGCATCATCATCCCTCCTTTAGTTTCTGACATATGTCACATACTAAGTATATCATATTTCCGACATATGTCAATAACTCATGAGGATTATCGCATTCAGATTTATCTTTTAATGGCTTTTATTGAAAACATTAATGGCATTTCACCTTTAAATTTAGGGTAATAATACTCACCAATATCATTTTGTAGCATATTACCATTATTATAACACAACGAATCAAATTCGTGAATATATTCAATGGTTAATCCTGCTTGTATTAATGCGTTGACGACATCGGAAATGGAATACATCCATGAATAGTTGACATGTTCTTGAGAAGGCGATGCGTAGCCACCAATAAATGAAGATTGCTCGATTAATCGTCCGAAGTATGGATATTTCAGTGATAAAGTTTGATCTTTTAGTTTTTCTTCATCGAACATTAGATAAAACGGATGAATTTCGTATAGATAGAAATAACCGTCATCCTTCAATATCCGATAAATCGTTTCAGCCCATTTTTTAAAATCAGGAAGCCAACCAATGGCTCCTTCGGAAGTAAAAACCACGTCGAACTGATTCGTAAGTTCACTGGGTAAGTCTAAGACATTGGCGCGTAAGAAACGTCCCTCCTCCTTCAATGCTTGAAAAAGACGGTTGGCATATAAAATGTTATTATCGGCGAAATCGATTCCTGTCACAGTCGCTCCGAGACGACGTAACGACAAGGTATCGGAACCAGTATTGCATTGTAAGTGAATTAATTTTTTCCCGTTGATATTACCCAATTCGTTGACAATTGTAGGGCTTAAAACAATTCGGTTTGTCTCATACCGTTTTAAGAATGTTTGATAATGTTCTTTGGCCAATAGGTTCCACGCTTTTTTATTTTCTTTCATATAAGGATTCATAGAATCACCCTTACCCATTGTATCAAATTGATGTAAAAAAGCAAGGTACAAATAGAAAACCCTACGATGGGAGGATCGTAGGGTTTTCAGATTTATCTAGATAGACGTTAATTCAAAATTTGATTGGCCATTTCCGCTGCATTCACGATGGGATAAGCGATGGGTGATGCGGTCAGTGCCGGATGGGTAGCAAACTGGAAGGTCGCCAACTGGTTTGCGGTGGATTTTGAAGCGACCATCACCGCAATGGCATTGATCAGTTCACCAGCCGATGATGGCCCATAAATTTGTCCACCCAACAAGACACCGTCAGACTGATTAAAGATTAGTTTTACATAGAGAGATTCAGCATTGGGCATGCTTCCAGGATGATGATTAATCGATTCGGATTGGCCTATGACAACCGAATAACCAAGCGCTTTTGCGGCTGTTTCCGTCAAGCCGGCTGCACTGAATGTTTTACCGCCAATAACGGTAGAAAAGCAGCCCACTACACCGGACATCGTTCGTTTCTTCTGGGCTATGTTAGCCCCGACAATTCTTGCTTCAGCAGTGGCAATGGAAGCCAATTTCGTCGAAATCGGTTTGTGATTAAAAAATGACTTTTTTTCACAAACGTCGCCGCATGCAAAAATCGATTGATCCGACGTTCGCATCGATTCATCGACCCAAACAGATCGCGTCGGACCGATTTTCAGTCCTGCTTCTTGCGCTAATGGAATGTTGGCAGAACAGCCAATGCAAAGTAGTATCATATCAGCTTCAACCGTTTTATTTGAATCCAACTGAATGACTTCATAGTGGTTATGATTACTAATCTTTACTACCTTTTCTTGAGACAGTATCGTGATATTTTGGTTGCGTAATGCATTTTCGGCTTTGTCGTACAGCTCGCTATCATAGACCATTTGAAGACAGTGTTCTTGCATTTCAATGATGGTTATTTCTAGATCTTTATTTCGTTTTCTGCATTCTTCGGCCATTTCAGCACCGATAAAACCACCCCCAATGATGACTAAACGTGAAATCGAATCCAGTTTATTCATAATCGATTGAAGATAGATGGGATCCTTTCGAATCGTATATACATTTTCTGATTGAATGCCTTCAATCGTTGGAATAAGGGGATTTGATCCCATTGCCAAAACCAACTCATGGTATTCATAGCTTTGATTTCGTGCGGTTAATACCAATTTGAAATCTCGATTAATCTTCGTGACCTTATCGACAATCCAATCAATGTGATTGGCAGAGACAATGGATGATATGGGGAGTAGATTTTTCATCGGATCGAAAATCGTACCGAATAGGTAAGGTATTCCACAGGGAATCGGTACATTTTCAACGTCGGAGATAATCGCAATACGTTTTGTTGCATCGTATTTTCTTACAGTCATAGCTGTAGTGATGCCAGCGGCACTTCCACCAATAATCACGACATCGTATGTCTTCATCGATAAGACCCTCCTTTAGGCTTGATGATGGGAATGTTCTTCACAAGGTGAATAAGTAGCAACTAATTCTTGAGAAATATAACGTTTAGCAACGTCGTCACAATGACCGCTTACGCCGGTTATGACATCGATGCCAAAACCATGGAATAAATCAATGGCAGATCCGCCCATACCACCGCTAATGATTACATTAACGCCGATATTAGCCAAAAACCCTGGTAAGAATCCTGGTTTATGGCCTGGATTATCAACGCTTTTTTGATCAACAATGCGACTGTTTTCAATCGTATAGATTTCAAATGTTTCACAATGTCCAAAATGGCTTGTTACGTTTTTATGTTCTGATGCAATACAAAGTTTCATAATTCCTCCTTAGAAAGTAAAAAATGAGATTTTAGTGTTTTGTAAATCAATTTTAAAGTAACAGCCGCTTCGGTATCGTATTCAATTACGGATTTACCTTCATTGACGGCTTGAATAACCGATTGATCATAAGGGATTGTTCCAGCTAACAAGATTTGATGTTCTTCGCACAGCTTAACAATTTCTTCTGCACGCTCATTTGACAAATCCACTTTGTTGATGATAACGGCCATATCGACTCGATAGGCTTCAATCATTTTAATCAATCGATTCAGATCGGCTATGGCTGATATCGTCGGTTCAGTAACGAGTATTGCGAGTGAAGCCCCTACTAAAGATGCTTGAACAGGACATCCAATCCCTGGCGAACCATCAATGATCGAAAACGATGGTTTGGTATGTTTGTATAATTGTTGTTTCACTTGCGATACCAATAATCCAGAATGATGACTGCCTATTCGAAGCTGTGCGGTCGAAAATCGGTGATGATCCTCATAAAGAATCAAGGTTCCGTCTTGATGATTCACCATCTGAATGGCATCAAAAGGACAAACCAGTTCACACACTCCGCATCCTTCACATTTATGAGCATCAATGACATAGGTAGAAGTTTCCGTGTTTATTGCATGATACCGACAAGCCTCAAAACATTTTCCACACGATTGACAGATTGTAGAGTCAATCAAAGCCTTTTTCATTCCGTAAAACGGATGAGATATTGGTTCGCTACTTGAATGCGTCGTCAGATGCAAATTGGGTGCATCCACATCGCAATCACCGTAATAATCGACGTTAGATAACTGAATCAAAGCTGAGGCAACAGTCGTTTTTCCAGTTCCGCCTTTTCCTGAGAGGATTACCCATTCCATGATAACTCCTCCTTTTGGATGCGAGCGAACAACTCAGAAAACAAACTGTGGTAGTTCGAATCATTCATCACCGCTAATTGACCGTTGGACGCCCAAATAGCAATGTTATTATCATACGAGATTTTCGTAAGAATCGGTATGGACTGTGCGTTTAAATAAGCTGTGACAGGATCGTTTGAATCACTGACTTGATTCAACACAATCCCCATAGGCTTATGGTATTGCTCCAACAATTCAATAATCATCTTCATGTTTTCTAGTCCATACAACGTCGGTTCAGCGACAATAATCGCATAGTCAGCTTGTTCAACGCATGCCATGACTGAACACGAGGCTCCGGGCGGACAATCAATGAAATTAATGGAATCTTTGGATGTTAAGGCAAGCATCGTCTCAATAATCGGTGTGGCCGCTTCTTCCATGACGTTCATCCACCCTGTTAGAACTGTCATGTTACGATATCGTCCTTTGTCAATATGGCCAATCTCGTGATTTTTCTCGCTGACTGCGCCGTGTTTGCAAACCAGACTGCATCCACCACATCCATGGCAAAGCGATTCTTGTATCCAAACACGATTATTTATCATGGCTAAGGCATTAAACCGACAAAAGTCAACACATTCTCGACAACCGACACAGCGATCCAAATCAAAGACGGGAATTTGTTTGACGACGTCGATTCGTTCTTCGATTGTTGGTTTTAAAAAAAGATGACCATTCGGTTCTTCAACATCACAATCATAATACGTACCCTTATTAACAACTGCGGCGAGATTGGTCGAAACCAACGTTTTGCCAGTTCCGCCTTTACCACTTAAAAAGATGATGTTCATTAATTAGCATGTCCCTGATGAAGGCTTTCATTAGACCGAATGATTTTTTCCAACCTATTGTCTAAAAATGCTTGATAGTTTTCAACGATATTTGAAGAGACTGTATAATAACAAGCAATTCCTGCTTCTTTCAAAACTTGAAATGCATTTTCACCGCATCGTGGTGTCAACAAGACATTTACATGACTGTCAATCAACAGCTGAGCGACTTTGATACCCGCTCCGCTCGGTTGAAAGTAATTCGGATTCACTAACGTTTTTATGGTATGATTTTCACTATCAATGAGCGCAAAAAATGGAGCTCTTGAAAGTGATTCGCTTAAATCAGCTTTAGGGTCATCCTTTAGGATTGGTAGGGCAATTGTCATCTTCATCATCTCCTTTATTGATGACAAATAATACGCTTTAATTATACGCCATTAATGGCATATGTCAATAACTAATCATTGATTTATGTTTCATTTCATGTTTTTATCATAATTTTGAATGCCTTTCTTTTCTTTTTTATAAACTTATGATAAAGTGGAATTAAGCTACAATTGGGAGGACCAGTTATGACCTTAACTGAAACCAAACAAATCGAAAAAACCAAACGCTTCGTCGAAAACTGGATGCGTAAGGATTTTTCTGGGCATGATTATTATCATGTGATGCGTGTTTATGAAACAGCACTTTATTTATCCGAAGACGCTGATGTTGATTTGTTCATCGTTCAGATGGCGGCGTTGCTTCATGACGTCGACGATCCAAAACTCAAAAAACCGCATGCAAAAGTTAAACATCCAGCTGAATGGATGAAATCGATTAAACTCGATGATGAATCGATTACTAAAATTATGGACATCATCAATAACATGTCTTATTCAGCGCATTTACGAGGTCAAAAAGTGACGTCGTTAGAAGGAAAAATCGTCCAAGACGCAGACCGTTTGGATGCCATCGGTGCCATCGGGATTGCTCGAGCATTTGCCTTTGGCGGATACAAACAACGTCCGATTTTTGCCTACGACACAGATGACGATTCATCACTTGCCCATTTTTATCAAAAATTGTTGAAACTTCCCAAACTCATGAATACACCCAAAGCCAAACAGATTGCCAAAGAAAAAATGAAAACCATGAGAGCTTACCTAAAAGCATTCCATCACGAATGGAATGCACCGCATGACGCCTTAATAAAAGAGGAAATCCACTAACGGATTTCCTCTATTTTTTTATGAATTGGGTTTTTCGT
>CAZCSO010000022.1:0-21235 GCA_964501315.1 uncultured Candidatus Izemoplasmatales bacterium | reverse complement strand
CCACGAACAAGACGAGCGATTCCTGACCATCCGAAGAAGGTTAGAATCCCCATCAGGTAAAAGATACGTTCACGAGCGGGTACTCCCCATCCATCGATGAGCGCTGCGGCCAACATCAAGATTGGTAAGCCGGGGAGACAGTTAAAGATGTCGACGACACGCATGATGAGCTGATCGACCCATCCTCCAAAATAACCTGATAGAGAGCCAAAGAACATACCTATAATTACTTCAGCAAAAATAACGATAAAACCAAGTAAAAGTGATACTCTTCCGCCATACATTAAACGTGTTAAAACGTCATAACCATATTGATCCGTTCCCAATATATGTTCCCATGAAGGCGGGGTTTTCGTATAAACTTTGTAGGGATCGCTGACTTCTAAGAAGTAATAGGTTACTTGTTCTTCTAAGCCAGTCTCTTCATTAATTTCTGTAACAACGATTTGGTGCGGCAAAATGGATGTTACCCATTTGTAAGCACCCGTCGGTTCTACTTCACCCCATTGCGAAATGAGCGGACCCACAAACGAGAAGAAAAACATCGCTGCTAACGTAACAAGCCCTAATAAGGATAGCTTGCTACGGAAAAAGCGACGGAGAACCATCCGTCCAGGACTAATGACCTTCGCTGAATCCGCTAACGATACTTCTTCAACTTTGGATTCGTTGTCTGGATTTGGCAAATTGTTTTTTGCGACTTCATTTGCAATTGCACTCATCGACTACCACCTACTAACTTGACGCGGGGATCGACGACTGCATACATTAAGTCTGACAGTAACGTCCCAATGACGGTCAAAAAGGATAAAAATAAATTATATGCCATAACAAATGGAATATCGCCCATTGTTACCGCTTTGTAAGCAGCTTTCCCGATACCGTCAATACTAAAGATTGTTTCGGTAATCATGGCGCCACCGAATAAGCCAGGTAAGATTCCCGCAAGAATCGTGACTAAAGGAATTAAGGTGTTTCTAAATGCATGCTTGTAAATAACTTTGTGCTCGCTTAATCCTTTTGCTCTTGCAGTACGGATATAATCAGAGTTCAATACTTCGAGCATGTTGGTTCTTGTATACCGCATTAATCCCCCAATAGAGAGAATGACCAAAACCGTAATCGGTAATACAAGATGGTGAATATTATCAAGTAGGACGGGTAAATTGGAGTTAGGATCCGTTAATCCTGCGTATGGAAACCATCCTAGTTGGATTGAGAAGATACGAAGCAGCAAGGCACCGAAGAAAAAGGACGGCAGGGAAATACCCATCATTGCTAGAACCGTAACACTGTAGTCAACAACACCGTATTGTTTGGTTGCTGATGTAATACCGAGAGGAATAGCGATACCAAATTGTAATATGGTCGCAATAAATGCGATGACGAACGAAATCGTACTCTTACTAGCGATAACGTCCAATACGTTTGAACTTGAAATCGGTTTTGTCAATTGGTTCCCATCTATATCATAGATAGGATTACCTAGGTCATCGACAAGGTACTCCACTTCTCCTGTATTAATAGAGAAGATGAATGAATCGCCCCAATTGCCTTCCAAAATATTCCCAGCCCAAATAAGGTATCCTTCAAAGACACCTGAGGTTAATCCAAAATTTGCTCTTTGGCGTTCAACCATCTCTGCTACTTGTCCAGTATCATCCAATTGCATTTGCGCATAATACTTAGCCTGGACGAAGTCGAGACCTGGTTTAATACGTACTAAGCCATAAATGATAATTGAAACCCCAAAAAGAATTAAAACGGATAATGCAAGTCTTTTAATAATATACTTAATCATTTCGACAATAATAAGGCCCAATCTCAACGACTGAGCCTTATACTCCTTGTTAGAATTTTGTTATGCAGTAATTTGAGATAACTGAAATTGAATTAGTCTTCGTAACCAACGATAACCGTAGTCGATTGGTTTCCGGTAACGCCTTCAGCAAAGCTAACTTTCCAAATTTCAGCCATTGGGCCCCAATAAGGCGTAACAGATGTTGAAAGGGTCGTTTGGTCGATAATAGCGCCGTCATAAACAAAGAGGTTCTTACGTTGATACGTTGGAATTTCAATGCTTAATTGTGCTAAAACTTCCAATGCTTTTTCATAGATGGGTTTCCGTTCTTCTGGAAGCATGTACTTCGTAGCAAGTTCGATTAATTCTGCTAAGTAAACTAATGCTTCTTTTTGATTCATCGTAACGGTCGATTCATCTAATTTAACAACATCGATGGTTCCTAGATCGGCATCATCACCATTTTCATATAACCAAACGATACCATTGGAGATAACGGATTCAGCTTGTGATAAATAGTGATATACTTGATACATGTCTGGGTCAGCTGATGATTGCCATGCTAATGCATAGATGCCAACCGGACCCTTCTTAATGTTAGCGATCAAGTTTGGATCATTGATGATGTTTGCAGTAACACCAATCGTTTCTAATGCTGCTTGAGCATCTAAGAAAACACCACCAGCTGGATGCGCAGAAGCATCAGACGGCAAGTAGAAATTAATTTCTGGAACGTCTGTGAATTCTTCGTTAACGGAATCCCATGTGTAACCAGCCAATTGGAATTCAGCGATAGCGGTTGCTAAAGTTGAATCATATGGATAAATCGGTTGTGCGTTTTCTGGGTAAGCCCAAGAAACTTGAGATTGTGAACGATAAATCAAGTCTGCTAATCCGTTCGGATAGTAGTTCAAAACAGCAGCTGTATTGAAGACTGATGTTAAAGCGATACGTTCATGGATATTATGATAAACTTCTGGGTTAACACAAATATAACCATAACCTAAGTTATCAACCAAAACAGCAACTAAGCTATCGGTTAACGCGATGTCTTCCATAACGTCAGCGGTAGCACTAACGGTTGCATAGTGAACGTCGCCAGCTTCTAATGCTGAATATTCAGCGCCAGAGGAGACGATCTTTAATGCGATCTTATCGATGTTGGCGTTATAAACATTGACGCCACCCATGGTTTCAAAGTATTCATTTCTTTCGAAATAAACCGTTCCGTCACCATCATCGACTTCAACAAATACGTGAGAACCAGCACCTCTTGGAGCACCGTTGAAGGTTGCCAAGTGAGCCATGAAATCTTCGCTGTTGAATTCTACGTTGTAGTTAACAATCGCGCCAGTTTCTGGAGTATAACCTGCAGTGTAATAATGTTGAGGAGCAACCGTAACGCCTAACGAAAGAATCGCTTTTGGATTTTGTTCGGTAAGAATAATTTTAACGGTTTGATATTCTTCTGAATCAATCGTTGTCGTACCTTTAACTAAACCAGCAATGTTTGGAACAGATCCAACACTTGCATAAGAAGAAATGAAGTTTTCTTTTGCAGAAGCAACGAAGTCTGATCCAGCACTTTCGTAATCGCTTAAGCCTTGGTATCCACCGCCGAAATCAATTTTCCCATCAGTAGTATTGGCATCCAAAATTTCTTGGAAATATACTGCGTTTGTTAATTCAGAAATTTGATATTCTGTTCCAGTAGCACCTGTGACGATTCCACCTGCGTAGTCGATTCCAGCAGAATAACCCCAATAGAACATACCCCAACCAACAAGCAAACCAGCATTGGCTTTAACTTGTTCAACAGTCAAAGTATCGCTAATATAATTATCAACATACGCTTGTGTTAATTTTGAATTAGCATAGGCAACAATTTCACCAGCGAATACAGCACCAGCTTCAGCAAATCCATCCCAGTAAGCATCGTGTTGTGCTTCGGTGTATTCCGTTGTTGCTGTGTAGCCGTCAACGCGTTCGTCAGCTGCTAAAATAGCATCGGCAATTACACCATAATTATCTGCATTCGGAACTTGGGTTCTGAAGTCAGTTAATCCCAAAATTGGCAACGTGTAAAGCGTTGATGAACCATTGTAAGCTGGGTCTAAGTAAACATAATAGTTGTACAAAACGTCATCGGCGTCAATTAACGTTCCATCCCAGAACTTAGCACCATTTTTAATGACCATTTCATAAACTACGTAGTCGCCTTCTTCGTATTCTGCTTTTTCAGCATAAGTGGTTAAATTATCCGTGTAATAAATTGAGTAGCTCTTAGCTACGGTTGGATAATAATCACTTGCTACAACAGCACCGGTTTGATCCAATGTTAGTAATCCAACACTGACTAAGCCGACTACATCGCCATCGTATGCAGATGAATAGAAGTATGGGCTAAAAACACCATCCATCGTTGAGGACTGGAGTAATAATGTATATTCATCATTAATAACTCTGGTCTCAGTGATGGGGGTCTTTGTTGTCGTTGTGGTTGTCGTCGTTGTCGTTGTTGTCGTTGTTGTCGTCGTTGAAGCAGTCGTTGTCGTCGTTGTAGTCTTATCGGTACAAGCGATCAACGCAACAGCCAAAACCATTGTTACTAGAAACAAACAAAGTTTTTTCATTTTTTTCCTCCAATTTTTCTATATACTTTATGATTTTAAATCATGAAGCCTAATTTAGGGTTGTTACCAATAAATCGCTGGTAGTCATACCAGTTAAAGCGGAGTAGTCGATGGTTGCAGTTGCTTCGGTAATGGTGGTATATTCAGCACCACGAGCAACGATATAACCAACATACATAGGATAATCAATGATGGACGTAGTCGAAGATGGTGTAATGGTCATTTCGACCGATACATCGGTAATGACCGTATTGCCATCCAAAGCAGTACCGACAAGTCCAGCAACTCCTAAGTCACAAACAACACTGGTAGCTGTAGCACTGGTCGATAGAACCGCACTCGCATTTTCAACAATCACACCAGAGATTGTAGCGTTCTGAACATAGGGGAATAGTGCTGAAACGATTACGACGCCCTCATCTTTATTAATAGTCTTTTGCATATTTTGAACATTGAGCGTAAAGTTGGAGATTTTGTATCCCATGGAAACGAATTTTCCAGTGAAGACAACTGGTACTGCTCCTAGAGAAGTTTTCAGTTCAAATCCAAGTGGTGATTTATTATAATAAATTGTGCCGTTCAAGTCAATATCTTTTACTAATAAATAGTTCCCACTAGGATTATTTACCACTTTTGAAAGACCACTAGCACTAGTAATACGCGTGTAAGTGCCTTCAATCATGTATGCATACAAGTATAATTCAGTGGTTGTTGAAGGGAATACGTCAGTATCAAAGTCCCAAGGTAAGTATTCCGTTTCCGAGGTGCTCCAGCCAACAAACGTATAACCCGCATAGAGAGGAATGGCTTCAATTCCACCAATGGTTTCGCCCACTTTTAAGTCGATTTGAGTAGTTCTATCGTCACTTAATTTGGTCGTAATCGTTGTTACTTGTCCACTTTTTTGAACATAATAAACAGTAAGTTTACGTTCCCAATGAGCTAATAAAGTAATATCCTCGGTAACGCGATCTTTCTCAAAATCCCAATACGTAATGGTTGCATTGTAACGCGTTAAATCAGCCGGTGATTCAACATCTACCGTTGGTGTAAAGACAACGCGGTCCGAGATGGAATAACGATCCAAGTCAACATGTTCTGGATTTGTATCATCATATTGAACATATCCACCATCGAATGCCACATAATTTCCGGTTGCATTTTCTTCAAAGGTGGTATCTAAATAAATATATCCGCTTTCTAAGGAATAACGAGTTAATCCTTCATCGGCTTCGGTATATTCATAAAACGCTTGTTTATAACGTGGAATTTCGGCGAATAATGTTTGTTCTGCTAAAGTCAATTCGTCGAATACCAAGTAGCTGGTACCATATTTCGATAGTTGTGAAGGTGAATAACCACCATCAACTTCATACACAGCAACATGTTCAGCGTCTTCTGAATTATAGATATAAAATCCTAATCCATTGCCGCCTTGATAAAAAATGTATTCGGTCGTTTCGGGATCGTCATCATCGGTCATTGCTTCGACGTTGATGAAAATCAAATCGCCTTCTTCATCTAATAGATAACCGTACACATAATCCCCTAGTTCATCAATGTTATAGACGCCATTTCCATCTTCTAAATCAAGATAAACATAAGCGCCAAATTCATCTTCAGTATACGTTGCATTTTCCTCAAGATACCAACCTTTAAGGTTATAACCTTGACGCGTAGCGAGTCCAAGACTGGATACAACATATTGATCTTGTGTATACTCGGATAAATATTTAGGTATTTTACTGTTCTCTGCAACTTGTAACTTTCGGATGGTATAGGTCTTGTTTCCAAGATATCCTCCATTACCATCATAAATAACAGTATATTTTTCTGTTACTTCTCCGCCCCCGCCATTGTTACATCCGGCAAGTGCGAACACGAATGCTGCCATTACAAGAACAAGCATCCATTTTAACGATTTGTTTTTAAAAATTGAGATCATTTCTAAGCCACCATTTCTGCATTATTTATTATTAAAATATTTCTTAAAAAACTTTTTTAACATTATACTATTGATACGGCTAAATATCAAGGTAAAATGCGAAAATTTTTGAATTTTTCGTATCACTTGACTATTTATTTTATTGTATTATTAAAATTGAAAAAATACAATGCTCGAAGCTAAAATAGTATTGAAAACGTAATGACTCTTATTTTCATAAACATCGAAATGTCAATGTTTTATAAATGTACACGGTTACACATCGGTGATTAATTGCGAGTTAAAATATAGACTACAATTGCTATCACAAGAATCACAACAAATAATATGGCACGAATGCGCTTAGTCTCCGCTTCGCTCATCGGTATATAGCCGGTATAACCACAATGTTTACACGGTTCTTTTCGGCTTGATAAAGACTGATGACACTTCGGACATTGGTACGGTTTACTGAATGATTGTGTAAATGTTTGCTTTTTTTCTGAAGATTCGGTTGCTGATGTTGCCTTAACCTCTTCAAAAAACGCTTTTAAGTTATCTTGATCAAGCTTAGTTTGTTTTGCCATCCAATCCATCCTCACGTTTCCCACGAAAATCAACATGTTCTTCAAGAAAAATTCCGTACTTAGGAAAATATTGGACCCGGATTTCGTGTTTTTTAATTTGTTTATTCGTCAATCCATCGTACTGAATGGTATTGTTTCTAAAAATAATCTCATCGTATCGCAACCGATAATTCGGTTTTATCGACCAAACAAGATTCTCAATTGGGATATTCTTATTAAAATGATGAACCCCTTTTGTCGTCAACGTAACTGGAAACAAACCGTAATAGCCGATAATCCATAAAAAGGTTAGGCCAAGTCCAATTAGAATCAAAAGAGAAGTAAGACTGGGTGATTCTGAATGTGTAATCGAATAAATCGAAAGAATAAAGATAAACCCATAAGCCAATAGAACGATGAACGCGTTGGCTAAGGAAAAATCGTAAAATCGCTTTTTCATCTTTGTTCTCCTAAAGAAACTTATAACTACTTTATATCATAAAAATGTGATAATAGCAAGATAAAGTCGATACGCGTCCATTCATAAAATAAATCGAGTTGACATCCGTAAGGACATCAACTCGCGTGTTAATTATTGGTTATTCTTCTGTTGGTATGGATCGAATTACTTGGATTAAATTGGTATCGCTAGCAACGTTGAATAATTGATATTCAACTTCGATGCCATCTTCAATCGAGATGTATTCGTATCCTTCTTCTTCGGTTCCAACACGGGTACTTAGCACGTTATTCGTACTGATTAGCAAACACGAACCATCCGGAGAGTAAATAGCGCCGATGGAGGATGCTCCACCACTGGAATCTTTACCAATGACCGTAGCGATGCCTTGTTCTTTAGCAATCGACGTCATAAGGTTCGCGGCACTAAACGTAACGCTTGAAGCTAAAATGTACCAATTGTAATCGTAGGCAACATAATCGCTTTCGATATAATACGATACCGCAGCACCATCAGCTGGGTTTTGCGAATGATACATAATGGGATTTTCAGTCATATAACCAAAAATACGTAATACAGCACCTAAGTTACCTCCGGTATTGTAGCTTAAGTCGATGACGACATCAACAACCGTAGTAGGAAGGCCATCCATAATCTCTTTGAATTCATTAGGAGTTTCAATGTCGAATCCATAGATATGAACGACAGCGATGGTATCGTTATCTAATAATGTCAATGAAGGTAACGATTCTTCATCAGAAGTACCATATTTGGCTTCAAGCAAATCTTGAACAGCCCATAAACCGTTATAGAATTCAACTGTTTTGGGTCCTAAATCATTGAGATACAACGTGATATCAAAGGGGGCTTCGTAGTAACCTGTGAACACATGAGAGGTATGGAGATCATCCATTCCATAGGCAACATTAAAGACCTTTTGATATAGGTATTGATCCGATCCTTCAATCATTGCTTCGGCATGAGTCGATAGTAATTCATAGTAAGAATCTACGTCATAACGATCTCTTAATCCATAGAAATAGTCAATCGAGAGCGCTAAGAAGTTATAAGTAGCCCAACGAATTTCTTCGGGAGCAGTCAAGGAGTTATAAGAACTCGTGCGAATTTGATCCAACAAAGCAAGACCTTCTTCATCGGGTCCGCTGATGGTGAAGGTATCAATTCCCCACAATTTGTCGCCATTATAATAGACGTCATAATATAGTCCGCCTGCAAATAATAAGTTGGCAACATGAAGCGGCATCAAATAATAATCATCTTCTCCGCGTTCGTAAGTCAATAAATCAAAGTTATAGAAGCCAAGCGGAATCGTAACTTCATTTCCGTCAACGTAATAGGCATCGACATAATTGAGTCCTTCGCCGTAATCGGAAGAGGTTTCCGCTACGTAGTTTTCAAAGAAACTGAAATTATTGACCGTAAAGGTATTTTCAGTGAAGTCGATAAGAGCCCAATACGTCTCTGTGACCATTGAACTATCAAAATCTTCGTATTCAACGCTGTATTCAACTCGTAGTTGATCGGTTCCAACGGGGGTAACATCAATAATTGAGGAATCAATGGCACCATTAATCAAGTTAATGAATGTTTCAACATCGATGTACGGTAATGCAAGATTATCCACAAAGAAAATCTCGACTTCGTCTTGATTGGGAACAACGTATTCTGTTGAAGTGCCTTCAAACGGCAGCATAACGCTTGAGGTAACGGCGTTTAATTCATCATGACCTTCGATAACGTACGTAAATGGTACGGCTGTTCTAAACGTTCCATTTTTAAAATTGGCCGTAAGCGTGACGGTAATGGGATCAACACCAATACCGGGTTTGATGACAAACCCTTTTTTCGTAATGACATCCGGCCGATCGGTCGTCCAAATAATGGTTGATCCGTTGACTGAACCCGTGGTCGGCAAAACGTAATTGCCATCCGAATCCGTGGTGATGGATAGTGCTTCGATGTCAGCCAAAACTTTAATTTCTTCTTGGCTTAATTCAACGGTAACGGTAAAGCTAGCAGAAACTTCATTTCCACCCGAGTCTGTAACGGTCAGTGTAATTGGGTATTCACCAGCCGCTTCAATGTTCACTTCGCCCGTGACAACCACCGAATTGATTAAATCACTGTCTTTATCATCCGTAATTGTAATACCTTCGAGCAAAACAAAGTCATCATCGCCCTTGGTAATTGTAACATCATCAACACCGACAAACACGGGAGACAAATCCGGTTCGGTTGTGGTTGTCGATACTGTAGTTGTGGTTGTTGTCGTAGTCGTTGTTTTTTCGGTACAACCCACTAAGACAAACAAGAAAACAAATGCGGTAAATAACGGTAATACTTTTCTCATAAGACACATCCTATTCTCAATATAGTTTTAAAAGGTAAATAAGCATGACCTTATCTACCAAAAAATTTATTATATTATAGCGCAGTTATATTATAAAAACAATGGAAGGCTAAAAAATTAATGAAAAAATTAAATGTCCTCAGAATTTGGGTAATTATTGATTTATTCTAGAAATTAATTTCTAGACATATTTAAAAAACAAGGTGAATATTCCTTCACTAGGCGTAGCCGTAAAAACCATGTTTTCTTTCGTCGTCGGATGAGGAAACGAAAGTTGATAGGCAAACAGTCCAATGAAGTGAGAATCACGAATACGTGAAGCTCCGTATTTTTCATCACCGTAGATGGGCATCCCTCGTGATGCAAATTGATAACGAATTTGATGAAAACGACCAGTTTCAAGTTCAATATCAACCAATGTCAAAGGTTTTGTATTATGATCCGCGACGGATTTGACAACGTATCGTAATCGAGCCTCTTTACCGGTGGTGGCAGTGGCGTCAATGGCTTTAACTTCATCTTCATCTTTGGATAGATAATCAACAAACGAATCACTTTGACCGATGGGCAATTGAGCGTGAATCACTGCGAAATAGTGTTTTTCAAATTCGTGATTGCGCATGGATTCCGATAACCGACTCGCTGCTTTTGATGTCTTGGCATAAACCATGACGCCTCCGACATTTCGATCAAGGCGGTGAACCAAACCCAAAAAGACATTCCCTGGTTTCTGGTATTTTTCCTTTAGGTAGTCTTTCAACATCGTCATCATATCTAAATCCTCAGGATGTGAGGGCTGTGATAATACTCCGGCAGGTTTGATGCAGACAATAATGTGGTTGTCTTCGTAAAGAATGCTTAAGGGTAATGAGGCGTCCATCGGCTTATCCTAAGGCAACATCCAAAATCATCATGATGACAAAACCAATCATAACGGCAATGGTTCCCGTGTTGGAGTGTTCTCCCAAATGTGCTTCAGGAATTAATTCTTCAACCACGACATAAATCATCGCTCCGGCCGCAAATGCCAAAAACCAAGGCATAATGGCCGATAAATAACTCGCTAACACGACGCCAATAATGGCTGCGATTGGCTCGACAATTCCCGATAGAGATCCCCAATAAAAGGATTTGAAGGAAGTCATACCCTCTTGTCGTAGTGGCAACGAAATCGCGGCTCCTTCAGGAAAGTTTTGAAGTCCAATCCCGATGGCCAATCCCAAAGCAGAAGTGATTCCGATGGCACTCCCTGATTGAAGTGCCAATCCAAAAGCAAGTCCCACCGCTAAGCCTTCTGGAATATTGTGCAACGTTACAGCGGTTATTAATAAGGTTGTTCGTTTGGATCTTGTTTTCAATCCTTCTGGTTTATCGGAATCAAGATGCATGTGAGGTAACAAGTTATCAATAATCAGTAAGAACGCTCCGCCACCCATAAACCCTATAGTAACGGGTATCCATCCAATCATTCCTTGAAGTTCCGCTTCTTCTAATGCCGGCATAATTAGCGACCAAATCGAGGCTGCAATCATAACGCCGGCAGCGAAGCCTAAAAAGATTCGTTTGAATTGATTCGATATAGTGTTTTTAAAGAAAAATACCATTGCAGATCCTAACGATGTCATGAGTGCAATAAAAGCTATTCCAAATACGGTTACTAATTCTTTACTCAAATTTCCCATTTAATCTTCCTCTTTTCATTGATAATTTAAATTGTGCGTCCAAACAAAGGGGATCGGAAATGCTTTGTTCATAAATGATTCAATCAACCGATTGTTCATAAAATCAAGTTTTTTCGCTTCGGGGTTACCCAAAACAAGATGAGTGAGTTCCTCTTGACTTTGAACCATAAAGCATTCATTCCCAATTCTAAATTCATACTGAGATCCCTTTTCCGAAACGATAACTTCATAGTCTGTGTATACGTCTTCAAAGTAAGGGTAAAGATGCTTCATCAACGAGCAAAAATTAATGATTTTGAACGAAGCGTATTGGTGTATGTGTCGACTGGGTTCAGATTTTATTTCATGAATAATGGTATCGTGGGTATCACAGGCAAAATGGAGTTGATTTTTTCGAGCGTAGGATAGCAACGAATGAAACCCTTGATAGAGTTCTTTACGGTCTCCAGCCATCTCTTTGATACCCAGTTCATCTTTATCGTTGGGTATGATTCCAATGACATAGCCGATATCCTTGTGATTTCGCTTTATCATGTAGATGGGATAAATTGTGTCGGTATCCGGATGGGTCTGTCCTTTTAATAACGCTCGAAATTCAGATATACTTCGTTCACACCGAATCGGTTCTGATTGATAGAGTGAATACAATCGATTCACTGAATCAATCGATACTTCCTCAATTGTATAGTCATTATTATTAGGTAAAGCGTCACGTTCAATAAGATACTCAAATACATTGCCAGCGAACGATGCGCCTGCTTTCGAATAGATTCCCCCTGAACCCGAAATGACAACCAGATCAATGCCCTCTTCCTTCATACAATCCAATGCCATCGATAACAATTTCGAAGCGATGTTTTGACCTCGAAAATCAGGATGAGTACACACACTTCCGATGGAAGCCATTTGAATCGATGATTTCGGTAATATAACAGAAGTCGTGTAATAATTTACCATCGACACAACCCGTCCTTCGGACACAGCGATAAACATATGCTTCCAATTCTCTTTGCCAAACAGAAGCAAAAACTTTTCTCCCATTGCTTTTTCAAACACAGTGGATGATAAAGCGATGGCCTGTTTTTGGTCTAATTCAGATCGTACGGTTCGATAGTCCATTTTATCACCTAGATAACGATTGAAGATAGTCGTTTAATGTAATTACTTTACCACTCAAGCGTGCTTCTTCAGCAGCAAAGGCAAGTAAATGCGATTGGATTGAATCTATGGCGCTGGCTGTCTTTGCATGATCACCGTTTTCGATGTATTGACAAAACGCCATCATGATACCATAATCACCGCCCGAATGACCGTAATCCATCGAATCGAGATGGATAATGTTGGGTTTATCATCACCAAAGTGATAAACTTCAATCTCATTTTTATCCATGTGTCCACGGATTTCACCGGCAGTACCCATGAGTTTGATGGTACGGGTATTTTCGTGGGTAAATGCCGTCATGGTAAAGACTGCTGTCACTGAATTTTGATATTCGATTGCGACCACTTGATGATCGACGACATTGTTATCACATTGAAAAACACATCGACCATAAGGCCCTTGTTTTAAAGCGGTTAATAAGCCTTCGTCGCTCATATCGTTAGATACTGGTAATTTCATCCAATCAGGAGCGCTAAGATAGACACGTTTTGCATGATAAACACAACTATTTTCATGAGGACAGCCATCAAGACAATAACGAGGTGCACCATTCGGCGCGTTATGTTTCGTAAAATAAGAGAGGTCACCAAATGACGCAATCCGAACTGGTTCTTGATCCACCAACCAGTTTAAGATATCCAAATCATGGCATGACTTGGTTAAAATCATGGGAGCGCACAAATCTTTATTCCGCCAGTTTCCTCTTACATAGCTGTGAGCTTGGTGCCAATAGGAAACATTTTCATTGTGTTGAATGGTCATTAACGCTCCAATTTCACCTGAAGAAACAATGGATTTTATACGAGAGAAAAAAGCGGTGTATCGAAGCACATGCCCAATCATCAACTTAACGTGATTTTTCTCAGCAATCTCACCTAAAGAAATGCATTCTTTTGGAGTAACCGCCATGGGTTTTTCTAAAAAGACATGGTACTTCTTTTCCATGGCCATTGTTGCTGGAACCACATGCATTGTATCTTGAGTGCAGATGAAACAGGCATCCGCAAACTTATCTTTTTTTAAGATGGTTTCATAGTCGGAGAATTGATAAGACTCTTCAATCCCATGTTTCATCGCAAAGTAACCTCTACGAATGGGATCCGGTTCGGCAATACCGACAAAACGAATTTGATTCGGGTGTTTTTCAGCGAACGCACCATACGCGCCAATTCCGCGATTTCCAGCGCCAATCATAATAGCGGTTATCATAACATCACCTCTTGTATCTATTGTAACACATCTCAGAATATTCAAAGCCATAAAAAAAGCTAAGCAAAATAGCTTAGCTCATTCATTACGGATTGACACGATTGGGTCCGCGATATAAGAACGTTACATCACGAATGCTTTCAACATCAAATAACTTCATCAAGAATCGCGTTAAGCCAAACCCATAGCCTCCATGAGGTGGTACGCCGTATTTAAAGAAATTCAAATAGAAATCGATGGATTCCAATGGTAACCCTTTTTCAATGGCTTGGTTCTTAAGAATTTCAAGACGGTGTTCACGTTGTGCTCCCGTGGTAATTTCAATGCCCGAATAAAGTAAATCGAAGCTCTTGGTCAGTCCCGTCTTTTCATCTAACATGTGATAGAATGGGCGAGCAGCGAACGGATAATCGATGACAAATACAAAATCTGAATGATAATGCTTCTTGGCGTACATGCAAATGTATTCTTCTTCCTTGCGGTCGAAATCATGGTCCTTTTCACCTTTGTAGTGATAGGTTTCTTGGATGATTTTTTTTGCTTCATAGAACGGAATTCGTGGAAATGCAGTGTCATTAAGTTGAATGTCTTTCTTAAAGATAGCCTGATATTCATCATTGATTTGACTCTTCAATGTTTTTAAGATATGCTTGCAGACGGCTTCTTCCATATCCATGACATCATGATGAGATTTAATCCAACTGATTTCAGCGTCAATCGACGTAAACTCAGTGGCGTGATAGGCTGTATGCGAGTTCTCAGCACGGAATACCGGACCAATTTCAAAAACGTTATTAAAACCCGCGGCCATCGCCATTTGTTTATAAAATTGAGGCGATTGAGCTAAGTAGACGGTTTTACCGAAATAATCCATCTTGAATACTTCCGCGCCGGATTCCGAAGCGGTGCCTAAGATTTTTGGAGAATGAATTTCGATAAAGTTATGGTTAATCCAATACTCTCTCATGGCCATTTCAGCCAAGGTCTGTGCTTTGAAAATAAGATAATTTTGAGGGGTTCTTAAATCCAAAAAGCGATTGTCCAATCGCAATTCTTTATTAGTTTTATTGGTATAATCCAAGATATCGATTGGAAGTTCTTCGGCACTCAAACTGGTAATGGCAAATTCAGTCGGTATAAATTCCATTCCCCGAAGTTTTACATTGGGACGTTCGTAAAGAATCCCTTTTGCCCATATCGTACTTTCCTTGGTCAATTTTGAAACCAACTCATTCATCTCTTTATTTTGATCATTCTTTTCGATGGTGATTTGAACCTTGTCGGTAGAATCTCTGACAATGATAAACTGAACGTATTGAAGATCACGAACTTTATCGACAAACCCCTGAAGTTCGATTTCTTGATTATAATATAAATTCAAATCCTTAAACATAATTTTTTCCATAATTTCCCTCAAATCTGATAAACACATTATCGCTAATTATATCATAGCGAAGGATGATATTCAATGAAATCTGCGTGTTTTAAAGCGAATTTGTATTCGTTAACGGAAGGATCATTTCTGCTTCTCCATCGTCGATAACCCCATTGGCTTTAAAACCAAATGATTCGTACAGATGAATTGCCACCCTATTTTCGGGTTCGACCGATAGTTTAAGCGTTTCGTACTTATTTCTGTCTTTAGCCATATCGATTAGCTGAAGCATCGCCGCTTTTCCGAATCCTTTTTTTTGATGGTTTTGATCAATCATAAAACGCCAAAGATAAAGACATTTAGGATCGTCTTCTTCGGGAATAATCTGTAAAAATCCAACCATCACTGCATCATCATAGATAGCATAAGGTTCAACGTCATTTCGGTAAATATAGGCCTGAGCTAAAGACCGTTCATTGGAGGCAACAAACGACCTTTGATGATCAAAAACCGATAACTTCAAAGACTCGTTATAGTTCTTTTCATCGATTGGAACAAAATGAATCATGAAATCACCTCATATTCATCCATATTATACCATTTAGACGACGGAATAAAATAATAAAAAAAGCACTTCTTTACTGAAGTGCCAAACTGACATGGTCGAGATGACGGGATTCGAACCCACGACCTCTTGGTCCCGAACCAAGCGCGCTACCAAACTGCGCTACATCTCGCAATGAATTTATAGGAATAAAGCTTATGCTTTAAACGAACTAGGTGGCGGAAGAGGTGGGATTCGAACCCACGTGCCCTTGCGGACAACCGCATTTCGAGTGCGGCCCGTTATAACCACTTCGATACTCTTCCAGTAAAAATGGTACCCTTAAATAAAAGAAACCCTATCAAGCAGTAGGGAATAAAAACCAATGGAGCAGGTGAAGGGAATCGAACCCTCATAATCAGCTTGGAAGGCTGATGTTCTACCATTGAACTACACCTGCAGCGCAACGCAAAAATATAATATCATAACGGCTAAATCGTGTCAAGGAAAAACACGACCATTATGTATTTTTTTCACATACGCGAAGTTTTGCACTTTTAGCGCGATGATTGATGGTAAGTTCTTCTTCGGAAGCAGTTATCACATGTTGATTGACCAATCTCAACAAGGGTTTTTCAGTAACGATAATGGGTAACCCTTTGGGTATCTCAATCGTTGAGAATTCTTTAAACACTTGTTTACAAATTCGATCTTCCAAAGAGTGAAAGGTAATAACCGCTATACGTCCTTTTGGCGCAAGTAAATGGATGGCTTGACGTAAGGATGTTTCAAAAACGCGGAGTTCATCGTTGACAGCGATTCTCAATGCTTGAAACGTTTGCTTGGCAGGATGGCCTTTTTTTGAAAGAATCTTCATAGGTAATGAGGATTTAATGACGTCAACCAGTTCAAAAGTTGTCATAATCGGCTTTATTTGACGAGCACGAATGATACCGGAGACAATTAGTTTCGTATTTGGTTCTTCACCGTATCGATAAAGAATTTGACTCAATTCTTGATACGAATACTCATTAACAATGGTATAGGCTGATAGGGGCGATTCCGGATTCATTCGCATGTCTAGTGGCGAATCCCATTGATAACTGAAGCCACGTTCAGGAATATCAAACTGAAATGACGAAACACCAAGATCGTATAAAAATCCATCAATCTTGTCTACATTCAAGGATTGAAGTGCTTCGGAAACATCGACAAAATTGCGAGCGATGAAGGTTACATTTGAATAGTTATGTAATCTTATTTTTGCTTTTTCTATAGCATAGGGATCTTGATCAAATGCATAGAGATGTCCCGTATTAAGTTGCTTTAATATGGCTTCGGAATGCCCGCCTCCCCCTAACGTCATATCTACGTATATACCATCCGGACGAATGGTTAAATTGTCGATAACTTCATTAAGCATAACGGGTATGTGCGTATAGGAATCCATGGTCTCACTCGCTTTCGTCACCATTATATCATACATTCAGAAATGATAAAAAGAAAAACGCTGAGAATCTCAGCGCTCCATTTCTTTTCTTATTCTTTGTCTGTCTTCTCAGGTTTCGGTTCTAAAACCAATTTGCCCTTGTAAAAACCACATTTTTTGCATACTTGATGAGATAACGTTAATTCGCCACAATTTGGACAAACAATCATCGTGGGTGCATTCAACTTAAAATGTGTTCTTCTTTTTCTTTTGACAGATTTCGATGTCTTTCTAAACGGTACAGCCATGTTTTCACCTCCTGTTATGGTTTTATTTTCGAGAATGGATTGACTGCTTGAAGCTCGGATTCGTCCAACGTGACGATATCTTCTTGGTAATGATCGTAGGCATCCTCTGCGATAACGCGCATCGGTTTTTCAATGAGAATGTTTGCCCAAATGACTTTGTCCAAATCGACGGTGTTGCCTTCTATCAGGTAAACCGAATCATCAATGGGTGTCGTTGCAAACGATAAACTTGTATCGAAGCTAATCGGCACATCAACGGGCTGTAATGTGATAGCACAAGCCATTGTCAAGATGCATTCAACATGAACTTCAAACACATATTCATCGAACGCTGACAAGACTTGGTACGATCCTTTAACACTGACCAGAGACATACGAATAAAGTCAACAAAATCTTCATTCACAAAGGATGACAAATCGGTAGTATAATCGAAGGTATTGTTGGTTAATCGAAACTTATTTAATTCCTGAATTGACCACTTCATATTACCACCCCAAAGCAGCATTTAAATTATACTTTTTTTTTAATTTTATGTCAAGAAATATTGACGTCATAGCCGTTATTTTTAGGGAAATTAACTTCTTTTTAATAATCATTGATTTCAGGAAAGCAATGTTGATGAATGGGCCCTAAAACGCGATAGCCTTCCGCCATTCGATGAAACAATCCACCCAATCGATGACGACGCAACCATAAATACTGATTCAATGCCTTCCAAGCAGGCGATGAATCCTGAAATTGACTTTGATGTTTCAAGATGGCTTGATTCGCTAGTTGACAATCTAAAGGAGATACCGTGACTCGTTGATTGGGTCGATGGGTATAATAATAGGCAAGCGTCGATTGTACAGAATGATATTGTTTTATGTCATAATCAATGTGGTGAATTTTCATGACCGAAGGATATTGACTAATGTAGACTGCTAATGTCGCAGCCTGACCAGCCATAAGGTGGTCGGGATGAATTTCAGAAGGTAAATGAGGATCCGGTGAAAACACGATATCGGGTTTCAGTACCACCAGTCGTTCCACAAGATTATGAGCAACGTCATTTATCTCATAAATTCCACCATCCGGATAGTTCAAGTTTTCGATTGAATCAACCCCTAAAACAGTCGCACCGTCCATCGCTTCTTGAGAACGAGCCGAAATCAAAACGTCTTCAATTAGCATTTCATCGGTCGAACCGCCTTGACCATCCGTAATAATGATAAAATGGACTTGAACACCCAACCGTTTTAACTTCGCTATCGTAGCCCCACATGCGATCTCGATATCGTCCGGATGCGGACCAATAAAAACGGCGATTTTATGATTTTCAATCTTTGGTATAGGAACCAGCTTTTTCAATAAAAAAGGTTTCATGAAATCCTCCTTCGCTTCAATAGAAACATTATAAAATGAATTATCTTTTTAGTAAACCCCTCACTGACAAATTACTGAGACGAAATCTTTCTCATTTTTACCAATATGCGCTATAATAATTAAGAAAGAGAGTGATGTACTATGAGCAAAATCGATGAAATTAGAGAAAAACTTGAGACAATCATCGACCCCAGTACCAATCAAACCTTAAAGGAAACAGACGCCATCAAACATATTGGCATTGACGAGGAAGCCTCTTCGGTCGTCTTGTTAATTGAAATCGGCGTCAAAAATACCGAATTCACCTCGCAACTTTCACGCTCGATTGCAAAAGTTGTCAAGTTGGACTACGGCTTTAAGAGTTTGGTTGTTGAATACGAACAAGCACGCCCTAAAAACATGTCCAAAAAGATGCAAATATTGGCTATTGCATCGGGAAAAGGTGGCGTTGGAAAATCAACTGTAACCGCCAATTTAGCTATGGCGTTGACGTCAATGGGTAAAAAAGTCGGCATCATCGACGCCGACATTTATGGATCCAATATGCCAAAAATATTTGATATGGAAGACGAAGAATTGACGGGTACTGAAGATGGAAAGCTATACCCAATCAAAACTAGAGGAATCGAGCTGGTCAGCGCTGAATTCATGACAGAAAAAGGAAAAGCCATGATGTGGAGAGGCCCCCTCTTAGGAAAGATACTGACGATCTTTGTATCCGATACGCTTTGGAGTAAGGATCTCGATTATATGCTGATTGACTTACCACCCGGAACCGGCGACATCGCGATGGATGTCAAAACGATGATTCCGGATGCCAAAGTACTGATTGTCACGACACCGCACCCCAGCGCATCTCACATCGCCATTAAGGCAGGCTTCGCCGCGAAACAATTAGATCAACCCATCATCGGTGTGGTCGAGAACATGAGTTACTATGAAATCAATGATGAAAAACACTATTTGTTCGGTCAAGGCGGCGGTCAAATCGTCAGCGACCGACTTGAAATTCCGCTACTTTCATCCATTCCCATCGGTCAACCCGCTTCTGGGCACCATTCACTGTTTGCACCAACAGAATTTATCGGTATCATGTATTTGAATCTAGCACGAAAGATAATGAAGTTATTCCAAGACTAATTTTCATCACTTAACGACAGAAACGTTCTTAGTTCTGTCGTTTTTTTTCGGTTTTGAAACCCTTTAATATCATCATCGCGTTCCACCAATTCTGTAAAGGCGTCTTTGTACCGTTTTTGATTTGCGTGATGATACCCGACCTCTTTACAAATTATCGAAAGAAAATAGATCATTTGATTGGAATAAACAAATGGATAAATCACCCGATAAATGTAATCGTTAAGTAACTCCCAATCCTTGTTTTCTATATACGATAAAAAGAGATAGTACGGCAAGGCAGTAGGTCCCGATTCCTTATATAGACGCTCAAGTTCTTTTTTAGAACGATCGTAAAGGTCGCTGTTGGGTAAAGATAACGAATGCACACCCTTTAATAAAACCGCTAACCCATAATAACGACTCTCACTCGTGATTTTTTCTAGATAATACAAAGGTTCGTGGCGACTGATTGCCATTAAAAGATAGAATAAGTCACGTTCATTCGGTTTCAACATCGAGACGAATTGCTTGTTTTTAGGCGCTTGAATTTTATCATTTTCGTAAAATTCAAATTCCGTTTGATACAAATCAATCAAAGCTTGCCGTCGGTAATTTTTATGGTTCATGAAATGAAACCGAGCTTCATTTGCACACTTATAGGAATTTCCAAATAAACAAAGACGACCATACGCAATCATCTTTAAGTAATAATACATTTGCCAAATCTCTTCGTTGGCTCCATCCATTTTCTCCAACATATCTAACGTATCGATGGCTTCTTTATAATGATTGGTTAGGATATGGGTGGCCCCTTGATAAATTAAAAACACCGCTAATGCTTCATTGTCAAATGAATGCAAATAATGATAAAGATTATTGATGATTTTTTGTGCATTCTCGCCATTGTTATGAATAATCTGATGGCCCAAGCGAGTCAGTTCAACCAATACGGCAAACTCAATATCCTTCATGTTCAAAACCAATTGATCATACCCTTCAACATCATCGTTGATATAGAAAGTGTAGCCTTTTTTAAACAAATCTATCATCTCTTCTGGTAGCATGATGGATTCATACCCTAAATCAATGCGTTCCATGATGGAATCTAAATACTCATGATTCATCGACGCATTGTTATTTTCAAACTTTGATAAATACGTGTTTGAACAAATTCCTTTAGCAACATTCTCTTGGGTCATATTTTTTTCAATTCGTTTCTTCTTAATAATCATACCGATGGAACTAAAATAAAAATCGCGTTTTGACTGGTCTCTTTTTTCTAATTC
>CAZCSO010000021.1:0-24411 GCA_964501315.1 uncultured Candidatus Izemoplasmatales bacterium | reverse complement strand
TTGGAAAAATTATAGCTGGTTTTTTTCTTGTGTCCTTGACACGGGGTACAATTTAGTCTCCAGTGTGGTTTTTTGGTATAATAAGCGTATGACCAATACACAATTACACCAAGAATATTATAACGCAAAACAATTGAAATTACCACTGGACTATGAAGTAGTAATTCCCTATGACAGTGAAGTTAGGACATTTGACGAAGTATTTCGGAGGATTGAGATGAAGAAATACTTAGTAGAAGGAAGTCCAAACGGACGGACCGGATACAATCCAGTCAATATGCTCAAATTGATTTTGTTTTGCCAAATGGAAAAAATCACGAGTTTAAGAGGGATGGCAAAGGCGGCACAAAACGACATTCGAGTGATGTGGTTGACGGAAGAAACGAAGCCGAGTCATGATACGATCAAACGATTTATGGACGAGCAACTCAAGGGGAGCATCGAGGACATCTTTCACGAAATCAATCGATATTTGATTGGAGCGGGGAAGATTGACAAGGATATCGTGTATATCGACGGGACGAAGATCGAAGCGAACGCGAATCGATACCAATTCGTGTGGAAAGGATCAATCGAAAAGTTTCGCGAGAAGTTAATCAAGAAAACGAGCAAAGTCATCGAGCGAATCAACGAACGTCTGGAACTGGAAGGCGTGTATTTTCCGATTCAAGAAAGGTATCAACTCGATGATTTGAAAAAGATTCAAGCGTATCTGGAAAGCGAAGTCGAGCGCCAAGAAATCAAGTTTGTTTATGGGAAAGGAACACGGAAAAGCGTGATTCAGCGAAATTATGAAGACATAGCGGTCTTTCAGGAAAAGCTGACCGAATACGAAAAATATCTCAAGATCATCGGATCAGACAGAAACTCATGTGCGAAAACAGATCACGATGCGACATTCATGCGGATGAAGGAAGACCACATGCGAAACGGGCAGTTGAAGGCGGGATACAATGTCCAAATCGGGGTGGCTGATGAATACATCCTTCATTTGGATATTTTTCAGGACCGAAGTGATTATCGAACGTTCATTCCGTTTTTGGAAGGATATTGCGAAGCGTATGGAGAATACCCCACGTATCCCGTCGCAGACGCGGGATATGGCGGGTTGAAGAATTACCGTTATGTCAAGTCGAACAACATGGAACTCGTACAGAAGTATACGATGTATCGGAAAGATACGACAGACAAGAAATATATCGAAGATCCAACACGACCTGTGAACTTTCGAAAAGACGAAGAGGGCAATTATTATGATGGTGCAGGAGAGAAACTAAGATTTCTTTGGCAGAGTAAAAAAGGACATGACGTCTACGAAGCGCCCATCAGCAAGAAGCGATACGACATCAACGAAGAGTTGTGGGCCCTTCAAAAAGAAGCCAGGAAAAATCTGGAATCGGAATGGGGAATCGAACTGCGAATTCAACGATCGATTCAAGTAGAAGGTGCCTTTGGGGTATTAAAAGAGGACTTCCGTTTCCGTCGTTTTCGACGAAGAGGACTTCAAAATGTGAAATTTGAGTTTTTATTACTCGCAATCGGCTATAATCTATCAAAGTATCACAACAAAAAGCATCGCGTGACAGCCTAATTATCGACTGGATAACGACCCGAAGGACTGTTTTCTTTTTTCTTGCGCTCAAATAGCGCTTTTTTTATTGGTTTTCCACATTACGTTCTATGTTCAAAAGAAAAAAGGACTGTTTAGTCCGTGAAGATAATCAAATCTTCATTTCCTTACAGTCCCTTTAATTTTTAGTATTTTATTAACTCACGAAATAACTAGATGATTGTTTCTTACTATGTCACACTATTAATTCAATGATTCCTGACGAAAAGCTAGGATAAAATCTTTTTCAGTTTCTGAAATCATATATGCAGAGAAGCGTCCTTGATAAGTAGTAAATAGAATTATATCCTGGCCTGAAGCAAGAAAACCACGAAGCGTTAAATCGTCGAAAACATCGTCGCCTCTTGTGAGTATGGATGAAATCATCTCAAACATGGATTGAGTGTCAACATCGTCTAAATCAACAACCAGATCCATCGATACTAAAATCGATAACACATCATCAAATGAGATATCATTATTGGCTTTCAAAGCGATTTGAACATCGATGACATCGTTTGAATCATTCTGAATGGGATTGAGTGCGGTAAACACAAGATCTGGATGTATTTGAATAGGCGTTTGGGGGTCTTCAAACAAATAGTGATTAAGACCAATCGTTAACTCGGATTCAACGATTGTTTCTTGTTCTTCGACAAAACGAATCGATGACCATCCACCCAAGGAGGCTAGTCCCAAAATATACGGTGTTTCACTGTCTGGATTCGTTGTATTCATGGTTTTTTCGAAGAATTCACCTTGATTTGTGTAGACCTTTAAGTACGATGATTGGTAATCCGTAAAAATTTCTGTTGCATACGTTGGATAAAACTCATAACGTTTCAAGCCGATGGTTTCATTGGGAAGATTTTCTTCTCTCGATGTTACAACGATACAATCCTCATCTCGTCGGATTTCCCACATTGCCGCATCTCTTAATTCTTCACTATTCGCAGAATTTAAGTTGTCGTAATAATAGACATATCGTTTATTGGGTAGATAACCGACATATAGTTGATCGAGATGATGATCTCTATTTTCATCAAGATAATCGTGTTTATGCTTAATAACGAGTTCGGGGTTATCGAGATTATGTCTTGCATAAATGATGGTAATTTTTTGATCTAAATAAAAATCATCATTGCTCTCAGCGACGATTAAGACCGAATCCAACGTGGCATAATCATCATACATATAGTATGAGGCTGATTCCGTATGATACCACGTATCCGTCATGACGACTACGTTTGCGGCATCATCGACCATTTGTTTCGCTTCGCTTCCTTTATTCGATAAAAACGATAGTTGTTCATCAAATTCAAAGGTTGTAGACGCATTGTCATCAAAACTCGTGATGATGGATTCATTCAATTTTTCAACGTTCATGAGGGAAGGATGGAACTCAGGGGTACTGGTTAAAAGAAGATTACTTTGATTCATCTCCAATACCGCGCTAATATCGAGGGTATAATCCACCGATTGAAAACGATTAATCAAAGATATAGCATCTACGGGGGTTGTATCACGAGAAGTTATGGTCGTTATTTGAGCAGGTGTTGTGGTGGTTATACTTCCTGTGGAAGTTGATGAAAAAGGCGTCGTGGTTGTGGTAGTCGGAGTCAGTGAACCCGGGATACCACCAAATATGAAAAAGCCAGAAACTAATACCACCACAAGAATCATCATAACTGCCAGGCGTCGAAATTGAATCGAAAATATCGGTTTTTTTTCAGGGGTCACAATGGGGTAATTTTTCAAAATTACTGAGGGAGTTTCTTTAGGTAAACTCTCGATTATTTCCTTTTTAATCATGTTTAAAGCGTCTCTTTTACGCATAATCTTCCTCCTTGTTTACCCGCCTCATTTTGTTAATGGCGGTCTGGTACATCCACAGAATCGTTCCAAGTGGTTTGCCTAGAAGCGAAGCAATCTCTCGATGCTTCAACCCATCTACTGCTCGTAATATGACAATTTGACGTTCTTCTTCGGAGAGTGTTGAAAGCAACCATTCGCATTCCATGGTTTTAAGTGGATGAACATTGAAAGGATCTGAAATTTGTTCGACCGTATCACTCATTAGTAGCGTGGACTTCTTAGCTTGACGCAAATAATCGTATGCCAAGTTCCTTGCGATCGATACCAACCATGTTTTAAATGCACTTCTACCTTGAAACGTTGGTAAAGCGTCAATCATCTTGATATAGGTGTCCTGTAAGAGATCTTCAGCAACGGCTTTCTCTTTCACAATTGCAATAATAATCGAAAACACCGGTATTTTCGTTTGATTATAGATTTCAACGAACGCACTCTCATCTTTTGATGCTAGTCGTTGAATCAACTCAGGATAATCCGTCATTGCCTTCTTCTCCCTTCGTGATGTTCAGGTCTAGGATATTCTAGTGAAATACCTGCACAAGTTCCATGTTTTTTAACCACTCATTGATTAGACGAATAAATAAAAGGTAGTGTCAAGAATCTTGTGTACTTTCTTTAAGGAAGGAAATATAGAGTTCCTTTGTATTTGATTCTTATGAATTGGCTTTATTGTATTGTAATGTCTTTGTATTTGTTTTGAAGGATTTGGTTCAGTTCCGAATGGACAGAACCAAATCCTCGGTGAACCTTTTCAGAAAAACGGTAATTATAAACATCGAAGCGACTCACCAAAAATTTTTCCATCGACTCCTCGGAAGGAAATTGGATCTTGGCTTTCAAGTCTCGTTTCAAATGCTTATTGAAGTTTTCGATCAGATTCGTAGAATAGATCGAACAGCGGATCGCTTCCGGATAGGAATAGAATGTCAATAGAAAAGAATTCCCTTGAACAGATTCCACAACCTTTGGATAGATGGGTTTCCATTTTACAAAGAAGTCATCCAAAATCCCTTGTGCAGTTTCCCTTGTCTTCTGAGAGTGAATCTGTTTGAAATCGCCAAGGATTTCCGCTCTGTCTTTCACGCGGACATGGGACGCGATATTGCGCATGACATGGACGAGGCAGCGTTGGACATCGGCTTTGGGATAGATTTGGGAAATGGTCTCTTCGATGCCTGTAATCCCGTCCGTGACGAATAGAAGCGGTGTTTCCACTCCGCGAGCGTGAAGATCGAGAAGCAGTTCTTTCCAGATAGTGGAAGACTCGTTCGGGGCCACGGCGTAGCCGAGCATTTCCTTGGCTCCTTCCATGGTAATACCCAAAGCGATATGGACAGCCTCTTTGCGAACGGTGTCCCTTCGCAAAGGGACATAGGTCGCATCCAGATAAATCACAGCGTATTCTCCGGATAGTTCCCTTTTACGGAACGCTTCGACATCGGCCACGATCTTCTCGGTGATGTTTGAAATCGTTCCCCGGCTGTATTTCTTATCGTAGAGGCATTCGACAATCTCGGATATCTCCGCGTTCGACAATCCCGTTTGAAACAGCTTGACAATCAGTTCTTCGGTTTTGATGTCTCTTCGTTCATACTTCGGTACGAGCGGAGAATCGAATTCTCCGTTTCGGTCTCTTGGAATGACGAGATTCAATTCTCCATGTGTCGTTTGAAGTTTCCGTTCGTAGGATCCGTTTCTCGAATTCGATTCCGAAAGTCCAGAACGTTCATAGCGTTCGTAGTTCAAATGCGAGGTCAATTCAATCTTCAGAAGATCGTTCATCGCTTTTTCAAGCTCCGAACGAAACAATTCCTGGATCGCTTCTTCCATATTTTCTCGATTTGCGAGACAAGTCATCAATTTTGTGGTAAAATCAAGCATGAGAAATCCTCCTGTGTGTGGTTAGTCGCAAACTCTATTATACACAAAGGATTTCTCTTTTTATTTCCTTTCTTGAATTTCGCTCATTTTCGAAAGTCCACAAGATATTATATACTCTCGAATAAAAGTTCAGCTTTATTGGTAAAACTATAAAAAAATAAAAAAGTAATCGCTATTAGGATTACTCAAAAATAATATCGTTCTTCGTGATCCGTATTTTGTACCTTATGAATCATCATTCTCAATAATTAAAAGCTCAAATCACAGTGATCTTTCTTCATTTAAATTTTGTGGCTCATTAAATTCTAGACAGGTTCATTCAGGAGCTTTTTGACTCAAGGTATTGATATCAAATAGAGGCTTTGTTAAAAACCGAAGCCATTTAAGCTGTAGTTCAATCATCGGACCAATAATGATGGCGAGTATAAAACTACCCACATTAACAGCACCAAATCCAATATGACTTAAAAACCCAAATATGCTCGCTAAAACAATGGCAAACAATTCAATTAGAATTCGTGCCTTGAAGAAACTTTTGCTTCTCATTAATTTCATTACAATCAAGGTTAACTCATCAAAAACCATAGCTGGATACTTTGTGACGAATATCAAAGATAATCCTAAAGTGAGTGCAAAAATACCCAAAACAAAGAGTAACAATCGAACACCGATGAGTGTTGGATAGTTATTACCAAAGACAACAATATCCCAAAAATCAATGGCTAAAGAGATACCAAAAATAGGAATCAAAACAAATAAATACTTCAGCTTCTTGTTATAACTAATGACAAGTGCTAACACAATTCCATAGATAAAAAAACTAACCGTACCTAACGTAACATTAACATGAAGAATCTCTGTAAAAAATGATCTTAAATTATAGATAACAGTATCCCACGCTCCTGCCCCAAGTGCGCCTCTTAATAGGATATTAACGCCTAATCCTGTAACAAAAAAACCTAATACATAGATGAGTCCTCTCATCCAATGTTTGCGAGTAATTTTAAGTTTCATGTGCCCTCCTGATTGGTATATTCGCCAAGACTCAATAGAAACTTTAGCATAATTCACAATGAATGTCAATTATGACGTCTCTCATGAATAATCGCTTGATGTTGAGAATGCATACAATAACTCAAGAAAAAACTCTTCCCGTGTCAGAAAGAGTCAAAGGAACAATTTGGTGACTATGTCACAAAATACTTAACATAATTTAAGAATGAGAGAAACTAAAAAATAAAGCCTCAAATGGACTATCGGAATTATTAAAGTTACGTGTTCGATAATCAAATTCAAACCACAAAATTTGTGTAATTCTTTCGAACAATGAATAATTTGTTTTGATCATATTCGTATTTTAAATGTAATTTCTCAATTAATGAGATGATATGAAATGATTACCCATTTCAGTAATTAGGTTAAAGAAATTTGTATGTCTCTCCATTAAATTCTTAGTCTTGCGATGTTCATTCAAACATTTAATCTTATACCCATGAATCGTCAACTAAATGACTTTTAAAACAATATATTCTTCACCCATTAATTCACAATCATATTGAGATAAAATCCCGAGTAAATAAACATTCCCGTTCAATGTTTCAACTCTTAAAATCATCGAAAAATCATTCAATTCTAACCCGTTATATCGTATTTGATCTGTCGTACTACAAACACCGTTGAATAAATTCTCTATTGAAACAGAACTAACTGAATCACCGTCTTCGAGATCTAATTGTTCTAAATCTAATTTTTTACCATCCTTATTTATGCTTCTAAAATAATAATAGTCACCTAAGCTTGTTTCAATCAAAAACAACCGATCATAACAAGCATAATACCCTTTTTCATAGTGAATTATTTCATCATTTGAATCATATACTAAATCAAAGGTATCTAAGATTGAATATGAGTTTAAATCAATGGATACCACACGACCTTGATTGGTCAAATAGAATGTTGAATAATCAATCCCAAAATTCAATTCAATGATTTTTTCATCTTGATTTAAAGGAAAAAGTTCAGTCACATCGATCACTTGTTTTGTTTCGGTATCATATTGAATGACTCTATCCTGATTTGTTATAATATAATAACTGTCATTTGAACGATATAACAATGTTCTTATTGGTTCTTCAAGATCATTAAATATGTCATCAGAATACAATTCATATTCATCGAGAATCATTCCAATTTGATCTTTATATACATCAATAGAACGATTTGATGATGTTTCAAACCTGACAATATTCATAGATGTATCTTCTCTAAAATACATATCAATGATGGTCTCTCCTTGATCTAAACTTAGTAGATTATTAGTAGATCCTTCAATATAGAAATTCATGAACATTGTTTGTTGATCGATAAAAACATACTTATGCACATTACCATAATTTGTTAAAAATAACCATCCTTCAAAATAAGGCAAAACCTTAACAATCGTTTCACCGTTAATAAGCGATAAATCATCTTTTATATTGATGAATATTAGAGGATTTTCACTAGTTGAATCATGGTTCCCAAACAGGACTTGAGTTCTTGTTTCTTTATGCTCACTTGAATCAACTATATTATCCAACATAAATACATCCCCATGATCGTTTATAAATATAGGATGAATATTACTATAATGTGTTGCATATAAAGTAATATTATCTAAGTCAAAGTTTGATTCATAATTTACATGTCCGCCACAATTTATTAAAGGAAAAAGTAATAAAAATATAATTATAATAAAGTATTTTTTCATCAATAAATCCTTTCTTCTTCATTTTTAATTTAGCACATAAATCATAACATAGATGCCAATAAATATCTATAAGGTGACTTAAATTCAATTAATAAATGTAAATAGATCTGAGGCTATATTCTTTCAAATGAATGATCCAAACAATGTGAAGCAGCTGTCTTACATGCTTTTAAACAGGTTATCGATTAATTGATACCGCTGTTGTTTATGGCAACGAAAGTGCAGTTGATAAAACAGTTAAAAAAAGTGGTGTTCCAAGAGATGAAATTTTCATCACAACTAAGCTTTGGGTACAATCAAATGGTTATGAAGGAACATTAAAAGCTTTTAACAACTCATTAAAGCGTCTAGATATGGACTATATTGATTTGTACTTAATTCATCAACCCTTTGGAGATATATATGGTGAATGGCGTGCCGTGGAGGAACGTTGCGAACAAGGTAAGGGTAGAGCTATTGGTGTCAGTAATATCACGATGGATAGACTCATCGACTTTAGGAATAAAGCATTCAAAATCACGTCGTTTTTAGTTGACTTGACCGCTCAAAAAAGACAAAAAAAGCTCATCTTTTATATGAGATGATCTTACTCTGATAGTGTTGGAGACCCGTAGCGGAGAACACCCCGTGAAAATATATATATAAGTGGCAAGCGATATGTTGTCCTTGTCTTGGTGTTTTTTATTAGAGTAAAAAAATAGAATTATTCCATTAGCACAATTATGAATAATCCTATCGAATCATGAAAAATACGAAAATCGTATCCTGCAAAAAGGATTTAAAAATGTTTCTTTGCATTCGTAACAGTATTAATTATCTGTGTCCAAAAACAGAGTATACGATCTTGATGTTGAAAAACAGTAAATTGTAATCATTGATTCGTTAATGGAGTCAATCCTGAATGCGTTGAATCTATCCGTCGAATCTAACTGGTTTTCGTACCCAAACATACGGTAATCATTTTCTACAAAATAGTAATATGATTTACCCGATTCTTTGTTGTTAGGAAGATTTGTTAATAACCATATACTATATTGATTCTCGACCGTATTATATAACTCGAAAGAATAGCCACTCAAATTATCTACCCATTTCGTACCCAACAATAAAACCAAACCGTCAACGTCATCCAAATATGATGATAAATCCCAATCAGAATAAATCGAATCGAAAACCTGAATTTCAAAATAGGCTTCTCTCATACTGGAAAAGTCACGATAGACATTTCCGTTTTCAATAATGTTCACGTATTCCATCACGGATTCATTTTGATTAATAATTGCTTCCATTCCGGGATAATCATCGGGCATAGCAATAATTTCATTGGAGAAAATTGACATATAATATGCAAAATTCTCCATCATAGTCTTAATCCCGTCGTATTTGTTTTCTAGAATCAAAAATTGACTTTCAATTCCATCCAAATATGCTCCTAAACTCCATCGATAATTCGAACTATCAAACAATACGAGAGCACTGTATGCATCCAAGTGAACCGAATAGTCTTGCATAATGTCGTTTGTCTCCAAAATGAAGACTTGATTCATCACATAAGAGTATTGCTCTTTTAGCAATTGTCTTTCTTTATAATCGTATGGAAGACTTTCGAGTATTTCGCCGATCATCTCCATATTATCCCTGTCAAACTCTCCAATCAATGCCAACACTGATTCATAACGATTTTCACGTGAAATGGTGATGCTTAGAGGAACTGCAATACCAATAATAATTAGCGAAACAATAATGGAAATCACCCATGTTTTCCGGTGATTTGAGAAACTTGTCCTTAGAACCTCTAATATGGGTCTTGGATGTTCTTGTTTTGAAAGGCTTTCTGCGCTAAAATCATTCAGTTCTATTCCGTCATTTGGGGAATCCTCGTTTGGTTCCTTTGGTTCGGTCAATTCTTCTTCATGATTCTGAGTTTTCGTCAAATCATCATAGTTAGCAATTGGATTCATATCCATCTCACTGATGATTATGTTGCTTGCTTCAATGATTTTGGAGATTTCTGAAAGGGATTCGGAATCATTTGTCCCCATCCCAACTTCGGCAATTAATGTTTTTGTTCTTGAAAGGATTTGATCTCTCGTTGCAGAGGAGTCTGCTCCTAACTTTGAATATGCATTTGCCAATTTTTCAGAATTATCCATATTGTCCTCCAAAATAGAAATCGACTAGAAATAGATTTGCACGGGATTCAGTGAGTAAGTTGTAGTATCATAAGGAAGGGAATGACCCAGCCATGCAATCATCCTGAATAACTATAGAAAATAATATCATAAAATGATACCGTTTTCAAACCATTTTTGAAAAGTGGTTTGTGAAACAATATTTAGTAGGAATTGCCATAGGTATTCACGTCGAACACAACCCCAAATAAAGGGGAATTACCATCTTGATATTGGTCAGCGATTTTCCTCTATTTTACCACCATTACACACATACCACGCCAAATTCAATAGTGTTACCAAGAGTGACACAATTGCTTATATTCACGTAGGTCATCACTTTTGAGTGTTCGATTGAACTGCTCAATGATATCTCAAGGCGTATGCTTTTTTTGATTATCCCCAGGAAAAGAATAAGGATTTTCAAGGCATAGACAAAATTGCTATAATTGGATTATTTGCAGACTTACATGTTTGTTTTTGTGAGCAAAATGTGGCTCTAAAGGGGCCAAGATTGTCTATGATAAAATGGCCAAATCTAGATGAAAAAGTCTATCTCGAATGTGAGATAGACTTGCTTTGGAAAGGTTGGTGACCCGTAACGATTTCGAGGACGAAAATAGCTCATAGACTTCAATGAATTTAATATCACTACACTTATTTTAGTGTATTTTTCTTCATATATCTGTTGTTGATAAATGTTATATTCCTTTGTTATAAAGTGCTAAAAAATAACAAAATCAAGAAAGTTGAACTAAACTCTTGACTTGGAGTTAACTCCAAGGTGTATAATACAAATAGAAAGGAATGATATGAATGACGATTGGAGAAGTCAGTAAGAAATTTGACATCACAGAAGATACTTTAAGGTACTATGAAAAAATTGGATTAATTCGTGATATAAAAAGAAAAAATGGTATTAGATCTTATGATGAGAATGATATACTAACCATTGAGTTTATTAAATGTATGCGAAGTGCGGGTTTATCTATCGAGTTTTTGAGTCAATACTTAACATTACTTAGATCTGGTGATGAGACGATTGATGAGAGAAAAAACCTACTTATCGAACAACGTAAGCTCATAATAGATCGTATATCTGATATGAATAAAACATTAGAACGTCTTGATTATAAGATAGAAATTTATGATGAAATGATGAAAACAGTCCATAAAGACTTTAAATAAGGAGATAATAATCACATGAAACGATTAAAATTAAACAACGGAATCGAAATTCCGATATTGGGTTTTGGTGTCTTTCAAATGAATGATCCAAAGCAGTGTGAAGAAGCAGTGTTGCATGCTTTAAAAACAGGTTATCGATTAATTGATACTGCTGCTGTTTATGGCAACGAAGAGGCCGTTGGTAAAGCTGTTAAAAAAAGTGGTATTCCAAGAGATGAAATCTTCATCACGACTAAACTTTGGGTACAAGCAAATGGCTATGAAGGAACATTAAAAGCTTTCAATAATTCATTAAGACGTCTCGACATGGACTATGTTGATTTGTACTTAATTCATCAGCCCTTTGGAGATGTATATGGTGAATGGCGTGCCATGGAGGAACTTTACATACAGGGTAAGATTAGAGCTATTGGTGTCAGTAATTTCACGATGGATAGACTCATCGATTTAATGATTAATAACAAAATCAAGCCCGCCATTAACCAAATTGAAGTCAATCCATTTCATCAACAACATTTTGCTCACGATTACATGAATGAAAAAGTTATTCAAACAGAATCTTGGGCACCGTTTGCTGAAGGTAAGAATGGATTATTCCAACATCCTGTATTATCAAAAATAGCTGAGCATCATCAACGTTCTGTTGCACAAGTTGTACTTCGATGGTTAATTCAAAGAGACATTATTGTAATTCCAAAATCTGTCAATTCCGCTCGTATTGAGGAAAACTTCGATGTTATCAATTTCGAATTAACTGAACAAGAGATGGATACAATCAATGAACTAGATACCATTCAAAGCCAATTTTTCTCGCATCAAGATCCAGTGCAAGTGGAAAGAATCTCTGGATTTAAAATTGATTAGCATTAACAATAAAATCTCATTAAATTTATAAAGTAAATAGAATCATATTCTCTATGAAAACATCGCTATAATTAGTGGTGTTATTATTATAGTTTGAGTGAAATACCACTTCGACACGATTAAAACATCAAAAACAAGGGTTACCCCAAAACTTATGTGCAAATCAGTTGCTGTTATTCTTGTTTTTCTCAAACTTGCTATGAATACTCTTTATTGTGCAACGAATTAACTTATTTTCACATAAGTATCATGAAAACAGGAGTGTAGACCCTAAACGACCGAAAAGATTCTATACACATCAGAAAATTAGTCTGATTTTGATGTTAATAAATGTACCTTTTACAAATGAAACAATAGAGATTTATTGGCCAAGTAGAGATAAAAAAAGCCATTCTCTTTTGTGAGAATGACTACTCGGCTAAAGATGGTGACCCGTACGGGGTTCGAACCCGTGAATGTAGCCTTGAGAGGGCTATGAGTTAACCGTTTCTCCAACGGGCCACGACGTTTTATAACGTCTTAATGGATTTTAATAAACGATCTTGAATCCGATCGATGCCTAAAATCCGTAGTACATAATAGAAATTCGGAGTATTGACGCGTCCAGATACACTGATTCGGATGATTTCGGCAAAATCACCGATGTGCCCTAAATAGGCTTCTTTGTTTTTCTTCCAGTCTTTAACATTCATCGCAAATCCACATAACGAAGCCAATTGTTTGAGGTTATCAAACCATTCGCCTTCTGGTAAGGCTAACGCGGGTTGAGACAAGAACGTTTCCAATACATGAATGATGATGTCTTTTGAATAAATCGGATTATAAGGCAAAGGTTTGGTTAATGCCTCATCGAACACATCATCGTACATAAAATTGATGATGGGATAGATATCTTGGTAACGTACATAGTCTTTACGAGGTTTTTCGCCACCCCGTTCAATCGCAAGAATGGATTTAAAATACTCAAAATCGAGTTCAATGTGTTGCGCAAATGTCTCATCAAAACGCTTTGCCCAAGCATGCGCTTTCGATGCAATTTCATCGGCATTCATCGCTCCCAATCGTTCTTTGGAAATTGATTGGATTTTTTCGATGTCAAATAACGCACCGTCTAAAGTCATTTTTTCAAAACGAAGACTGAAGTCAAAGATGTTGTCCGTAAGATGCGCTAACCGCCATTCTTCAAAATCGGTGTTGGCAAGCGTCATCAAGTATTCTAAGATGCCTTCAATCGGATACCCTGATTCCAAGAAAAAAGAGACCGCTGCTTCCGGATCTTTGCGTTTGGAAAGTTTTCTGCGACGATCAAATTCCAATTTCATGATAACAGGTAAATGCGCATATTTCGGCTTTTGCCAGCCCATGGCTTCAAAGAGTTCAAGATGAATCGGAAGCGATGGCATCCACTCTTCACCTCGCGTGACATGGGTTGTTCGCATGAAATGGTCATCCACCAAATGCGCAAAATGATAGGTCGGTAACCCATCACCTTTCATGATGACGATGTCTTGGTTGTTTTGCGTCAATTCCAAGGAACCTCGGATTTCATCGACAACGTTGATTTTAAAGGCATCATCACCCAAGGATTTAAACCGAATGACGTACGGTTGTCCAGCTTTGATTTTATCAATCATTGCTTCGACAGATAATTTTCGACACGTTGCATACTCTCCGTAGTAACCGGGATTAACTTTTATGGATTCTTGATAGCTTCTCAATTGATCCAACTCTTCATGTGTACAAAAACACGGATATGCACGTCCACGAATAATCAAATCTTTTATGACGGCGTCATAGATAAACTTGCGTTCACTTTGACGGTAAGGTCCGTATAAACCGTCGTTTACAAAACTTTCATCAGGAACGATACCGAATGTTTCTAATTCTTTCAAGACCAAGTCGCCGCTACCCGAAATTTCCCGTTTGGTATCGGTGTCTTCCAAACGACAGAAAAACACACCTTGACTTTGTTTGGCTAACCGCCAAGAAATGAGCGATGCAAAGAGCGATCCGGTATGCAAAAAGCCCGTCGGTGACGGGGCAAAGCGAGTGACCATCGCTCCTTCTGGAAGCGTTCTTTCTGGATAGTTAATTTCAAGTTCTGCCAAAGACAAGGTTTTGTATGGAAAGATCAGATTGGCTAATTGTGTCGTTAATGTCATGTCGTCACCTCAAATAGAACAAGAATATGATACCACAAAATCGGTGAATTATCAAACCAAAAAAGGAGCGATTTCTTAATCAATGGGAATGATGTAATGCATCCGTGTTTCACCACTATAGGGATCAACTACTTCAACGATTTCGCCCTTGTGATTGGTATACGTAAACGTTGTTTGAGAATCTGAAAACGATACTTCTGCAAGCAAGCCGGTATACTCAAACCCGAATAGATTTTCTTTTTGTTCAATCGATTGAACGTCGCTTCGCCGGGCCGCAATCATGTTCACAAACGTTGCGTTGGTGCGGTATCCAGCCGCCATCGGCTCAGAAGCGTAGTTTTGATGATAGTCAAATGGTATCAAAGCTGGTATCTCGGTTGTAAAAGCGAGCAATTGATGTTTATGGCCACTGATCATCGCATCCAAATTCATTGCGTTAAGAAACGGTGTCCACTCATTTAACGTCGTATCCAAAAACTCATCTTCGACGAGGGTCACAGGAATATGGCAAATCCCCAATCGGTACGTAATGGTTGGATCTAAATACGCTTCTTCTTCGTACACGGTTTGAAGAAACGTTGTTTGTTCAGAATGGTATTGGTCAAAATAAGCCGTGCCATAAAACTCCCACCAATCATCGGCGTGATCTTCACCCAAATCCAAAACAACGCCGAAAATGTCATCCAAGTGAAAGGTAAAATAAAACCGTTCATTGAGCGACCCTACATAGCGATGAAGTTCGTGGGCGTACGTCCCTTTCACTTCGTGGTTGCCTCGTGCAAAAATCACTGGAATTTCACCCTGAGTAAGTTGATGTCCCAATGATAAAATCCGTTCACAATCTTCCTTTGTTTCTAAGTGGTTCATGATATCGCCTGCAAGAATCAAGAAATCCAAACGTTCGCGATGATAACGAACCGCGTTGATGGCCCCACGATTTTGTGTGTGGGTGTCGGAAACCGTGTAATAGTTAAGCCCATCCGATGAATCAACCGGTTGAAACGCAAACGTTTTTTCAAGGGTTCCGCCTTTGATGCCCGAATAGGGACCGCGATAAAAAATATGGGTGGAAGAAACCGTATAGGTTTTTGCTTGATTGAGAACAGCCATCGGCACCATGACTTTGTGAACCGTCGTTTCCGATAAAGCACTTCCGGCATAGAGATCAATGTATTCTTCACCATCAACGATGACCTTTGCGGTTGCATGGGTTGACGTCGTCCAAACGATTTGATACGACTCTTCAACAACGTAAACAACGGGTTTTTGTGTCATGTAATGAACATCCAAGTTGGTCGAAAAAACAAAAAGCGTTAGCAAGGTCAAACCAAGCAATCCCCATTGATAGGCCCGGTTATGGGACAAGGAACACTTGGGATAATTGAAAATCAGGAGATAAGCACTGATTCCGAGCAAGAAAATAAACGTCACTTCGAAAAAACTTCGAACGAAAAAATAGTAACTATCAATGCCCATGTAGGCCATGTAACCTAAAGCGATGGTAAAAACACCATTCACACCGATTAAGATGGAGACACCCACCGGCTTCATCGGATGGAACCGATGGACGATGGCTGTTAAAAACATCAATACAAACAGACCTAAAAAGAAAAATTGAAGCCAGGATACACCCAACATCCACTCGATGCCCGACCAAATGGACTTCATTGACAAAAAAAGCAACAGATTGAATGTCGATAATGCCGATACCATATTTTTTTTCATAGGATAACCCTCCGCTTCTATTATACTCGATTTAAAACTAAAAAAAAGAAGGAAATTATTTCCTTCTTTCACCGGTTTCAAATGAATAGCCCATGACGTCTTCAACAAACACCTTGGATAGGTCGGGATCGAACTGGCTTCCTGCGTAACGAATGATTTCCTTGATGGCATCACCATCGGTCATTTTCTTTCGATAGACTCGATCCGATGTCATCGCTTCAAAAGCATCCGCAATGCCAATAATTCGAGAAAACAAGGGAATATCGTTGCCTTTTAATCCGCGTGGATAGCCCAATCCATTCCAATGTTCATGATGCGAAAGTGCGTATTCTGCTAAGTTCGAATACTCATCGGCTGCACGGAGAATGTGATAGCCGTTTTCCGTGTGCGTTTTGATGACATCAAACTCTTCAACGGTTAGCTTCCCAGGTTTATGGAGGATTTCATCGGGAATCGAAATTTTACCGATATCGTGATAAAGCCCAGCAACCTCAAGTTCTCGCAAGTCGTCCGATTTAATGTGAATGGCTTCACCGATTTTTTTACACAGCTGGCTTACGCGATTCGAATGATTCTTCTCTTCATCGTATTTGTCGGTCAAGGTCTTCATGATGGCGCGAATCGCACTGTTCCGAATGCTTCTACCTTCGGTCACTTTGTTTCGGTACATTTGGTTTTCAGCGTTTTTCATAACGTCTTCCAACGACAAATGGTGATCGAATTTCAGTTCATAACCAACCGCAACCGATAACGGAATGTTTTCAACCAAAAGGTTGGACAAACGCAACCGAATGGATTCTTTAATCTCATCCAAGTGTTCTTTTAACGCATGGGTAAAGATGATGGCAAATTCATCACCGCCGATGCGACATACAATGTCTTCTTCATCCGCAACTGATTTTAAAACATCCGCAACTTTGATGAGCGCAACGTCACCCACATGGTGACCGTAAGCGTCATTAAAGATTTTGAGTCCGTTCAAATCAATCATCATGATGCCAATCGGATAAAACGCTTTTTTATCCACATTGGCAACGGTCTCGACGTAGTAACGCCGGTTGTAAAGTCCCGTCAACGTATCGTGGATGCTTAGATATTCGATTTCTTTTTGTTTGTGCATGTACTCGGTGATGTCGCGGGTAATCCCGACCGCACCGATAATCGTTTTGTTTTCATCGTACATCGGTGAAACCGACGCTTCAAAATACAGTTTTTTTCCATCGCGATGCGTTGACCAGTCGTAGATGACGTGTTCACCGTTCAACGCTTTTTGATACGCTGCATCGCGGTTACGTCCATCTTCTCCCATGACTTCGACGATGGTTTTTCCAATAAAATCATTCACACTCATTTTAAGGGTTGAAAGCCCGCGACCAAACACCGAAACAAACCGACGGTTCAGATCAATTTCAAAAATGATGTCCGCTGCCGATTCCATCAGCAGCAAAACACGCTGATTTTCAAGCATCAATTTATGAAGTGCTTTTTGACGTTCGGTAAAGAAAAAATCCGATGTTTCCAACAACCGATTGATGGCTTTTCGAACGCTCAGATAATCATCATTCTGAGGTTCATTCAATCGGTAATTGAGGGTTTCGGTAAAGTTAATGGCATGAATATCGGCAATCAGATTCAGCAAAGGTTTGTTAATGCGTTTTTGATAAATCAAATAAATAATTATCGCAGCTACGGTTATGACAATCAATAAGCCGAGAAAAACCCACATTAAAATATCCAGAGCTTGGGTGTATTCTTGAATCGGCAAAAAGACACCTAACAAGTAACGATCGCCCGCAATCATCACATGCGATACAATGCCTTTTTTCCCCAACACCTCGAATTCGACATTGTTAAGACTTCCAGACAAATTCGCCAAATTCGGTTCGTATTCGCTCACATGATCGAGTTCAATCAACGTTAAGTCTTGACCGGGATAAGCCAAGAGGTGATCGTTTTGATCGATCATGAATGCAAACCCATTTTCACCAATTTCCCGTAAGGTCACAAATGCCGTAATTGAACGGATGTCAATATCGCTGGCAATGACGCCTAAGAGTTGGTTGGACTCATCATAAACTGCTTTTGCGGCCGTCACAATCACGCGATCCTCGGTCGCATTGATGAAAGCGGGTGTAAAAACAATTCCCGTTTCTGCAATCGCGAGTTGATACCATAAACGAGTGGTGAGATCAAACGTAGGGGGTGGTACAAATCCGGTTGAATTGAGCATGGTTTTATCAGGCCGACCGAAATAAACCGATTGCATCAAATCATAATCATCATCAACAGCAATAAATGCATCCAATAATTGAGCATCGCTCATGCCCGAAGTAAGGAGCGATTCCAATGTTCCTAACCGCGATTCCACTTCGTGAAAATGATGTTCGATTTGAAAACTCGTGGCTTCGAGTTCCAAATTCAGTTTTTCTGCTTCGGTCGAGCGAATTTGATTTGAGGCAGTTAAGAAAAAGAATGTGAAAGTCAAAAAGGAAATGCTTAACAAAAGCATTCCTAAGATCAGTGGATTCTTCGATAATTTCATAACGACTCACATCCTATGGTAAATCACATTAACCTTATTATAACAAAAATATCGGTGACGAACAATGAATATGTATTGATGACTAAAGATCGACATTGTAGATTTTTTTAAATTCGGTTTTCATTCGCAAGGGAATGAACACAATGGCCGACACGCTGACAATGGCTGAAAGTAAAATAATGAAGCGATAATCCCATCCAGAGAATTCAGCGATGAGGCCAATGCTTAACGTCCCTACGATGGTACCGAGATTCCAAAGCATCTGTTGGGTGGAGTTGACGCGGCCACGAATCCGCGATGGAATGTAAACCTGCGTTGCGCTCATACGAATGTTAAAACTGGTCACCGAAAGCAGTCCGATGATAAAACTGACGCCGACCATGACAACGTAAGGCATGTAAAGCAGGGTTGCGCCAAGGAGCTCAACAGTGAAATAAACACTGACAGCAATCATGTATTTTTTACGTGCGGGATATTTAACAAAGTAATGAATGATCCCCCCAACCACACGCCCCAACGCACTGGCAGTGATTAAGAATGAAAAGTTTTGTAAGTTAAAAACATCATGATTAACAAAGAATGGCATCCGGAGAAGGTCGCTTGCTGCATAAACAAACGAAAAAGCAGCAAATAACACACCGATTCCTAAGATCCCTTTTTCGACTTTGTAATAGGCAATGCCTTCTTTTAAGTCTTGAAAAAACGAGATTTTTACGTGTTCTTTACCGAGGTGATGGGTCTCTTTGACATTGATTTGGGTTTCTATGGTCGCAGTGATCACAAACGTGACGGCATTAAAAACCATCAGGATGGCAACGCCTTGAGCAAAGGTCTCAATCATGAAGGCTGCAATCGGCGCCATCACGGCTGCCGATATCGGCCAAATCAACGACGATATGGAATAAGCCCGTGTGTGATTACCTTCACTGATGACTTCGGGAAACAAACTCATGAAAGCAATTTGATAGACGGTGTCAATGATGCCAAAGAACGCCGCAATTAAGGTAAAGACGATGACATCAAAATAACCTGAGAATAATACGATGGCCACAACTGCAAAGAAGATTGAATAAAAGAAATCGATGAGATAAATCATTTTAACGCGCGAATAGCGGTCAACAAACGGACCGGCGACAACGGCGGTGATGATTCTTGGGATGATGTTGGCGATGGTGAACAGCGCTAGCGTCAACGGCGATCCCGTTTTTGTATAAATTAAAATCCCAAAGGCAATGCCGGCAGCACTGCTTCCCAGCGCTGAAATAAATGACCCAATGGTCACGATTGAAAAATTCCGTGTCCATAATCGATTCATAGCGTTCTCCCAAAGAAATCAAAACGATTTGATCGGTTCAAAGAACCGTGATTTCCGGTAATCATTATAACGTAAAACCACCAAATTAGCAAAAAAATCTTGAAGTGAATGCGTGGATGAATCGCAAATTGAAAAAATGCCCGATAAATAAATCGCCATTGACTTGAAAACATTGTTTTTAAACTCGAGTGTAATCTCTTGAAGTTCAAAGTATTTTTCGATATAATGGTATCAAATCAACTTCTTAAGGAGAAAACAATGAACGACGTTCTTCCACTTCTGATTGCCCTGATTGTTTCCATTTTCATAACCTATCCAATCAGTTCAAAATTGGCAAAATCAAACGTTTATTATGTGCTTATCTTACCGGTTTTATTTCTGATGTCTTCGGGTATTTTATGGATACTTGGCTTGATTGCCAACGACTGGAGTGCGTTAGGTTATCTGTTGCTCGCGGTGGTTGCTTCGATTGTCTTTTTCGGATCGGTCATAACATCGCTTTATATCTACCTTCGCTTTCGAAAAACAAAATCCAATTCTTAAATTGTCTTTTTTCCCTCCATCCCATAGAAAAACGAGTCATTCATGTTAGTTGAGTGGCTCTTTTTCGTTCAAGGATTTTAGAACCTTGAAAATTATCAGTGATAAACCATCGAAATAATTTAAATTTAAATGCCAATATTCATGTTTTGTGATACAATAAAATCACTATGAAACAAGAAAGGAATACCCATAGCGGATCTCAAATTATGGAAAAACTTGCAAAAAATATCAATGCATACCATCTGGTTGTCCGTTCCATCGGTTCAGTAATCGTTTATGTTGGTTTTATTGTTTTGGCGATCTTACCATCACATTTATTTGGTGAACTCTTCGTAAAAGTGACGATCTTAATTGCCACCGGCATCATCGTCCTTCTATTGGCAGTTTTTAACTTCATTCTTCCGTTTTATATCTATCGATTCAATGGTTATCAAATCAACAACGACCACGTCATCGTCCAACGCGGCGTTTTATTCCGGCGAAACATTGTGATTCCGATCAAGCGAATTCAACACATCGAAAAATTCCAAGGTCCCCTTCAAATGCTGTTTCGAATAACAACGGTTCTGATTTTTACCGCTGGATCCAATGTCCTCATCATCGGTATTCCGGTTGATCGCGTGGACGCCGTCATCGAATCCATTCGCCAACCATTACAACACTATCTAGATTCTGACGAGGTTATTCACGATGAATCCTAAGTATCACATTGCCAAGCGAAACTACCTCTACGATGTAATAAAATCCATCATTGGATCGTTTTTCGTTGCTGGCATCATCCTCTCACGGTGGGTTGATCCCGATTCCGAAGCTGTCATTGAATTAACGCCACAACAATCTTTGATCATCACATCCGTCTTTCTTGTTGCGTTAATCGCTCAACTGATCGTTTACTGGTTAATCCTTAGAAAGCATCAATTTTCTGAACAGGATCAATCTTTTTTAATCGAAAAGGGGTTGTTCTTTAAGAAGAAAACCGATATACCCTATAAGAACATCCATACCCTTTCCATCAAACGCGGTTTTTTTGATCTTATTCTCGGACTATCGACACTTCAGTTTGACACCGGTACAACGAGTACTTTTTATTCCGAAGCCCACCTGGTTCTCGATAAAGACTATGCTCCCGTCCTAAAAGAGTTCATCGAACAACGAAAATCAAACGAAGCCGTGATACTTCCCTCGCCACGGTCTTATCAAGCGCTTGAGAACGATAAATCAACGTACTTTTATGAACCTAAATGGTCCACGTTGATGATCATGGGAATTTTAAAACCTGGATTTTTAGCATTCGCCTATCTTTTAACGTTTGCTACCCTCATAATTTCTTCGGTGATTATTTATTTTGATACCGAAACAGCTGCCCTATCCATTTTTTTGGTTTCAATGCTTATCAATGGTGGTATCATCGTGATCTTCGGAATCTTTCTCATGCTTTTTCATTTGATTCGGTTTTACCATTACCGTTTAACACTTGACGGCGATGACATTACCTATCAATACGGTTTGTTAAATAAAGTTCAGTTTAAATTACCGAAACAACGAATCAATGCGGTTCATGTGAGTCAGTCGTTATTGTATCAATGGTTTCATTGTTATGAATTGAATGTGTCGGCGATTGGGATTGGTGATCAACTCAATCAAGATCAACATAAAATTGAAAGCAAATCTTTACTTCCAATTGCCAATCTTCAACAACTGAATCAAATCATTGATTATTTGGGGTACTCCCGCGAGGATGAATCCAAACCAATAAAACCGAAAAAATATCGATACCTTAATTTTATAGGTTTACCATTGACGTTTTTGATTATAATTAATCTCTTACCTTATCTTCTTTTTCCCATTGACTGGTCGAATTATGTTGTCCCTTTGATTCTCCATTTGATTTTAGTCGCTGTTATGATATGGGGTCTTTCACTTCAACTTAAAAACCATCTTTTTCAATCCTCGAACCAACTCATGATGTTTCAACGTGGTGCGTACACAATCAAGCAAACCTATCTCAAAACCAACAAAATCCAAATGATTGCTTACGAACAAGGACCACTTCTTCTCCTTGAAAAAATTGGAAACATCCAAATCAACTATAAAGATTTGGGTGGTATTATCGTTATGAAAAGCTATGAATACAATACTTTTGCATCACTAACCACACGTATTGACAACAAGCAATAACCAATAACTCTACGTTTTTATAAATTCTTGCAAATAAAAAAACCGTCGTGTTCGAAATTCTTCGATCACGACGGTTTTTATGATTGAATGAAACGTTTTGATGATTATGGTTTCATCTGACGCTTCATTTTTTGATACATCGGTTTTTCATGACGGAAAAAATGGATGGGTTTGTAAATGAAATAAGGAATGAACAAAACCAAATAAATGATGAGATTCGGCATATCCGCAACGAAAATCAAGTGGATAAAAATACCTAAGTAAACGACATAAGCATATCGTTGAAGTTTTTTCCATTTAAAATATTGTTTTTGTTTTTCGATGGTCTTAAACGAAGTGATAAAGAGTGGAATCATGATTACATAAGCCAAAATACCGATGATGAACGATACCGACTCGATCCGTGATTCAGGAAGATAAAGTCCACTGATCCGTTCAATGAGGTAATAGATGGCATGAGGGGTTAACAAAATAAATCCCATGATGGATAATTCTGGTCGAACCTTAAACAACTTCTGAGATTGTTTGGATTCTTTGTTTAGCAACCCAATCATCATCACAACATAAAAAAAACTGAATCCGAGATATCCATGGTTAAACGGTAGTGTGAATCCATACGACTTGAATACCAATGCGAGAACACCCACGATTGTGGATAGTACATATCCATACAAATGGTATTTTTTTAAGGCATCTGAGAAAAAATAACTGAGCAAAGCAATGATGATGACAAACGGAATAATTAACATGATTTGACTCCCTTTTCGATTAGTTTTATGCGTTGAATAAATCGTTTGAGCTGCTCGTCGATGGACAAGTTTTCTTGAATGGCTTGGTTGTAAGTTGATAGATAAATGATCATGCACAAGTCCGCTATGAAGGCTTTTTCTTCATCGTCAACCACGGTTCCTTGATGCGTCATGATTGGTAGATTAAGAAATACACTCATAACGTTTTTGCGTTTTTCGAGATGATAAATGGTTCCGGATAAGGAACCTTTTTTGATGGTTTGAATGTAATGGTAATAGTGATGCTGAAGCAAGCGCCGAGATGGATCGGCTATTTTTTCCAAATCGTGTTCATACAGTTCAATCAAAAATGAAAAGAAATCGCCCGTGTGATGGGTTGCCAATTGTTCGATTTCTTGAATGCGGGTTGCTTGTAACTGACCGATGATGTACGAATAAAAATCTTCAAGATCATGGAAATAAGCATAAAATGATCCGCGCGGAATATTGGCTGAGTTCACAATTTGTTTGATGTCAACTTCTTCATAATTAAACATTGAAAATAAGGTAATTCCAGTCATTAACAACGTTTGTTGTTTTTCAAATGGAATTCGATAAAACGTCGCTTTCGGCATGCAATCACCCCTCCGATGACACAGTGTCATTATTATAGTATGGATCGATGTTTTTGTCAAATAAAATTGCCTAAAAATAAAAAAAATCAGCGATTGCTGATTCCATGATAAAGTTGGTGACTCGTACGGGATTCGAACCCGTGAGTGCATGCGTGAAAGGCATGTGAGTTAACCGTTTCTCCAACGAGCCAGTGGCGCCTCAACTAGGACTTGAACCTAGGACCCCATGATTAACAGTCATGTGCT
>CAZCSO010000020.1:0-25288 GCA_964501315.1 uncultured Candidatus Izemoplasmatales bacterium | reverse complement strand
ATGAATCGGTTTGTCTTTTTCATTCACACATTTATTTTTTGGGTTTATTCGACGCAAGCTGTTTCAAAATAGAATCGTATTGTTCTTTGAAGATTGCTTCTAACTTGGTATGCGTCTGAGGTTCGAAATAGCGTTTGTCTTTTAATTCATTGGGCAGATACTGTTGCGCAACTATATGATTTTCAAAATCATGCGCATATAAATAAGGCGCTTTATCATCGTAAGTGGGGTTGTTGATGAGATGAGAAGGCACTTTGTAGGTTTTCCCTTCACGGACATCTGCTAAAGCGGCATTGACTGCTATATGGGCACTGTTGGATTTAGGCGATAAACAAAGTTCGATGGTGATAGCACCTAATCCATTGATAGCCTCAGGAAATCCAATGTGTCTACAAATGTCACACATCGCAGCTACTTTTGGCCCCATTGCAGGATTGGCTAAGCCGATGTCTTCGTAGACGATGGCACTAATCCGTCGTAGTAAGGATTCCAAATCATCGGCTTCAATTAACCGGGCAAGGTAATGCAAAGCAGCATTGACATCGGATCCACGTACCGATTTATGAAAGGCACTTAAGATATCGTAATAGTCGTTGCCATTCTTATCCACTGATAATGCTGGTTTTCCAACCATGGCTTTGGCGAATTCGATATCGATGGATTGGTTGTCTTCCGCTTGAATCATTAACAATTCGACCATGTTTATGGCGCTTCGGATTTCACCGTTGGCTGCGGTCGCGATGTAGTGGTATGCTTCATCAGACATTTTGAGGTGTTTTGAGTCCATCGTTAAGTCGATGGTTTTGATAAAGTCGAAAATATCGGATTCACTTAATCGTTCTAGTCTAAAAATGGTAACTCGGCTTCTGACGGCCGGATTGACACTAATATAGGGGTTTTCAGTGGTCAATCCAATTAAGGTTATTTTTCCGGTTTCAACGTGGGGTAACAAATAATCTTGGATATCTTTGTTCATTCGATGGATTTCATCGACAATGAGCAAAACATTTCCGTATAGTTTTGCGGCTTCAACGATATCTTTTAGAAGTGCTTTATTATCGGTTGAAGCGTTAAATTTAAAGTGATTTAACGGGAATTGTTCGGCAATCAACATGGCGATGGTCGTTTTTCCCGTTCCCGTAGGACCGTATAATATCATCGATAGAAGATGATGCTCTTTAATCATTTTTTCAATAATGGAAACGACCCGTTTTTGTCCGATAATATCCGCGAATGATTTGGGTCTTAATTGGTTGGCTAATGGTTCAATCATTCTGTCTCACTCCTCAAATATGACACTTAATTATATCACGCATTTCGTCATTAGTCCATCGAGTGAAGGGTAGGTTCATCAAGTCAGATATCTTTTTTAAATGAATTTCTATACACCCGATGACATTTGTTCACGAGTATGTTACGATGGTGGTAACCAAAGGAGACGTATATGTCAGACTATCGCTATGCAGAAGGATTAAAGGGTCCATTATTAAAAACGGGCAACCTAAGTCTCACGAATCCAGCTTTACGTTTTTTCTTTACGCTGAGCTATTGGCGAGCCGTGACGATGAGACCGGTTTTATCGACCAAACGGCATCGAATCACGCTAAAAGGCTATCAAGGCTATGAATTGGATTGCCATGTCATCGAAGCCAATCAACTGGATTTAGACGCCCCGACACTCATTTATTACCACGGTGGTGGTTTCTTCGCTGATCTATCGCCCTTGATCATCCAAAAAGCATGTTTTTACGCCCATGCGCTCAAGTGCAAAGTTTTTATTCCCCGCTACCGGACAACCTACCGTTATGCTTATCCAATTCCATTAGAAGATTGTTACGAAAGCACGCTCGATTTGGTTGAACACGCTTCTCAGTGGGGAATCAACCCGAACAAGCTAGTTTTATACGGTGATAGTGCCGGTGGCGCATTAGCGGCCGGTGTTGCACTGATGGCAAGAGATCGAAAAGCATTTAAACCTGCTTTTCAGATGTTAATCTATCCGGTGACCGATTATTTACAAACCTATCCCAGTTTGCGAAAATATGAAAATGCGACATGGTCGAATCATGCCAACCAACAGATGTGGGAATTGTATTTCAAAGGGAACGCACCCAATCCCATTGATTATGCCTCGCCTTTGCATGCCCGTTCGTTATCGAATTTACCCCCCGCTTATATTGAACCTCAGGAGATTGACACCTTATGTGATGAAGGAATTGCCTTTGCCAATCGATTGCAAAAGGAAAACGGATCGGTTATCCTCAATGTAATTAAGGGATCGTACCATGCGTTTGAAAAGGAATTCAAAACCGAATTTGTCCAATCGATCCTCAATCACCGCGTTAACGTCCTAAAAGATTTCTTTCAATCTTTCCCAGAATCGAAATCAAAATCATTATCTCATATAGATTAAGTAGTTAACAAATCATCTTGAATTGACGTTTTGAATAGGAGGCTTTTTTATGGAAGAAACGAATAACAAGAAAACATTAGCCATCAAACCGATACTCTATCCCATCCTTTTGACAGCGGTGATATCGTTAGTGATGTTTCTATTATCACTATTGGCGAAAGAATCCGACTATTTTGTTTTTTGGGGGGATGCATCCAGGCAGTTAAACGCTGAATTATCAGCAATCTTCGTCCGCTCTCAAATCAATTTCGATTGGACGTTCATCGCTTTGTTCGCATTTGTCATTTATGTGTATGCGACCGAACTGAAAAATAAGAACTATAAAGGCATCGTCGCTGCGTTATCACTCTATGGTGTCCATTGGATTTATGAAATCGTCAATGCCGTAATTGCTTCACAAAGTGGTTATGCCTTATGGTCGGTATCTCAAAGTAGTACCTCGTTCATATTGCTCATTGGCGTTTCCTGGGAATTATCGATGATGTTTTCTCTTGCCGGCCTGATTATGTCAAAACTACTACCCGATGATCCCAAAAAGACCATTTTCGGGATCAATAACCGGATCTTGTTCGCCATTATGAATGCGGCGTTCTTTGCCTTCTTTGAAATCTTCTTGGCAGGGACCAACGCTTTTATTTGGGTTTATCCTTGGTGGGGGGCTATTCCGGTATTTATCTCGACTTACATTCCCTTTTTCCTAGCTGCTTTCTTAGTTCCAGATCAATCCAGCCAATTCCAAAAACGATTCTTAACAATACTATGGGGAATTGTGGCCGTATTACTGATTGTATTAATTCCGTTCCGGATAATTTAAAGTCTAACTAGATATCAAGATTCAAGTGACTTAACGTCGAATTACAGAACTATCGTATGGTTTTAGGAGGAGTCTATGAAAAAAGAATTACCAGAGAAAAAAATGACACTGGATGAATACCAAGAAAAATATACGAATCCAGAAAATATGAAAGCCGCGAAAACATTCTTATTTATCTTTGCTTCCGCAATCGGCATCATCATTGCGGCTTGTTTGTTTTTTGTGGTGCTTAGATTATTTGACATTCATCCGATTGCCGGTTATGTCGGCATCGTCGGTGCAGTCGTTATATTTACAGTTGCTTACATCGCACCGGTGATTAAACTCAAAAATACGAAATCATTCATGACGAATGTTTCCAGCGCGAATGCCCGACAAGCACAAAAATACAACAAACAACTCCGAGAAGACATCGCTGACAAGATGATTGATCTATCCGCCAAAACCGAAGGAATAACGTGGTATAGCGAAGATCATGTCGGCAAATTGGCCATTGCCCGTCATACGAAAAACGATACCGATTTGAAAAAAATCCTATCGGACATCTATACATCGGATGTGAAGAACGCTGCGAACAAGCTGATTCGTAAAAGCGCAATCAAAGTTGGAATCACGACTGCTATCTCTCAATCCGATAAAATCGATACGTTGTTTGTAGTGGTATACGATTTGAACCTAATCAAGGATATCGTTTATTTGTACGGGTACCGTCCCTCCGATACACAGATGGCGAAGATATACCGAACGGTTTTGACGAATGCACTTATGGCCTATGGTGTGAATAACGCCACGGCAGGCGTCGGAAGAGTCATTATTTCGAAAACGTTATCTGAATTTACATCCTTCATACCGATTGCCGGAACGGTCGTCGAATCAGGGATTCAAGGCGTGGTCAATTCCATTTTGACGACGTACATCGGTTATCAAACCAAAAAGTATCTTGTCAAAGAATACCATCTTCAAGAAATGCTGGATAACATTGATTTGATTGATAGCGAAGAAGAACAGGCCACCATGATTGAATCCATCAAAGAAGAGGTTAAAGAAAACCTGACCAAAAAAGCAAAACACGAGAAGCCAGCGCCTTCTGCTGTATAAACAAACAAAACGAATCAATTTACACTCTTTCTTGCATCGCTTGAGCCCCTTCAGGGGCTTTTTTATTGTCTTTTTCTTAAACTGTCGTTTTTCACCGGTTGGTTATGAAGAATGGTTCTTTCTAAATGCGGTCAATGAGTGTATAATAAGAGTATCTAAGTAAAAGGAGAAATCCATGTTAATTGATGACATTAAGGCCTTAAAGGCGGCCAAACAAGCGATTATCCTCGCTCATTATTATCAAGATCCCGACGTCCAAGACATCGCCGATTTTGTCGGTGATTCGTTAGAGTTGTCCAAAATCGCCGCTACGACCGATGCGAAAATGATTGTGTTTTGTGGCGTTAATTTTATGGCTGAAACTGCCAAAATCTTGTCACCGGATAAAAAAGTACTTTTGCCTGTCGAGAATGCTCAATGTCCCATGGCATTGATGATTAATGCCAAAAAACTAGCGGAATACAAAGCCGCTCATCCAGAACGCAAAATAATCTGTTATGTAAATTCCTATGCGGACGTCAAAGCCTTATCCGATGTGTGCGTGACATCTTCCAATGCCGAAAAAATCGTTTCCCATTATCAAAATGAAAAGATTCTATATATCCCTGATAAAAACTTAGGAACGTACCTTAAGGATAAGTATCATTGGGACATCGAAACGTGGCCAGGGTATTGTTCCATTCACAATAACTTAAAACCAGACGATGTGCTTGTTCAAAAGGCGTTGCATCCGAACGCACTCGTCTTAATCCATCCCGAAGCCCCGCTAGCGGTTTTGAAATTAGCTGATTACATTGGATCGACCAAAGGCATCATTGAGTATGCAAAACGCTCCCCAAACCGCGAATTTATCATTGGTACCGAAAAAGGCATTCTCCATCCGTTAAAAAAAGCCAATCCCGATAAAACCTTTTATTTATTAAACGAAGGCTTGTCGTGTGCTGACATGAAAATGACCCATTTGGACGATGTTTATCGTTGCCTGAAGAACGAAACGTTTGAAATTACGTTACCCGAAAAAATATTGGAAAAGGCTTCTCTAAGCCTTAAAAGAATGTTGGAGATGAGTTCATGAGTCAAACAAGCGATGTTTTAATTATCGGAAGCGGGTTATCTGGGCTGTTAACGGCTTTATCGGTCAATCCAACTTATCATGTTATCATTTTGGCAAAAGAAACCCTCAAAAACTCCAATTCGATGTTAGCTCAAGGCGGTATCGCCGTTGAACTCAACAGTGATCCCGTCCTTCATCAAGGTCATTTTGATGATACGTTAAAAGCCGGCGCCTATCTCAATAAAAAGGAAGCCGTTCAAACCTTAGTCGACCACGGCAACCAAGCCATTCGCACGCTGATTAATTTGGGTGTTGATTTTGACAAGGATGCCGACAGCAACATTCTTTTTACCAAAGAGGGCGGGCATTCGCGAAACCGCATCGTTCATGCGGGCGGCGATGCTTCTGGGTATCATGCAACCAAGACCTTAGTCGACTTGGTTTTAGAAAGAAAAAACATCACGATTTTGGAACATTCCATGGCGATTGAACTGATAACCTATGATAATCGCATCGGAGGTGCGATTATCTTAACCAATCAAAATCAAATCGATTATCTCTATGCTAAAAAAACGGTGATTGCCACCGGCGGCATTGGTTCGGTTTATGGTGCAACGACGAACGATTTATCCGCAACCGGCGACGGAATCGGGTTAGCGTATCGTGCAAATGCCCAGATTCATAATATGGAATTCGTTCAATTTCATCCAACTGCCTTTTACGATGAATCCATACAAAGCCGACAACGCTTTTTGATTAGCGAAGCCGTTCGTGGTGAAGGCGCTAAATTAATCAACGTTCAAAAAGAACGATTCATGCACAAATACCATGAAAAACTTGAACTTGCTCCGCGTGACATCGTCAGTCAAGCCATCTACCGTGAAATGTATGACACGTGGACCGATCATGTTTACTTAGATACTCGTGAATTAGATACCAAATTTCTTGAAAAACGATTCCCTACCATCTTTCAACACTTGAAGACACATGGGATTATCATGGGACTTGATTTAATTCCTGTCGCACCCTGCGAGCATTTTAGTTGCGGTGGTATCGATACCGATTTACACGGACGAACGAGTATCAACGATTTGTATGCGGTAGGAGAAGTAGCGAACACAGGTGTGCACGGCGCAAACCGTTTGGCTTCGAATTCACTGCTAGAATGTGTTGTCTTTGGATTGGAAATTGCAAATGACATCAATTCAACCATCGCCTCAACAAACTTAGATACCAACTTTAAAAAGACGTTTGCCCCTACGACAGAGTTTAATTACAAACCAATCCGTAAAAAAATCGGCGACTATATGGATGAATTTGTAGGAATCGTTCGAAACACGGAAGGACTTCAATTAACACATTCTGTCTTGTCGAAAATTATCGACGATTTACTCAAATATCCGAATACCTCAAAGTTTTACTACGAGACACTCAATCTCGCAACGACTGCACGAATCATTACCGAACAAGCCTTAGCTCGAAAGGAGAGCATCGGATGTCACCTAAGAATCAAGTGATGAAGAACAACTATCATACGCACATGTATCTTTGTAAACATGCCATCGGTACAGTGTGCGATTATGTCAAGAAAGCCATTGAGTTAGGTTTTGATACCATCGGCATGAGCGATCATGCACCCTTCGAAGAATTGAAAGATCGAAGCGTACGAATGGTTCCTGATGAATATCCCATCTATTTAGAAGAGTTGGAAAAGGCGATTCACGAATACGGTTCACTAATCAAAATCAAAAAGGGATTGGAAATTGAGTACTTCGAATCGCACGCAGAACGATACGATGAACTACTCAACACTTTAGATTATTTAGCACTGGGTCAACACTATATTGAAGACAAAGAAAGTTTCCAAGGACTCAGAAGTGTCTATGCATTGAACAAACCAGAACACTTGGCAGTCTACGCTGACACCATTGAAAAGGCAATTCAAACACTTAATTTCAAATTTGTTTGCCATCCTGACTTAATGCTCTATGGGTATCCTGAATTTGATGAGCATGCGAAAGCAGCCTCATTAAAAATTATCGAAGCATCGATTCGCTATCTTGTCCCACTCGAAATCAATGCGAATGGAATTCGGAAGGGGACACGTCCTTTAAAAGAAGGAGAACGTTATCTCTATCCGCGATTAGAATTTTGGAAATTAGTTAAAGAGAAAAACGCAAAGGTCATCGTATCATCCGATGCTCATGACCCTGAAAAGCTATTGGATGATGAGGTTATGATGGCATACAAATTTGCCCGCGACCTTGGAATAGAAGTAGAAGAAGCCTTAGACATATGAAGCATTCCATCGATTGGAATGCTTTTTTTTATTTTTTGAATTTGGCGATGACGATGTTTTTGCCTCCTGAATGGGTAACTATGCCCCCCTGGACAGGAAAACGACAAAATTCGGGCGATTTTTCGAGTCAAAGAACGAAAGCCGGTTTTTCAACAAAATAGCTCAAATTAATGTTGTCATTGAAATAAAAAGACTATATTTACAGTAGAAGAAGAGGGTGTATATACGTGAGTTATTGTTTCATTATTTCGATATGAATAGCATTTGGGGATAAAACTGAAGAAAAATTTAATTTCTATTAACTTCCTATAATATATATTATGTTAACATATTATGAATATCTATACTTGGCGATTGTTTAGATGTTTGTGGAAAAGGTTAAAAACTACCCGAGTGCTATTATCGCTAAATATGGACATGATTTTTGATTACCTTCAAATCATGCCCGAAAATTACATCGACAAACCCCTCAAAATTTGATTTTTAGAAATCCTTTTATCTCTTACTATTTTAAATGTGTTATAATGGTACTATCTAGCCCATCTTTTGGAGGTTTATCGACATGGGAAAAATTGTCATGATCTTTACCGGAGGAACGATTTCCATGAAAATTGACGAGGGTAACCATTCCGTCGTCCCAGCTTTAAACGCTAATGAAATTGTCTCAAATCTATTTAATTCTGATTTATATCGCGATTTAGAAATCATTGAATTTTCGGAAGTACCTTCGCCATCTATTACACCGAGTCTCATGTTACAACTTTCTTCCATCATTAAAGATCAGTTAGCACGAGATACGGTTAGTGGGGTTGTGGTTGTCCATGGAACGGATACCTTGGAAGAGACCGCTTATTTCTTAGATGTCATCGTTGACTCTGAAAAACCAATTGTGGTTACGGGGTCGATGAAGTCGTCTTCGGAACTTGGTTTTGATGGTGTCAATAATCTTGTCTCATCCATCCTAGTTGCCAAATCTCCTAAGTCATTAAACAAAGGTTGCTTGGTTGTCATGAACGATTCCATCAACGCAGCCAGTGAAGTGACGAAAACAAATACCCTTACGCTCGACACGTTTAAATCGATGGATTATGGTCCATTGGGTATTGTTGATAACAAAGAGGTTATTTATTACCGTACGGTTAACTACACCAAAAAGCATCTTAAAACGGATACGATTGAAAACTCTGTTCATTTTTTAAAAGTCTATTCCGGCATGGATTCATCGCTCATTAAACTATTAATTTATGACCTTCATACAAAAGGAATTGTCTTGGAAGCGTTGGGTCGTGGGAATGTTCCTCCGGCGATGTTGGAAGGAATCGATGAAGCCATTAAGTTATCGATACCGGTTATCATTACGTCTCGTTGTCCTTCTGGACGCGTTCTCGATACCTATGGCTATTTAGGTGGTGGAAAGGATTTAACCAATCGCGGTTGTATTCTAGCGCCTAATTTAAACGGTCAAAAAGCTCGTATCAAGTTGATGATTGCCTTACCGACACAACCGACGCACGAACAATTAAAACGTTTATTTGAATAAAAAAAGGGGTTGCGAATTTATCGCAGCCCCTTTTAACTTCTTATTTTAACATGAATTTTAAAGCTTCTTTAATCATATCCTGAGTTGATTTGCTCTGATCGATTTTTGCCAATACCTTTTTAATCTCCTTAGAGGAATAGCCCAATGCAACCAAGGCCTCTTCGACATCCTTGAGATGATCAGTTATCACCATGTCGGCACTTAAGTCAACTTTTCCCTTTAAATCCAGAATGATTTGCTGAGAAGCTTTGGGCCCAATCCCAGGGAATTTTTGTAGAAATTTTGAATTGCCGGATTCAATCGCTGTGGTTATCGCTTCGACGCTTCCCGCAGCGAGGATTGCATTGGCGCTTTTAGGACCGATTCCATTAACGCTGATAAGCTTTAAAAAGAGGTCACGAGCTTCTACGGATGGAAAACCGTATAGGGTCAAAGCGTCTTCTGCGACTTTTTGGTACGTATATAAAGTAGCTGATTGGTTCAGTTCAAAAACGTACGGATTGGGTGTGTAGAGTTGATATCCGACGTCATGGACGTCAAGTGTGACATAATTTGCTTTAATTTCGGTAATGATTCCACGTAAATAACTGAACATAACGAGTCTCCTTTATTGGGTTATCTATGATTATATAATTCTATTATAGGTCTAAATAGCGCGATATCAGCTCTTGCCATGATTTTTTTGGAGTAAAAATAGTTCAAAAAAACATCACAAATATAATACATTAATATAATAAATATATCATTTGAAAAATATATAAATATCACAATCTATTTTTGAATTTTTTTCTTGATACATCCCCCGTTAGCCTTTGTAGAGGCCACGCTTGTCAGTTATTCTTCAAAAAGAGATATAGCACCCTTTTTGGGCGTTTTAAAGCATTTTTCTAAATGAGAGGTAAATTTACTTATCCAATCGAATAAATAGCGCTAATCGACAAATTCAAACTCATAGTCTCCGATTCGAACGGTATCGGTGTTTTTACACCCTTTTTCCCTTAAGGCGTCATCTATCCCGCTTTTTCGCATACGGCGTGCCAGTTGCTTGATTGATTCTTCGTTTCCAAAGTTCGTCATGTACAACAATCGGTCAATTAAAGGACCTTTCACTTCGTAGGTATGCGGATTGATTACGATGATTTCAAACGGTTGTTCATCCGTTTGATACGTATACAACATTTCATCTTCAACCGCTGTGTCTTCGTAGATGTCAAAGAATGGCGTCTGATCCAATACTTCCGCAATCTTTTTAAGCAGTTCATCAATACCTTGACGGGTTTTTGCGGCAATTTCAAAGACAGGAATGGAGGGACCTAACTTTTCTTTGAAGGCTTTTAAGTTATCCTTTGATTCGGGTAAATCCATTTTATTAGCCACAACGATTTGAGGACGTTCCGATAGTTTAAAGCGGTATGTTTTTAACTCGTTGTTTATGGTGAGGTAATCCTGATAGGGATCTCGTCCATGTGATCCGGCGATATCAATAATATGGACTAAGACCCGTGTGCGTTCAATGTGTCTTAAAAACTGCAACCCTAGTCCTAATCCTTGAGAGGCTCCCTCTATAATGCCAGGGAGATCGGCCATAACGAAACTACCAATTCCTTCGACATTGACAACTCCTAACGACGGTACCAATGTGGTAAACGGATAATCAGCGATTTTTGGTTTTGCGGATGAGACAACGCTGATTAAGGTTGATTTACCTACTGAAGGGTAACCGACAAGGCCAACATCGGCTAATAATTTTAGTTCGATTCTAAGCGACCGTTCAACACTGGGTTCGCCGTTTTCCTGAATTTGCGGTGCTTGATTGCGAGGGGTGGCGAATCGGGCGTTTCCACGTCCGCCGCGTCCGCCTTTGGCGATGATGACATAATCGTCTTTATGGGTTAAATCGCATAGCAAGCGATTGCTTTCATCATCAAACACCATGGATCCTAACGGAAGTTTAACGATGATGTCTTCTCCATCTTTTCCATGACGGTTCTTCTGACCGCCATCGGATCCATTTTGGGCTTTAATTAAACGTTGATACTTGAGATCCATGAGTGTAGAAAGTCCTTCATCCACTTGAAAAATGACGCTGCCGCCATCGCCACCGTCACCCCCAGAAGGTCCTCCGTATTCCACATATTTTTCATGGCGAAAGGCAATAATGCCGTTGCCACCTTTTCCTGATTTTACTCGAAGTTTGACTTCATCTACAAACATAGTATCCCTCTGCTTTCAAATCTATTATATCATAAATGTTTTGTTTCAAAAAAAGAAAGGTTTCATCCAACGATAAAACCTTCTTTATTTCGTTAAAACCAATTCAAACCCATCGCGATGGAAGCCCGGCATATACCCGCGTTCAATAAATCCCATTTTAAGAATTAACGAACGCATCCGGTAATTGTCGGGATGCGTATCGACTTTTAAGGCTTCATAGCCGTCTTTTTTTGCTTTTTCGATTGCAAATTGAAATAAGTGATAACCGATTTTTTGACGGTGAAATGCTGGATGAACCAATAATCGATGGATAACCAAACTCGTTGGTTTATCCCACTTAAGCAAATGGTAAAACGGATCATTTTCGGGAAGCAAACTTATGGAGCCCACCACATTTCCTTCCCATTCAAATACAAAGAGTGCGTTGGCTTTAACATCTTTCAAGAAAGCTTCGTAATTCGGATACGTATCGCTCCACTGATCAATCCCATGAGCATGCATGTCTCTGGCAACAATTCGCGCATAACAACACAAGGTTTCTAAGTCGTTAATCGTTGCTAATCGAATCATTCACAACACCTCTCAACGTAATCGTTGCATCGGTTGATTCTATCGTGGCGATGCTATCAACACCGCGATTGGCATTGACGTACAGCAACGATCCCTTCGTTAGGGTAAAATGAAGAGTCGGAGCTACGACTTCGCGGAATTCTAAGTTTGACTCGACGCTGTTCACAATCAAGGCATCTGCCGTCATTTGATACAAAAAGACTTCACTGGAGACAACCTCCAAAGTGGCATCGTCAGCGATCGTTTCAAGATGAATCGTAGCGTCCACCGATGTCAATTCAATCATCGCACGCTCCATTCGATCGATTTCCAAATCCAGACTTCCCATCACTTGTGTAATTGCGATGTCTCCAACAATGGTATCGTTCGCTTTAATCGAGGTATCGCACTCTTTTGCATTCACCGTCAAATCACCAAACGTAACGTATTCCATCGTTAAGGAACCTTGATTGGCGATGCGAACGGACGTCGAATTGATGACCAAAGCTTCCGGCAAATAGATCTCAATTGCAGGGATAACGTCATCCACATAGCGTTCGTAGGTGAGTTGATTGCGATTGAGCGTTACATGAATGGATTTATCCGTATCGTCAATGACAAGTTCGTAATCGTCGAGTTGCGATTCTGTATCGTAGAGTACATAAAATGAGCCTTCATTGGTATCGCTGATGGTATAGACATGAACATGAGCCATTCCCGTTTCTATTACCAAATCGTACGGTGTTTTTGCGGTAATATCGGTAGAAAAATCATACGTTTGATCTTGATGATTCAAATGGATGACCTCGTGGGACCGATAGACCAACGAATCCGTCGCTTTCAAAACGGTTTTTGCCAACCATCCAGAACCGAATACGATAATTAAGGCGATTACATAAGCAATCAACGCTTTTTTCATCGTATTAATTTTGATTTTCTTAAAAAGCGTTATGAACGAAACCGCTTTGACATAAGATTGCAACTTAGGAAAGGTTTGTTGCTTGATGGTTTCAATGCCTTTGATGGCCGTCAGTCCCATTTTTCTTAAAAAGAACAAAATCGCTTCAGCCATTAAGGCGATCAGAACGATAAAATACAAGATATTCGAAAAGAAGAAACAAAACACCCAGAAAGCTTCCCAACCTTGCGCATAGGCAGTAAGTTTAATTTCCGATAAAATGGGAAAATTGACTTGGATATAACCGACCAACAAAATGAATAGTACGGTCATAGGAACCATCCAAACCAATTCCAACAAAAACGTTTTTAATGCTGGCTTAATCCATGCAGTCTTGGATGAATTCATAGTTCCTTTGTCCCATCTGAGGGCATAGCCACATAAATTTCGCCTTGAATATGATAGTGAGCCTCATACGCACTAAGAACTTTTTTCGTAAAGGATGAAACATCGGTGTTTTTAACCAAATTGATGGTGCATCCGCCAAATCCAGCACCCGTCATACGGGCGCCAATCGCTCCGTTTTGAAGTGCGGTCTCGACCAAAAAATCCAATTCTTTGCAGGAGACTTCGTAATCGTCTCGCAACGAACGGTGTGAATCCGTCATCAGTTGTCCAAACGCATCGAGTCGATGGTTCCTTAACGCTTCAACGGCTTGGATAACGCGTTGATGTTCGCTGACGGCATGACGACTTCGTCTTAATAAAACGTCATTAGGCAAGTTGCCTTTGAGAGCGTCGAATTGTTCCATGGACATTTGACATAGATGCTCGACGTCCAACGACTTTTGGAATATTGCGAGACTTTGTTCACACTCGCTTCGACGTTGATTGTAACTGGAATCGACCAACCCGCGTTTAACTTTGGAATTGCAAATGACCAATTGATAATCGCCTAGGTCTAAGGGAACTAAGGTAAATGCTAACGTGTCACAATCAAGCATTAATGCATGATCCTTTTTGCCATTGGCAATGACGAATTGATCCATAATGCCACAGTTGACGCCGATGTATTCATTTTCCACTTTTTTACACAATACTGCCAAATCCGGTCTAGATTGATTGAGATGAAACAAATCGTTCATCATTACAGCGATTAATAATTCTACGGAAGCTGAGGAGGAGAGCCCAGAACTATTGGGTAAATCGCCATAAATCGCAATATCGAACCCTTGATCAATTGCGTAACCTCGGTGTCTCATTTCCCAAACGACACCTTTTACATAGTTGGCCCAACCGTGGTGTTTTTGATAATCCAAGGTCGATAAGGATACTTCGATAACGCCTTGAGATTTAAAGTTTTCTGAATAAAGTCGAATAATACTATCTTTTCGTAACCGGATTGCTCCATAATTTCCAATCGATAATGCTGTTGGAAAAACGTAACCACCGTTGTAGTCGGTGTGCTCACCGATTAAGTTGACTCGACCGGGTGAAAAAAACATCCGGCAGGGTGCTTCATAGCCATACAACTGATAAAAAATCGCTTCTAGGGTTTGCTTCATATTAACCCCTCCTATCGCACTCAATTATATCAATAATTGACGTTTTTGACAATCTTTAACCGTTAAAAATAGGACGATAGCGTCCTATTTGGTTTGATCGATGAAATTGTGACACGCATCTTCTATTTCGGATATAAACCGTGAGGCATGATAACCGTCTGCGACGGCATGGTGAAGCGTTATCGAGATGGGTAAGAGCATTTTCCCGTACGATTCCGAATACTTCCCATAGGTAATGACAGGGAAAAAATCCGTGTTATTTCCTTTGGCAATGTAGAAACTTGTAAAGACAGTCCAAGGAACGCAACTTACCTGAAAACAGTTTTGTGGCGGTTCACCCAATGGAAACAGACTCGTTGATTGCATGCTTTTCTCTTTATCGACAAGGCATTGTTGGTAAAAAGAATCAAACGAATTTTGATACGGCGTGGAGAGGTGCATGATGTTTTTCGTTTGAGGATGCATTTCTGAATACAACGGATCCAACCGTTCCCATTGACATAAACCCAAATGATCGTCAATGGTCAATTTAAATTCATCGTGTTGATTCACAACCATGCTAATCAAATAAATCATCACAGGATTAAATTTTAGATGCGACGATTTGATCACCTCAAGCAAATGTGTGATATCAATCGATGCTGTGAGCGTAAACGTCTCGGGATGGGCTTGATAGTACGTAAAAATCTCTTTTCGGGACCACGTTGTTAAATCCAGTGGTTTTTTATGATTGGATGTTTTCGTCATTAAGCATCCCTCCTTAGTAATTGTTATATGATATCAAACGGTATTTGTAAAGACCTTTGAAAAAGAAAAGCAGCGAAAATCGCTGCTTATTCCGTAAAGTTTACATCAATTTCAGCCCACTCGCCTTGACGAACTTTATGAGCATACTCGCCAACAATTCGATCGGAATCGACTGAAAATTTATTGCCATTCGAATCGGTCAAGACGTAACGGGTTGGTTTTAACCCATACGTTGGCTTTTGAGTGGCATTATGGTAACAAACCGTTTGACCGATAAAGGAAGCTTTAAGTTGACCGTTTTTGAAAAAGTCGGGTGTCAGAATCGGTTTCAGTTGGAACACCAATTGACCATTTTCCATCGTAAAGGGTTGTTTGCCAAAAAATTGTATGTAATAAATCGATAACATTTCTGCCGTAGATCCGGATAGCCGCGCCACAAATCCTTGACCGTATAGGTTGGGATTGGGATTGTTGGACGTGGCGATAAAACTCGAATTTTCCAATGTGGAACGACCGTATTTTGCAGGATCCATGTAGCATACGAGATTATCTTTAGCTTCTTCATAAAAACGATCGTACTCGCTGGATTTCAAGATTCCCAACAAATATTTGTACGTCATGTGTAAGAAATTCGCTTCGCGTTCTAGCCAACCTTTGGTAAAGGCACGAATACGACCGATTTCAAATCCGTACGCATCCAAATCATCACTTGTTTTGTACATTTTTAGTTGAGCATCGTAAACTCCGCTTTGTTTCAACTTATCCATCATTTGACGATTCTTGTCGCGGTCGTGATTGGTTTTTAAGTAACGCGCCGGTCCTTCAAGGAATGCGGGTAATTGATGGCGTTTAAAAGCTTTTACAGTAACCAGAGGTAAACCGTAATGGCCAATAACCGGCTGATTGTTTGTGTCTTTTATGGCCGTAAAATCAGTTGCTTCATAATACAGATACGTCGGGACTATTCCGTTGCCTAATTCATAGATGGCATCCATGGCACTTTCTAATTTAATTAGCAGTTTATCCAGTAACGGGATGACGGTATCCACATTAATCGTTTTGGTTCCACGTGAACCAAATCGAATGGCTTCACGGTAGGTTTCTTTAGTGGTCGATAGGCGATCCCAATAGGCAAACGGATCCGTTTCGGTAATAGCATCAATGTCATTCATCAATTGAATAAATTCGTTTGGTAAATTTAATGACCCACTGCTGGGTATATGTCTTAAGAATCTTACTAATCGCGTCAATTCAATGGTTTCACTGACTCCGGATGCAAAGATACCGGGTAACCCATTCATCGCATCATTCCATCCGGGTTTATTGGCTTCCATCTCGATGCCCAATCCTTCGGGGTCAAGGTTGGCATATTTGGTCAATGCCAAAACGAATAATTTAGAAGCTAGATTGGTTTCAAGATAGCGCTGATTGTTATCTTTAAGCCAATTGGTTCCGTTTTCGTTCAGATGGCATCGTTTGATCTTTTCATGGTCGGGATGACGAAGGCTTCCGTATTGATGAACCACGCCGGAATGATCTAATACCGTCTTTTCTGAGCGTGGATATACCGAAACGGGGCTGTCAAAATAACGATAATTCGTACGATTGAACAACAAATCGTCCTGATGATCGGGGAATATGGCCAGATAGTTTTCAACTAAATCGAGAATATAGGTCCAATGATCGACCCAATAGCCTTCGCCGAAGGACGCTTCAATCGATTGCGATGCGTGTACAAAGATTTTTTCGAATAATTGAATGTCGTTTAACAAAGTATGGATTCCTTTTTGAGCCATGGTATTGACAATGGATCCAGGCGTGAATTTTGACTTTAATAACGTGGCCATGGTACCATCATCGTTTGTAAAGACATCCTTTACAATCGATTCTACCACCGATTTATCTTCGATTTCGAAGGTCGAACCGTTGATGGATAAGGGATTGTAACCATCGGCTTGAATTAAGGAAGCAAACACAAAAATGCTGTAATCGCCACTTTCAGGATGGATTAATACATCGTTTCGACGATTTTGACAAACATCTCGGAAATTACCATTGCCTTGAGAGTAATACTCAGGAGCAATCGAAAAGAAATTATAGTCACGTTCTAAATCACCGTGTTTACGGCTATACAGATAATACACGAAATCTTGCTTCGCCGTTTTGATGGTCATCGGATAACCGCCTCTCAGCAAATTATCCAGATAGTTTTGACGAATGTATTCGTCGTAAATCGGTTGTGCGGTTTCGAGTGCAACATCCTTTAACAACGCATCGATTTCTTGTTTGGCCTCTGTTTGTTTTTGATCAAAATAACCCGGTTTTTCAAATTCATGTCGACGGGAATTAATCGCACTGATTTCATGGGTATAACCGATCAATGTTCGGATTTCAACGGTTTCACCCGGCTTTAAGGTTAAGGTCATCGGCGTAAAGCCACACGGTACTTTGTTTTCGGTGACCTGCGGCATCGATTCGATGGAAGCGAGTGAATGGGATTCAAAAAAGGCTGGACGGTTCATGGCTGTATCGTATCCATATACCAAATCCATGTCGGCGATGGGTTTGACGAGTTTTCCATTGACGACGGAAAGATAGAAATTACCATCCTTCGACGTCTTCATTTCCGCTTCGTCGCCGGTTGATGAACGAAGTTTGTAAAACGCAACGTTTTCTTCTAAGTTATCAACATTCATCCAACTTCTTAACAGATTGGATATCGCCTTATACCCGCCGTAGTCAATCCCTGACGGTAATAATTGCGAAATACCGTCTAAGAGTTCAAGCGTTTGTGCTTTCTTAGAACGATTGGTGATGTCCACTTTGCGAACCAAAGCCGCAAACGATTCGTTTGGCAACCCAAAATACGTTACCTTTGTTTCAAGATTCAGTTTGGGGTCGATCTCGAGCAATGTAAATTCGCTTTGCGAAATCATCATCGTCTTCTTCGATACGTTATCTTCCGGCAAGAAACATTCTTTGAACTGACCGTTGACTTTCAAGAAGGTCCGGAATCCGATTTTTGATACGTATAGATATGCCAAATTGGCTGGATAAAATTCTAAGATTGCACCATTTTTGTCTCTCAGTCCGAAACTGGATATGCCTTGCCCGCGGTTGACGTAAAAACTCCATAATGGAATGCCTCGAGCACCGGCCATACCAGGTAGAAAACTGGCAAATGGTTTTTGTTTATCATAATCGTCAATGATGAATTGATGATTTTCAAATCGATGGGTTTGATTCATAGTTATTCCTCCTGTGTAACCTGTTTCACAATGGTATTATACCTGAAAGTTTTCACTTTTTCAAGCAGTATAAAAAAGTCACTGTCTTTAAACAGTGACCGCAAGTGTATAGAGAATAAACGATAATCCAAACGATAGCAACGACAAGAAACAATCGAAAATTAAGGCGCGTTTGAACCGCATTGCCAGGACCATGACAATGAAAACGGATTTAAATAACAAGGCCATGACCAAAACAAAAATAAAGTCACGTTCGGATCCATCCAATGCATCAATTTGAGCAAGCAATAACAACACACTTGAGGCATCCGATATCATCGATAAGAGAATCGGATAGGCTTGATGGAGTCGATCGGTTTTATCAAGTGGTAAGGCAAACAGTTCCCCGTGCAAAGACCATCCGATAATCTGTCCAATCAAGATTAGTAACGGAACAGCGATAACGATGGTTTGTGGAAACCATAACCATTGGAACGAAAAAGCATTGATAACGAGTGCAAAGACAATTCCACCGGTGACCCAGACGATGACGCGATTGATTTGTGAAAAAGACAGTGCTTTAATGCGATGAATCATAGATTGTTTGGGTTCCATAAATCGCTCCTAACTGATAAAAAAGCAGGATTTCTCCTGCTTTGCATAGTTTATTGTAAGGGATAAACGGATGCTTGTTTTTTATCGCGACCGACGCGTTCGAATTTTACGACGCCGTCAATCATTGCAAATAACGTATCATCTTTACCGATACCGACATTTTGACCGGCATGGATTTGCGTTCCGCGTTGACGATAAATAATGGATCCAGCCGTACACGGTTGGCCATCTGAAAGCTTAGCTCCTAATCTTCTACCGGCGGAGTCACGACCATTTTTCGTTGACCCAACACCTTTTTTAGAAGCCATGCATTCAAGTACTTGGAAATTAAGTACCATTGAAAACACCTCCAAAGTGATTGATTTTAAAAAGAATAATTATAAAACGATTTCGGTAATCTGCAACTTAGTATAAGGTTGACGATGACCATTTTTGCGGTGGTAATGTTTTTTCGGTTCGTATTTGAAAACAATCACTTTCGGACCTTTACCATGTTTGACAACTGTTGCTTGAACACTTGCCCCTTTAACATACGGTTTTCCGACTTTGATTTTTTCGCCACCCACCATCAAAACCTTATCAAACGTGTAAGTTGATTCTACTTCAGCTTCTAATTTTTCAACAAAAATTTCTTGGCCTACTTCAACTTTAACTTGTTTTCCACCGGTTTCAATCACTGCGTACATTGTGTGCACCTCCTCATTAATAAGACTCGCCATGATGGTACCCACTGGGATTTAAAACCATTTTTGAGCGGTATGCGTTCACATACGAAAGATATTATATCGTATTTGCCTAGTTTCGTCAATAAAAATCGCTTAGGATTCTTGAGGATATTTGAGATTCCACGATTTTCGCAAAGCGTCCATTTGTTTCATAATTTCAATGGTGGTTTGATGCGGTAAAATCGGGCTTTCAACTAATTTTTTCTTGATGCACTTTACGGTTTCAAAGATTTCGTATTCAAACCCATTCACCAAGTGTTTGTGTTCAATTTCTTTGATGATTTTATGATGGTTATTGAATACTAACGCTTGTTCGGTTCCCCAAAAATGCGGAATATGAATGTAGCCCTTTGAACCATAAATAATGGTATCCTTTTTATCTTCTTTCACAACCGATGCATAGAGTGTCGCATCGGTGTGTGGGTATAAATACGTGATTTTTTCATCAATGTCGACGCCGGTTGAGGCAAATTTGACTTCCGAATCGAAACTATCCGGAATACCGAGTATTAAATTCGCCATGTGTACGGGATAGACACCCACGTCCAATAACGCGCCACCGCCCAACGAGGGATTGTAGATCCGACTCTCTAACGGGAAATCCAGACGCATGTTGATAAACGATTCCATTTCGATGATATCGCCAATGAGTCCGTCGCGAATGACTTGTTGAACTTCTTGTATTGTCGGCAAAAAACGCATCCACATTGCTTCCATCAAAAAGAGGCCTTTTTGTTTGGCAAGGGCACACACCGTTTGTGCTTGCTTGTGATTGAGTGTAAAACTTTTTTCACACAGAACGTGTTTTCCAGCCATCAGACAATCATAGATGTTTTGATAGTGTTCGCTCATCGGTGTTGCGATGTAGACGCAATCAACTTCGTCATCTTGCAACATTTCTTGATAGGATCCATAGTATTTTTCGAGGTCATACCGTTCAGCGAACCCCATAGCTCGTCCCAAATCTCTCGATGCAATTGCATAGAGATATTCGTTGATGCCGATGCACGCTTGAGCGAATTTATGAGCAATCTTTCCGGCTCCCATAATTGCAAACTTAACCATACCATCACCTCGTTCATTTATTATACCGTATCTTTATAAAAGATAAAAGGAGTTATCGAAAATTTCATTTGCAATCGGTTTCAAGATAAAAAAAACTGCCAAATGGCAGTTTGATTTATTCTGGTAAATCGCCAACCGGTTGATTGACCGCTGGGTTCTTTTCGAGGTAGATTTCGTTAAAAATCAGTGTTTGTGCGGTTTGTACTTTTGGAATGACCCAGAATAAAAGGATTCCAAAGGTAAATAATGATAAAATATACCAACCAATATAGCTTAAATGCAACATAAATAGATCCATTTTGTAGCCATTGGTGTATTCTTTTGACATCGTAATCGCTTCAGATGGTTGTAAGTCTTTGTTTTTATTGAGCAAATAAAACGACATGGAATAGGCATAGGCTTTGATGATTCCAGGGATGACGAATAACAATGTCCAAAGAATGATATAAACCGTTTGAATTAATAAGGTGATTAAACTGCGGACATAATTTTCTTTGAAACCAGCCAAAACAACGGTTTCAATGTCGGGGTTTTCATCGTTTGTGACACCGATGAACATTTTCGTTTGTGCATAAGTGAAGGCAGCCGATAAAGCAAACGAAATAATCGACAGCAAACGTGCGCCAAAATTTGCATTTTGACTAAAGTTACCGGATGTGAAAAGCGATGAGACCACACCCATGATTAACATAATGATAATGACATTCTGATATTTTCCTGTTAACAATTGTTTTGCTTGTTCTTTGTACTCATAACGAGCTCGTTTCATTTTTCTTCTCCTTTTTAATGATATGTATCAATTATAGTGCTATTTTAATAAACTGTAAAGTCTCTTTACTCCTTTTTAACCGAAATCTTCAAAACTATGATACAATGATATCGAACTCGTTATATAATTAAACAACCAACAAATGGTCTTTATATTGTATCCATTTCGATCGATATTGCGATGACAGTATCTAAAAAGGAGATATCCGATGATAATAGATAGTTTTGATAATAAATCGGAAGCGATTATCAATCCAAGGAAAAAAGCGGATGCCGTGAAAGTCGATGCCTGCATTTTGACGTTTTCATATGAAATTGAAAACTATGTGCTCGCAAATTATCCATGCAAACGAATTGCATCATTTTGGTTTGCGACGGGAGAAACCCCTCTGTATCAAATTGACTATAAAGGAAAAAAATTAGCCTTTTTTAAAACGTTTGTTGGTGGTCCAGCATGTGTCGGATCGGTTGAGGACACGTTAAGCGAAATCGATACCGACACGTATGTCGTTTTTGGTGGTGCTGGTTGTTTGGACAAAGAAATCTCCCACGGAAAAGTCATGGTGCCAACCGAAGCCTATCGCGACGAAGGAACCTCTTATCACTACGCACTTGCTTCCGACTATATTACCGTAAAGAATTCTAATACCGTGGCCGAATTTATGAAAAAGAATGGTTTGCCATTTGTTCAAGGAAGAACTTGGACAACCGATGCTTTTTACAGAGAAACGTTTAACAACTTTAAAAAACGTAAAGAAGACGGGTGTATTTCTGTGGAAATGGAGTGTGCTTCCTTGCAAGCCATGTGCGATTTTCGGAACCTCAACTTATATATGTTCTTTACGAGCGGCGATTTGTTGGATGCTCCCGAATGGGATGTTCGTCACAAAAATGGTGAAAAAGCAGGAACACAACACGATATCGGACATTTCGATATTGCCATTGAACTGGCGCATTATGTTTCAAAATGATGAATACGTCATCTTAACATTAACTAGAACGATTATAAGAGGTGATTGGTATGCCCATTGAAATTTGGATTCTTATCATTGCATTGGTTGGACTTTACTTAGGTTTTTCGTATCTTATCTATCTTAAAATGATTCGCCACGGTGGATTTCACCCGGGTGGATTGGTTGATCAATCCGATCCCTTTTTTCAGCCCAGTTTCGATTGGTACACCAAGGTAGTCAAAGAATCGGTTCATATTCAAGGCTACGACGGTGTTCGACTCAATGGTGTTTTCATTCCTTCCATCGACGATAAATCCACACACTGTGCTATCGTTGTTCATGGTTATCAAGGGTGTCATACCGATATGGCGGTCATCGCTAAGGAATACAGTGACCTGGGATTCAAAATTTTACTAATTGATTTACGTGGACACGGAATGTCGGAAGGAACATTTTCGACGTTTGGGATTTACGAACGCTACGATATCAAAAAATGGATTCAGTACGTATTAAGAACGTATGGCGCAACCGATCAGATACTACTTCATGGCGTATCGATGGGAGCGGCATCGGTCATTATGACAACGGCACTTGATATTCCTGATAACGTCAAATTGGTGGTTGCCGATAGCGCATATGCTTCCATTACCCCCGTATTTATTCGAAAATTCAAATCACCGCTCGGTATTTTGTTTTTGCCAGGAATCTCGTTGGTCACCTACTATTTCCATCATTTCTTTTTGATGAACCTATCGGTCAAACGTGTGGTCAAAACAAACACCATTCCCATTGCTTTTTTACACGGGATGAAAGATGAGCTATGTCCTTATCGACAAACGCTTAAAATGATGGAATCATCCAAGGCTTCGTTCAAAGATATCTACTCCGTTCTCTCTGCCAAACACGCGGAGGGGTACATACTGGAGAAATCTGGCGTCGATGCATGGCTAAAAACCATCATTTCCCAACAGTTCGACATTAAGATTAAAAAAACAAAAATATAAAAATAAAAAGCGTCAATGCACAAATGTGAATTAACGCTTTTTTTTCGTTTTTGTTAACTGCGAGCGATTAACAGTTCTTTGACTTCATCAAGACTTGGAACACGACCATACGATACAATCTTGCCATCAACCATTAATCCCGGTGTTCTCAAAAGACCGGTCTTAACGATTTCCATATAGTCGGTTACATACAAAACCGTCGCATTCAAATCCAATTCTTTGTTTGCCGTTTGAACGTAATCCAATAACCGTTTGCAATTAGCACAACCCGAACCCAATACTTTAATTTCCATTGTAATCTCCTCTTTTTATATAAATAAATAGCTTAACGCATTAAACAAATAACCCATGATAATGATACCAACGGTCACAATGCTGATGAAGGTGACCAATAATTTCGTCTTTACCACTTTCTTCAGTAATATGATTGAAGGAAGCGATAATGCCGTAACCGCCATCATAAAGGATAACACCGTCCCTAAACCGACACCCTTCATCACCAGTGCCTCCGCAATTGGCAAGGTACCAAAGATGTCCGCATACATGGGTATGCCCACAATCGTCGCGAGAATGACAGATAAAGGATTGTTCTCACCCAAAATTGATTCAATCCAATTTTGAGGAATATAGCCGTGAATAACGGCACCGATGCCAACGCCGATGAGAACATACACCCATACTTTCCGTATGATTTCTTTGACTTGATCGATGGCATAATGACGACGCATTTTTTTGCTCATGGGCAATTCTTCAATCGTGTTATCTGCAGGGATGTCGTCTTCCATTCGGGCGGTAACGAACGCTTCTACGTATCGTTCCATTTTAAAAACGGAAATGAGTGATCCACCCAAAACGGCGATGACTAAGCCAACGACGACATATGCCAGAGCAATTTGCCAATTGAATATACTGGCTAGTAAAATGACAGAAGCCAAATCAACGAGTGGAGAAGAAATCAAAAACGAAAACGTAACGCCAATCGGTAAACCGGCTCGTGTAAACCCTATAAAAATCGGTATGGAACTGCACGAACAAAACGGCGTGACAGTTCCCAGCAGAGCCCCGATGATATTCGCCCAAACACCCTTAAATTTGGTGAGTATGGTTCGAGTTCTTTCGGGTGAAAAATACGATTGAAGATAAGAAGACAAATAGATCAACACCGACAACAATATAAAAATCTTAATGACGTCGTAGAAGAAAAACGTCAAACTTTTGAATAGAAGCGTGGAATCATCCAGGCCAACAATCTCTCTAAAGAACCCATTAACAGCCGTTTCCAGCCACGTCATTCTTAGCAGTTGATCGTTAAGCCAAGTAAACACAGATTTAATCATTCGAGCACTGTCCCTTCATCGATTTAAGGGATACCAAATAATCGATTAACGCATCGAGCTTTTCATAATCGACATGATGTTTTTTCCAAACACCTTCTTTATGAGCAGTGATTAATCCTGAATCGGACAATAAACGCAGATGATATGAAAGCGTCGGTTGCGTGATTGGCATGTTATTGAGGAGCGTGCAACCGCAGGTTTCCCCTTGAATTAAGCGTTCAAAAATTAGTAAACGGTTTTCATCCGACAAAGCTTTGAATAGATTTGCGATATTTTTTTTCATAGGGCCTCCAAATATAGATAGTTATCTATATAGATGATTATTTATATTATATAGTCTCCTATCTTCTTCGTCAAGATGGGATTTATTAAAAAAAGCATCCATTTTTATCATGGATGCTTT
>CAZCSO010000019.1:0-29403 GCA_964501315.1 uncultured Candidatus Izemoplasmatales bacterium | reverse complement strand
GTCGGTTTGTTCTTCAAGTCGGGAATAACTCCTTCTAAATTTGTCATTACCGATTTTGATCGTGCCGCCGTCAACGGTACGGGCGATGTCAAAGTCGGCGGTAATTACGCTGCCTCCTTCTATCCCAATGCTTTGGCGAAGCAAAACGGGTATACCGATTGTTTGTATTTAGACCCCCTGACGCATACTAAAATAGACGAAGGTGGCGCAGCGAACTTTTTTGCAGTTCGAGATAACTGTTTTGTGACACCCAAATCAAAAACCATTTTACCTTCCATCACCAAAGATGCTCTGATGCGGATCGCCAAAGATCATTTTCATCTTGACGTTATTGAAACCGATGTTTTCGTCGACGAACTAGCTACCTACCAAGAAGCCGCAACCTGTGGTACCGCCGCCATCATCTCACCGATTGGTCAAATCGATTACAACGAGTTTTCGGTGACGTTTGGAGACGGTAAAACCGTCGGTCCTGTGACCAAACGGCTCTACGATGAACTTGTGGGCATACAGTTTGGAGACATCCCTGCATTCCCCGATTGGATTTTGACACTTAAATAGAAGAAAAGCACTTCGCAGAAGTGCTTTTTTAATCGTCACCATCGTAATAATCGACTCGGTAAATAAGATTGAGATGTTGCTGCTTCTTCATGGTTAACGCAACAGCCTCTTGGAATGTCACCCAATCGTCGGAGGTTGAACCGGGTGCCGTATAGAGGACCGTTTGACCATCTTCGGTATAATAATGGTCGTTGAAGATGCCGCTAATTCGAGAGATAATGACCGATTCTTGTTCACAAAAGAGATCGTTCCCAACGTAGTAATTAGGATTAAATTCAATCCCCAATAGATTAAGAATCGTCGGCGTAAAATCATTTACAGTAGCGAATTTATCAATTTCATCCACACCGCTTTTTTCCAGTGCGGATTTGAGTTTTGTATCAAAGATGACCGCCGGCAAACGGTATTGGTCCGTTAACGTCACATCGTTGCGATCAATGGAGCGCATCATTTGTGAAAAACCGTAGTAATAGGCGGTATGATCCGCATAGAATAACAGCGTGGTCGTGTCCAAACGGTTGGTTTCTTCTAGGCGGTCAAACAAGCGTCCGATGGCTTGGTCCAAATCCATTGCCGCAGCCATATAGGTTCGTAAATAGCGATCTTTTTCCGACGAACTTGTCGCATAATGAATCGAATCAAAGTACGCATAACGATCGTCAAATCCAATCCTGGTTTCGTAACCGCCGTGCATGGTAAACGTCGTAATAAAGGTGAAAAACGACTCATCACCTGATGGAATCATTGATTCGACCTGATTGGCCACCATTTCGTTATCCGAATAAATCCAATAACCGGTGTCCGTCAAATCCATTTGCGATAAGTCGACGTGTTCGTCAAACCCAAAATGAAGATGCGCTTTGCTTCGGTTGTAAAACGATCCGACGTTGTTATGAAACGACGTAACCATGGATACATTGGCTGAATTTTTTAGCATCGATGGCAAAGCCGTCGGGTAATCGTTTTGACGATAGTTTCGGAACAAACTTCCCGTCGACGGATAACTGCCGAAGAAGCTGGATGCTTCGGCGACATCGGTTTTCATTTTCGAATGGTAATTGGAGAGCACTATACCGTCCTCATAAAAGAGTTGATAAAGATGCGGAGTCAAGTCTTCATCGATGGCAAAATACTCAAACGATTCGAGTAAAACCATGATGACGGAATTGCCTTCGCTGATTCCTGTGTATTCATTGGTTTCGTAAAGACCTTCTTCGAGATAATGCTGTATCATGGCGTCGGATGCTTCCGAAGCGGTATTGATGCCGATAAAGTACGATAATCCCTTCGTATAATACGGATAAAAGCCAAAATGACGTAGCGATGATTCGGGTTGATAGAGCGTTTCGTATAAATACGCATCGCTTAACAACACCGTTGCCTCATCGGCATTTTCAATCTCCTTTTGAAGTGAATGATACGTTCCGTTGTTAACGACAAATCCAAAGATAAAAATCGCGATTGAAGACACAAACACCGTTATGTAACTATGACGAGATAGTTTGGGTCGTTGTTTTTTGTATTTCCATAAAATCAACCCGTGAGCTACTTGAAACAAAACAAAAATACTCCCAAGCCACCACAAAATCGATAAATCCAAAATCGTGGTACCTTCCAAGGCGGTCGTAGCATCTTGTAAGAGCACAATCATGTCCCAAAAAAAGATTTCCCCGGTGATGGTCATCAAATTGACGTTTACTACAGCAATAATCAGTTGTAGTATCACAATCAATGAAGAAGCCCAAAATTGGATTTCAGCACTGGGTATTAAAAAAAGACCTGCCGCAATATAGAGCAAAAACGCACCATCAAGCCAAGGGTACTGAGGCAACAAGCCCCAATCCAGTTTGACGAATTGGGTGATTTCAATCGCAATCGTGGTTACGATAAACAAGCCTAAGTAGATCAATTTCCGAAACGTAAATTGTGACATGGATCAACCCTCCATTCACGTTTGTTGGTTTAATTATACCACTGAAACTTAGGATTTCAAAGACCGTATTTTGATAAAAAAAAGATGACCATCATCGATGATCATCTTTGAATTGAATCGAAAAATTATCCTTGAACAGGTGCTTCGTACGTTAATGTGAGGCTAACAATGGTGAAGGTTCCTGTCGTCAAGGACGGTGCGCCAGGAGCAGCGAATATCAACAGTTTCGTAAATGCGGAAGCCGAGATAACGATGGTTTGTTCGGTTCCATCAAAGACTACTGTTTGTTCCATAGCATTGCTGTCGTTCGGTTTTAACAAGATGGATTCGCCGTTAGTACCTTGAACAACGATGGTCATCGTATTCAATCCTTCAACGGCATCCAAATCAAAGTTGTTAATCATGAATTGATAGCTGCTGGTTGCGTAAGCGACCGTAACCGATCCATCAACGTTTTCGGTAATGGTATAGGTTCCGAGATCGTTTTCAGCCCAACCGGTCGTGATTTCTGCCGGAACAGCAACCCATGAAACAGTGGCACTGATGATGTCAAAGGATCCGGATACTGCTGCCGTGCCGCCTTCAGCGAAGATTAGAACATCGGTCAACGTATACGTTAATGGAATTTCAACGGTTTGTTCGGTTCCATCAAAGGTCAACCATGTTTCATATTGGTTGTTGAGTTTGAAGAGAATTTGTTTTCCGTCGGTACCTTGAACAACAAACGTAACTAAGTTGTGATTAGACAAGATATCGGTAAACGTATATTTCATCGTTGACCATTCTTTTCCAGATGAACCTTTGTCGTAGTTAACCGTCGTAACGCCATCGGCTTCTACGAACGTATAAACGCCGTCACCATTATCAACCCAACCGGTTTCGAAATCGACAACAACGTCTTTTTCTAAGGCATCGGGTTGTTCATAGCCTAAGTAAATGCCACGAATGATGAAGGAGCCATTGACGGCTTCTTCTCCAGGAGCGGCGAAGATGAGCAATTGGGTAAATTCATCGGCATTGACCCAAACAAAGAGCGGATCTTCATTGGCGAAGGTTACCCATCTTTCTAATGCATTGTTGTCATTGGGTTTCAAAAGAACAGATTGACCAACTTCACCTTCTAAGATGACCAATAATTGGTTCATGCCATCGGTTATGAGCGGATCAAAGGTATTTCTCATGAATATCCAGCTTTGGCCTACGCCTTTGGTGTAGTCGACCAACATCGATCCATCAGCTTGTTCAGTGACGGTATACGTATCGGGATCGTTTTCTACCCAAGCGGTTTCAACCATGTTGCCGTCAAATGCATACGATGTTTTGGCTTCGATAATGTCGAATGATCCCGTTAAACTACCTACATGAGGCGTTTCTAACCATCCCATATCGGGGTCAACGTTGATGCTGACATAAACGATGGGTTCATTCAGATGGAACGTAACGGTTTGTTCGTTTCCATCAAACCATACGAATTGTTCGTAGGCATTATTGTTGTTGGGTTTGACAATGATGGCTTTTCCTACTTCGCCTTGGAACGTCATGGTAATCACGTTTTGTTGTTCAAGCATGGAATCAAACGTGTACTTAACGGTTTCCCAGACTTGACCGGCTTCACGGTTCCAAGCAACCGTCGTAACGCCTTCGGTAGTCGAAATTGTGTAGATGGAAAGAGCACTGTTAGCGCCAACCCATCCTTCGACAAAGTCGATGGTTTCGAAATAGCTGACGGTGGGTTCTTCATAGGATAATTCCATCGAATGAAGGGTAAACGTGCCGCTTACGTTTTCAACGTTGGGTTCGCCAAACAGAATCATTTTGGTGAACGTGCCTTTGAATACCAACGTAACAGGATTGGTATCCGTGAAGGTAATCCATTTTTCCAAAGCGCCATTGTCGTTGGGTTTTACCAATACTTGTTTGCCAACAGCACCGGATACGGTGATGGTCAGTGTGTTGTAACCAGCGGATAAATCGGCATCGAATTCTTTCTTAATGGCATCCCAGTGTCCACCGGCACCTTTGGTGTAATCGATGGTGACGGAACCGTCGATGTTATTGGTGAAATCATAGGTTCCATCCACAATCGCAGTCCATCCGGATGTAACGTTGTAAACCGGTGCATCCACTTCTAAAACGGTGCCATAAGCGGTGCCTTCATCAAACATCAATTGGCTGATTTCCATGGTTCCTTTTCCAGTCTTCGCTCCGGGTTCAGCGATTAAGCGAACCATCGTTACGTCGGCGAGGAAATCGTCGAAATCACGTAAATCAAGTTGACGAGCGACAACGCCTCCTGTGAGTTCAAAACGAACTTCTTTGACTTCAGAAGGGCTGATTAGACGGACTAACAAAGTGCCTTCACCTTTTGCGGCGATGGTCAACTTGTTAAAACGCTCTAACGATTCCGTAATCTCAATGTCCATGCTTGGCCAAGCAAATCCATGCTTGTTATAGGCAATCGTAGCGAGATTTTCGGATTCAATCAACGTATAAACGCCTTCATTTCCAACGGTAATGTCGCCTAATACATCAAGCGTAGTGGGAAGTGGGGGTTCAGTGGTGGTTGTCGTTGTGGTGGTCGTCGTGGTCGTAGTGGTGGTCGTTGTTGTAGTTGTCGTGGTTGTCGTTGTGGTCGTCGTCGACGTCGGTTCTTGTGTCGATGTCGTCGTTGACGAGGATGTGGGCGCTGCTGTGGTCGTTGTTGTCGTGGTTGATGTACAAGCCACTAATACAACCGTCATGAGCAATGCCAATAACATAATGAATACTTTTTTGTTTCTCATTCCTTAAATCCTCCTATTTTTATTTTTTTATCTGAACAACAAATTTTATTGTGAAGCCCTAATCCGTAAATGTGAAGCCTAATTCAGAGTACCCTTTTTGAACGATTTCACTTTGCATGAAGAACTCCCATACAAAGTTTGAGCGGTAATTCTCGATCATCAATACGGTAATGCCCTTATCGATGCCAATGACATCGCTGGCAAACCATCCATCTTGAGGGATTGTGGCATTCGGTCGTCGAATCGATGACGATGCCGTTGACGTCACGCCCATATTGTAGGCGTCAATCAAGCCATAGCGGCTTTGAAGTTCAACGATGGTGGCGTAGTGTTCCATAGCCGGCAACACCAAATCCGGGCGAAATACAATCGATCCAATGGATCCGGATGGTGCTAAGGTGCCATCGATGTAGATGGTCCCTGCTGCCGGAAGGTTTCCGGAAGCACAGTAGCCATCGGGGCAATCCGAAGCGGTGTTTCCCCAAGCGTTTTCGTTGTAGGCATTGTAATTGGACGCCAACCATTGACCGAAGTCATAGGCCGCTAGAGTCGCATGTGCTGAATTCTCAAACCAATTGATGCCATCATCGTCGATTGCATTGCGAAAATCAAAGAATGCGTGAGAGTATTGATAAGTAAAGAGTGTCCCAGGATACGATACGTAAAACGAGGGTCCGGTCCCATAATGCTTCGATTGGGTGCCGTTTTTCATTTGATCGTAAGCAGCTTTGCCAACGGAATAGTTATCGGATGCAGCCGCCAAGAAATAGAGCATCAATTGTTCGGCGTACATATCCCAGTGACCACCAAAGCCACTTTCGGGCGTGTATCCCATATAGAACATCATCCGATTGGTGTCAAAGTACCAGTTCCATTCTACGGCTTGATACAAGGCATTGGCTTTTTCTTTGATTTCACCACCAAAGTATTCGCCCGCCATGATTGCGCCACAGATGAGAATGGCCGTATCGATAATGGACACTTCCGAAGATCCCGACCGAGTTGCGGACGTCATCGACACAAAATGATAATAGAACCCATGAGTCCGTTGCATGGTTTCAAGTGTTTCCAACGTACCCAATACCCGGTCATAGCCTTCTTGGTAACCAATCCAATCGTTTTCAATGCCAATAGGAATCGATGCCAAACCAAATCCTACCGAAGCGATGGAAGCGGCACCGGTCACCATGGTTTCGGTATTGATGCGATCCGCAATCATACCGTATCCGGCCGAATCGGGATTGCCGTTCACAGCTTCCCAAAAAAATTTAAACGATAATCGTTCTTCTTCTAGTACGTATGCTGGCACCTCCATCGGATCATAGACGTAAGGTGGCATGGTCGTAGTCGTAGTCGACGTCGAATCACTGGTTGACTCACTGGTGGTTGTCGTCGTCGTTGTCGTTGTTGTCGTGGTGGACGTCAACGATGAAGTCGATGATTCTAGGGTGGTCGTGGTGGTTGTTTCTGAACACGCCATCATGACCCAAGCAACCATAATCATCAAAACAATTCCTACAATTTTTTTCTTCATAACATCCCCCTATTCACCGGTTACGCCGGTCCGATCAATGCCTTCCACAAACCATTTTTGCATGATGATGTATACAATCAATACGGGAAGGATAATCAAAATCGTCGCACTGTATTTTATCGCTTCATTCACCGCTTGTTGCGACAATCCCGTCGCTAAATTAAACTGTGATTGAAAGTTGAATAACTGCAATTGTAACGTATACAACTCTTTTCCTAAAAACAGCGAAGAGATGTAGGTTTCATTCCAATACCACACGAACGAAAACAAAAACGAAGTGAGGTATGCCGGTAGTGCCAACGGAACACCGATTTTAAAGAAGATTTGATACGGATTGGCGCCATCGATCTCTGCGGATTCATCCAACGCCGTTGGTTGCATCCGGAAGAATTGATAGAAAATCAGAATAAAGATGGCAGAAGACAATCCTTGTCCAAACGTGGCTGGTAAGATAATCGCCCACGCTGTTTCTAAAATGTTGAATCGATCAAACAAAACAAATTTGGGTATCATGTAGACTTGTGCTGGAACCAAATACGTCACCAGAATCAACGCGAAAACAATGAGTTTTCCTTTGACTTTGAATTTCGCTAAGGCATAGCCTGTGAGTGACGTTGTAATGGTTTGAACAATGGCCGGAATTAACGTAACCAACAAACTAAATAACAACGTTTTCCCATAGTTCAGCACAATCCAAGACGTCCGGTAGTTTTCCAAGTACAGTTTCGTCGGAATCCAGTCAACCGTCGGGTTGACCAAATCTTCCAAATCTTTGATGGAATAAACAAACATTTTGATGAGCGGATAGAGATACACAAAACCAATGATGATGAGCAATCCATAGAGGACCACTCGTCCTAAAAATCCTTCGCTTGGATTTTTACCAATCATAAACTTTTTAATGGATTGACGGGTTATTTTTTTCATTATCGTCTCACCTTATCTTTCGTAAAGAGGCGGACAATCCCCATCGCGATGCCAAGAATAATCGCTAAAACCAGGAAATAGACCCACGCAACCGCCGATGAGAAACCAAATCCGGTTTCCAAAGCGAACATGTTGTTCTTGATGTGTAGAATCGCTTTATTTTCAGAAAATGTGGCCAAATTGATAATCGTGAAGACAATCGAAACGGTAACCATGTTTTTTAACGCCGGCATCGTAATCTTCCAAAATGATTCCCAAGGACCCGCGCCATCAATCATCGCTGCTTCGTAGGTTGATCGGTCGATTTTTTGTAATGCCGCAATGAAGAGCAAAATCTGAACGCCTGAGAACCACAAGATGATGATGAGTTCTGAGAAAATATTCCCTAATGGTTCAGCAATGCTTTCGGTGAAGGTATTGTTAATGATATCCAAGATTCCCATTTGTTCGACCAACGGTATGGTCGCTGCGCCCTGTGCAATCAATTGATTGATGACAGGTCCGCTGGCAATGATGACCGGTAGGAAGAAAATGGCCCTAAACAACCCTCTTGCCTTCATTTTTTGATTGAGCAAGACAGCGATGATAATCGCAAATACGGTAATAATCGGCACTTTGAAGAGAATTTCAAACGCAAAATCACGTACCGATTGCAGGAAACTAAAGCCTGCCGCACTTGAAAAGAGTTGTCGGTAATTTTCAAACCAGACGAATTCAACCAAGATGCCTTCACCCGATAGGGTTACTTTCGACAAACTGTAGTATAGCGACAACCCTAACGGGTAAACCATGAAGGCAAGAAATCCGATTGCCCATATCGATAAGAACGACCATCCGACAAGATTGTTTCTCAACGAACGTTTCAACGGTTTTTTAGTCATCTGGCATCACCACCGTATACGCTCGTGGCAAGACTGTCGTGGTATCAATCGATTTGGTTTCATTGGTGTAGTTGATGTAAATGATAACCCCATTATCGTAGGTAACTTGATTCAATCCAGCTTCGAGCACAACTCGATTCATCACAACCGAATTGATAACGTTATCGAGTGCGAGAGCGACCGATTTTGCTTGCGTCACAATCGGCGACTTCCATGTCGCATACGTCGAAGAATAGAGTTGTCCTAATTCGGTATCTTGAAGCTGATACGCCGATGCCATCGTGACGACATAAGACGGCCGGATGTTGTAATCAACCATCTTTAATACATCGATGCTCATCGAGCTTGAGAAATTCATAAACGGCGAATACGCCGGTAATGCACTGGCCAATACGTACGATGTAAACGGTACGGTATCGGAATAAATCCGGTACCCACTCGTTGTCATCGGTGTTGATAAATACGCATTCGTGTAGGCCAACAAATAATCGTTAGGACGATAAAGTGAAGTCAAATCCGTATAATCGGCTAAGAGTGTTTGAACGAGTTCAATCATATCGTTACGATCCAGCGGATGATCACTGTCTTTATAATCAGAATAAAGCGTATAACCGATGGTATCCAACGTTACGGAATCAATTCCACGTTTGGCTAACCAGGCAAGGCTGGTTTGAAACGGCGTTTTTAACCGATCGGCGGCGACATAATAAAACGCTTTGGTAAGACCCACATCGCCTAAGAGGTTTTGATTGATGCGATGAACGACGTCTTTGTAAAGATTGAACGAGCCGTCTTCGTACACTTTTCCCATATCGAGATAAAACGAAAGATCCGTTTCTGTCGAATCTGCAATTTCTATCAGCTGATTCAACGCATCGTTACTACCCAAGGAACGGTTTAACGAGTCATAACGGAGTCCCGCTCCCGTCGCGCCGCCACGTGTGTATCCTTTATAAACAACATTCATACCCGATAATTCGTCGCTAAGTTCGTTGATGATTACCGATGCTTCATCAAAGGTGGTCATCACCAACGTTTCATCGAAAATGAATCCTTTCTTTTCTTCAGCACCGATGAGTTCCACCATCACCGATAGGTTTGAAGACGAATCAATGCGATCGTAGATTCGATTCGAAGCAATCAAGTAATCGCGGTATGCATTCGCCATTCCCACGTAATTGGCCTCATCCCCCGCTAAGAATTGATAGGTTAAGGCTAAATTGAAGGAATTAAGTTCATCTTCAGTCACTTGTGTGCCCGACTGATTTTCGGCTTGCGACTGTGATTTGGGAGTTTGATACAACGACCGATAGCGGAATTCATTGTAACTAAAGTAATACCGCAACGTCGTTTTTGCCGGTGAAACCGTATAGTTCGCAAAGGCTGCGCCTTCATCTACCATCGTAATGAACGCATGTTGATTGATGCCTTGGACAACCCCGGTCACCGGGAAAGATAACACGGGTTCGTTTTCTACGGGTGCGGTCTTGGAAAGATCGGTTCCATAGTATTGAAAATTATAGGTATCGGTATGGACATTTAAGGCTTGGTAACGAATTAACGCACCCGATCCGTCGGGTACAAAAATGTAGCCTGGAACCGTATCTTCCAATACCGAACCGAAAAATTGATAAACCTTAATGCTTCTAAGTTGATAGTCCCCTTCGACAATGGAGTCGTTGGGAATTTCAACACGCAGATAGTTTCCATCTAAGTAAACTTTGAGCGTCAATTCTATGCCCGAACGGCCAAAACGCATTCTCGCCATAAACCCATTCTCAATGAGACGGTAATCCGAAACCGAAGCCTCGCTTGATAAGAAACTTTCTTCGACAATGGAGTATTGGCCATTATTATCGTTGTAAACGTAATAACTTAGAACCACGGCTGAATTGACATTTTCTTCCCAAGTGGTACCTAAATACGAATAGTTATCGCCAGTTTTTCCAAACGATGACCCATGGATAAATCCATTTTCGCCATCATTTTTATTCACAACTCGAATCGCAAAGGAATGATCTTCCATATAAAGAACCAGCGAATCGGTCTCACCCACTTTGATAAAGGTATCCGGTATCGAAAGAAGCTCCGATACCTCGGATAGATCATCAGGCTGCGTAAAGGCATTGCTCGACAGTAACGTTTGATCGAGGATGGCATCACTTTGAGTTATGGAGTCGGAATCCATCAAGCGTTCAACGCTGAGGGCCGAAACACCCACTAACGAAAATGCGACCATCACAACTAAGGCTAAGAGGCATATTTTTATCATCCGATGATTAACTAACACGGTTGAACGCCTCCTTTATTAACGATTCCAAAAAGTCATACAACTGGGATCCAAAAACGTAAATGATAAAGAGAATCAAGACAATAATGAGCATCACAAAGATTGTCAGTAAGAGGTTTTTAACGGTCTCTTTGATTTCATAATTGTGAATTTCCTTGATGGCCATAAAGACCAAAATAAACGTGTAGATCATCATGACGCTGGCAAAGAGTTGATAGATGATTTGCTCATTCAGTGTCAAAACATTGCTTAAAAGTATAAACGGAATAATCATGACGATAACAGGACTTAGCGCATAGACCGTCGCAATAAAGACATCTTTCAGCCATCCTTCGCCATCATAAAGCGTGGAAACCAAATAATTGGAGAAGACGAATAATCCAATCACCCCAAAGAATTTGACGATTTCTAATCCAATACGGATTTGTGAAGCATACGTATTAAAGATAAAACCGGTATAATTCAGCATTAACAAATATTCAATGAACAAAATGACCAATAGAATAAATGCCGTCAACAAATCCGAGCGTTTCTCTCGTTTTATTTCATAGAACGAATTGATGGGATGCTTCATCGTATCGCGAATGAGCGTCCATTTGCGAACCCATGGATTGGCTTCAATCTGTTGGATTCTCAGTTGAACGGGTTCAAAGACACGCGTCCGTTTCGCCACTTGTTTCAAGACGATGGACACCACAATGAAAATTCCCAACAACGTGAAAATGGTACTTAGATTGTCTTTCAGCCACAAATCGCGAATCTTCCAGAATGTTTGCGAATACCCTGCGATATCATTCGCCAAATAATATTCGTTTTGAGCTTCTTCCAACAAATCGTCTTGATAGTACGCTTTTCCTAACGCACTGTGCGCAAGCGCAAAGTTATCGTTTTCAAACAAAATGGCTTCAAAGAGTGCCGTTGATTCAACGTATCGACCTTGATTGTACAAATCAATCGCCTGATGGACCAGCGTTGAAAAACTCGACGGTTGATAAATAAAGACTTCGTTTTTGCTTTGATCGAGCAAAAAGAGATTTTCGTGTTCATCCACCTGAATGCCGGATGGACGTCCAATCAACCCATAACTGTTGGCGTTGGATTGAACCACATCGAACGCAAACAACAAATTGCCGGATGGATCGTATTCGACGATGAGTCCGTCTTCATACACGGCATAGAAATACCCTAAATCGCTAACACTGATGTCCACGACGTTGACTTCTTCATTGTAGTTGATGGTCGTTAAAATATTATTACCGTTGACATCTAGTTTTTTTAACGCATTAACGGTATTCGGTGTTGCGGTATATACTAATGATTTGGAACTAATGGCGATATTCGTGGGTGACGGAGGCGTATTCGAAGCGTATTCACCGGGTTTTACAAAGATATCGGCAACACGTTCGATGAACGACTTATCCGAAAGGTTGACCCCAAAATATCCTAAAAACGATCCGTCAAAGTTCAACTGAATAACCCCACTCGTCGAACCATCGCCGATGATGTAGATGTTTTCACCGCTTCCCACGACGACTTTTACCGGAACAAACAACGACTGTGAACCAAATAAAGGTTCATTCGGACGGTCAAACGTGGTCACCAAAGTGCCATCTAACTCAAATTTATAAACCAATTTGTTGCCTTTATCGGCAACGTACAAGAAATCTTCTTCGGAGACGTGGACTCCCGTAGGGCTATCCAGTAATCCTAATCCGATTTCGTGGATAAGTTCACCACGGTAGTTCATGACAATCACTCGGTGATTGCCCGTATCGGCAACGTAAACATAGCCATCTTTAACGAACAAATCTTCGGGTGCTGATAAACCGATGGAACGGTTCAAAACCCCAACCGGGGTGTAAGCCGTTTGTGTGAAGGTAAGTCGACCTTCAAAGTCGACGGTATACGTGTTGTACGGCAATCCGTTATCGTACAAGACCGATTCGGCGTTGATTGGATAGAGTGAAACGCTGGTGATGAGGAATAAGCACGTCAGTGCCAATAACAACCACTTTTTCATCGTCTCACCTACTTTATCCCCGAGTGAGCCATGGTATCCATGACCTTACTCTGCATGACAATAAAGATAATCAGGTTCGGTAAGAACATAATCAATGACGCCGCAGCCGCCATACCTTGTCCGGCCACACCATTGGTGTTGGCGGTGAGTGTATTCATGTAAAACGCAAAGGTCTTCAAGACGTCGTTATTGATGTACGTCGTTGAGGTATCGGCAGAATTCCATACTGTCTGGAACGATAAGATAACGATGGTTGCGATTGCCGGTTTAATTAACGGAAGAATGATCTTCGTATAAATCTGCCACTCGTTCGCACCGTCGACACGCGAAGCGTCAATTAATTCATTGGGTATTTGGTCGACGAATTGTTTGATTAAGAATAATCCGACGGGAACGGCCAAATACGGTAAAACATGAACGAAGAACGAATCGATGAGTCCTAATCTTTCGACGACGAGGTAACGCGGAATCGTGACAGCGATGCCCACGAACATCAACGACAAGGTGTTGATTTCGTTCATGGCTTTTTTCCCTTTGAAATTCAGTTTCGATAAGGCGTATCCGGCCATTGTCGAAATCAGAACCGAAGCAACTAAGACCAAAACCGTCACCAAAATGCTGTTAAAGAAATAACGAGACATGGGGATACCCGAAGAACCAGTCACCTGGAAGAGTCGTGTAAAGTTCGCTATCGTCGGTCGTTCCACTAAAAAGCGAGGTGGATAATAAAACAGTTCTTCCAACGGCTTGAACGCATGATTAAAGATGTAGAGTAGTGGTAGCAACATGAACAAGACCACCGGCGTCAAAATAATCAAGTAACGGATTTGAGCGGGATGAAAATGGGATGGGTTGATTTTCGTCCCTTGAAATTTCGAATGTTTTTTCATTCGTCTTTACTCCCGAATAATCGGAATGCCAACCGGCTAAACAAATAGACGACTAGCAGTAAAATCACAGAAAGTGCAGCGGCGTACCCCATCTCATACTTGAAAAAGCCGTAATACTCAATGTGATTGACAATTAACTGACCCGCATACTGCGGAGTCGGATTGGATCCCGATAAAGCAACCCCAATCCCCGAAGCCGAGAACGTTCCCACAATCGCCATGACAGCACCAAACAGCATCTGCGGTTTAATGGAAGGAATGGTAATATAAAGCATTTCTTGGAACTTGTTTTTGATGCCATCGATATAACCCGCTTCGTAGAGTTCTTGGTTGACGTTTAAAATCCCAGCTAACACGGCCAAGAAGCCAACGCCCATCGAACTCCATAAGGTTACGATGATCATGATTGTTAATAAAAATTCTTGTGATTGAAGCCAGATAACGGGTTCAACAATCAATCCCAGCGATAACAACACGCTGTTCAAATACCCCGAATTGTCGCCAGCAAAAATGACCCGCCACAACACTGCCATGGTAATCCCTGACGTTAACGAAGGGGAGTAAATAATCAGTGCCAACACCGTTCTGATTTTATGCGTCAATTGCGATAACATCCACGCTAGTAAGAACGATAGTACGTACCCGCCGGGTCCGACAATGATGGCGTACTTTAGCGTATTTGGAATGACGTATTGCATAAAAATAGTGTCATTGGTAATGATGTTTATGTAATTTTCAAACCCAATCCATGACGGGAAACGAACGGCATCAAAATAGGTGAATGAAAGTAAAATCGCCGCCATGACGGGAATGATAATGAAAATGGTAAACATGAGAATATAGGGAAAAACAAACGCATAAGCTATCTTTTGATTTTCTTTGATGGCCTTCGTTTTTCCTTTTTTAAGGTTAAGCGTCAGTTCAGTCATCGCTCTCATCTCCCTTCCAGGTTTGAATGAGCGCGGTGGATGCCATTGAATACGGTTTGATCACATTACCTTGTTTATCCGTATAACCAAATTCCGACATCTTTTTGGTAATTTCTCGGTTCATTTGGATGATGCCGTCGTTTAACAAGACCCGAAGGTTTTCGCGGTCGATGACGACGCTGTTCCAAATGTTCGATAGTTCCAATTCAACTTGATAAGACCCCGGAACTTTGGGTAATTCTTTCAGATAATCCCATTGTGCCATAATGGTTGTGATGTCGTTTTCATGGATATTCAACGTTTGGAACGCAGCCGTATTGGCGCTGTTCCAAAGGTATTCTTTACCAAACGTCGATACCAACAAACTCGTGAAATCGGTTTGCGTTTCCGTCGATGCCCACCATTTCAAGAATGCCCATGCTTCATCGGGTTGATCGCTTCCGGCAAAAATCATGTTGGCCGTTTGTGCGCCAGGAGCGCTACGGTCAATATAACCTTCTTTTTCGACACCGGGCATCAAGGCAATGTCCCATAATCCTTGAATATCGGGAGCGGCATTGAGCAAGGTGATGTACATCCCAAAATCGCCGACCCCGATTGGGGATAACCCCAATCGGAAGTCATTGTAAAAGGAGGAAACGGTAATATCCATACTATAAATGGTGTAGAGTTCGGTCATCATTTCTAACCCGCTGACCGACGCTTCATTATCCAAATTGACGGTCATCGCATTATCCTGATAGACGCTGGATCCGTACTGAAATAAGAACGGCAAGGTCGAATCAAATGATTTTAACGATGTTCCGCTGGATAACGGTAAGTAAAAATTCATTCCGTAGCGTTTTAGGATTGGCATAATTTTAGTTACGTCATCCCACGTCTGTGGAATGTCAATGTCGAGAGAGGATAAAATGTCTCGACGGTAAAAAAGCACGTAGAAGTTTTCGGTATCGGGAAGCCCATACAAACCATTATTGTACATGAGGGGTATCAGCGACTGGTCCGGGAAATACCCTAAGACGGTTTTGAAATCCGGATCATCCTGATAGGTGGTCAAGTCCAAAATGGCACCCCGAATACCCAAATCATACGGAAGCCAAGACGAGACCCCCAGTGCGACATCGGGCGCAGTTCCGGCTGAATTGGCTAAAATCAGTTTTCCTTCAGCCGCCATAACCGATGCGTTGACTTTTATGTTCGTCGTTTCTGTGAAATCTTCATCAATCATTTTTTGAATGAGGTCGACGTACTGCTTGTTGCGATTGATCCAAACCGTGAGTTCGGTTCCATCGCTTTCTTGAGTAAAGCGTTGGTCAAAGAACGACAACACAAATCGTTTTAGGCTAATCCAAAAACGAACGATAAACGATGCATTGGCTTTTGGCAACGTTACATCAGTATGAACGTAAAACTTATCGACGTCAAGGGGACTGTTTAAGATCAGTGAAATCACATTGCCGAGTGTTGAGGCAATGGAATTCGATGACGTGGATAGTAACGCAATATTCTTAGGAATGTCGTTGGGTTCTTCTGCCAGAAACAAGAGATTGCGAATGGCAATCTTTAACAACGATTCCATTTCTGAAGACTTGGACGTCGAGGATAACGCCGCGATGGATGATTGAATCGCTGTTAGCGTCTCAGCTGCGTCGATCAAATCATCGACGACAGTCGGTAAATACTCCGTAATTTCCCAATCGCGATCTTCGTCGAGTTGATTGCCGGTCAACTTCTTAATTTTTAACGATAATGCGTTAACATAATCGAGTAAGTCATTAATTTCATAATACGCATCTTGGTAAGGACTCAAGTTAACCGATAATGAAATCGTATTGATGCCTTCGTTGAAGTAAAACAAATACGGATCGTCACCGCCAAAGGTGACGGTTTGCCATTTTGTACTGTATTCGATCGGAAGCGAAAACGCTTCTTCAAACGGAACTTCGCCGTTAATTCTTAAGGTTCGGTACACCACACCATTGGTCAGCGTACTTTGCATTACTTTCCAAGAAACGTGGTAATACCCGGCTTGAGGAACACTGATTTCGTAGGAAATTGTTTCTCGTTGTGCATTGAAAGTGCTGCCCGATACGGTGTTAAGTTTCAATTGTTGAACGGAAAACGGCGTCACGTTGACAGCACGCGAAACCGCTGGTTGAATATTGGATGCATTTTTCGATGTCGGAATTTCCGCTTCCGTCTCAATGAGAACAGATTCCGAAGTGAGTTGAGCATTGTGAGAATAGGTTTCGTAACTTTCCCACGTTGCTTCTCCGGATACGGTGATGTCTCCTACCAACAGTTCACCTTTGATTCGTTCGAGTTCAATGCGGTTGGTTCCGGCATGCAAATAGAAACACAACGGTTCTGAAAACAACCCCATCGGATCGAAGAAATCCTGATGAAGCCACTGGTTAACTTGATGTTGTGAGGCAAAAAAGTCATTCCCATAACGATCCAATGTAAACGATGTGTCTTGAGTCCACCATTTATAGAGGATGATTTGTTGTGCTTCTTGATACGGTAACTCATCGTTGACGTAAATAGCTAATTCCAAATCGAGATAATCATCGGACAGAGGGAAATAATCGATGGCGAACTGGTACAATCCTTCAGTTGGAACGGTTACGTCCCAACTTAAAAGGGTATCGTCATCCCACCGGTAAACCGTTGATGAATAGCCATGGGTTTCTTCCAATGGATCCAGCGTAACATCGTCGAAATCAAGCGGCGTAATCGTCGCTTGAAAATCATGATTATCAACGTACACATTCTGTTTCCAAGAAGCGAGGGTTGTTACGTAATCCCCATCGAACGTGACGGCTTCTTCATCGGTACCATCGGCGTCCACGTAGACGACGTGGCTGCCCATAAGGGAACCGATTAACAACACCGCACAGACGACAATCAGCCATTTTTTCAAAGTGCCCTCATCCTTTCTGTCAAATGTAGAGAAAATCGTTAATATCTTTAGTCAACGCCTAACTTCTCAAATACGGCGGCCCGCGCATTGGTTAAATGAGAATTAGCCAAGGTGTTCCACGATCCCTTGACATCGGCATAATTGACCGTTCCGGCCATTACCGCTTCAAAGAGTTGTCCTAAATTCATATCGACCACATAATCGCCCGTCCAACGAGCTTTAATGTAACCCGGTACGTATTTATTGGGTTCAATAATGTAATCGGAATACTCAACGACTTTTCTGAATTCTGTAAAGGTCGAGTAAATCGAGAAAAAGGCATCGAGCAAGTCTTCATCGGGTTGAAGTGGGGTCATGTTCAACGCATTGACACCTTCAACCGTAGTCGATAATTCAATTCGTTTCAAATAGCCGGCTTTACCAAACGACATCCATTTGGATAGCAAGTAAGCTTCTTCGGGATGATCGGTTTGCGACGAAATGCACATTAAATCCAAAACAACTGGGATTTGATGCGCCGCTTCGGTTCCAGGCGTACCGATGAAATCGAGTTCTAAGGTAATACCGTCTTCAGCGGCCGCTTCAATCATCGCGACCATGTCGCCAATAATCGGTGTGTATTCCCAGTAAGCAAGCAATTTGTTGGCTCCCCATGCATTGGTCGTACCAAAGGCGGCCAATTGTTCTTCAGGGGTCATGGCATCGTAAACGAGCGCTTTATTTAAGATGAGCGTTTGATAAAGTTCCAGCGTATCTTCAAATTCGGGTCCATCCAAATGAAGGAGTGATCCGTCATAGGTGTACCAACCCAAATCGGCATTCAATTGAGCAGGATACCATTCCAACATCCGATTGATTCCGACCAAACCGGCAATACCGGATCCGTTGGTCACGTTATGAACGGCTACGTCACCAATCTTCGTTAAGAATTCATCGAAGGTATCTTCAAAAACAGGATAGTCGCCATTCATGGTATCGAACAACGTTTTGTTAATGAAATAGCCAAAATAATAGACTGCATACGGAAGTGCCATCAGCTTACCCCCGTAGTTGGCTGCGTTTCGAATATCGGGAGAAATCGCCATGAATTCCGGATCAGCCGTTGCCAAAGCGGTAACGTCCAAACTCCAGTTGTTCATGATGGTGGTTTCTGCCGAATCGGTGAAGTAAACGTCCGGAAGCGTTCCTTGTGCTGCACGAGCACCTAAGAATTCGTTCCAGTTTTGGTCGATTTCCGTGGTTCCCGAAGAATCCGGAACTTTGGGACGTTCAATGATTTCAACCGTAATCCATGGATAGGCTTCCATAAACGCTTGTATCATCAATCGTTCTAGATTCGTTGAATCAATCGTCCCTAAATTCCAAGCGGCATACGTGATGGTCATTGGGTCATGATATTCGGTCGTTGTCGTCGTTGTCGATGACGAAGACGATGACGTGGTAGTGGTCGTTGTTGTGGTGGACGTGGTGGTTAAATCCCACGTGGTTGTCGATGAGGTCGCAGATGAGGTGGTGGTGGTAGATTCTGTACACGCAATCATCGCTACCGCTGAAAACATAAGAACAAATAATACCATTAATTTTTTCATCGTATACTCCTTATATATTCTTTATAGTGTCACGAAAACATGATGTGTTTGATGATCGTTGAAATCCGGTAATACCGAGCCGGTCAATTCTTTTCCATCCACAACGAGGGAGGGTTTTTTCCCGCGGGCAACGGTAATGTCGTAAATGGCATTGCGGAAATGACGAACATAATGATACCCATTCCATTTTGATGGAAGTTTCGGATTGACAACTAATCCATCAAAGGATGCCGATACGCCCAAGATATCTTGAACCGCCACGCGATGGAGCCATTGGGCCGATCCGGTGTACCAACTCCAACCGCCGCGACCGTACATTGGTGAAATCGGTCCATCCGAATTACCACAGGTCACATACGGTTCTGCCAAGTAGCGGTCGGGATCTTTCGTCCGATTCGGAGGACAAATTCCTTGATACGCCTGATACGCCAAATCGGGTTCATTGGCTTTTGAAAAAGCCGACACTGCCCATGTTGCGGCGTGGGTATATACCCCGCCGTTCTCACGCAATCCCGGTGCGTAACGGGTAACGTATCCAATATCGGTTCTCGGCACGGTAAAAGCAGGATAATTCAGTACCGTTCCGTAATCTTTCAATAAATACGTTTTGATCGAGTCAATGACGGTTTTGATTCGAGAGGGTTCAATGATTTCCGTCATAATCGCCCACGCATTGGGCATGAGGAAAATTTGACCTTCTTCGTTCTTATGAGAACCTAACTCATAACCATCATCGGTGGTTGCTTGCAAAAACCATTTGCCATCCCATCCGTAACGGTTGAACGTCGCTTTGATTTGATCGGCGTACCGTTGACATTCTGCCGTGAACGCATGATCGCCTCTTCGTTCAGAATAACGTTGGAACCGGTTTAAAATACGGTATAGGAAGGACGACATCCAGAAGGATTCCCCTTTCATTTTGGGTCCAACGGCACTGAGTCCGTCGTTCCAATCGTGAGATCCCATCAAGGGAACCCCACGTTCAGAAAATCGGGTCAGTGATTTTTGAATGGCCTTTTTGGCATGAAGGTACATATCGCCTTCATCCTTATCGGCGAACGGTACGATTTCATCTAATAAGGAATAATCTAGAGTTTCTTCTAAATACAAATCCATGATATAGGGCAACCAAAGCAAATCGTCGGAACAATTTCCCCGTGCGCCCCACCCTTGATAGGTGACGAACCAGTGATAGACGTCTCCTTCGAAGAATTGACGGTTCGCATGCATTAACAATTGTTTCTTCGTTAATTCGGGTTTGGATTCAAGAAATATCAGCGAATCTTGAAGTTGATCACGGAAACCATAGCCCGCACTGGTTTGATAGTAAGCGGTTTTGCCCCATATACGACAGCTGATGGCTTGATACTTGCTAAAGGTATTCGTCATGATGTCGAAGGCAGCGTCAGGTGATTGAACATAGTCACCTTCCAACAATTCATTCCAAAAACGATGAACCGCTTCAAAGGCTTGTTTGGAAGCTTCTACGGATGTATACTTTTTGATTAGGTCATCACAATCTTCATACGATTGAACGATTCCCGGTATTTCATTTTTGCCCAATGTGGTCACACCTAGGGTGTACACAATGGTTTTCGATTCGCCTGGCTTTAGCGTCAATTCGGTTTGAAGTGAGGCCGTCGGATCGCCGAAACGTCCAACTGAATTGGCGAGGTGTGCTTCTTTCATCGCTTTCGGAGCCTGTTCCGACTCGTACATCCCAATAAAACTTTCTTTATCGGTGTTATAGGATTTAACTGGTGCGCTTACAGCGTGGAATCCAATAAAATCCCAGTCGGTATTATTTTGGAGTCCTTGTTTGTCTCCGAAACCCCACATGTATTTTTTTAACTTGATAGCACGTAACGACGGATCATACGCCGTGTCCATGAACAGTTTATGAAACTCGCGATGTTCATCCGGATGAATGCCGGCTTCCCATTCAAAGTAGCTGGTCAAATCCAAATGTTTTGTCTTAAGTGAATTATTGGTAATCGTGACTTCCATGATCTCGAGGGGTTGATTCGGAACCACAAACATCTTAAGTTCCGAATACACGTCTTCGTATTCGTATTTAAAGATGGAATAACCGATACCATGAACGATTTCGCAACGTTGATAGGGTTTCTTTACAGGTTGGTACGTTAACGACCAAAAGTCATGATTGTCCAGATCACGAAGATAAAAATACTTTCCGAATGAATCCTTAATTAAATCTTGATACAACCGTGTCAGACGGTTTTGTCCAGAGTTACCTCTCCAGGAGCATCCGCCTCCGGTTTGTGACACCATAAATGAGTAATCCCCATTTGAAACCACATTAATCCATGGTTTTGGGGTTTTAGGGTTGGTAATGATGTATTCTTTTCCATTCTCGCTAAAATATCCATATTGATTAGCAAACATGTATGTTCCTCCTATCGAAACGTTTCACTAAACTCTACAATGAAATTATAACACAACACTTTTTTCTCGACAAGCGCTTTCACTCAAAAAATGTAAAAAAAACAGAAACTCAAAACGAGTCTCTGATCATGACATCGGCAGTCTGTTTTTTAATCTCGGTTTTTTCCGCGTTAAGCAACGCCATAATCGATCGAGCAATCGATTTTCCCCATTCAAAATGGTTGACGCGAACCGACGATAACTTCGGTGTTAGGTAACTCGACAATTCGATATCGTCAAAACCGCTGATCCCAAAATCAGTGGGTACACGATACCCATGATGGAGCATCGTTTCTAAAATTCCAATCGCCATTTCATCGTTGGCACACACAAACATATCGGGAAGCGGTACCTTTTCTTCAATAATCGATTGAGCAATCTCGATCCCAGACTGCTTCGTAAAATTACCTTGATACTCGTTAAAAATGGTCAAACCGGCTTCCATCACCGCTTTGATAAAACCTTGGTACCGGGTTCTGTTGTCGTACACGTCGCGAACGCCGTGAACAAACGCAATTTTATGATATTTTCTACGGATAATTTCCTGAGTCAATTCAAACATTGCCTTTTCATTGTCGATGGTCATGTTATAGATGGATTCATCGTCCATTCGACGATCCAAAACGATGATTGGTCGAAAGTTTTTCGCAACTTGACGCAAGGTTTCATCGGATATGTGAATATCGGTTATAACCGCACCATCCGCCGACCGTTCTTTTAACAACGTATCGGATGATGATCCCGTCGAAACAATCATCGTATATCCATTTTTCGCGAGTTGATAATGAATTCCTTCTAAGAGTTCATGATAAACCGGACCGCCAAAATCCGAAATAGCAACCAAAATACGGTTCGTGTGCTTCTTCTTAAGGTTTCGTGCTGCGCCCGAGGGAAAATACCCGATTTCAGCCGCTATGGATTTGATTCGATTGGCGGTGATTTCGGGAATACGTTTATCGTTGTTGAGGGCATACGATACGGTCGATATCGAACAATGAGCGGCTTTGGCGACGTCTTTAATCGAGGCCATTAGGATCCCTTCTTTCGGAAATTGAGTGTTTGAATGGCTTTTTGAATAATGGGGTGGTTGGTGTAATAACGCCATGTCGTCTGATGTAGGTAATTATCAAGCATCAACAGGGTGATGCCTTTGTTAATGCCGATATCGTCAGGACTAATCCAAATCGAACCATCGGGTTGTTTCAAAATGCCATCACGAAACCCGTAAGGGCCGAAGGCTTGGGGATAGGTTTTGAATAATTCGGATAACACTGCTTGTGACTCAACGGGTGTAAACGGCATGGATCCCAGCGCACCACACGGAGGTAGCACGCCGTTTGCATGCGGATGATCGCCTTTTAGTTCATTGGGTAAAACGTGTTGATTTCGGTATCCATCCGGCGTAAGCCCAGCAGTCAATCCCCAGGCATTTTCATTTAACGTCGGATACTCCGTTTGATGATCGAAACAAAATGCCCGGTTTCCGAGGGTTGCTTTTCTTGAATTTTCAAACCAGTCGAATCCATCATCATCAAGATACTTCGAAAAATCAAACCATGCGTGCGAATATTGATAGATAAATAAGGAATTTGTAGGACTATAAAGGTATTCATAATCACCGTATCGTCCAAACTTACGTTCAAATCCATGATATAATGCCTGAGCTAATTCTGGCTTGACATGTGGACTTCCCGCAGCGAGGAAATATAGGGTTAATTGTTCGGCGTACATATGCCATTGATAAATCCAAGGGTTATCCGACTTTTGACGGTAATCGCCACCCTCATGTGGATTGTAGGCCATATGAAAGACCGTTTTTCCCTGATAGTTTTTTACAAACCGATCAAAGCGGACGCGATTGAAAAGTTTAGAAAATAATTGATGTATCATGGGGTCATCAAAATACGCATCACAGGTTATTGCGCCATTTAAAAAAAGTGCCGTATCAATGGTAGAATACTCGCTTTTTTTGAACGTTTTTGCAGTATTCATATCCGCAAAATGAATAAAGAAGCCTTCGTAATGGTCGACATTGTTTAAGAATGTTTTAAACGTACCGATAACACGTTTTTTGCCTTCTTCAAAGGATAGAAACTTGTTTTCGACGCCAATCACCCACGCTGAGAGCGCAAAGCCAACGGCAGCGACGGAAGCCATCGTGCGATCTTTGGTATTGTCACGAGTCAGTCCGTATCCCGTGGAAGCTTCATCAAAATTGGTTTCTTTGTCAAAATACAAGAAACTATGATACAGTTCTTTTTCAATGTTTGACATAGAGTCCTCCTAGTAAAGTTTGAAATCAGCGGACAATTCCGCATTCGATTGTGAACCGACAAAAACCGTGAACGTTCCTAAATCATACGTTTCAGTTCCATCCGCCAAACGATAGGTCAAATCGTTTAACGATACCGAAAAGGTGACGGTTTGTTTCATTTTACCTTCAAACCACACTTTTTTAAATTGTTTTAACTCTTTGACCGGCCGAGATAGTTTGGCGAAATGGTCGCGAATATACAGTTGAATCGTCTCATAACCCGGTTGTTCAGAAGTATTTTCAATAACAACGGATACACTAATACGTTCTGTTGGTTTTAGATGAGGTTGTGATAGTTGAATGGAGCGATAACAAAATTGAGCATACGACAAGCCAAACCCAAACGGAAACAACGGTTCGTTATCAATATCCAAATAGCGTGATACGTATTCATTATAATCGTGTGGCCCTAAATACGGACGCCCCGTTGACAAATGATTGTAATAAAGCGGTATTTGTCCAACGGATTTCGGATACGATATCGGTAGTTTCCCTGATGGATTAATATCGCCAAAGAGCACATCCCGTATGGCATCTGCGCTTCTAGAGCCGAGGAAGAAACATTCCAAAATCGCATCGGCTTTAAGTATTGATGTTAATATAAGCGGGCGTCCATTATGTAAGACAACGACAACGTTTGAGTGAATGGAACGAACCAAATCAAATAGGTCGCTTTGTTGTTTGGGTAAATGAATATCGCTTAACGAATGAGCTTCGCCTGACAAATGTTCATCTTCGCCCATGGCTAAAACAACGACGTCGGCTGACTTGATTTGATTGAAATCTTCTTCGGTTAAGTCGTAGGGTTGTTCGACTGTTTTGCAAAAAACCACGTTCGATGACAATGCCTCTTCTAAAGTTTTGTGCAGATCTCTACGACCGTGCCAAGACCACGGACCAATGGTTTTTCGAGATTGTGCATAAGGGCCAATCAAGGCGATTTTCATTGATTTTGACAAAGGCAAGGTTTTATTGTTGTTTTGAAGCAATACAATCGACTCATGGGCAACTTCTAAACTAGCATCGAGGTGTTGTTCAGATAATACCAGTGTTTCCTCTTTTTGTTCATCTGCCCCTTTATAAGGATTCTCAAAAAGACCCAAATCCTTTTTTAACTTTAGAATCCGTAAGACCGCTTCATCAAGCAACGCTTCAGAAACGGAACCTTCTTCAATTAACTCGTCCAAATGGTTGATATAGGCGGTTGAAGCCATTTCGATATCAAGTCCTGCCGTAATGCCTTTATAGGCAACTTCCTTCATACTCGCAGCGACACCGTGAGCACGAATTTGTTGTAAGGAATCGTAATCCGAGATGGTGACACCGTCAAACTTCCATTGATCACGAAGCACGTCTCTCAGTAGATACGGATTCACCGTACACGGAATCGAATCAACGACATTAAAGGCCGTCATAATCAATCGAGCACCGGCTTCAATCGCTTTTTGATACCCGACTAGATATGTCGACTGTAACGACTGACGGGATAGATCAACCGTGTTATAGTCCCTCCCCCCTTCAGCTGCCCCGTAACCTGCAAAATGTTTGACGCACGAAGCAATGGCCCCTTCTTGACTCAAATCATCGGTTTGATACCCTCGCACCATGGCGGATGCCATTTCACCAGCTAAAAAAGGATCTTCTCCGAAACCTTCTACGACACGCCCCCATCGCGGATCGCGAGCGATGTCTGCCATCGGTGAAAAGGTCACATGAATACCTGCCGTTGAAGCTTCAAGTGCAGAGATGCGTGCTGCTTTTTCCACCAACGTAGGGTTAAATGACGCCGCCATCGCTAAGGGAACTGGAAAAATCGTTTTGTATCCATGGATAATATCAGCCATGAAGAGTAACGGAATCTTATGTCGACTTTTTTCTAAGTATTTCGTTTGTACTTCTTTCATCTCTTTGGCAGAACCAATTCCGAGAATGGATCCAGACAAAAAGATTTTTTCTTCGTCTAAGTGCAATGCTCGGACATGACCCGCTACTTCTACTTTCAGGTCGCGGATAAAAAGATAGGGTGCCAGTTGCATCAACTGACCGATTTTTTCTTTTCGGGTAAGGGTTTTTAATAATGCTCTCATGGTTATCTCATTTCTAAACGAGTTCATAAATCGCCGCATAATACGGAGGTAATGTCGTTTGGTTGGATAGGCTAATTTCAGGGAGGTTACTTAAGAGACAGCGACGTTCCTGAAACATCGAGAAATCAAGGGTGATGGGTTGGTCAGAAAACGAGCAGACTACAAGAAGCGTTTGATCTTCATAGTGACGTAAATAACTGAAGTGATGGGGATGATTGGGATCAATTAAGGTAAATGTTCCTAATTCAAAAACGGACATCGATTTCCGCAAGGCAAAGAGTTGTTGAAAATATCGATACACCCCGTCAGAATCATCGCAATCGCGTCTTGCATTGATATGCGAATAGTTTTCATTAACCTTCAGCCACGGTTCTCCCGTTGTAAATCCTGCGTTCTTGGATGAATCCCATTGAAAGGGCGTACGGGAATTGTCTCTGCCTTTGGCATAGATGGATTCCATAATCTTATCGTTTGACCAACCTTCTTTGGCATACGCTTCTGCCATTCGTAAGGTTTCAATGTCCTTGTAATCGGACAAATCCTTAAATCGGACTCCCGTCATACCGATTTCTTCACCTTGATACACGTAAGGCGTTCCTTGCATACCATAGAGAATCGTTGCGAGCATTTTGGCACTTTCTTTTCGGAAAGACAGATTGCCATACCGACTGACAGCACGCGGTTGATCATGATTTGCTAAAAACAAACTATTCCAACCGTGGTGAAACAGGGTTGTTTGTGCATGATTGAAAACTTGCTTAAATTCAACCAAATCCAAGGGTTTTAACTCCCATTTGCCTTTTCCAGGTATTTCATCAAGTCCGACATGTCCAAATTGAAAGATCATTGATAAATATCCCGTTTCCTCATCGGTAATTTCCGAAGCGCGTTCAATTGACAAGCCGGGCATTTCCCCAACCGTCATGATATCACGGCCTCGAAAACACATTTCATAGAGTTCGTTCAGCCGTTCGTTTAGATACGGTCCGTCACTCAATAATCCATTGCTTACGTCTTTTCCGATCAGATCAATAACATCGAGCCTGAATCCATCCACACCGAAATCCAACCAATGATTGATCATGGTATAAATGGTATTTCTTAATATTGGATTATCCCAGTTAAGATCGGGTTGTTTTTTACTGAACAGGTGAAAATAATACTGATGAGTTAGTTCATCAAACTCCCATGCAGAACCAGAAAATACTGAATGAATGGGAGACGGTTGATCCGACCAAATATAATAATCACGATAGGGATTGGCTTTTGACTTTCTAGCCTCTTGAAACCAAACATGTTCATCCGACGTATGATTGACGACCAAATCCATGATCAACTTCATGGATCGAGCATGAACTTCGTTGAGTAATGTTGAAAAATCATCCATTGTTCCGAACATGGGATCTATCTGATAATAGTCACTGATGTCGTAGCCATTATCGTCCATCGGCGATTGGTAGATAGGACTTAACCAAATAACATCAATGCCCAGTTCTTTCAAATAGTCAAGTTTGGAGATGATACCATTAATATCACCGATTCCATCACCGTTCGAATCACAAAAACTTAGCGGGTATATTTGATACACGATGGCATTTTTCCACCAATTTTGTTTTGAGCTCATAAAAACTCCTTGAAATAGAAACGTTTCGATATTTCTATTTTATCGTGTTTCAAAAAAAAAAGAAATCATTTTATCAAAAATTCATAAATAAATAGAAAAACGCTCAAATGAGAAAAATAAAAAACCCTATTGAGTCTAACGATCAACTAGGGTTTATAAATAATAAAACTTATCAACTACATTAAACAAGGCATAATCAAGTCAAAACTAAGGTCGTTCAATATCTTAACTTTTAATATAAATCACGTTATTACCACTAATTATTTTATTTAACAATTCGATATTTTGCTTTATTTTTTTCAACTGAGTATTTATTTTGGTTTCTCCTGTCTTCAGTTTGTACTAATGTGATACATCAGTGTAGCCACTGATTAATAACCACTTAATCCAACAGCTGTTGTTTCAACGCTCGTTAATATAAGTACCGTTTCGACAGCAATCATAGTTCCACTTAAAAATTGAAGACCCCTTTTTTACTTAAATATTTATTAATATCTGTAAACATTACTGGATTAATGTATCTAGAATGCAGCAATAAAACTATTTTGAAGAATAAATGTCTGTAGTTAGTGTATCAATATACTATATTTGTTTCATCTAGATTTTCAATTTTCATATCCGAATATTGTCTAATTGCCTTTAGTATTGAAGGTCTAAAACTCATTTGCATAATTTTTTTGTGCTTTATTAATTTATAGTAATCGAGCCCTACCATAGGAACTTTTCCTATAAATAACCAGCTATCTACTCTATTAAAGATCCTTAGCTCTTTTATATCCTCCCAGCGATAGTCTTTTTTAAAAAAATACTTGAATAATGCTTTATGAATTCCGCTTTGATCAATTGTAATTATTGAAAAACAATGATTTGAAAACAGTATAAGCATCAATGTTGGAAGTATACCATACATTATTCTCATTGTAATAATTGTGAAATAAGTGGATCTTTCAAGATTTTCTTTAGGCGATATAAAGAACACGAGTATATATAGAAAGTAAAGTAAGAGGATGATAAATGAAAACCCAACCAACCAAAACGGAGAGGTTAAAAATCTGTTTTTTGTTTTCATCACAGGTAATTCCTCCTATCAATCGCAGCCAGCATATCCATCGATTACAATTTCTCCTTCTTCGTTAAGTCCTAAATTCAATAAAGAGTTAAAGGCAGTGTAAATTGCTCCATATGTAGTTGCTAAATAATAACTCGCAGGACTTATAGATAAAGAACTGTTTAATCTGGAAAGGTATGGGAGAGTTGTATCTGTAATGCCGCTAAATACAGATGGAGTGGAACTAGTTATGTAACTCATTGTTCCGAATGTAAGTAGCGAAACAACTCCCGTCACAGCTCCTACAGATATTGCATGATTGTAATCAATATTATCCCATCCATTATTCATTCCTTGATTTACATAGTCACTTAGAAATCCTCCCCCAAAACCAGCCGCTGCACTAACTAGCACTCCAGCAACTGGGCCAAGAGTTAATGCAAAAGCAACTCCCACAGTAACTATAACAGCTGATATTGCTCCACTTGTCATTCCTGCGCCTATATTATCTCCATTGATTGCAGCAGTTATTCCACCTATTACTGCTCCTATTGCTGCGGATAAAGCTATAGTTCCCAATATTGCTATGAATGAGTCACCGCTAGGATCTAGATACATTACTGGA
>CAZCSO010000018.1:0-29753 GCA_964501315.1 uncultured Candidatus Izemoplasmatales bacterium | reverse complement strand
TTTCGGAATAATCATACGCTATCGTTTTGAAAGGGTCTACAGTTCCCACTTCAAATGGATTAAGTGGTTTTTAATGAGTGGTCTTGCGTTTTTGCATCTTGGTACCTTTGTTCTGGTTTTGAATCCTTTTCTTTGTATCTATAATAACACCTGGCTTGGACAAAAGGAAGACACATTACTAAATCTGTATCCGATTGGTTTTTGATAATTCAAGGTCGAGTGAATTCGTTTTCGATTGTAGAAAAGCTCGATGTAATCAAACAAATCCGCATTGACTTCGCTGAGGTCACGATACGTCCTTCGATAGATCCGTTCTTTTTTCAACTGAGCGAAGAAACTCTCGACACAAGAATTGTCGTAGGGACATCCGCCTCTCGACATACTGCCTCGCATGTGATAGGAGGCAAGGAGAGTTTGGTAGCCCGAACTGGCATACTGACTCCCGCGGTCGCTATGGAAGATCGTTCCTTCGGTATCCGGATACCGTCCGACGGCTTCTCCCAAGGCGCGCTTCACAAGCTCGGTGTCAATCGACTGACTCGTCGCGTAACCAATCACTTCTCGGTTGTAAAGATCCATGACAATCGCCAAATAGACCCAGCCGATCTTCGTCTTGATGTAGGTGATGTCACCGGCCCAGACGACATTGGGACCATCTGGGCGGAATTGCTGCTTCACGAGGTCTTGCTTGTAAGGATTCGTTTCTTGGTGATGGCGAAACGGTCTATATTTCTTCTGAGTGACCGAGTAGAGGCCATGTTCCTGCATGATCCGCCGGACTTTCCATTCGCTGACGGAGATTCCTTCGTTTCGAAGCTCTCTGGTGATCTTCCGACATCCATAGGCATCGTCGCTTGCGTGAAACTTGGTTTCAATCGTACGGACAAGTCCTTGTTCCCGTTCTCGTCTTCGCTTCCGTTTCGTTTCTTGTTGCCGCCACTGATAGTACTGCCATTCCCGGATTCCTAGAACCCTGCACATCCTCCGCACGCTGTGGCGAGACTCCAGGCGATGCATCGCTTCGCACTTCAGTCGCGTGCTTGCATAAAGATGTGCAGGCACCTTTTTAAAATCTCCACGTTCTCCCGTTCGTCCGCCAAAGCTTTTTCTCTTGCCTTCAGCTTCGCTTCCAATTCGCGGATCTTTCGCTTCTCATCGGACGGTATTTTCGGTTCAGAACGCTTGATGATTCCCTTCTCTTCCTGATAGCTTGGGAGGTTGTTCTTTCGCCGATGCTCCCGCACCCACCGACAAACCGTGTTCGTATCAATCCCTAATTCCTCCGCCACTGACGTTGCGGACTTTCCCGATGTCAAAATGTGTTGAACTGTCCGTTCTCGCATTTCTTCCGTATACTTTGAGTTATTGCTTGGCATGGTTGAGTCATCTCCTACCTATACATATGGTACTACGACCCACTCATTAATTTCCATACCAATCCATTTCTAGCTGCTTGACTGTATGATAATTCATTTTCGATGATATCTAATACAACCTTTAATTTGAATTCTCCGCTCCATAATCTGTTCTTTTTCCCTTTATCTTTCATTTGATACCTCCAGCATATACTTCCATTATATCAAAGTACAACTTTTTGGTATCAGTTCAAAAATCGTCTCTTATAGAGAAAAAACGCCATCGACTCTCCAAAAAAGGGGGACGATGGCGTAAATGATAGTACTGAATATAATTCATTGCTTAAAATCATATGGTTGTTGATAGGAAAATCACGGTCGTGAATAGGAAAGCAATGAGACTGATTCCACGTGAATTGTTTGTGGAAACATGTCAAAAGGTGTAATTTCATGGATTTGATATCCACCATCCGACAAGTATTTCAAATCTCTGACTAATGTCGCCGGATCACATGAAACATAGACGATTTTCGCTATCTTCATCGAAATTATGGCATCGAGTAAACTCGTTTCGCAGCCTTTTCTAGGGGGATCAACGAAAATGACGTCAAATTTGAATTTTTTCCATTTTTGAATGACCGTTTCTGCTTCGCCAACTTCGAAAAAGACATTATTAATCTGATTTAACTCAGCGTTTTTTCGAGCGTCCAATATCGCGGGTTTCACAATTTCAATACCAAATACTTTATAGGCGCTTTTCGCAACGGTTAAGGCAATGGTGCCAATACCACAATATGCATCAATCACTTTTTCTTTACCCGTCAATTGAGCGTAGTCAATGGCTTTTTGATATAGTTTCTCTGTTTGGATGGGATTGGTTTGATAAAAGGAACGATGACCAATGTAAAAATCCAGAGCACAAACCGAATCAATTAGCCCATCTTCACCGTAGATGACATGGATTTTATCTTTAGATAACGACGATTCATCATTCGTGAGCGTATAGGCAATTGATCCCATTTCCGGAATTTTCGCAATAATCTTTTTGACGAAGACATCCGATGATGCGAAATCGCCACCCACCGGTAGGTGAAGCAATAAACTCAATTGTTTTGTCTTCGATGATTCACGAATAACGGCCGATTTGAATAGACCCGTTTTCGCTGATTCATCGTAAGCTTTGATTTGAAGTTCATTGGCAATGTTTTTTACCAATGTGATTAAGTCAAAAATCCGTTTAGGCATGATATGGCATTCTTCAAGATTAACCAAACGATGCGACTTAACTTGGAAAAAACCGGCTTCTAACCCTTTTTCTCCTTGTCGGAATTTGATTTCAATTTTATTACGATAATTGTAGGGATTGGTCATCCCGACCATGTCGTTGACGATGACATCAGTTAAACCCATCCGTTTCAATGTGGTCTCAATCCGATACTTTTTAAAACTCAACTGCAAATCATAGTCCATATGCATCAACTGACAGCCACCACATTCATCGTAGTGAGCACATTTGGGCATAACGCGGAATGGACTTTTTTCGATATAATTAACAACCGAACCGAATCCGTAATTTTTACGAGTTTCGGTAATGACGATATCGGCAATTTCACCTTTTAATAAATTTGAAACAAAAACGGTATAACCGTTATCAAGTTTGCAGACACCGAGGGCGTCATGCGTCATGTCGACCGATTGTACTCTATGGGTTGTTTGCAGCAATTCGTCCACCGTTCCACATCCTTCCTTAAAAAAAAGTGATTATGCGATGACAGAATGCATAACCACAATCAAATCTAACGGATTCATCATCACTTAAAAGTATACCACAAAATGAAAGAAAATGTAAGAAGCAAAAATCAAAATCCAATATAAATAAAAAAGGCAAATTCGTTTTGCCTTTTTGATCTATAATTGATTGATGGATTTGGTTGACAGATAGATTCCCGCAACGAGAACCATCCCGATAATCGAAAATACATACAATGAAGTGATGCCAATATTCATAATAATGGCCCCTGCAGCTAAGGATGATAGTGGGATTAACGCTTGCGATAAGACTGATGAAACGGAACTGACTTTACCGAGCATCAACGGATCAACACGGCGTTGAAAGATTAAACTCACCGGAACATTGAAACCGACATTCGCAAATCCCATAACAAACATCAACACAACCGTAGAAATTAAAAGAATATTTACCGTGGCGAAGGATTGATAATAACCAATCATGAAGAGTGAAACCAATACCAACGGAACTAATAATCCAACAATCCAAAATTTCAACGATTTCGCATACGATGATTTCGTCGCCTGTTTCGCTAAAACAAGAGACATAATAATCGCTCCTATTGAAAACGCCACTTCAATGATTGAAAACCAATTTTCAGGCGTAAACAAATTTTTGAACAAATACGTCGGTTCTTCTGCCAAATGATACGTAATAAAATAAGGCATGGCATTGGCAAATAGCGGTGCGGTAAAGAAATTAATCGCTAGTGCCATGATGAGCAAATCGAAAATGCCTCTTTGATTCCAAAGATACTTTGCGCCCGACTTAATATCGATGAGCATTTCTCTCATCGTCATCGGATGACCGTTTAGCGTATCGTTATGTTGGTACTTAATAAAGATTTCAGTAATTGCTGAGATCAAGTACGCAATCCCGTTGATTAGAAAAATCCATACAATTCCCAATGTTGAGAATAAGATACCACCCAGTATCAACCCTAAAATCGATTGAAAATTGGAGGATCCTTGTAATAACGATGCCCCTGGTTGTAACTCTTCATCGCTGACAATGAACCGTAATAGGGATTGCGCTGCCGGAGAAAAGAAAGAGGCGTTGACCGCTAAGATAAAGTTCATTACGAATAGAGCAATCAGAGTAGCGACAATCGATAAATCAATCCATAAAATCAGCCCTGTCAATAAGATTGTAAACCCTCTGATGAAATCGGTTATGTACATGATTTTGACTTTGCTAATCTTATCGGCGATCACGCCTCCGAACGGAATCAATAAGACCAATACAATACCCGATACGGCTAAATAGATTGCTTGAATCATGGCAGATGTTTCTTTGCCATAATACGGTTCTAATAGATTCAATAAATACAAACTGATGGCAAAATTGAAGATAATATGGGCAACATTCGAAACAAAAACCCCCCAAAAGAGCAATGAGAAGTTTTTGTTTTTAAAGACGTTGACCTTCGGTTTATCAAGTACAGCTGCGTCGGTCATGACCATTCACACTATTCTACTTTGATGACAATGACATCGCCGTCTTCTGACGTGATATTGACAAGCTCACCAACTGCGCCGGAGTTAATCATACCGATTAATGCATCCATATCTAAATTTAAGTCGTCAAGCTTATCGACATTAAAGCGACTTGATTTTAATAATTTTGCAAATTCAATCGGAATTTGAATCTTGATGTTATCGCCATCGGCGGAATCAACCAAGATTTTTAACATGCGAAACGGTGTTTTTTTGGTTGGTTGTTCAACGACAGGAAGTTCTTCTTCTTCACCAATTGCGAGCAATAACTTTTCTGCTTCATCTGCAGAGATAAGTCCTTTTGATAAAAGGTTCAATATTTTCATTCTTTCGACTCTATTTTCTTTTTTAGCCATGATTGTTTTCCTCTTTTCTTTTTATTATTGATTCATTTTCTCTATGGCTTCTGCCACAGAGATGGTTCCGTTTTCAAGTTGATCCAAGATGTCTGCTTTTGATGTTTTGGGTTTTTGTGGTTCTGAAGGTGTTACTGGGGTTTCTTCGCTTGAATCAGGCGAGTATCCTAATCCGACGATGACGTCATCCAACATTTTTTTGATGGTGGGATAACTCAAATTCATTTCTTTTTCAATGGCTTTGATGTTACCACGGTTTTTGACGAACACTTCGATAAAGTACAACTTTTCTGTATCCAGATAATTAAATTTTGATAAGGTGAAAGCTCCGTCGATACCGGTATGACATTGTTCGCACACCAAGTGGGTTACCGTCAGTTCATGATGACAAACTGGACAGGTTGACAATACTGGGTTTTTAGATGGAATTTTCTTGAATTCGTTTTTGAATTCCTTTGAAAATTCTTTTCCAAATGGGAAATCATTAAAATCGAAACGTTTATTCGCTGGCATGATAATTCCTCCTTAAATGGTTTTGATGACGATGTCTTCGCCATCGTGAGTTTTGACTTCAATCTTGATACCACGTACGCTAATCAAATCGAGTAATTCGTTTTTGCTTAAAGGGATTTGATCTTGAGAAAAGTTATTCATCTTTCGCAAAGCAATCTTTCCAATAAACAAAGGGATTGGGAAGAAGAATAGAAAGGCTAAGAACCGTGTGACGCCTCGTTCATCCGGAATGGTGATTCGAAGCTTAATGAAATGTGCTCTTCTTCGGTGACGTCGTGGTTGAGAATACAACCCCTTATACGCTTTTGCTACGGACAATTCGTTGTTTGACAATTTAGTCAGTATTTCATTTTGCACAAATTTTGTCCTCCTTTTATAAATTTTTTCAATTCATACTTTAATAATATTAAATTATGATTGATTTTGCAACCATTTTTTACATACTCAGTAGATTTTTGCTAAATGGGACCCAGGACTCATGCTGACGTGATACATCATAGATTGATTCAGACCATCTAAGCCAGCAAGCCACGCTTTTTAAACAATGACGTTTTGACAGTGTCGTTTCATCTGATAGAAACGCTTGATCAATCGTTGAGTAAGATTGGGTTGATTGATTTTGGATGCGGGCTACTAAGCTTTTAATCCAATGAATGAATGATTTCATCGTTATGTCCTCCTTTTTTAAAATCATTTAATTTAAGATTGATTTTTTTAATCTTTTTAATGATTTAATTAATTTTTTTAACTTGCACCTTAATTATATTAATATTTTAATTAAATTACAAGCATTTTTTTAATATTTTTTTAAATATTTTTAATAAAAAAAATAACATCTCTAAGAGATGTTAAATTTGAACTTAATTTTATTGATTTTGAGTGTTAGAAAGCATCCTATCAAAAATCCACTGAAATCAAAGACGAATGCATCGAAAATCGATGGACCTCTTCCTTCAAAGAACTGTTGAATGGTTTCGTCGGTCAAGGCTACGACTAATCCCAGTACAATCACAATGAGAAGCCGTTTTCGACTTGGTAAGGCTGCAGAAGTATAAAAATACCCCAGCAACATAAATTCGATTACATGGGCGCACTTACGAACAATCCAATGAAAGGTATCGTATGAAAGCGGAATGGATAAAGCGTCGATCCCTCTATAAAGAAAATCTGTCAAACCGGATGAGAGTTCAGAGGATGTAGACGCCGATTGTGCTGAGAATCCAAAAATTAGTCCTGTCATAACGACGGAAGCTATAATATAAAAAATTCGTTTCATAGATGACTTTTCATCTCGATAATGATGTCTCGAAGTTCGGCAGCTCGTTCGAAATCCAAATCTTTCGCTGCTTGTCGCATTTGTCGTTCCAATATATCGATAGATTTCTCGACATCTTTTTTCGACAACTTCTTGAAGTTAACCTCGCCCGTTTTCTTATCAATCTTAATCGATAGCGAATCTGGTACGGCTTTAATGATGGTTTTCGGTACAATATGATTTATATCATTGAATGCTTCTTGAATTTGACGACGCCGACTGGTTTCCTTGATGGCATACGTCATCGATGGCGTCATCTTGTCGGCGTACATAATAACCTTGCCGTTAACATTACGGGCAGCACGTCCTATGGTTTGAACCAATGACCGGTCACTTCTTAAGAATCCTTCTTTATCGGCATCCAAAATCGCAATGGTCGATACTTCCGGTAAATCAAGTCCTTCTCTAAGCAGGTTAATCCCAACTAAAATGTCGTAGGTTCCTAACCGCAGTTTTCGAATGATGTCCATTCGTTCAAGCGATTTAATCTCCGAATGCAAATACGCAACTTGATAACCGAGCGATTTTAAATAATCGGTCAAATCTTCACTCATCTTGATGGTCAATGTCGTAATCAAGACACGTTCTTTACGTGCGAGCGTTGCCTCTATTTCACTTAACAAATCATCGATTTGTCCTTCTGACGGTCTGACGATAACGACTGGGTCAAGCAATCCTGTCGGTCGAATAATCTGTTCAATAATGTGTGGCGTTTGGGCTAACTCATAGTCACCGGGTGTCGCAGATACATAGATAACTTGATTGATTTTTTGTTTGAATTCATCGAAGTTCAAAGGACGGTTATCCAGTGCAGAGGGTAAACGGAAACCGTAATCAACCAGTGTCTGTTTACGGGAACGGTCACCGTTAAACATTCCTCTGACTTGTGGCAAGGTAACGTGCGATTCATCGACGACCAGTAAAAAATCATCTGGGAAGAAATCAATCAACACCGAGGGAGTTTCACCTGCTTCTCTTAATGCTAGATGCCGTGAATAGTTTTCAACCCCGGCACAAGTTCCCATTTCACTTAATAGTTCCAAATCATACATGGTTCTTTGTTCAATCCGTTCGGCTTCCAGTAATTGTCCTTTCGATTTAAAAAGACGAATTTGATCGTATAATTCTTCTTTGATTCGTTTTAACGCTTCGTCGAGCTTGTCACGATTGGTTAAAAAGTGAGAAGCGGGGAATAACGTGATCATCTGATAGTCTTTGATAATTTCACCGGTAACAATATGAAACTCACGAATCCGCTTGATGGCATCAAAATCAAACTCTACCCTTATTGCATTGGTTTTTTCATACGTAGGTAAGATCTCAACGACATCCCCTTTGACTCGGAAACTACCGCGGACAAAATCGATGTCGTTGCGAACGAACAATATTTGAATGAGTTTTTTTAGTAAAACATCACGGCCGTACACATCCCCCATCCGTAGCGTGATCATTCCATTCTTATAATCCTCTGGGTCACCTATACCGTAAATACACGATACCGAAGCCACTACGATGGTATCCCGACGTTCTAAAATCGATGAGGTTGCCGCATGGCGCATCTCATCAATCTCTTCGTTAATTGAAGCATCTTTTTCTATATAGAGATCGCGCCCGGGCACGTAAGCTTCGGGTTGATAATAGTCATAATACGAAATAAAGTATTCGACCCGATTTTCCGGAAATAGCGTTTTTAACTCGTTGTACAATTGTCCGGCTAATGTTTTATTGTGCGCCAGAACCAACGTTGGTTTGTTTACGGCTTGAATGACGTTGGCAATGGTATACGTTTTTCCCGTACCGGTTGCCCCCAATAAAACTTGTTCTTTAATGCCGGCGTTTAAGTTGTTTGTCAACGACACAATCGCTTCGGGTTGATCACCCATGGGTTGGTAGTCCGATATGAGTTTAAATTGATCCATGCTTATCACCTGACATAAGTATACCATAGATATGGATAATATGTTTAGGCGAATAGCGTCAAATTTGATACAATAGAATCAGGTGATACCATGAAAATCGGACTCGTCAGTATTGATTCAAAATACATTCATACCAATTTGGCGATTCGCTACTTAAAAGCGAATCTGTCGTATCCGTCTACCCTTGTTGAATTCACCATCAAAGATTCGATTGAATCGATGATGAACCAACTGACGATTGAAGCTTATGATGTCATTGGCTTTTCTGTGTATCTATGGAACGTCACAATCGTAAAAGAATTAACAAGACGATTGAAGGCAGAAAGACCTGTCATCATCGTCTATGGCGGTCCGGAAGTCAGCTATGACGCACCCTATTATTTAACGAACACGCTCGTTGATTACATCATTTGCGGTGAAGGCGAACTGGCATTCAATCAGTTGATTCAATCGATTCAAAACAAATCACCTTTATGCGATGTTGTGAATCTTGCATACCGAGATAACGGTATCCGACAAAATCCAATTATCCCGATTGAACCTTTAAGTCAATTAAAAAGCCCTTATGATTGGATGACACCTGAGGCAATCCAATCAAAGATTCAGTATGTTGAGTTATCAAGAGGCTGTCCATTCCATTGTGCCTATTGTTTGGCTTCGTTAGAAAATAGCGTTCGCTTTTTTGATTTGGATACCGTTAAGAGTACTCTTATCTCGCTGATGAATCAAGGTGCAAACGTATTTAAATTTCTAGACCGTACCTTTAACTATAATATGAAAATTGCGTTGGACTTGTTTGATTTTCTGATTGAAAACCATCAAGAAAACACGGTGTTTCAGTTTGAAATCACCGGCGATTTACTTCCAGAAACCATCATTGACCATCTCAATCGTCACGCTCCCAAAGGATTATTCCGATTTGAGATTGGCATTCAGTCCACACACGAACGTACAAACCAATTGGTTGATCGGCACCAAAATAACGAAAAACTGTTCCACAACATTAAAAAAATCATCGAAGGAAACGTCATCGATTTGCATCTCGATCTCATTGCCGGTCTTCCTGATGAGGATTTGAATCGATTTAAATTAACCTTTGATACGGTTTATTCGCTTTATGCTAAGGAATTGCAACTAGGCTTCTTAAAGATGTTACGGGGTACTAAGTTACGTAGGAACGCCCATTTGTACGATTATCGATACGATGAGAACCCACCCTATGAAATGATTCAAAACAACGTCTTATCGTCATCGGACGTGAATGAAATTCACATTACCGAATCCATTCTTGAATTGTTTTGGAATAAAGGGTTCATGAATACTAGTTTTCAATGGTTGACCCAACAGGTCGAATCACCGTTTGACTTCATGAACACCTTTGGTCATGAGTTACTCGAAAAAGGGTTCGATTTTCACCGATACCAGTTGGTGGATTGCTTCACTAGGATTGATGCCTATGTCAAAACCACATTACCCCATCATTACGTTATTTATCACGATTTATTGGTGATGGATTATCTTCGTTATGCACATATCAAACCACAAGTTTGGTGGAAACCTGTTCTATCCAAAGCAAACAAAAATGAAGTGTTGAGACGCTATCATGCGATTCACAAAAACGAACGAATTGATGATTTGTATAAGTACGGAATTGTGATTGAACGAACCAACGATTATTTGATTGGATTATTTTACCCAGACCAACGAATTATCGATACTCTTAAGAAAGAAACGGTGTGATGGCAACCATCACACCGTTTTAATTTAGTTTTTCCAAGTAATCGTACAAATCGGTTGTGCGTTTCTCCTTGGTTAAAGCATCATCGATATCAATGTAGCTTACGTCAATTCCATCGGAACAAACGGCCTTCCCGCTGATTCCTTGACGCAATAACTCGACGGCGTACGATCCCATTTTCGAAGCCAAGATTCGGTCAAACGAACTGGGATTTCCACCCCGTTGAATGTGACCCAAAACCGTCGCTCTAGTTTCGTATTCGGTATTGGCCTGAATATCTTTAGCCAAATCAAAGACATTGAGCATATTTTCAGCTACGACAATGATCAAGTGACGTTTGCCTTTGGCTTTTGCGCCCCGTATTTGCGATAATATCTCATCACGATCGAAGCCCGTTTCTTTCGTAATGACAATCTCGGCACCACAGGCTACGCCTGAGAAGATTGATAAATCACCGCAATTACGTCCCATTACTTCCACAACCGTACAGCGTTGATGAGAAAATGAGGTATCACGAAGTTTATCGATGGCCCAAATGGCGGTATCCAAAGCCGTAAAAAAGCCGATGGTGTATTCGGTTGAGGCAATGTCGTTGTCAATGGTTCCCGGCAAGGCGATGCACTGAATTCCTAATCGGTTCAGTGCCATAGCACCCCGGTAGGTCCCGTCGCCGCCAATCACAACCAAGGTATCGATTCCGAGTTGTTTTAGATTGTCGACGGCTTGTTTTTGAACCGCTTCTTCTTTGAATTCCGGTAATCGAGACGATCCTAAAATCGTGCCACCATGAGTCAAAATCTGACCGACATCATTTCGATTCAAAGGTTTGATCTTGTTTTGAACTAGGCCTTTATACCCATCGTAAACACCATAGGCTTCGTACCCATAATATAGAGCGGTTCGAACGACGGCGCGAATAGCCGCATTCATTCCCGGAGCGTCGCCCCCTGAGGTCAAAACAGCAATTTTATTCATGATAATTCCTCCTTAATTGCTTGAACGGTGTCAATGATTAATTGACGACGTTCATTTCGTTCTTCAATATGACCCGTAAACAAATACGGCTCGCCGGTTTTTAAGATGGTTGAATACGCTCGGTAACCATCCACAAATAAGACCCCTTCTAGCGTTGAAAAGGCATCTTCAATGTCCACAAACGCCATCGTTTCGTTGCGTTTGGTTTTTATCGTTTTCAGTCGAGATAGGACACCTACTAAATTGATAGAACCCATGATTGTCTCTTCAAGGTCTGAAGGTGTGTGGTACTGATGCGATTTGATCCAATCCCTATAGGGAGATAATACATGATAGCGAAGGTTGATGCCTAAGAGTTCTTTTTCAAATTTCATCAATTCGTGATGCGAATACTCTTCGCCTTCCAAATAAAGAAACAAATCATCGTGAGAGGCATCGTTGAATTCAATAAAATTCATGACCTGAGTAATGTTTTGAATCAACGTTTTCTTTGTTTGCGGGAACCCATCAAACACACCCACTTGAATCAACGATTCCACTGCTTTTGTGTTAATCCCTTTACTTCGGCGCATGAAATCGAGAAACGATGTGATCGGTGCGTCAATGGTCATCTCCGATAGCTTTTCCGCAATGACCGGACCAATGCCTCGTATGCCCAAATAGGGATAGCGAATGCCTGTTTCTTCTTTATGATAGTATTTCTGCGATTGATTGATGAGCGGCGGTAAGATGGATAAATTCAGTTTTTGACTTTCTTTGATATAAAGATTCGTTGCGGTTGAAGAACCAATCGCGTTATCGAGCAAGGCACCCATGAAATAGTCCGGATAATTGGCTTTTAGATACGCCATCCAATAGGCAACCAGAGCATAAACGACCGAATGTGATTTATTAAATCCATAATTCGCAAATTTGACGATGTAGTCATAGATTTCATCGCTTATGGCTTCGTCTCGTCCCATGGCTTTGGCTTTTTCAATGAAGGTTTGACGTTCTTTGATTAAGACGTCTTCTTTCTTTTTTGAGACGGCTCGTCTCAAAACATCGGCTTCACCGTAAGTATAGCCTGCAAATTGATTGGCAATTTGCATGATTTGTTCCTGATAGACAATGATTCCATGCGTATCTTTCAAAATCGGAATTAACTCCGGATGCAGATAACGAACCGATGAGGGATCGGCTCTTCGTTTCAAGAAGAGCGGTATATTTTCCATCGGACCGGGTCTAAATAACGCGATACAGACGGCGATATCGTCAAACGACTGAATTTGCATGCGACGCATCAAATTCATCATCCCGGGTGATTCAAGTTGAAAGATTCCCAACGTATGGACGTTTCTGAGTAACTGAAACGTCTTTTCGTCATTCATGGGGAGTTTGTACAAATCAATCTTAACTGATGTTTCAGATTCAATATTTTTAAGGGTTTTCGCAATCATTGATAAGTTTCGAATGCCCAAAAAATCAATCTTTAACAAACCAAGCGCTTCTAAATCAGTGGCTTCGTATTGGGTTTGATACATACCCATCAATCCGTTCGATACCGGAGCGTAATGAATCATCGGCTGATCGGTAATCATGATACCCGCAGCGTGAGTTGAGCGATGGCGCGGTAATCCTTCGATTCGTAATGAAACATCAAGCAAGGTTTGAATGACGGGATTTTCATTATAAAATGCGTATTTATCAGGATTTTCTTCGATAAACCTGGAAAGTGAGTTATCGGTTTGATTGACATCCGAAGTCAACTGATCAACAATCATCGCTTCAACCCCTAATATCCGAGCGGCGTCACGAATGGCTGATTTCCCTTGGAACGTTCCAAAGGCGACGATGTTACAAACACGGTCCTTTCCGTATTTGTCCAAAACATATTGAATGACGTTATCACGTTCGTCATCAGGAAAGTCTAAGTCGATATCGGGCATGGTGATTCGTTCAGGATTTAAGAAACGTTCAAAAAAGAGATGATGCTCCAAAGGATCTACATCGACGATCCCTAAAGCATAGCTGACCAACGATCCCGCTGAAGATCCTCTTCCGGGGCCCACCAAAATACCGCTTTTTTTGGCATAGAGGATAAAATCCCAAACAATCAGAAAATAATCGTCAAATCCCATTTTATGGATGACATCCAATTCGAAATTTAAACGGGATTGATAGTGATCAAAGGTAAACAGCGGTTGTTTCATCATTTGGAAACGCCGCTTCAGGCCTTTGTTGGCGAGTTTACTCAAGTAAGACTCGGCTGTTTCGGATTCCATGACCGGATATAACGGTAAGTGATACGACCCAAATTCCATCGTCCACTGAATGGATTCAATAAGCGCTTCAGTTCGTGTTATTTCCTTATAAAAATCGCTATTCAGTTGTGTTAGTTCTTCCGGTTTTCGTAACGCGTGATGCGTCGACGCTTCGGTAAAGATGGATTCCTCCGACAAAACCTCGTCATTTAAAATCCTTGCCAAAATATCCGATGCATAGCGATCATCTACCGATAGGTAATTGACCTGGTTAATGATGATTGAATCCCATAAAGTGCTGGCAAGTGTACCAAGTTTAAGTTGCGTAGCGATATCGGTCATATCGATACCCAAATAAAACGAATCAAATAACCGATTGAACGTTTCGCAAAACTCCGTCACGTTGGCAAAGTGGTCGTTGCCAAGTTCGGAGTATAAATACCCTTTGTGAATCATCGCCACGGCAATCAATCCTTTGTTTCGGGAAGAAAGTGATTCGTAGCTCAATTCTTTTTCTTCCGTATTGAGCAACGAACTGATTTCAATCAAATGGCGATAGCCTTCGTTGTTTTTAGCGTATAGAAGCATCGGTACTGATCCATAAGAAGGCGAATTGATGGAAACCGATAATCCGATGATGGGTTTAATGCCGTGTTTCACGCAACCTTGATAAAATTTAACGGCTCCATGTAAATTGGTTTGATCCGTCAATGCCAAAGTTGTATAACCCCATTCTTTCGCACGCAAAATCAGTTTGTCGATATCCAACAAACTGCCGTTAAACGAATAGGATGATTGTATAAATAAATCAAATCGTATCACGCGAATCACCAACTTGATTATATCACAGAAGCCTTTATTTTTCGCTACTTCTTTCGAAACACAAAGTAGATTCCCAAGAGCGTAATTATCCCTAATCCGACTTCCAAAAAGGGAAATGAGTTGGTTTTTGTTTCGATCGGTTCGTTTTTTTCAACAACCGTAAAGGCATACGTTTTGTAGGGAACGTCCCCAAAATAAAGAGTGAGTTCATAATCACCCGGTTGATCGATAACGTAACCCGATTCAATCCACTCATCGTTGAGCATGGCTTCACCAATGAACACTACGGGATAGTTGATTTCATACGTCGCATTAGGTTCGATGGTTCGAGCCGAAGGATAGATCACAAACGTCACCGTTTTGATGAAGCCATTCACGCCTTCAATCGTCAGTTCGTAAAACCCCGGTTCGGCAACGAACAACGGGGATTGAACGCTATTTCCATTGAGCGTCAGTTCGACGTCATCAATATCAATGTCCACCTTATCTTCGTACGTACCGCCGTCAACCAACGAACCTAAATTCGGTTCAATCACAAAGGCAATGGTTTGACGATAATCCTGGATGCCTTCCATGATCAATTGATGATACCCAATTGAAGACAAGCTCATGGGTGAAGAATACCGTTGTCCGTCAAGCCAGAAATCACCTTCATAATCGATTTGAACGGTTTCTGTATAATGACCACCTTCTTCAACGCCAATCGCGCTCGGATGGACGGTAACATCGAATGAATAATGAAACCGAAAATCGGTGATTTCAATGTGATAGTATCCGATTTCTGATAGCTGGATAGACTCTACCGATTCACCGTTAACGATTGCTTTTCCCTTGTATTGGCACGTATACTCACCCTTTACATTTAATTCACTCATAAGTAAGCTATCTTGGAATAATTCATCCCATACGATGTCTGCCTGATAAGTCTCATCTCGAGATAAGATGAGTCGATAATCAATATTTGCAACGTATTTGAATTTTTCAGCCAGTTCTTTTTCCAACACTTTATTGCCATAGACATCGTACTTGATCAATTTAGTATAGTCAAATTCATAGGCAAGCGATGAATAACTGAACGTGTACTTCACTAAGACGACCGCAAACGATCCGTCGGAAAACAGCGCAATCGATTGGACCGATTCTCTTCCGCCTTCATCCAATTTTAACGTACGATAGAGCATGTCCGTTTCGGCATACTTCATCACAACCAATCCGTCGTGATCATCGGTCTCTTGATTTTGAGTTGACCCAAAGTACAGATTATAAACAGGATGAGATACACATCCGATAACGTAATACGTTTCATTCGGATGTGGTCCATAGTCGACGGCTTGGACCTGTTTTATTCCAAGTAACATAAAAAGAGCCAATAGACTCCCAATCATCCCTTTTTTTACCATAGAAAAACCCCCTCGTAAACATAGTACGAGGGGGATGTCATTTCACTTATTTTTTTAGAGTAATGCAAGCGTATCGCGAGCAATCATGACTTCTTCATTGGTAGGAATAACGAAGACTTTGATTTTTGAATCCGGTGTGGAAATCAGACGTTCAACCCCGCGGCATTCGTTGGCCTGTTCGTCAAGTTTAACCCCTAAAACGGCTAACCGTTTAATGATGTTGGCACGCGTCGTTGGCGCATTTTCGCCAATTCCAGCGGTAAAGACAATGGCATCGGCACCACCCATGTAAACGTAATACGAAGCGATGTAATCGACGATGCGTTTGGCTTGAATTTCAATGGCCATGTCCGCAAGATGATTGCCTTTTTCCGCAGCTGCGACCAAATCGCGTGAATCCGACGAGATTCCCGATACACCGAGGTAACCGGATTGTTTGTTTAAAATATTAACGATTTCTTTGGCGGATTTGTTTTTCTTAACCATCATGTATTCGATGATCGCCGGGTCGATGTTGCCTGAACGCGTTCCCATGGGAATGCCTTCTAACGGTGTGAAACCCATCGACGTATCGATCGATTGTCCACCTTTGACAGCGCAGATCGAAGCACCGTTACCTAAATGACATACGACGGTATTTACCGATTCAAGCGGTTTGTTTAAAAGTTCGGCGACGCGTTGGGATACGTATTGATGAGATGTTCCGTGGAAGCCGTATTTACGAACTTGGTGACGTTCGTACCAATCGTAAGGAACGGCGTACAAATACGCTTCTTCTGGCATCGTTTGATGAAATGCTGTATCAAAAACCGCCACTTGTTTAACGTGGGGTAATATCTCCATAAACGCTTTAATTCCCGTTAAATTCGGACCTAAATGCAGCGGTGCCAAATCAATAATGCTTTCTAAAATATCGATTTCATGTTGGGTAATGACCACCGATTTGGTTAATACCGAAGCACCTTGAACAACGCGATGACCCACGCCATTGATTTCATCGAAACTATGAATGATGTTTAACTCAATCAGTTTTTCGACAACGAGTTTCACGGCTTCAGCGTGATTATCAACGTCTTTGATTTCTTGCAGTTTTTCACCGTTTACCTTAATGGTAAATACGGAGTCTTTCATCCCGATGCGTTCGACGAGTCCGCTGGTGATGACTTTTTCCTCAGGCATTTCCAGTAATTGGAACTTGAGTGATGAGCTTCCGGCATTAACAGCCATAATTTTAACCATTTTGTTTCTCCTCTTTTATTCTATATGGGTTTTAAACCATTGATTAATCTTTGCGATTTGAATCTGCAATAATTCCTCGTCTTCAAACGAGGTAATGTCCGCTAACAATACGTTTTCGATTTTTTGAACGGACGGCCCGATTTTTTGAATGATGAATATGCTTTTCCCAATCGTTTTGAACAACGAATCGGGAAGTTTGATGAGTCCGATGACTTGCCATAAATCCTTGATGACGTCTTTAAAAACTTCAGCGCCGGGAATCTCGAAAAAATCATTGGGAATAACGGCTAAGAAGTATCCACCCTCATTTAGATTCTGATAGTGATGATTGATGACATCATAGGGGAAATAGGTGCCTTTTTCAACCGTCGAATAGGGAAAATCCGTAACCACGACATCGGCTAAGATGTTATGAAAAAGCAAGGTATCTTGAAAGTAAAGATCATCACCGTAATCCATCATGTCAAACAGGGCGGTTGCGAGATGATAACTTTCAACGTTCGATTCAACGCCCAATAAACGGGTTGGAACATTCATGTGATTGGCGATGGTCGTAATCATGTTGCCGGTTCCTACCAACGGATCAAAGATGATAAGTTCCGATGCCTTGGCATAAAGTTTCTCGACCAAGAATGCCATGAATAAACCAATCGTATCCGGTGTCATTAGGGCATTGGTCCGCTTTTCTTGTTTAAAGCCCTTCAAGATGGCAAGTTGCATTGCTTTTCTGACTTCTTCTTTTTTAAAATCGATGGCATTGACCGTCGTCATGAGTGACTTCATTTTTTCGATGGTCGCATCGCTTAACGATGCGTCAATCGAGTCCGATACTAAGTTATTGACCGCTTCGGTAATACCGTCTAGATAGCTGCCATTTCGTTCTTCAGCGAACAAATTCGCAGACGTGTCAAGGTATTCAAATAGACGTTCAATGTGGTTTTGATTTAGCATACTTTCACCTTTACTAATTTTAACATAACAACCCGTTTTATTCAACCAACAAATACAGTCGTATTTGAATCAAAAATAACTCAATTTATCAAATGTATGATAGAATAAGAATGGTGACGGATATGAAAAAATTTATGATAAAATTGATCCACGGCTATCAAGCCGCCACACAGGGAAAACAACCCACGTGCCGGTTTCATCCATCGTGTTCGAATTACGCCATTCAGGCGTATGAAAACTATAACTTCTTTTACGCAACTTTACTGACCATTTGGCGAATCCTTCGGTGCAACCCGTTTAATAAGGGTGGTTATGACCCCATTCCCAAATACAAAAAGATTTTAAAAGAAGAATTGAAAGCCGAAAAAGAACAATCCAACAAATAAAAGAAACGCTTGAAATCAATTTTCTAGCGTTTTTTTTATCAATTATTGGCTTTGTTGAGAAGAATGTTCTTAATGACTTTTTTTCTCGAAAATTCTTCGCGTTCGCGTTCTTCCAAATAATCGGAAATGAACTTGATGTTCTTTTCAAATTCAGGAATAACGATGCTTTTTAACGCGTTCGCTTGTTTTTGCGATTTACGAATCGCATTGGCAAGACGATACGCGCAGTTACTGATTTCAGCGAGTCGAATCGTCAAATCTCTTACCTTTTGAAAACAGGTATAGGCATAGTCGAACTTGGTATTGGTACTGCCAATACCATAGGAGATTTTGACAACTTTCTTCTCGTAATAGACAATGGGCAAATCCACGCCCATAACGCTTCGAAGCGAAAAATCCAGTCCATTGTCAATCGGTATGGATTTGGCAATGTCGCCAACGATTCCTAAGGTAATGTTGGCTTCTTGAAGCGCCAAATAGGCCTGATGATACGCCGTCGTCAACTCATCACGCAAATCACGAACATCCTTTAAGATGATCATCATTTCACGGATTAAGATGTTGCGCTTGCGATCCATCAGTTCATAACCCATTTTTGCCAGTGAATTGGATTTTTTAAGCGCCATCAAGTTTCCCTTGGTTGGGAATATTTGTTGACTATCCATTTTTACCAGCCCTTGTCGATGCCAACGCCTTCACGGTTGATTTTACAATCACTTTGAAATAGGTAATGGCATCTTGATAATTATAGTGTTCCTTAATTAAGTCTGAATCCATCCGATCGAGTTCAGTAACAGGGAGCGTCGATAACAATCGCCAACCCAAATTTAACGTCTCTTCAATCGAACGATTGACGTTAGAACCTTGATTTAAGAAATGCTTTTCAAATAAATTACCAAAATCAATGTACGAACGGTCGATGGCACTGAGTTCATCTTCACCGATAACCGATGCTAGATTTCGAGCGTCACGTACTTTCGAATACGCAACGAATAGCTGATTGGCAACGGCGGAATGATCGCTACGCGTATAACCATCGCCGATGCCGTCTTTCATCAAACGGGATAAGGAAGGTAAGACGCCGACCGGCGGGAAAATACCTTTTTGATGGAGATCACGGTCCAACACGATTTGTCCTTCGGTAATATAACCGGTCAAGTCAGGTACTGGATGGGTGATGTCATCGTTAGGCATGGTTAGAATCGGTATTTGCGTGACGGATCCTTTGGTATTTTTAACGATACCGGCCCGTTCAAATAACGAGGCCAAGTCAGAATATAAGTAACCTGGGTAGCCTTTACGACCCGGAATTTCACCTTTACTGCTGGAGAACTCACGAAGTGCTTCGCAATACGACGTCATATCGGTCATGATAACCAAAACATGCATTCCATGTTTGTAAGCCAAGTATTCGGCTGCCGTCAACGCACATCGCGGGGTTAACAAACGTTCGATAATCGGGTCGTTCGATAGATTGACGTACATGACGACCTTTTCTTTGACATCGGCTTCTTCAAACGAATGGACGAAGTAATCCGCCACTTCGTTTTTAACGCCCATAGCGGCAAAAACAATACAGAAATCTTTGGATTCGGATTCGGCAATTTTCGCTTGTTTAACGATTTGAACCGCCAACTCATTATGCGGTAACCCAGAGCCAGTGAATATTGGGAGTTTTTGTCCCCGAATTAAGGTCACGAGCGCATCAATACTGCTAACGCCGGTATTGATGTAGTTACGCGGATAAACACGGCTGACGGGATTTAACGGAAGACCGTTGATGTCTTTGTATTCATCGACGAAAACATCCCCCAGTCCATCAATCGGTAAACCGGAGCCATCAAAGACTCGTCCTAATATTTCTTTGGACATCGGTAGTTCCATGGGATGCCCTAAAAAGCGTGTTTTGGTGTTGGTAAGAGAAATATGGCTGCTTCCTTCAAAGACTTGAACGACGACGCGTTCGCCTTGAATTTGGACGACTCTTCCGCGACGCGTAGAACCATCATCAAGGATAATTTCGACCACTTCTTCAAACGAAACGTTTTTGACGCCATCTAAAAAAATCAATGATCCATTAATCTCTTTTAAACCTTTATATTGAAGATTCATCGTATTCCTCCCATCATTTGATTTTTCTAATCGTATCGTCAATTAAACTGAAATAATCGTCAAACTTTGTCAAATCATCGTTTCCGATGTCGTATTTCATCCGTATGATTTTTTCAAACAGATTTGTTTTTATCACCAAACTCAAAGATTTTCCTTGAAGCAAGTAATCTTTCAACGCTTGGTATAAATGTAAGATGACTTCCATCATTTTGTATTGTTTCATCAAAGGAACGTAGGTATCGTCTTTATGGAACGCATTTTGTTGTAAGAAGCCCGTACGAATGACTTTACCGATTTCGATGATGAGTTTTTGATCATCCGGCAAGATATCGCTACCAATCAACTTAACGATTTCCATCAGCTTGTTTTCTTCTGCCAACAAGGCGATGATGCGTTGGCGGTACGGTAAAAACTGAACATCGATGTTCTTATTGAACCAATCGGTTAACTCGGGAATATATTCGGAATAGGAAATATTCCAGTTGATGGCCGCATAGTGACGCACATAGGCTAACTGTTTGTCGAGCGCCCAAAAACAACGCACAAACCGCTTTGTGTTTTGTGTAACGGGCTCTGAAAAGTCCGCTCCTTGCGGTGAAACCGCACCAATAATGGTGATGGAGCCTTTATTACCATTGATGGTTTGAACATACCCAGCCCGTTCATAGAACTGAGAAATACGGCTGGGAAGATACGCAGGGAAGCCTTCTTCGGCAGGCATTTCTTCCAAACGGCCACTGATTTCACGCAACGCTTCGGCCCACCGTGAGGTGGAGTCGGCCATAATGGCCACATGGTAACCCATGTCGCGGTAGTATTCAGCCATCGTTACACCGGTATAAATGCTGGCTTCACGAGCCGCAACCGGCATGTTTGAGGTATTCGCAATCAAAATCGTCCGTTCGGTTAATGGACGGTGTGATTTAGGGTCGATTAATTCGGTAAATTCTTCCAATACTTGAGTCATTTCATTGCCACGTTCACCGCAACCGATGTAAATGATGATATCGGCGTCGCACCATTTTGCAAATTGGTGCTGAAGCATGGTTTTACCAGTCCCGAAACCACCGGGTACGGCGGCGGTACCGCCTTTGGCGATGGGGAAAACAGAATCGATGATTCTTTGTCCGCTAATTAGCGGTTCGTTTAAAGTCAGTCGTTTTGATACAGGACGTTCGGTTTTGATGGGCCAACGTTGAGCCATGGTGATGTCATGTGATTGCCCATTTGCATCTTTTACAGTAACAATAACATCGTTGATGGTATAAGATCCGTTTTTCACAACGTTCGTCACTTCGCCGCTAATTCCCTTAGGAATCATGATGCGATGTTCAATCAACGTCGTCTCTTGCGTAGTGGCGATGATATCGCCATAGGTGACGTGTTGGCCTTTTTTTGCCAAAAGGGTCACATCCCATTTTTTCGTCGTATCCAAAAGATTGGTATTTCCACCAATCGGTACAAAGATTCCGTGTTCATCGGCTATTTTTTGCAAAGGACGCTCAATACCATCAAAAATCTGGCTCATCATGCCTGGGCCAAGTAAGATGGAAACGGGTTCTCCGGTGGTAAAAACGGGTTCGTTGGGACGTAACCCCGTCGTGGATTCATAGACTTGAATAATGGTGCTGGTATCGGTAATCGCAATAACTTCGCCTAATAAGCGATTGTTACCAACATAAACCATTTCGAGCATATGAAAATCAAGACTGTTTTTAACCGTAACGACCGGTCCGTTGATGGAATAAATCAAATTATTACTCATACGTAAGCTCCTTGTCAAAAAACGTAATTTCTTTAGTTCTTAATGAAGAGTTTCGAATTGGCGAAAAACCATGTTTTGTTATTTTCAAGTTTGCTATCTAAGGTTTCGTCAATTTCCAACTTCAATGCATCACTCACAACTTTAAATCCGCCGATGGTGATGTCCGGGTCGTTTTCGATTTTTGCCGTTTTACCAAACTGATTGATAATTACCTTGCGACATGTTTCGTCATTAGGGCGAACAAAAAAGGTCATGTCCTTATGCGGTATTTGTGATCCGATGGTTTCTAGTTTATGCGAAATAAAGGTTTCATAGTCGTTGCTTTGGACAAACGCAACCAACTTTTTATGAATTTCGGTAAAAATGTCTTCCGATATCGCTTTTCTGCGTTCGAACAAGATTTTCGCATTTTTCGATAAGATATCGTTGATATCTTGACGATATTTTTTGCGTAAGTCTTTCAGTTCAACGCCCAGCGATAATTCCACTTGATGTTTCACTTCTAGCGAAAGTTTTGCCAATTCTTCTTGTTTCTTTTCGGAAATCTCTTTTTGAAGCGCGGCGATTTTACGAGACGAAACACGTTCTATCTCCTCATGAAAGTACCGTAATAAGCTATCATCATTATAATATTCCATTATTCCACCTCACAATTTAATCCCAATCGCTTCACTGACGTATTTGTCAATCGATTGTCCGACGCGACTGCTGTCGCGACGGTCGGGTATTTCAACGATCAATTTACTGGTTTGTTTTAACTTTAATTCCGAAATAACGTCAGGACACAATTCAACCAATTTGGTCGTAATCAAAATAATGCAGATTTCAGGGTCCTGCATCACTTTTTCAAGATGGTCAAGAAGCGGTTCACGTTCGTGAATAACGACGCCATCGATACCCACTAAGCGTAAGCCGACTTGTGTATCAACATTATCACTTAATAAGAAAAAACGCATAATCGATCAACTTCTTACTATAATTTTCCGATAATTAGAATAGAAATAAGCAAACCATAAATCGCAACCCCTTCACCCAGGGCAACGAAGATCAACGATTTACCGAAGTTTTTCTCATTTTCAGAGAATGCGCCAATGGCAGCTGGTGCGGCAGCCGCTACGGCGATACCAGCGCCCATTGCGGAAATACCGGTTGACAAAGCGGCACTTAAGAAGCCCAAGCCTTGCGCTAAGGTTCCGGTAATGGTAGCGGGTACTAATTCTTCAGCGAATAATTCCGGTCCGCCAATCAAAATCAATAACATCGTTCCTAATACCAAGCCAAAGAACAACGAAATGTGAGTAATCACACGACGTTTGGCCGAACGTGCCGATACTTTTCCTCGAAAGACGTTAACGAGCGGTAACGAGATGGCGATAATAAAGGCAAACGGTAAAATCATTTCAAAAGCATTTAACATAAGTATATCCTCCTAAAATTCCTTTTTTAATGTTTTATAGTTTGAAATGCTACGCCGTTACCATCGTAATAACGCGAGAACATTTCGTAAAACTCAAGACGTAATACTTGAATACCCACAATGAGTCCTTCAAGGACCATCACAAACAGATTGCCAAAGATGGCGACGAGCAAACTTCCGTTTGCGACCATGCCCATCAGGCTACTGACAACGAGCATCATCCCAGCATGGGATAAGACGAACCCGCCGACACGCATGAATGACATGGTATTGGTGATGTACGACAACGCCACATCGAAGAGTTCGAAGAATCCTTCAACGAAGAATCCGCCAAATCCATTGGGGAACATCGGTTTGCCTTCAAATTTTCGTTCCAAGGGTTCCTTGAAGAAAATTAAGATAACCGGAATAACGATAAACGGAACTAAGAAATACCATGCCAACAAATCAGCGACGCCCAGTAATTTTAAACCGACAGCCAATAAGATGTAGGTATAAAAGACTAAACCCGATAATCCGTTATGCGACATAACCGCTTCGACGTAATGATGGCGTTTGATGTTGGTGATGATGCCCATGATAATCGACAAGATTATGAGGACGGCACCAATGACAATCGCCGCAATCAGAAGCGTCATCGTAAACTCTGAATCCATGACATGAATGGGTTTGCCCGGTAGACCCAACAATTCCGTATAAATCGGTGTCAGGATTTCCTCATTCCCAAAGAATGACCCGTATAACAACCCAAAGAGTGCCGATGAAATCCCAATACGGATTCCGATTTCACCCAACTTCATCTTTTTCCATTTTGACATGATGAAACCGAACAAGATCAACACAAGCCCTTGTCCTAAATCACCGAACATGATTCCGAACAAGATGGAATACGTGATCGCCACAAACGGGGTTGGGTCGATATCGCCGTAAGCCGGTACGCCGTACATCTCCACAAACATTGAAAAAGGACGACTGAACCAACGGTTTTTGAGTTTGGTTGGCGGGGTAATCCGCTTGTCACTCTTGGGAGGACGAACTTCAATCTCGAGATCGTCGATGCCCTCAAACTGTTTTTTGACTTTATCAACGTTTTCGATTTCGGTAAATCCGGAAATCGTAAACCGGTCGCCAAAACCAATGACGTATTTTCTGGCTTCAAAGATTTGATTCAAGAATAACAGTTCGCCTTTGATGGTGCTTAAGCGATCTTGATAACTGTCTTCGATTGTTTGCATTTCTTTTTTCAGTTCTTCATTCTTAGCCGTTAAGATTTCAATCTCATGGGTGAGTGTCTCTTTGGCTTTTTCCGGAGTCCCGTGAACAAAATCAGGAATGTAAATGCGTTCGAAGAAAAGCGATGAAAAGATGTTATCGACTTCGCGTTCGTATTCCTGCGTTGTAAAGTACATACCCCAGTTATAGCTTTGATCCACTAAGAACGTACGGAATAAAAACGGTCGATTACGATAATACTTCAGTTTCTCAACGCTGTCGTTGGGAAGCCGTCCGATTCGCGAAACGATGTAAGCACATGAGAAGATATCGTCTAAGGAAACATCGAGTGTTTCAATGTTCATGACGTGTTTTAAAGAATCGTTATACTTGGTAATCATTTGTTGATTCTCTTTGATCTGATTAACCCGTTCTAATAAAATTTGGTGCGATTCTTTAATGGTTTCCATCATGCTATCAAAATTATAGTCCAAACTTCTGATTTCCGATACCGGAAGGTTCAAATTGAACTCTTTTTCGATTTGATTGAGTTCATTCAAGATTCCTGTACATAAATTATCAGACTTAAAAGACGTCAAACCGTGTACGGAATCGACGATTTTCGTCGATAATACGGGATGAAAATCTTCTAAATCGATAAACCTCATTAACAGTTGGTCCAAATTGGCGAGGTTCGATGTAATTGTTATAAGTTGCGTTTTTGCTATGGCCATACGTTATCCCCTCATACCTTAATAAATAAGCATTCTTCTAATTTCGACTTCAGAGAGTTGGTATCGAATACCTTCGATAATGTTAATCAAATTTTGGACTTCAATGTCGCACAACAGTAAGAATGCGGCATAGACTTTCGGTACGGAACTAGAAAAATACATGTAACGTTTTGCTAGATTATACTTGATTCGATCCGAGTAGTATTCAACATAAACGTATTCGGATTTATCAATGTAGGTGTTGTATTCGGAATCTTTTAAATAATGCAAGATCATATCCGGATTGGGTAGGGAAATCAATTCATCGATTTTTTTCTCGCTGATGCGCGAATACTTATGGATGAGCGCCGTTTTAATCATGGAAAAATCGGCGTTGTAGAATTTCTTTAATCGATAAATTTTGGTGATGTTTCCCAGTTCTATTTTCGTCAGATAAATTTCATCCAAATCTTTTTTTAATTTGCCTTTGTAATTTTGTTCAATTCGTCTGAATATTTCTTCAAAGTAATAGATTTCTAAGTCACGTTCAATACTGACGTAATCGATGTCTTCATTTTTTACGTTTGCGTACTTGGTCAATATTCCTAAATAAACCGTATCTTTGACCACATCTAATAATTCCGTCATGGATCTGGATTTGGATGCCTCAAAAATATCAAAGGTCGCATGCTTTTTCATATAGTTCGGTGTTTCGGCGATTTGATTATCGTAATCGCTTGATATAATCGAACGAACAATTTCAAGGAGAATATCCAATTCACGTTTCAATAGATTGATTTCAAAAAATGTCTGGTCTTTAACTTTTATGAACTTAATGATTCGGATGGTATGATTAAAGATTGTCTTCTTGATTAACTCTTCTAACCTGGCACGATGGATGGAATCTACTTGAATGTCTTGTAAAATATCGCGGTAGTTCGGATGCGTGCTTAAGAATTGTGCTACTTCCGGAACAGATTTCATTTTGAGAAGGGTTTCGTAATCGGCAGGTTTTATGCTTTTTCCGTAGATGGATTTCGCTTTTGAAATAATGGCGTTGCTGGCAAACGAAAACATAAAATCAACCTCCTCTTTTTAGAATCTATTTAATGCAAAATTGATACATATCCTCAATCCATTCGTCTCTTTTTTCATCATAAATCTGATTGATGCGATTGAGTGTCGCTTCGTGTTCTGAAGCGATTTGAATGGTTTTTTCTTTGATATCGGAATCGATCTCTTTCATGGCGGCTTGGATTTTTTCGGTCGTATCTTGGGTGTATTGTTCCAAGAGCTGTTTTCGAGACGCTTTCAAAAACACATCAAGATTATCTTTCTCTTCTTGAAGCAATTCAACTTTATGCCGAGCTTTGTAGTCCATATCGACAATCAATTTAATGATATCTTCTTTCACAGTAATCCTCCTCAAAGAGTCTTCATCATAGATGATGATTAATCACGTTAATGTGTATCGCACTCTCAATTATATCGCTAATAGCTAAAAAAATAAAGCATTAATCCCAAGTAACCACCCGCTCGTTTCGCAGTAACGGATATTCGATTAATTAAGTAAAAAGAAATCGTAGTTTTTGGGGCAGTCAACAGCATAGAATTATAACATAGAACAATCGGTTTCACAAGCATAAATGTGGTAGAATAAATTAACAAATAGGGTTTGTTCACCAAACATTACCGGTTATCGAATAATAACTACTTCGAGATAAAAAAACACTAACAAACCCTCTTCAAAAAAACCTCCGAAACAGAGGTTTCAGAGGTTGGATGATTAACGCTTTCCGGGGTCGTAAGGAACGCCTTCGGCTTTAGGTGCACGCGATTGTTTTGACGTAAATGCCAAAACAACTAACGTTAATAAATAAGGAAGCATTTTATACAAGTTATCGGTATTGGTCAACCCAAAGGTTGGGAAGAACCGTGAAACTTGATAGTCATTGGATAACGCTGCAATCGTTTTAAAGAATGAGAAGAACAAAGACGCAAACAAGATTCTAAACGGTTTCCAATTTCCAAAGATCATAACCGCCAACGCTAAGAATCCATACCCGGCAACTTCTGCTGTAAAGGTCGAATTACTGCTGGCCATGACAAAGGCAAATCCACCGATTCCGGCGAGCAATCCGGAGATGGCAACGCCAATATACCGCATTCTTAAAACCTTGATACCAACGGAATCTGCGGCTTGAGGATGTTCACCACAAGCACGGAGACGCAATCCAAATTTGGTTTTATACAGAGTTATAAAGGCTATAATCAAAATCACTAAGGAAATTGGGGTGGTGATGTACATCTTCTTTGATAAGAGGATGTTCACCCAATTCGGAAAATCCGAACCAGCCGGAATAAAGGAATAGTTAACAAACCGTGGTAACGGCATATCCGTCAATCCTTGACCTTGAATGGCCCAGGCTAAAATAACGGCAAATGCAGGTGCAAATATATTGAGGGCCGTACCGCTAATGATTTGATCAGCCTTTAATTTGATAGCTGCATATGCTAATAGAAGTGAGAATAAACACCCCATGATTCCAGATATCAGCATGGCTAGGAAGGTAGCGAGTTGCGGATTATTTGCAGCAAAAGCAGAACTTGCTATACCGGATGTTAAGAAGATTGCGCCAAACAAGGAACCAACAATCATAATCCCCTCTAAGGCAATGTTAACGACACCACTTCGTTCGCTGAACATTCCAGCCAACGCTCCTAAAAGCAAGGGAACACCGTAGGCAATGGTATTCGCAATGATGATCGCGATAATATCCATTAGGAATTCGCCTCCTCTTTATCTTGGTTTGGCAAAGCAGATTGATTAACTGGTTTGTCCGGGGGTGTTGGTTCATCGAGTTGAATTATTTCTTCTTTTCTCAGTAATTTTTTTCGAATAAAATGACTCAAGATTAATGAAAAGGCACTGAAATAAATAATAACAGCCAAAATGACATTGACCATTTCTGAACTGTAAGCCGGCTGCATCGCATCTCCTCCTACTTGCAAGAAAGAGATGAAAATACTCGTTACGATGATTCCTAATGGATGTGAAAATGCCAATAATGCTACAGGAATTCCATTAAAACCCATCGGTAAGAGTCTAGTGGATGAGATGGTGTATTGAACGGTACCGCTCAAAAATTGAATTCCGCCACCGATTCCTGCCAAAGCTCCGCTTATGAGCATTGTAAAAATGATGGTGCGTTTCGCCTTGATTCCGGCATACATGCTGGCATTTTTGTTCTGACCGCAAGCTTTGATTTCAAAACCGAATACAGTCTTCTCCAAGATAATATAAATCATTATCGCAATCACAATGGCGATAATAATACCTATGTTCGCATAAGAGAAACCAAGAGATTCTCTAAGTCCGAACAAATCTGGCAATATGGCGCTCGGATTAGCTACATCCAATGGCTTCGTTCGTTCAGAAGACATATAAATATCGGGATTATTGTAGAAAAGCAAGTTAACGAAGAAAAGTCCTGACCAGTTGAGCATAATGGTTGTGATGACTTCATTGATGTTGAACAAAGCTTTAAAAAGACCGGGAATTAATCCCCAAAAAGCCCCCGCAAGCATGCCAACAAAAATCGAAGCCCACCAAGGAAATTGCCATAAAATGGCAGCAATTAATGAAAAGAATCCACCAACCGTGTATTGCCCTGTCGCACCAATATTGAAGAGTCCAGCTTTAAAAGCAAATCCAACAGCCAAACCAGTCATTAACAATGGCGCAGCTCGATACAATATCGAAATGATGTTGCTGACAGAACTAAATCCACCCGTCAACAATGACGTGAAACCATAAAATGGGTTCGTCATATCCGGATTTTCTTTGATTATTTCGATGATAAACAAGAAGACAAAGCCGATAAGCAATCCGACGGCTATGGAAGACATTGATGATAAGAGTGTTACGGTTCGATCGGATACAGGACGATTTGCTTGATTATTGACTGATATTTTTTTCTTTAATCCAATCATGCCTGTTCACCTCGACTCTTTTGAAATTTTTCCTGAACCTTTGC
>CAZCSO010000017.1:0-31378 GCA_964501315.1 uncultured Candidatus Izemoplasmatales bacterium | reverse complement strand
GGTGACTGTTAATCACTTGGTCACTGGTTCGAATCCAGTATCCGGAGCCACCCTTCCCTATTTTTAAAATCCCCGAATACGTCCGACAAGCCTTTTCCTCTGGCTACTGATTGATCCGAATTCTCTCGAAATCCCCGCTATTTAAATTGATATCTAATCCGTCATTGCGTATAATCCTTTTAATTTTATTCAGTTTACCTACGGGAGTGCCATGAAAGGGATTATTTTAGCCGGCGGAAGCGGTACGCGTCTTTATCCGATCACGAAAGGGGTCAGTAAACAACTCGTCCCCATCTACGACAAACCGATGATCTATTATCCTCTCTCGGTACTGATGCTCGCCGGTATCCGCGAAGTGCTCATAATCTCCACACCCCACGATCTCCCCCGTTTCGAAGAACTGCTCGGGGACGGCAGCGATATCGGAATGCGGTTCGAATACTGCGTCCAACCCTCCCCCGACGGCCTTGCGCAGGCCTTCATCCTCGGGGCCGATTTCATCGGCGACGATGACGTCTGCCTCGTCCTGGGAGACAATATCTTCTACGGGCACGGACTCACCCAACTTTTGGCACAGTCGGTCAAAAACGTGACCGAAGAGAACAAAGCGACGGTATTTGGCTACTGGGTCAAAGACCCCGAGCGATACGGCGTTGCCGAATTCGACGAAACGGGGAACGTCCTCTCGATCGAGGAGAAACCCAAGGCGCCCAAAAGTTCCTATGCGGTCGTCGGGCTCTATTTTTACCCGAACAGCGTCGTCGAAATCGCCAAAAACGTAAAACCTTCCGATCGGGGAGAGTTAGAAATCACCACCGTGAATCAGGCATACCTTGCGCAAAATGCCCTTAAAGTAGAATTGATGGGGCGCGGCTATGCATGGCTCGATACCGGTACGCATGAGAGCTTGCTCGAAGCGAGCATGTTTATCCAGACGATCGAAAACCGTCAAGGTCTTAAAGTGGCATGTATTGAAGAAATCGCCTACGAAATGGGATATATCCCCAAAGAAAAACTTCTTGAATTGGCAGCTCCTCTTTCCAAAAATCAATACGGCCAATACCTGATCCGAAGAGCGAATGAAGGAAGAATCCGAGAATGACATTCACCCGTTCTTCCATACCGGACGTTGTTATTATCGATCCATCTCTTCACGGCGATGATCGCGGTTATTTCGTCGAAACATTTCATGCTGAAAAACTTGAGTCTTTTTTAGGCTACCGCATTCCGTTCTGCCAAGACAATGAAAGTAAATCGGTCTATGGCGTTTTGAGGGGGCTGCATTATCAGCTCCCCCCTTTTGCGCAAACTAAGCTCGTCCGTGTCATTGAAGGAGAAGTGCTCGATATAACCGTTGATATCCGCAAAGGTTCCCCTACTTTCGGCCAGCATGTAGCACTACGGCTATCTGGTGAAAACAAACGACAAGTACTCATTCCGCGTGGATTCGCTCACGGGTTTGTTGTCCTTTCCGATTCTTGTACATTTGCCTATAAAGTCGATAATTATTACAGCCCCGAATACGATAGAGGCGTCGCTTATGATGATCCCGCCTTGAATATCAACTGGATTCTTGAAAAATCGGAACTTCAACTATCGCCTAAAGACATACGTCAGCCGTTACTCAGCGCTGCTGATCTGTTCGATTACGGAACCGACTTCTATCCCCTAAAGGGCACCGGTGCTTAAGGTACTGGTGACGGGTGCCGGCGGGCAACTGGGGAGTGAACTGCGCCATCTTACCGCCCACGCTGCATTGCCTGCGTATCACTTTGAGTTTGCAGACCGAACCGTACTGGATCTAGGCAATCTTTGCAAAATGGAAGACTTCTTCGAAGGAAATCGTTTCGACGTCATCATCAACTGTGCGGCCTACACCGCCGTAGACCGGGCCGAATCCGAACCGGAGCTTACCGATGCGATCAATCACCGTTTCGTCTCGATGCTGGCCAAAATCGCCAAACGTGACGGCAGCCGCCTAATCCACATCTCCACCGACTACGTCTTCGACGGACGCAACCACCGTCCCTACATCGAGAGCGATCCGACCGATCCGCAGGGAGTCTACGGACGAACCAAACGAGACGGTGAAAACGCCATCCTTGCCGTCGCTCCGGCCAATACCCTCATTATCCGCACTTCATGGGTCTATTCGATCTTCGGCAGCAACTTTGTCAAAACAATGCTTCGTCTGGGGCAAGAGCGCGAATCGCTCGGAGTGATTTACGACCAGATCGGGACACCTACGTACGCACGCGATCTCGCCGCAGCGATTCTGGAAATCGTGCCTCAGATTGATAACGCCGCACCCGAGATCTATCACTACAGCAACGAAGGGGTTGCAAGCTGGTACGATTTTGCCAAAGCGATCTTTCATCTTGGCGGAGTGCAATGCGTCGTGAATCCGATTACCACCGATCAATATCCGACACCGGCGGTCCGCCCCCATTACAGCCTGCTAAACAAAGCAAAGATCAAAAACGACTTTAATATCGTCATTCCGTATTGGAAAGACAGTCTTAAACAATGCCTCATACACTTAGGAGAACAACAATGAAAACCCTTTTAGTCACCGGATGCGCCGGCTTCATCGGAAGCAACTTTGTCCCTTATTTCCTTGAAAAATATCCCGATATCCGGCTTGTCAATCTCGATCTGCTGACCTATGCGGGGAATCTCGAAAACCTTGCCGAAGTGGAAAACAACGAACACCACGTTTTCATCAAAGGGGACATCTGTGATCGCGGCCTTGTCGAATCGCTTTTTCAGGAATACGATATTCGCGGCGTCATCCATTTCGCGGCCGAAAGCCACGTCGACAATTCGATCAAAAATCCCGGCGTATTCGTCCAGACCAACGTCAACGGTACCTTCACCCTGATCGACGTCGCCTACAAACACTGGATGGAAAAACCGTTCATATACAAAACGGGGTACGAGGGGTGCCGTTTCCACCATATCAGCACCGACGAAGTTTACGGAACCCTTGGCGAAAGCGGATTGTTCAGTGAAACGACCCCGTACGCACCGAACTCTCCCTACAGCGCCAGCAAAGCGGGAAGCGATATGATCGTGCGCAGCTACCACCACACCTACGGGATGGATACCGTGATCACCAACTGTTCGAACAACTACGGGCCCAAACAGCATGACGAAAAGCTGATCCCGACCGTCATCCGCAAAGCGCTGCGCGAAGAAAACATCCCCATCTACGGCGATGGCAAAAACATCCGAGACTGGCTCTATGTCCTCGATCACTGCAAGGGGATCGATCTGGTCTATCACAACGGGCGCAACGGCGAAGTCTACAACATCGGCGGACGTAACGAGCGCAACAACAACCAGATCGCTGAGCAGATTTGCACCCTTCTGGATGAAATGCATCCGCGCAAAGACGGCCAAAGTTACCAAACACAGATTATCTACGTCGAAGATCGCGCGGGGCACGACCGCCGTTACGCCATCGATGCGACGAAGCTTGAAACCGAACTGGGGTGGAAAGCCGATGAGAACTTCGATACCGGTATCGTCAAAACGGTCACATGGTATCTGAATAAATATCAGCACTGATAAAGGAAAAACACATGAATACTCTCATACTTATCTCCAATCGATTGACCAAAGCCTTTGGTGTACTGATAAAAGCGTTGGCATACACGTTTCATTTTATGTTTAAAAAACAACGTTTTACCATTCCGCTTTACAGTAAGCCGATTATTTCATCAAAAGTTCAAAGCACTATTCCCAAAGTCATATGGCAAACAAACTACACCAACAACGTCAGCTTACCCGTTTACGTCAATTATTTATTTAATCGTCTTATGTCATTGGACTGGGAGTATCGTTATGTAAGTACTGAAGATCGTCTCGAATACATCCGGGCCAATGCTCCGGAAAGATTCGCTGACGCCTTCGAGCAATTGACCGATGGGGCTTCCCAAGCCGACTTTTGGAGACTGTTCGTCTTAAACCGCGAGGGGGGAGTCTATATGGATATCGACGCCAATGCCGTCTGGCCTCTTTCAAAAATGATCAAACCCGATGATAAAGAAGTTTTTTTGATGACAAAACACAACTTCAGCAACTACTTCATCGCCTCTTCACCGAATAACCCCATCCTAGAAACGGCACTGGAAACCATCGTTGACAATATCGAGCAAAAAAATATAGGTGCTGGCGTATATAACCTGACGGGCCCTAACGTCTTAAACAAAGCCATAGGTGAAAAAACCGTCAATTATCGCCATAATAGATATACATGCACTCAAGGCAGTTTCACCAATGAATATTTTCAATACATCGATAAACCACGCGGTAAGTGGATTCACAAGAAAAAAGAAGAGCTTTTAAAACAGTAACTACTTCCCAACCATACAAGGAACCGCCTTATGACATTTGCTTCCCGTTACACTCAGGTACTCGTTGCGCTGATTCTAAGTCTTGGGGCGATGATGCTTCCCCGCCTTTTTTTGTATTTTCTGTATCCGGATGATTTTTCCGATTTAAGCGGGCAGGAATTACTACTCTCATTTTTCATGGGATTTCGTGTTGACGTCATCACGTTGTTTACTTTTCTAGGCTTGATTATTTTACTATTGACATTTCCCGCGCAATGGGTCCATCGCCGACGATTCCGTACTATCATGGGGATACTTTGGAGTACGATTTTAAGCGTTATTCTCCTCATCTCTTTTGGCGATGTACTCTATTATGACTTTACCCATCGCCATATCGCCAATGAGTTGTTCGCCCTCTCTCAGGATACCGGGTTGATCCTCAACATGGCACTCGGCTCCTACCTGTATCACACCCTTGCCGCTTCGGTATTCTTCACATCGCTGATCTATCTCTTCTTCAAAATATTCAGTGCGCACCTGCGTCATGAGGTCGTCAGTAAAAAGAGCTGGATTGCCCTACTGGTAATCGCCCTGATCCTCTTTATCGGGATACGCAATTCATTCGAGCGCAAATCTTTTGGGCTTTCGGATGCCTATGCCGTGAACAAAACCAGCGCCGGGAATCTTGCCCTAAACGGTTTTTTCTGTGTATACCGAACCGCCGGCTCCAAAAGCGCTTCCCACAACCTGGCCGACTTCAACGAATCAGTCCAAATCATGCGGGAACTCTTCCGCAGCGACAAAGCTGTATTCAACGATCCTTCCATCCCTTTGTCCCGTGCTTTTGAGCCAAGTACCCAAAAGCCCTCCTACAACGTCGTCATCGTGCTAATGGAAGCATGGGGGGCCGAGCATGTAGACGGTTTTACCCGGTACAAAGAGCTAAACGTCACCCCGTATTTCAAAAAAATGGCGTCCGAAGGGCTGAAATTTACCAATTTCTATGCGAACGGGTACCGCTCCATTTATGGCATTACGTCTATCTATACGGGATTAACCCTCCCCAACGGATTCGAGTACCTCGGCAGCGGTTTGGAGCTGTCACGCCTCTCTTATCTGGGACATATCGCCAAAGCCAACGGATACGCAACAATTGCGATGCAGGGATCAAATCGCCGTTCGTACCGTGTGGATGCCGTCAGTCATCTCGCCGGATTCGAAGAATATTACGGGGCCGAGGATATGCCGAACGTAGAGCAGGTCGATCCGGGAAGAAAACCCAATACGGGAACGTTTGATTACAATATGTTTCATTACATGCATCAAAAACTCAACCAGACCAAAAAACCATTTTTGGCCTTTGCATTCAGCTCGACCAACCACAGCGATTTTCATCTCCCCTCCAAAAAATTCGAGCGTTACCCCCACGATCTTCGAAACTACCACGGATCACTCAACGCTTTTATCTATGCGGACAACGCCATCGAACGCTTTATGGAAGGGGTCAAAAAAGAACCGTGGTTTGACAATACAATCTTTATTTTCACAGCAGATCACGGAAGTGGAGACGCTCTCTGCGACATAGGCAAATCGCTTCGTCCGGGAGACAAACCTTTCCCTTCTATCGAGCATTACCGCATCCCGTTGGTGATCTACGCACCGAAAATTTTCAAACCACAGGTCATCCAAACCCTAGGCTCGCAAAACGATATTTTCCCGACTCTCCTGGATATGCTTGGATTCCAACAACCTTTTAGCGTTATGGGTAATTCTCTCTTTGATGCGACCGTCAAAGAGCGTTTCGTCTACTTCTATGCCGGCGATCAGATCGGTTTTATCGGCAAAGAAGGGTACGTAAAACACAATTTTAAAACCGTGGTAGAGACCAATGCGACCGATGAAGGAACCCAACGGTTATTAAAATATCTCTTTGCGGCGGATACCGCAGAAGCCGGGCTGCTGACAAAGAACCTATGGGCCGAATGATCCGGCCTAAAGCGCCCTATCTGAAATTAATGAACCCATTGGTATAATCTATGATTCAAACATATTGCACACAATGCTTAAAAGGGATGCGGTGAATAACATTCTACGCCTGATCGGACGGAACAAAGAACTTTTCAGCGAAGACATCGCCAAACATGAGGCCGAGCTTTCCCGTATCGTCTCTGCCTCAACCTTTCTGGTCATCGGCGGTGCCGGATCGATCGGTCAGGCGGTGAGTAAAGAGATATTCAAACGCAATCCCCGCAAACTCCACATCGTCGACATCAGCGAAAATAACATGGTCGAACTGGTACGGGACATCCGTAGCTCTTTCGGTTACATCGACGGGGATTTCCAGACGTTTGCCCTCGATATCGGATCGGTCGAATACGACGCGTTCATCGAAGCGGACGGGCAATACGACTACGTCCTCAATCTCTCCGCCCTCAAACACGTGCGAAGCGAAAAAGACCCGTTTACCCTGATGCGGATGTGCGACGTCAATATCTTCAACACCGACAAAACCCTTCAGCAATCCATCGCGAAAGGGAGCAAAAAATATTTCTGTGTCTCCACCGACAAGGCGGCCAATCCTGTCAACATGATGGGGGCGAGCAAGCGGATCATGGAGATGTTTTTGATGCGCCGCAGCCGTGAGATTCCTATTTCCACGGCACGCTTTGCCAATGTGGCTTTCAGCGACGGATCGCTGCTGCACGGGTTTAACCAGCGGATTCAAAAACGCCAGCCCATCGTCGCCCCCAACGACATCAAACGCTATTTCGTCACCCCGCAGGAGTCAGGCGAACTGTGCCTGATGTCGTGCATCTTCGGTGAAAACCGCGACATCTTTTTTCCGAAACTGAGCGAAGCACTCCATCTGATCACCTTTGCCGACATCGCCGTAAAATACCTCGAAGGGCTTGGCTATACACCGTACCTGTGCACGAGCGAAGACGAAGCAAGAACGTTGGCCAAAACGCTTCCGGACGAAGGAAAGTGGCCCTGCCTTTTCACTGCTAGCGATACCACAGGGGAAAAAGACTTCGAAGAGTTTTTCACCGACAAAGAGACGCTGGATATGGATCGATTCCACAACCTCGGTATCATTAAAAACGACCCCGTCTACGACAAATCGAAATTGGACCACTTCACCGAGGCGATAGAGCGGATGAAAGCCGCACGCAAATGGAGCAAAGAGGAGATCGTTGCACTGTTCTTCGAGATGATCCCCGATTTTGGGCATAAAGAGACCGGAAAATATTTAGATGGGAAAATGTAATCCATGATCCCCTTTCATAAGCCCTATTTTTCAGGAAACGAGTCCAACTATCTTACGGAAGCGATGTCAAATCTTCAACTTTCAGGAGATGGCATTTTTACCAAAAAATGTCACCGCTGGTTCGAAGAACATACATCCACTCACAAAGCACTCTTGACCACTTCTTGTACCCATGCACTGGAAATAGCGGCAATATTACTGGATTTACAGCCAGACGATGAAGTAATCATGCCGAGTTACACCTTTGTCAGCACTGCCAACGCTTTCGCCCTTCGCGGTGCAAAAATCGTCTTCGTCGACATTCGCCCCGATACGATGAATATCGATGAAACCAAAATCGAAGCGGCTATAAGCACAAAAACCAAAGCAATCGTTCCCGTCCATTATGCAGGCATCGCCTGCGAGATGGATACAATCATGGCGATTGCCAAGGAGCATAATCTCTTTGTGATCGAAGATGCGGCGCAGGGGATAACTTCTACCTATAAAGGCAAACCTCTCGGCACGATCGGTGATCTTGGAACCTACAGCTTTCACGATACCAAAAACATTACCTGCGGCGAGGGCGGAGTACTTTTGATCAACAATCCCGCATTCATCGAAAGAGCCGAAATTATACGCGAAAAAGGGACAAACCGGAGCCAGTTTTTTCGTGGCCAGATCGACAAATACTCTTGGAAAGACATCGGAAGCAGTTATCTTCCCTCAGAACTCAATGCGGCCATATTACTGGCTCAGTTAGAAAAAATCGATAACATTCAAACAAAGCGACATCATATTTGGTCGCTTTATGATGAGCATCTCAAACCTCTTGAAGAAAAAGGGGCACTTGATCTTCCGAAAATCCCGCGAGAGTGTCAGCACAATGCTCATATTTTCTTTTTCAAAGTGAAAAACCTTACAGAAAGACAAAATCTTCTAGCCCATCTAAAAGATAATGGCATAGGGGCAGTATTTCACTATGTACCGCTTCATAGCAGTGAGGCAGGGAGCAAATTCGGTAGATTCAGCGGGCAGGATACTTTTACTACATCAGAAAGTGAACGGCTTATTCGGTTGCCTTTGTTTTATGAGATTACGGACCAAGACATAGATTATATCTGTCGGAAAATAGAGCAATATTACCTCAAAAACAATTCAAAAGGAAAAAATTAATGTACCTCTTTACCTCCGAAGTCGTATCCCCTGGACATCCGGACAAATGTGCCGATATCATCGCGGACAGCATCGTCGACCGTCTCATCATCGGTGATCCGAAAAGCCGTGTTGCCAGTGAAGTATTTGTTGCCGGAAAACATGTCGTCATCGGTGGTGAGGTCACCTCCAAAGTAGAACTGAGTACCAAAGAGTACAAACATATCGCCATAGATGCCCTTAAAAAGATCGGCTACAACGGTCATCCGCACTTTACACGAGAAGAGTGTCTCCATCCTGAGGATGTAGAGGTTCAAGTTCTCTTGAACCGTCAATCTCCCGATATCAACCAAGGGGTTGACCAAGAAGACGGGGAAACCGGTGCGGGGGATCAAGGGATCATGTTCGGGTATGCCGATTGTGAAACGGCAAACTATATGCCAAGCGCAATCACCTATGCACGGATGCTGATGGAAAAAGTCTATCACTACGCCCTCGCTCATCCTCACAAACTCGGTGTCGATATCAAAACCCAAGTGACCATGGATTATGGATGCAAAGATAATTTTGAAACCTGTCATCCCCAATCGATCCATACCATCGTTGTCTCGGCTCCGTGTGTCAACACGATGAGCATCGAACAAGTGCGCGAACTCATCATGGAATTGATCCTCGATACGGGATTACCGACCAATCTCTTTGATCCCAAAAAGTGTATCATCCACATCAACCCGACAGGCAAATATGTCTCACATTCGAGTCTACACGACAGCGGACTAACGGGTCGCAAACTCATCGTAGACAGTTTCGGAGGATACGCCCCTATCGGCGGCGGTGCTCAAAGTTCCAAAGACTACACCAAAGTAGACCGCTCAGGGTTGTATGCCGGACGCTGGATCGCCAAACATATCGTAGCTTCAGGGTTAGCCAAAAAAGCGATCGTTCAGATCAGCTATGCCATAGGCGTCGCTAAACCCACCTCCGTCGCGGTCGATACGTGTGGTACCTGCATCGACGGACTCAATGATGATATCCTCTCTTCATTTGTTCACGATAACTTTGCCCTCACGCCGAACTGGATCACTCGAAAATTCGATCTCGACCATCCGAGTGAAGAGACATTTCTTTATGCTGATGTTGCGAGTCGAGGTCAAGTCGGTCAAAGCGACTACCCGTGGGAAAAACTGGATGAACTCGCAAAATTTGAGGCACTGAAAAAATGACTCTGTCGATCGTTACAACCCTCTACAAATCTTCACCCTATGTGAATGAATTTTATGAGCGGATTTCAGCAGAAGCCCAAAAAATTACGGATGATTACGAAATTATTTTTGTCGATGACGGCAGTCCTGATGATAGTTTACATAAAGTAGTAGCATTGCATGAAAAAGACAATAAGGTAAAAGTGATAGAACTTTCACGAAATTTCGGGCATCACAAAGCTATTATGACGGGATTGTCACATGCTAGAGGAGAATATGTTTTTCTCATCGACAGCGATTTGGAAGAAGAGCCAGAATTATTAAGCAAGTTTTGGGAAGCTTATCATGAAGAGCCGGATACAGATATGGTCTATGGCATACAAAGAAGGCGAAAAGGTGGATGGTTTGAACGTTGGAGCGGGAAATTATTTTATAATTTTTATAATTTTTTAACTGATGTAAAAATTCCTCGAAACTTTTTGACAGTTAGATTAATGTCAAAAAGTTTTGTAAATAGTCTTAGTTCTTTTAATGAAACTGAATTAACGTTTAGTATGCTTATAGCTCTAACAGGGTATTCATCCAAAGAAATAATTATTAGCAAGCTAGATCATAGTCCGACGACATACTCATTGCCGAAAAAGTTGTCTCTTCTTTTGAACGCGATTACTTCATCCACATCAAAACCATTATGGATGATTTTTAATTTTGGATTGCTAATCACCTTCTCCTCTACAATTTATGCAATCTTTCTCATTTATAACAAGCTTTTTCATCATATTGGCATTGATGGATGGACATCGGTTATTGTCGCTATTATGTTTTTTGGAGGCTTGATAATATTTTTCCTAGGTATAATTGGTATATATCTTGCCAAAATATTTAATGAAGTCAAAAATAGGCCCCTTACAATCATCAAAAGAATATATGAAGGTGAAATATGAAAAAACTGATCATATTTGGTATTGGTGAACAAGCTGAGATGGCTTATTATTACTTCAAAAATGATAGCAATTATGAAATAGTCGCTTTTACAGTAGATGAAGTATATATAAATCAAGCAAGTTTATTCGATCTTCCTATCATCCCTTTCGAAACAATTGAACAAACCCACAGAATATCGGAATATGATATTTTTATTGCAATCGGTTATTCAAAGGTCAACAAAACACGAACTCAAAAATACCTTGAGTGTAAAACCAAAGGATATGCGATAGCCTCTTATATAAGTTCTAAAGCTGCAAACTTCGCTACTTCAATCGGTGAAAATTGTTTTATTTTAGAGGATAATACATTGCAACCATACGTAACAATCGGAAATAATGTCACATTATGGAGCGGCAATCACATTGGTCACCATTCCGTAATTGAGGATAACTGTTTTATTACCTCTCATGTTGTGATATCTGGCGGTTGCACTATCGGAGACTCTACATTTATCGGGGTCAATGCCACACTCAGGGACCACATAAAAATCGGCAAATCTAATGTCATAGGAGCAGGTGCTTTAATACTTGGAAATACAGAAGACAACAAAGTATATATGGCTTCACCTACTGAACCTTCGAAAGTGCCAAGTAATAGATTAAGAGGAATATGAAAGGATAAGCTTATGAAAGAAAAGTTTTACGGCAAACTACAACAACTCTCTTGCGATTCGGATATTGATCTCTACGTAGAAGAGATCCGTAATGACGGGTTTACAATCATTGAAAATGCCATTTCCGAAGAGGATCTGATTCTGTATCGAGAAAAAATTGATTTTGTTTACAACTTACAGAAAAAATCATTTGGATCTGAAAGATTAGCGGCGATCGATGAAACGAATATGTGCCGTATGCCGCTTAAATACGACGATTTCTTTATCAAAATCGCCACACAAGAGACAGTTTTAGCCATTGCCAAACGTTTTTTAGGCGAGTTTTTTATTCTAAATCTTCAAAATGCCATCATCAATACTCCGAATGAAGAACATCATCAGAGTTCATGGCATCGAGATTTACCGTATCAAAACTATGTCATCTCAAATCCTCTTTCACTCAATGCACTCTTTTGTATCGACGAATTTTCCGAAAAAACGGGAGGTACAATTGTTGTTCCTTATACTCATAAGACCGAAATACTCCCATCTGACAGATATATCCAAAAGCATGCCGTTACAGCCAATGCAAAAGCAGGTTCTGTCATAGTGTTTGATTCTATGCTTTTTCACAAAGCAGGATATAACTCTTCGAATATCATCCGAAGAGCCGTAAACCACCAATATCAGATTCCTCTGATGAAACAATTCTATGATTTTCCCAATGCCCTGCAAGGCAAATTTTCCGATGATCCCTTTATATCCCAGCTACTTGGATACACTTCGCAGACGCCATTGGACGATCTAGATTGGCGTGAAAAAAGAGTAAAAAAATATGTCCACTGATTACTGTGCAATTTGTCAAAATACCCACTTTGAAGAAGTTATTTTTTTTCCAAATGGTTATATGAGTGACGGGACTCCAACGAATCATCCGCTTATTAAAGAAGAGTGTTCCCGTTGTGGGACAGTTAGAACGCGAACTTCCTTCAATTGGAGCCATTTTTATTCAGAAGATTATTGCCCCAGTCGCAACACGGATACAGTTGTTGTCAACATTGACAATATGGAGCAAACAAGAAGCCGTTTTGTATTTGAATGGATTTCATCCTTGCTTGGAGAGCAGATAAAGTATTTCTCAAACATGCTTGAAATCGGCTGTGGACAAGGATTTGTCCTTGAACAATTTCCCATCATAGATAAACATGGTATCGAACCGAGCAAAGAGGCCTCTACCAAAGCTGCTACAAAAGCAAATATCCGAAACATCGGCTATGATCAAATCGGTGATGATGAAAAATATGATTTGCTTTTTTCTTACTGTGTTATCGAACATCTTGAAAATCCGAATTTATTTTTGCAGAAAACAAAAAATATCCTAGCTGAAAAAGGTATCATGATCATTGCATTACCTATTCAGGATAAATTCAATTATGATCTCTTATTTATGGATCATCTATATCACTTCACTCATGAAAATTTTGCAAAAATGCTTAATACTCATGGTTTTGAAATTGTAAATTACGAACTAGGTAAAGAATCATATTCGAATATTGGTATTTATGTATGCCGGCACAGCGACAAGAAAAAACATAGAGAGGTTATATTTGAAAAAAATAAAAATATCACCCATATCAATCATATTATGAATAATCTTAATCAAATTTCGCAAAACAGACTCTACGCTTTTGGTTATGGTGAAATTGCTAAAACGATTATACCTTATACTACACTGGATGAACGGATTATTTATTATATTGATGATTTTAATCAGGGCAAGAAAGTAATATCATCTGCTACAGCCAAGGGAATATTTTCCAACGAAAAAAATATGCATAATGTTATTTTATTGGTTAATCCAAAACATAGAGAAAAAGTATTGTCACTGTTTGCAGAAATCTCTAATGTCAATTTCATCAATATTTTTGAAGGAATTACAATTGAATAAATCTCTTTTAGTTTGGAAAAAATTAGGCAAAATTTACAATTTCAAAAAAATCGACGAATTGTCAAAAACCCATGCATCCAATCCTCTTGCACTGCATCTTTACGATGATATTTTTCGGGTCTATTTCAGCGCTAGGGATGATGCAAACAAATCCTCAGTTGCTTATGTAGATATTGATATTGAGAAAAGAACCGTAGTAAGAGAGTGTGACACAACACTCTTTGGATACGGCGATGAGGAAAGTTTTTATTCCCACGGGGTAAGCATAGGTAATATTTATCAAGTAAATGGAAACAACTATATTTTATTCATGGGATGGCAAATCCGTGATGGTGGGCATTGGCGCGGAGACATCGGAAGACTCCGGATGGACGGGACCGATTCGATGAGACTTGAACCGACCACACCCTATATGAGCAGTGACGAAGAAGATCCCGTTAGCCTATCTTATCCGTGGGTTATGCACGAAGATGGTGTGTATAAAATGTGGTATGGTTCTACGGTTACATGGAATACCGAGAACGGGGAAATGTTACACGTCATAAAATACGCTACCTCGGTTGATGGAGAGTCCTGGGTGAAGCACGGTATAGCTATTCCCTATGAACTTGGAGTGGCACAGGCATTTTCAAGACCTACGGTACTAAAAGATGAGTATGGTTATCACATGTGGTTTTCATATCGCAGTGGAGATGGAACGAAATATCGTATTGGTTACGCACATAGTCACGATGGAATAGTTTGGGATAGAAAAAATGACGCTGGTATTGATGTCAGTGAAGGCGGTTGGGATTCTGAAATGATCTGTTATCCGTTTGTCTTTGATCATAAAGGGGAGCGGTATATGCTATACAATGGGAACCAATATGGAAAAGACGGCTTCGGGCTTGCCGTACTGGAGAAATAATGAAAAAAATAGCCATTTTACAATCCAACTATATCCCCTGGAAGGGTTATTTTGACCTTATCAATATGGTTGATGAATTTGTACTTTACGACGATATGCAATATACTCGAAGAGATTGGAGAAACCGCAATAAAATTAAAACACCCAATGGACCGATATGGTTAAGCATACCCGTCGAGGTCAAAGGTAAATATTTTCAAAAAATCAACGAAACCATCATCAATGAAGCAGACTGGAATAAAAAGCACTGGCAAACAATAGTTCATAACTATTCCAAAACAAAATATTTTAAAGACTACAAAGAGTTTTTTGAACATTTATATTTATCATGCGATGAAAAACTTTTAAGTCAAATCAATTATAAATTCATTGTTGCAATCAATGAAATACTAGGTATACAAACAAAACTCAGATGGTCAAGCGAGTTTGATCTTGTAGATGGACAAACCGAAAAACTGCTAGGCATTTGTAAGCAAAGCAATGCAGATATTTACTTGAGCGGCCCTGCGGCTAAAGATTATTTTGATGAGAACCTTGCGAAACAAGAGAATATTGCTGTAGAGTGGATGGATTACAGCGGCTATGACGAATATACTCAGTTGCATCAACCCTTTGAGCATGGAGTGAGTATTCTGGATTTAATATTCAACGAAGGCCCTAATGCTACAAAATTTATGAAGAGTTTTGAATGATAGATTTTATAAAAAAATATTTTTTCAAACAAGCATTCTTGCTTTATTCATATCTATTAAACCTCTTTTTCTTTGTGATGGATTTAATGCCTCATTTCATCAGATATATATTTTTTAAATTATTGTTTAAAAGTTATGGCAAGAATGTGATGATTGACTATAAAACATTTTTTAGATACATGAGCGGCATTAAAATCGGGGATAATGTATGCATAAACCGTGGATGTGAATTTTTTACATCCGCCAATTTATCCACGATTATAGATATCAAAGAAAATGTTGTATTCTCCCCGAATGTAAAAATTTACAGTGCTGGACATGATTATAAATATTTAAACTTGCCAGACACATCGGGTAATGTGATTATCGAAAAAAATGTATGGATCGGAGGAAACAGCATAATCCTTCAAGATGTTACCATAGGAGAGGGCAGCGTTGTTTCTGCTAACAGTGTTGTTACCAAGAATGTACCGCCGTACAGCATTGTTGCAGGGATTCCTGCAACAATTGTCAAAAAGAGAGAACTAAATGGGTTATAGCATCTATCTGTTTTCATTTTTATATGCAATTTTCAATGTTACAGGCGCTGCAATCATCAAAAATAAGCTTTTATTAAACTCCATAAGTACATTTAAAGAATTTATTTTCTTCTTGTTTGATTTTAAAATAATTGTTGCCTTGTTTTTCATTTTTATATCAATGTTTTTTTCGATAAAAGCGTTATCACTTGATAAATTCTCTTTAGTAATACCTATTTTAACTGGGATCAACTTTTTAGTGACGGTTGGTGTTGGATATCTCTTTTTTAAAGACACATTAGCTTTAACGGGTTATTTAGGAATATTGTTTATCATAGCCGGGATTTATTTATTAGGATTAGGTAAATAAGAGATGACGCCGTTTAATAAATCATCATTAACATGCGATGAAAAAATACATACTTCTTTTAAAAGCGAGGGATTAAAACTTTTTGCTTTGTATTTTATAGCCAATATTTTTTTATTCCTTAATACAGATGCCATATACTGGGATGATTGGTCGCTATTTAATCATACGCATGATGATTTAGTCATCATGTTTACACATGTATCCAGCGGAGTCGGCTATTTCATCGCCCATCTGCATTATCAGTTATTAACTATCGGAAACGGTGTTTTCTCTTATAGAATTGCCACTTTTCTTCTTTTACTGCTGGCCGGCTTTTTTGTCTATCGCATTTTAAAAACAATCAAAAGTCTTACAAACGAGGATGTTTTTTTTATTACCCTGTTTTTTCTCATAGCCCCAGTGTACAGTGCCCGAATCGCACTGATTGACTTACCCTATACGTTTTCGTATTTCGTTTTCTTTTTTGCTTTTTATATCCTAAGCATCTCTGTTTCAAAACGCAGTTTACTGCTGCGAATCGGGGCTATATGTCTGTTTTTCCTGTCGTTTTTGACTAATTCCCTGTTGGTTTTTTATGCCGTACCTCTGATGTATCTCTTTTACATCCGCTATCACAGCCTCGATACGCCGTTCACCGCAAAAATCAAACTGTTCATTCGTCAAAATATCGATTTTCTTCTCGTGCCAGTCGTGTTTTTTGTGGTCAAAACGATCTATTTTGCCCCTAATGCGCTGTATAGCGATTATAATTCTTTATCATTCAAGGGACTCATCAATGCTCCGATATATGTGATTAAAGCTTTTTTTGCATCATTCATTCAACCGGTTAACGCCTCCGTATCTCTGTTGGGCATCGTTACGTTCTTGGTTTTGCTCTACGCAGTCTATGTCATCCGTAAAAGATCGCAGAAAGAAGCTGTCATTATAGATGAAGAGAGAAATTTATCTCTATGGATTTACCTCGGTGCTGTGATTTTCGCACTCGGCGTTTTCGCCTATTGTGCGGTAGGTAAACTGCCCGAAGATGCCGTGTGGAATTCGCGACATCAGCTGCTGGTCCCTCTTGGATTTTCGTTCATGCTCTATTTTTCGATTCTACTAATCTTCCAGAAACTGCGATTATCCCACAACCTCAAAATCGCACTGCTTTCTACGATAGCGATAGCGTTTATCGGTAAAAACCTGCATGACGGTTACCGATACAATCTCGACTGGTTTTATGCCGTTTCGATACAGGAAAATTTAAAAGAGATGGAGATCGTGCAGAACAACTCAACGTTTGTAGTGGATACGACTCTCGAACACATACTTGCCAACAATCGTCGAATCAGAACCTACGAATACAACGGAATGATGCGTCATATTTTCAAAGACGACACCAGACTGATGGTTACGGAAGAATCAGAAATTGACGGCGCACAGCGCCGTCAACCGTTTCGTCAGTACAACTATTCTGCCTGGCAAAAATCCGAACCGGTGTATTTGTCTATCATCCCAAGCCCTCGTTACGAATTGAAACGAAAACATATTATTAAACTCTTTTACAGTAGAATTTTTAATAACAATGAGTTTAGAACACACGCTAAAAAACTGGTACTTATCCATGAAATCAGAAAATAAAAATTTAAGGTATGAAGAAACGATCCGTTTTGTACGCGATCTGTACAAAACGGATGCCTTCATTCCGCTCCACGAACCCCGTTTCGCGGGCAATGAAAAAAGCTATCTGAACGAATGCATCGATTCGACGTTCGTCTCCAGCGTGGGGAAATTCGTCGACCGGTTCGAAGCCGATTTCGCCCGTGCGGTAGGGGCCAAATACGCCGTAGCCACGGTCAACGGAACCGCAGCGTTGCACGTTTCGCTCGTGTTGGCCGGTGTGGAACGCGAGGATGAGGTGATCACGCAGCCGCTGACCTTTATCGCCACGGTAAATGCGATCAGCTACTGCGGTGCCAAGCCGATCTTTTTGGATGTCGACCCGGATACGATGGGGTTAAGCCCTGACGCGCTGAGAGCTTTTTTGAAGCAGGAATGCACCCTGAGCGACGGTCGGTGCCTCAACCGCACAACCGGCAAAACGATCAAAGCGTGCGTCCCGATGCACACGTTCGGCCACCCCTGCCGTATCGACGAGATCAAAGCCCTGTGCGACGCATGGCATATCGTATTGGTCGAAGATGCGGCCGAATCGCTGGGAAGCTATTACAAAAAGCAGCATACTGGGACCTTCGGCAAGCTCGGGGCCTTCAGCTTCAACGGCAACAAGATCATCACCAGCGGCGGCGGCGGGGTGATCGTCACCGACGACGAGACGCTCGCCAAGCGGGCCAAACACATCACGACGACCGCCAAAATCCCCCATAAATGGGAATACGTCCACGACGAAATCGGTTTCAACTACCGCCTTCCCAATCTCAATGCCGCCCTGCTCTGCGCCCAGCTTGAGCAACTCGATGGCTTTTTGGAGAACAAACGGGAACTGGCATCAACATATAAACAGTTTTTTACAGGTCATAATATCCGGTTTGCCGAAGAACCCGTGGATGCCCGCTCCAATTACTGGCTCAACGCCATAGTCCTCAACAGCCTCGAAGAGAGAGATGCCTTTTTGGAATACACGAACGCCAACGGGGTGATGACGCGTCCGATCTGGGCGTTGATGAACCGGCTTGAGATGTTTGCTTCCTGCCAATGCGGTCCGATCAAAAACGCCCTCTATCTCGAAGAGCGCGTTGTGAATATCCCCAGCAGTGTACGCCTATGAAAAAAGAGATCCTTTTGATCGGAGGTGGTGGGCATTGCAAAGCCGTTATCGATGTCATCGAGCAAACGGGGCTTTTTACAATCGCCGGAATCATCGATCATAAAGAACTGATCGGGCAAAAAGTGCTCGGCTATGAGGTGATCGGGTGCGATGACGATCTCGAAACACTCCATCGCCGGTACCCCTATGCCCTGATCACGGTGGGGCAGATCAGAACTCCCGATGTGCGGATCCGGCTGTTTGAACACCTCAAACGCATCGGCTATATTCTCCCCTCCATCGTTTCGCCGCGCGCCTACGTCTCGCAACACGCCGCCGTAGGGGAAGGGACCATCGTGATGCACGATGCCCTCATCAACGCCCAGGCACGGGTAGGGAGTAATTGCATCATCAATACAAAAGCGCTGCTGGAGCACGAAACCACGGTCGCAGACCACTGCCACATCTCGACCGCATGCATCCTCAACGGAGGCACGGACGTCGGCGAGGGGAGTTTTATCGGAAGCAATGCCGTCTCCAAAGAAGGTTCCCACGTAGCGGAGCGGTCATTCATCAAAGCGGGGAGTATCATCAAATGAGCCTTTTTATCATCGCAGAAGCCGGCGTCAACCACAACGGTTCCCTCGAACTCGCCAGAAAATTGATCGACGTCGCCCGCGAAGCGGGTGCCGATGCCGTCAAATTCCAAACCTTCAAAGCCGACAGGCTGGTCTCCAAAACCGCCCAAAAAGCCGTCTACCAGCAACAAACGACTGATGCGGCCGAATCGCAGTACGATATGATCAAGAAGCTGGAGCTGGACGAAGCGGCACATCGCGAACTTATCGCCTACTGCAAAAACAAAAAGATCCTTTTTCTCTCCACCCCTTTTGATCACGAGAGCATCGATCTGCTTGATGCACTGGGGATGGAAATTTTCAAAATTCCCAGCGGGGAGATCACCAACCTCCCCTATCTTCGTCACATAGGCTCACTGTGCAAGCAGGTGATTCTCTCTACCGGCATGGCGGATCTGGGAGAGATCGAGGATGCGCTGGATGTACTGATAGCGGCCGGAACTCCAAAAGAGAACATCACCGTGCTGCACGCGACGACCGAATACCCCTGCCCGATCGACGAGGTAAACCTGCGGGCGATGCAGACGATTGCCGGAGCGTTTGCCGTCAAGGCGGGATATTCGGATCATACCAACGGTATCGAAATCCCTATCGCGGCTGCGGCGATGGGCGCATCGGTCATCGAAAAACACTTCACCCTCGATCGTACGATGGAAGGGCCTGACCATAAAGCCAGCCTGGAACCCGACGAGCTGATCGCGATGGTCAAAGCGATCCGGAACATCGAAAAAGCATTGGGAGACGGCATCAAAAAACCCTCCCCGAGCGAAGCCAAAAACATGGCCGTTGCACGCAAAAGCATCGTCGCTGCGCGTCCGATCCAAAAAGGGGAAATCCTCAGCAACGACAACCTCGCCATCAAGCGCCCCGGAAGCGGTATCAGCCCGATGCGATGGGATGAGATCGCGGGGACGGTCGCGCTCAAAAATTATACGGAAGATGAACTGATATGAAAAAAATCTGCGTTGTCACCGGAACCCGTGCGGAGTATGGGCTGCTTTACTGGCTTATGAAAGAGATCGACGCCGATCCGGAGCTGGCACTTCAGCTCATCGTCACCGGCATGCATCTAAGTCCCGAATTCGGTCTGACGTACAAAGAGGTCGAAAAAGAGTTCCGCATCGATAAAAAAATCGAAATGCTCCTCTCCAGCGACACCCCCGTAGGCATTTCCAAATCGATGGGTCTGGCGCAGATCTCGTTTGCGGAAGCTTTCGAAGAGATGAAACCCGACATCGTCGTACTGCTCGGAGACCGATATGAAATCTTCAGCGCCGCAAGCGCGGCGATGATCGCCCGCATACCGATCGCCCACCTCCACGGCGGAGAAACGACGGAGGGAGCATTTGACGAATCGATCCGCCACAGCATCACCAAAATGGCCCATCTGCATTTTACGGCGGCCGAAGAGTACCGCCGCCGCGTGATCCAGCTCGGAGAACATCCCGACAGAGTCTTCAACGTCGGAGGAATGGGAATCGAAAATATCAAGCGCCTTAATCTGCTCTCCAAAGAAGCCTTCGAACAATCGATCGATTTTAAACTCGGCACAAAAAACCTCATGGTCACCTTCCATCCCGTTACGCTGGAAGAGAGCACGGCAAAAGAGCAGTTTCAGGCGTTGCTGGATGCCATCGATACGCTGGATGAAACCCGTATCATCTTCACAAAAGCTAACAGCGACACTGACGGGCGGATCATCAATCACATGATCGACGAATATGTTGCCAAAAACCCGGCAAAAGCGATAGGATTTACCTCCCTTGGGCAGCTTCGCTACCTCAGCGCGTTGCAGTTTGTCGATGCGGTCGTGGGGAACAGCTCCAGCGGTCTGTTGGAAGCTCCCAGCTTTAACATCGCTACCGTCAATATCGGCGATCGTCAGAAAGGGAGGCTCAAAGCATCGAGCGTCATCGATTGCGAGCCCTTTTCAGCCGCTATCTCCCGAGCGCTTGATCGGCTGTATTCCGAACCGTTCCAGGCCGAGCTGCCCCACACCGTCAATCCCTACGGCGACGGAAAAGCGAGCACACAGATCGTAGACATACTTAAAAACGCCGAGTTCGCCCCCCTTCTCAAAAAATCTTTTTACGAGGCAGGCAACCTATTATGAAATCGGTACAAAATATCAAACTGACTCTCGAATCGACGATACGCCAGGCGCTCAAAATCATCGATAGCGGCGGCATGCAAATTGCCATCATCGTCGATAGTGACGACCGTCTGATAGGTACCCTCACAGACGGTGATATCCGCAGGGGATTGCTGAACAATCTAACGCTGGACGACCGCATTGAAAGCATCGTGTTTACAGCCCCGACCGTTGCCCTTCTGGGTGATTCGAAAGCAGAAATACTCAAAAAAGCCCTTACCAAAAGACTTCGTCAAATCCCCATTGTCGATCAGGATCACAGGGTCATTGAAGTTCAAGACATCGAAGAGCTGGTCCGCCCACACCGCAAGCCTAACAAAGTCGTTTTGATGGTAGGAGGTCTTGGGAGCAGGCTTCGCCCTTTGACGGAAACGACACCCAAACCCATGCTCAAAGTCGGAAACAAACCGATCCTGCAAACCATCGTCGAAAAATTTGCCGAATACGGTTTCGTCGACATCATTATGTGCGTCAACTATAAATCGCATATCATCCAGGATTATTTCGGAGACGGCAGTGCCTTCGGTGTCACTATCGAATACATTCTCGAAGAGCAGCGCATGGGGACGGCAGGGGCGCTCAGCCTCCTCTCCTCGGTGCCCGAAGAACCGTTTTTTGTGATGAACGGCGACTTGTTGACCAACGTCAACTTCGAGCATCTGCTCGAATACCATACAAGCCAGAACGCCCTGGCGACCATGTGTGTGCGAGAATATGATTTTCAAGTCCCCTACGGGGTCGTCAACGTCGAGGGGAGCCGCATCCTCTCGATCGTGGAAAAACCGGTTCACAAATTTTTCGTCAGTGCGGGGATTTACATGCTCAGCCCCAACGTGCTGGAGCTGATCCCAAAAAACAAGTTTTACGATATGCCGACTCTTTTTGATGCGCTGATCGCCCAAAAGAAAACAGCGGTCTCGTTCCCGTTACGCGAATACTGGCTCGACATCGGCCGGATGGAAGAGTACGAACGGGCGAATAACGAATACCATGAGTTTTTTTAATGTACCGGCATAAAACCTTTCTGGCTATCATCCCTGCACGCGGGGGGAGCAAGCGCCTCCCCCGCAAAAATGTTCTCGATCTAGCAGGGAAACCGCTGATCGGATGGACGATCGAAGCCGCATTAGGCAGCACCTATATCGATGCAACCGTCGTCAGCAGTGACGATGCCGAAATCCTCTCCGCTGCACACCGCTGCGGTGCCAAAACGCTCCAAAGGCCGGATGAGCTGGCCACCGACACGGCGACGACCTTCGATGCGCTAAAACATGCGATCGAACATTCCCAGCCATGCGATTACGTCATACTTTTACAGCCGACCAGCCCTTTGCGCACACATCGGCACATCGATGAAGCAATCGAACTGTTAATCTCTAAAAATGCCGATGCGATCATATCTGTCAGTGAAATGGACCATAGCCCCCTCTGGAGCAATACACTTCCTCCAAATGGCAGTATGGAAAATTTTTTACGGGATGAGGTTAAAAACAAGCGTAGTCAAGAACTGGAAAAATTTTACCGACTGAATGGTGCAATTTATATCTGCAAAACCGATAAGCTACTTGAACAAAAAACATTTTTTCTTGATCACAATATTTATGCATACATCATGGACCGCAAAAGTTCTATTGATATCGATGAAGAGATCGATTTTGTATTTGCCAATGCACTCATCAAACATCAACTTTCATAAAGATTGCAGTATCATTCGTACATAGAATCTGCTGCATCAAGATAGGATAGTAATGACATTACCGAAAACAAGTATTATCGTTTCCGTATACAAAGATACGGAAGCATTGGAATTCATTTTAGAGAGTTTAAAACAGCAAAGCGTCCCCGCAGACCAAATCATCATTTCAGAAGACGGGGATTCCGCGGAAATGAAAACTTTCGTAGATTCAAAAAAAGGTGAATTCCCCAATCTGATCCATCTTTCGCAGCCGGACGTGGGATGGCGTAAAAACATTGCGCTGAACAATGCCATCAAAGCTGCTGAAAACGAGTACCTGATTTTCATCGACGGTGATTGTATACCCTATGGCAGTTTTATTGAAGCACATGCGAAAAATGCCCAAAAAGGGGTTGTATTATGCGGAAAACGTTTTGAACTTGGACCGAATTTCACTGAAAAACTGAAAAAGAAAGAAATAACGCCAAAAGAGATAGAAAAAAAATTTCTATGGTATCTGCCATCCATGATCAAAGATCACGCACGCCATGTAGAAGACGGTTTCCATCTTGGTGTTAAAAACTTTTTAACCGATCTCATACACGATCGTCCTGTGCGACATATCGTCGGATGCAATTTTTCATGCTACAAAGAAGACTTTTTAGCCATCAATGGTTTTGATGAAACATTTGAACTTCCTTCAGAAGGTGAAGACGTGGACCCAAGCTGGCGTTTTTTTGGAATGGGATTTAAACTTCAATCCTGCAGAAGTAGCGCCAATATCATGCACTTATACCATCCCAAACGTTTTAATGCAGAAGTACGAGATTTTAATAAAGCGATCATACGCCAGCGATGGGCAGAAAAAGCCTATTTTTGCAAAAACGGGATTATCAAAGTATAAAAATGCGAAATCTTTTTTTTATCACGTCTCCCTTACAACTCATCAATGCGATAGAGGCCAGAGAGCATTTCAAAACCCGGAACAATCTGCTTGTCGTTATCTTCACAGAATACGATTCCAAAAACAGACATCAAATCAACAATCTGGTTAACGAACAAGAGTGGGACGAAGTGATCCGTTTTGATCTACGGGGAAAAGATAGCAAGACCACATTCTTCAAACAAATCCGATTGGTCAAGCTACTTCAAAAACAACACTATGATTACGTTTTTTGCGGCAATCTCAGCAGTATCGGCAAAATGATTATCGCAAGCATTCAAAAAAATACCGTATATTTGCTGGACGATGGTGCAGTCACGATCAATCATTATCTGAATTCTTCAGGAAAACATAAGAGTAATAAAAAGCTTTCCCTGACAAAAAAAATTCGTCAGTGGCGCTTTAATCTGTTTGGGTTGAAGACACTTCCAACGGATACTCTCAATCTTTTTACATCGTATCGCTTCACACCACATGGCAACGAAAAAATCATCCCTAACGATCTAAAATATTTCAAACAAACATTTCTGTCGCATACCATTCCTGACGAAACCGTTTATTTTCTCGGGCAACCGCTTGCGGACATTAAGCTCGTCAGTAACGAAACATATTTAGAATATATTCGAAAAATAATAGATTTTTATCAATGTAAAATCATTTACATTCCTCATCGTGCGGAAATTGTACACGAAAATTTACTACAGCTGAAAAACGAAAATTTTATTGTCCATGAAATTCACCAGCCTATTGAACTGGAATTTATCGCTTCGAATCAATATCCTTTACGGATTTGCTCATTTTTTTCATCAGCACTCTTCACACTGAATATCCTGTACCCTAAAAGCGAAATAATCTCTTTTGTCATCGAATCTGATGATATGGTGCAACCGCGCCCTGAAATACAAAATGTATACCACTATGCTGCTGCAAATACAACTATCAAAACCATTGATCTTAGAAACCTATAAGTTTATTATTTTCGGTAGCAATACGTTTTACCGATTGACAGCTCATCAAATATCACGGCGTATTGTTCCAGTGCTTTTCTACATTGCAAAGGCACATTCGAATGCTTCACTATTTCTTCGATAATGAATTTCATGGAAATAAAATCATTCCATTCAAAATTTTTGATGTAAGAAGCTGGACGGTAAGGCCCCAACAGTTTTAAAATTTCAAGATGATCTTTACGGTTGGAATCCAATTCTTTTAATGTTGCACTCCCGTTCAAAGAGCATGCAAAAACAAAATCAATGATTTTTAATGTGTCATCAACAAGCAAAAAATTATCCAATTTTATGTCTCGGTGTATAATCCCATGTTCATGTAATGTTGTTAGAATGTATACGATTTCTTTAACATAATCAGGATTTTTCACGATGCTCTCACCATGTAGCTCTGCCATATTGGCAAAAAATGGGAAAATTGCGATTTGGATATCTTCATTGCTGTAAAATTCATACATATCGATCAAGTATTCATGCAATGTATTTTGAAGCTTCTCTCGAACATGTAGCTCATTTTCAAGCTGATGGATTTTTGTATCTACCTTGATAAACACTTTTTCATTCTTATACTTTCCAATAAAAAAAGCAACACCGAAACTCCATTTTTTGTACAAATACGGATGTACATCTGTGATATTTAAACTTTTTATTGTCTTTAAAATAGTTTGGTAGTTCTTTAAAAAATATACGAATTTTTCGACTTTCTTTTTGTTTCTCAATAACTCTTTTATTATTTTTTGTATGATGCCTGAGTGTTTGCTCATTTGTTTTTTTGTCTTTTACCCAAGTTAATACTGAGCCGGATAACGGAGCGTATCTCAATTTCTATTGACAATAATTTCTTTAGCGATTTAAAGAAAAATATTTTGATTTCACGTTTTTTCGTCTCGATTTCAACGACTTTTTTGATTAGTTTCTGGATCGCATTTTCTCTATTTTTATTTTTTACCAGCAACTTTTTAATTTCTTTCCTGGTATTAAAATAACCATCATTCGGTGGAATAAATTTAAAGTTATTTTTATTGAAATAATCGATTAACATCCCAAGTGCTTTTTCTTCAATAGTGTCCGGATCATTGAAATATGCAGGATATTTTTTCAGAATTCTGTCTCTATGTTTTGCCTCGAAAGTTTTTTTGTACAACAAAGCATGATACAACAACGCATACATTTCTGATTCATCGTCTAATGTATATAAATTTTTAACCATTTTCTTGGTAGCAAAGCAATGATTTTCAAAGTTTACATCATAGAGATTTTGACCATATTGATATACTTCAAATAATATGATATTTCTTTGGACATCGACTTTCATATGCCCCGCATTGCTTTGTATGCCATCGATATCACCCAGAATATACTTTGTTTCAATTGCATTTTTTGTAAGGATATCAATGTCGCCACCCTCTTTGCTAAAATAATCAAGATTGATGTTTTCAGCATTTCGCAATACAACATATTCTGAACATTCATTTAAAATATAAAATAATTCATCAAAATCATTCCAGCCGTTTGCACCGACCAAATCCTGTTTTATGACGATATCTTCTTTTCTTTCAGTATGCTTCTTTAAAAAATCCTCCCGAGACACACCGGTCAACAGTACTAGATCATGTCTTGTTTCCGTTTCATTATCCGTACCATGGATTCGATGTCCGCCACCGGTCATACTTCTTAGCTTTGCTTTGGTGTCAAACATATTGATGTTGACCGTTCTGTTGCCTTTGCTCGTTTTTCTGATTTCATATACAGGATTTTTGTCGAGGACAACGATTAATTTAAATTCTCCACTTCCGCAATGTAAAGCTTTATGAGAATTGTTTGGAAGACTTTCTCCATAAAAACGCGTGAAATTTTTTCCTACGTTATATGGAGACCATGTAATCGAGTACGTCTGCAAGATTTCAAATGTTTTCTCTATTTCTGCTATTGCTTCAGATTCGTGGGTGCGCGCTTTTTCCCATAGTACAAATAAATGCAATTCATTTTTCATCCAATAATCCTTATATCCTAATTAAGTCAATTTCAAAGCTTCAAAATCCCATTCGCACAGACAATCTCACCATTGCGTTGTTTTTCTTGCATCCGCAAAACATTTTGGTCGTAAATCTCTTTACGATCGTTTCTGGCGTGATTCAAATGAAAAAGGTTTGCGCAGTACTTACAAGATTTCATCGTGATGCCGGATGCTGTAAAACGCCATTCAAGATCCGTGTCGTCTACTCCCGGACCATCGGTCATGGACTCGTCACATCCGTTGATCGACATTATATCTGCTTTAAAACACGAAAAATTAGCCCCGACCATATGTATGTTCTTATCCCTCCGGGCAAGGAACTGCTGAATCCAGCCATTGGGTTCAAAACGCAACCCCTGTTCGATATGTCTTGTTTTATCTTTTAACAACTCTGGCAAAAAATTCCAGATTTTTTCCAATTCCAGAGAAGATATACGGCGTTCTCTTAAGGCATTGGAAAGCCCGTCTTCGAGATTGACGCGGCGTCCGCATAAAACTTTTTTTGACTCCGCCAAAGCGACGTGCGATTCAATAAATGTAGAGTAAGGGATTGTATCGCCGTCAATAAAGATAAGATATTCTCCTTCACTCATACGAATTGAAGCATTTCGTGCAATCGCTTTTTGCAAACCATTATCGGGGTGATAATAATGTTTGATGGGGAAAAATGCATCTACTGATGCAAGATAGTGTTTGACTTCTTCCGAATCATTGTCTTCGGCTACTATTGCTTCGAAATTTTTATACGTTTGTTGCTTTAAAGCATCTATAATCAACGACAGGGCTTCTATGTCTTTGTAAATTGCAATTAGAATACTGACTTTCATAAACTCTCCAATAGGTTTTGTAATACGCCAAACTGCGTTTTACTCTCGAATGTAGCTAAAGCTTTTTGTTTCCCGGCCTCGGCAAAAGATTTTCGGAATGTTTCATCCTTGTACAATCTTCGGAGTTTTTCGGCAAGATCCTCACTCTCAAACGTCCTGAACAGCAACCCGTTTATTCCGTTGTCAATGATCTCCAGCGGCCCGCCGCTGTCGCTTGCAACGACGCATACGCCGCACATCATCGCTTCGATCAGCACCAGTCCGAACGTCTCGTTTTCGGTGGCTAGGACCATCACGTCGCACAGCTGCATCAGTGTCTGCGCTTCACGGGTGAAGCCGGTAAAAACAGCTCTGTCGCGGTAGCGTTCCTGCAGCTTTTGCAGATACCCCTCATCCATCGCATGGCCGACGATGAGGGCTTTGGCCTCCCACCCCTCCTCGCAGAGCTTTTCTACCGCTTCGAGCACCAGGTGCTGCCCTTTTTGCGGCTCGATCCGGCCGACGATCCCGACCGTGAACGCATCCCCGATCCCCAATGCTGCGCGGCGGGCTGTTCTCTCTTCGGCCGAGATCAATGCGGGCTGTTCGGCACCGATGTAGAGGACCTCCGTACGGGGACGGATTGCGTCGGGGACGAAACGCTCGATTTGCGATTTGACCTGCTGCGTGACGGCGAGCATCATGTCGACGTTGCGGTAGAGAAAGCGGTGATAGAAATCGTCCTTGAAACGGGTCATCGTCATATGGCGCGACTGCACGACCTTGGGGCGACGCTTCGAAAGAAGCTTTGCCATAACGGCAAGCGGCAGGTCTTTGGTCCAGTGCAGGTGGAGGACATCGATCTCTTCATCATCGATCAATCGGGCGAGACGGCGCGCGCCGATCCACGAGAAAAGGATGTTTCGGCGGCGGAGGGTTTCATAGCGGTAAGAGGTCCCCTCGTAGTATCCCAGCAATTTCCCTTTTTCATTGATGACACTGAGGCACTCCCGACCAAGATAGCGCGACGCGCGCATCATGTAGAGTTCCAGCCCTCCCAGGTCGGGGGAGAGGCACAGTTCGAGGATCTTTTTAGCCACGGCGCTGCTCCCGGTTGAGTTCGTAAAGTTTAATGTATTTGTAGAAGTTCGTCGCCATGTGTGAAAAGGCGATGATCAGCCCCGCGTAGCCGTCGAGGAAACCCCGCTTGAGGATGTAGGTACGGAAAAAAGAGTAGAGACCGTTGAAAAACGCCTTGGCGGGGGTCGGGAACTTCTTGCCCGCGTTGTCTTGGGCGAAAAGGGTCGAGTAACGGTCCACCTTGATAATGAAATCGGAGATGCTCATGTAGCTGTAGTGCTTCATGTTCCCCTCGATGGTCTCTTTGTGCATCCCTTCGTCGATAATGTTCTCATGCACCGCGTTGTCGTTGAAGCGGGTCACCCTTTTGTTGTAGAGGCGGCGGATCTTCTGGTTGTTCCAGCCGCAGTGGCGGATCTGGATCTCTTTGTAATAGGCGAGGAAATTGACGATGTAGATCGTCCGGGGATCGAGCGGCTTCGTCCGGAGCGCATGGAGCAGTCCCTCGTCGACGACCTCATCGCTGTCGATGATCAATATCCAGTCGTGTCTGGCGAAACTTGCCGCACGGTTTTTCGTCGTTCCGAAGCCGTCGAACTCCCCTTCGATGAGGCGAACGTTTTGAAATTCGTTTGCTATACCCTGCGTCCCGTCATTCGAGCCGTTGTCATAGACGACAACGTCGTCAAACTCCCGCAAACTCTCCAGCGAGCGGCGGATGGTGCGCGCTCCGTTTTTGACAATCATGACCGCCGATACGTTCATCTCTCTCCCTTGACACGTTTTACGATTGTTTTGAACCAGAATCCCAGCTGCTTGAGAGGTTTGAAGAGTTCATCGGGCGTTTTGAGGGCGTCCCCCTTGATTCGGTAAATCAGTCCGCCGATCCCCTTCCACGAGGGGTTGAGGGCGTTGCCGATCCGGAATACATAGCTGTAATGTTCCCGCGCCAGCGCAACTGCGGCAGCGTTGTATTTTCCGTATGGCAGGACAAACGAATCGACGCGGAATCCGAGCTTCTCTTCGAGGACACGCTTGGACCCTACGATCTCCCGCTCCAAATCGATCCCCTCATCGCTCAGATTGACGTGGTTCATGGAATGCGACGCGACCGCGACAAGGCCGCTACGGATCATCTCACGCAATTCGGCGTAAGTACAAAACGGGGCATGGGTGCGCCAGTTCTCCCCTTCGTAAATCTCCCGGTGTTTCAAGGAAAGGCGCCGGGAGGGTTCGACGTCCGTATCCTCAAGGATATAGGCCGAGGGGACGGCAAGAAGCGCCTTGAGGTCATACTTTTTCAGAAGCGGGAAAACATAATGGTAAAAATCGTAGTAAGCATCGTCAAACGTCAGGCAGATGGGATTTTCGGCATCCTTTCCCGGGAAGACGGACGTATAGCGCCGGGCGACGAGGCGCAGATGTTCGTCCATCATTGCCTCGGTATTGGAGAGGGGAAGATCGTCGCTGTTGATGTGATGATACATGACAACCGGAACCATAAATCCTCTCTTTTCAGCAATAATAAAGTATCATACCATACCCTCACTTAGGCAAAAGGCTACCATGCACGCTCAGTATGAATACCGTCCCGAATACGCGTTTCTAAAACCTTCTTTGGAGGCGATACGCTCGATTTTTCATGCCGACACCCATACGATTCACAAAGCACGCAACGAACTCAAAATCATTGAGATGGGCGGCATCAAGACGGTCGTCAAATCGTTCAAGGTGCCTCACCTGCTCAACCGTATCGTCTATACCCGCCTGCGCCGCAGCAAAGCCTATAAATCCTATCATAACGCCCTGCGCCTTCTGGAGCTAGGCATCTGTACCCCTTCGCCGATCGCGTTGATTGAATTTTTCGAATCGGGGCTGCTCTGCGAGAGCTACTTCGTCTCCGAGCATTTCGACTACGATTTCACGATCCGCACGCCGCTTCTAGAGCCGATGGAAGAGCGCGAAGCGATCTTGAGCGCCTTTGCCGCCTACACGTACGATCTCCACCGCAAAGGGGTATGGCACCTCGACTACTCCCCGGGCAATATCCTGATCAAGCGGACGGAGAACGGCTATCTTTTCAGCATCGTCGATATCAACCGGATGGCATTTCGTCCCATCACGCCGATGCAGGGGTGCGAAAACTTCAACAAACTCTGGGCCAGCGACGAAGATCTGCAGATCATGGGACGCGAATACGCCCGCTTGAGCGGTCTGGATCAGAGCATCGTCATCGCCGAAATGAAACGGCACAACGACGCCAACAAACGGGTCAAGAATTTCAAAAAACGGCTTAAAGCCCTGCTTCGAGGCGACTTTTCAGCTCCCGCTTGACCCTTTCGAACATGGCCGCACGCCC
>CAZCSO010000016.1:0-33080 GCA_964501315.1 uncultured Candidatus Izemoplasmatales bacterium | reverse complement strand
TGGTGGAGCCGACGAGGATCGAACTCGCGACCTCAAACATGCCATGCTTGCGCTCTCCCAGCTGAGCTACGGCCCCGTGGTTTTTATTTTATCAAATAATCACCATTATTACCAGCAAAATAATTCAAAAAGTAACTTATTTTGTTTTTTCTAAATTAATGTAGATTTTTTCAATGGCTTCATTCAAATCGGATTCGTCTTTTAAAAACGCCACACTCATTTTCACAATCTTCTCTTCAAATAATATCATGCTTAAGTAAAGCAAGAAAATAATCAACGTCACAAAAAACCATAATTCAAACAAACCCGACTTCCCAAAGATGATCAGTGGTAACAACGATCCCACCCAAATGACAATCATCCAAATATCCAAAACCAACTTAAGCCTAGGATTTTCTTTGGATACCCAATTGACGAACGGGACCAAGGAAACTAATACGAATAGCGCATGCAATCCAGCAAAAATGGTATGAAGAAAGTGCCAAAAAGGATACACATCCTTCAATGCTGGAATGATTGCAGTTAAGACCAAGAAGACCATGGACAGTGCCACAAAAATGCCTTTTCTCCCGATATGATACGCCTCAAGACGGAACAAGGCAATCACACTGGTCTGAATGGCCACACCCGAAATAATCGCCCAAACAATGAAAAATAGGCGATAATCAAAGAAGTTACCGATGTTGCTAAAGGTGTAAACAAAGGGATTTTCCAAGGTTCCATACACCATTGTCAATAACAACGCACCCAACAAAAGACTCATGATGATAATTCGCAATCGGCGTTGCTTAATCAACTCACATTGATAGTCGTATAAATTTTTCTGTTTCCATTCAGCTTTTATCTGTGCTTTATCAATCATGATTACTCCCAATCCAACAAACGCTTTTCACCTTCAAGCGTCATTAATTGACTGATGTCTTGTGTGACTTCCAAAACACCCTTGTATTCGTTTTGATGATTTCTGACGGCATAATAGGTAATGAGGATCTTCTTGCCTTTGAATGACATCCAAAATTGCGCCTGATCCTGACGTCCTGATTTGAACGCATCGATGATTTTTTCTACGATATGAACACTTTTTGGCGGATGACAATACCGAACTTCACGGCCAATGACTTGAGGAGTTCTTGGAAAATGACGTTCTGACGGTTGATTAAAATAAACGACTTTATCCGATTCATCAACATAGGTTATTTCAATCGGAAGGTGATTCATGACCAAGATAAACTGATCGATGGACAATGTTCCGCTCATCGTCTTGATAACATGATCTTCTGTTTTTTGATTGTTAATAGAGATAAAATTCGGTTCTATAAAGGCAAAGCCGATTTCGTTGAGTGAGTCCACCATCGAATCCCACGCATCCAGCGATATGACTTCGGAAGCAAGCGGGAAAACGATTAGGTCTTCTTTTTGAATCATCCCGGCCAATCCATAGTAAAATTTACCGATGGCTACCTTAAAAGCAGGCCAATCGATATCCGTTTGTTCAAGCATTTGATAAGCGATTAAACGATCTTTTAAAATGTCGTCTTGAACGCTCCATAACACTGAAAACGGCGTTATAGACGGCAGTTTTTTCTCAAGTATGGGGAATACGATGTTTTGAACTTTGATGAACTTTCGATCAATCACAACTAATTCGTTTAGTAATGCTTTCATATCCTCAACCGATTGTTCTATTTTTTTGGACTCTAGCAATGGCTTCAAGGCTTCCAGTTTCGCCATTATCGCTTCATTTTCTGCGATGAATGCCTCTAAAACTGGATGCACATGTTTATTCCACGGATAATCATTCAAACCATGAAAAAACAGATTGACGTAACGATTCGCATAGTCCTTTATCGTTTCAATCGACAAAGGTGTTTGATTGGAAAAAAACTCCAGATGAAACAAATCATGAGGCGTCACGTGTTTCAAAACCGATTCGTACGTTCGGTAAAGAGCAACTTTATCCTTAGAGGTAGTGTATTCCCTCAAAAATCGATTTAGTAACGTTATCTTTTCTTGATTCACTTGGTTAAATAATTCCGACATCGAATCACCTCTTCAGTTCATTATACTAAAAGAAAGGCTTGAGTTCAATTCAAAGCAAAAAAAGGGATGGTGTCCCATCCCAATTTGTTAAAATTTTACTTTGACTGCTTCGCGTTCTGCTGCTTCGGTTACTTCAAAGAAATCAGCACTCTTGAAGTTGAAGAGGTTCGCAATGATGACCGTTGGGAACACTTCGCGCATGTTGTTGAATTTCAGCGCTGTGTCGTTGTAGAATTGACGACCGTAAGCGATCTTGTCTTCGGTATCTTTCAGTTGCGCCATCAAATCTCTAAAGTTTTCATTGGCTTTTAATTCTGGGTATTGTTCCTGAACAACCAATAAACGACTCAATGCACCGCTGATGCCTTTTTCAGCTTCTGCGGCTTGTGCGACGCTACCGGATTGTTGCGACTGTGCATACAGTCCACGTGCTTTGGCAAATTCTCCAAAGATCGATTCTTCATGTGCCGCATACCCTTTGACGGTCTCAACCAAGTTCGGAATCATATCGAACCGACGTTTCAATTGAACATCAATTTGACTCCAACTGTTTTTAACTTTGTTACGACCGACAACGAGTTTGTTGTAAACGCCAATAATCGCTACGGCTAATACAACGATAATTGCAAGGATGATGATTAACGCGATGGTCCCGCCACCTATTTCTAAAAACATACTATCTTTCTCCTCTCTTTATTTAACGGCTTCTGCCGCCGCCGCCACCGCCACCAAACGAACTGCCGCCACCAAAACCGCCGCCGAAGCCACTCGATGCCTTTGCGGCATTGGCTTTTGCAATGGTTTGTACGGCATTCGCCTTCGCGGTGGAAAACGAACGATTCATTCTGCCAAACATGTAACCCCAGTAGAACCCATTGTGACGATATCCCATCGCCATAAAGGTTCCTTCAGAATCTTCATACGCCACATTTGGCAATTTGACTTTCAGTTGTTCCATCACTTGATCAGCGCATTTTAACACCGTCGCATAGACCAAGAAATGTTCCCAAACGATAATCCCAGGAATGGGATAATCCTGCATTTGTGAAAAGTCGAGTAAGAACTTTTTAAACGCTTTCCATCGTGCAAACAAATTGGCTCCCATCTGTGTTTTTCGTTTAATCGTTGAAACATATAACGTATAAAGAACAATCAAACTGATTGAACTTAAGTAAGCAAAGGTCGCTTCCACCACATAAGCAGAACTGATAAAAAAGGTCATAAGTAAAAAGGCAATGGGCAGAATCAAGAATGCTAAAGCTTGTTTTTTAGAACCTTGAACACCTTGATCAAAGTATTTTCGTTTTTCGCCGGATCGCTTGATAGCGCGAACGAATTCTTTAGCCGATCGCTGGAATTGCTCAGCTGCATTAACACTTTTTTTGCCATAGGATTCAATCGTCGAAATCATAACTTTATTGCTTCGTGCAATCGATTTAAAAATCCAATTGATGAGGTAACGTTCGTGTTCTTGAAGTGAAGCTTGATCTTTGCTTTCATCCAACACAAAGGTAAAATTCGGATTTTTATCTGTCAATTCATCAGGGCTGTACTCAAGTGTCACGTATTTTTTACGGATTAAGTCAAGCAGAGTCGCCGTAAAGGCTTCATCTGGTATCTTTTTCTCATAATAAAGATAACTGACCTCACCTGGGGTTTCATCGCTGGGCAGTTCACGGAAGTAATCGCCATCAAAATCAGGCGTCAGTTCCTTATCGTACTTGCGATAGACCCAATATACAATCCCAATCATGATAACGATTAAAGCATATGCCCCATAATTCAGAATCTGAGCATATAAGATACGGCGATTGGTCTCATCAGTCAATTCTTGTTCGTAGGCTGAAATTGAGGCTAAATTCATGGTATCATGAATGAAGATATTGGTTCCACGAATTTGGTCGAACAAAGAATTATCGGCCAAAATTCGAAACTCTAAGAATTCCTCTTTATTGATTTGATCGATGTTCATTTCAATTTGGTGATTATTGATGATGTTAATGGTTCCGTCGGATAATCCGTGTCCCCATACGCGTATGGTATCTTCTGATAACGCATTATCAGGCAGATTGACAATAACATGTGCTTCATCGATGTCGGCTTCCATGTAGGTAAATAAGCGCCAGTTTAATTCTGAGATATCGGTATACTGTGTGACAGCTCCTAGAATGGTATACGTGTATTCAAACGTGACGTTTCCGGTAAGACCACCTATATCGGTAAAATCGACGAATAACGATTCGCAACTCGATGAATACGGTTCACAGGCAATCACATAGCCGAGTTCATCGCGGTCATTATTGAATGAATACCCAAAGCGGACATCATCCGTCACTTCGATATCGTCCATAAACACCCGAATAGAGGCACTGCTATCATCGAAACTGGCAACGTTTGAGGCGCTTCTGGTTAAGGGATAATTATCTGCGTATTTCGAGTATACGATGTCTCGGAAACGAACGTTATAATCACCACGATAGTTCATATCCCATCGCTCAACGACCGTCATGTCACCCTCTTCATCCAAGGTCACCACGGCATCATACCGATCAATTTTTATACTGCTAAAAGCCCCCTCAGAAAAGTAGGTATTGAGCAAATAGAATAGTCCGATGAATAACAACGTAAGTAAAAATTTTAAATTCCGCATGGTACCTCCTTGTTAAAACGAAAGCGTCGCTACATTTGGCAAAATTAACTGTTTTTTATTATACCGCACTTTATAAAACTAGTAAACCCACTATCCATAAATTATTATTTCAACGAGATGATGATTAGTATGTTGACGATATCTGAGTGAAGCGGTTCCGGATAAAAAACAAAAAAAAAGAAGCCGAAGCTTCTAGATTAATGGATCAATTCCAGATTCAATTAACGTAACGGTTTCATCGGTAATAATGGGATGAATACGCTTGGCTGTGGTTCTCATTTCATGGATATAAAGTCCTAAACCAATCAACCCGGCTAACCCATCTGCAGCCGCAAACGCCACCCATAATCCTTCTAACCCCATCCATGCCGTCAATAGAAACGCCAATGGAATGAAGAAAATGACTTGACGCGAGATGGCCACAATCATCGCCCTAAAGGGATAGCCGATGGCTTGATAGACCGAACTGATGATAATTTGGAATCCTACCAGTAAGAATCCCCAAGCAATGACTTTAAATGCTTGGGTTCCGTAGTCAACAAAAATCCCTTCACTCGATTCGGAGAATAACAAAAAGATGGGTTTCGCAAAGGCTTGTATGGCAAGAAATCCAAACGCAAAGTAAATTAGTATAATTTTAGTTGCGAAATAGATAACCGATTGCATTCGTTTAAGTGAATTCGCTCCATAATTAAACCCGACGATGGGAGTCATCCCTTGGATAATCCCAAATGCCGGCATGAAGATAAACGTCGTAACACGGTTGATAACTCCATAAATGGAGATGTAGATCGCCGGATCACCCGCCACGTAATGACCGATCAATCGGTAAATGATGATCGATAAAAACGCACCTAACGCATTTCTTAAAAAGGACGGAAACCCAATCACCGATATTTCTTTTATCATCGATGAGGAAAACGAAAACAATGGTTTAATGGAAATCATCAACGCAGACTTTCTGCCTAACGACATGCTAAAAATGAAGATGAATCCAATGATTTGAGAGATAATCGTCGCAATCGCTGCCCCTTGGACACCCAAACCCAAACCCCAATCAAAAATAAAGATAGGATCGAGTACGATGTTCATTCCCGTTGAGATAATCATCGAAATCATCGCGACGTTGGCACGACCTTCCGCGCGAGTTAGATTATTCAAAACCATCGTCAACGATAACGGTGCTAACCCAATTAAGATGACGGACAAGTATTCTTTGCCATAGTTGATATTGGATGCAGAAGCCCCAAAAAAAACGAGCATGTCGTCCATCCATAAAAACCCGACAACCGTCAAAATGAGTGAGGCTACTAACGCATAACGAAGCGCTGTGTTAACAGCGCGTTTCATAGTATCATGATCGCCTCTGCCATACGCTCGCGAGTAAATGGAGGCACTGCCCATGCCAATCATCAACGCAAACGCCATGACAATCATTTGAATCGGAAACGCAAATGCCAAACCGCCAATGGCGATTTCACCGACGCCCAACGAAACAAACAACGTATCGACAAAATTGTAGAGCGCATTGACTGCCATTCCAAGGATGGCGGGAACCGACATCATAATCAGTAATTTACGGATATTGGTTTTACCTAATAATTCTGCATTTTTGGTATTCATGGTATCATCCTATCTATGAAAATCTGTTCTATTATATCATAAGTTATTTATCTTACAATACAGTTTGCTTGATGATTATCGCCAAACAAAAAAGCCCGAAGGCTTCTATGGTTGTGTTATTTCTTTTTAAAGTTGAGCATGTGTCCCATTTTTTCTTGCTTGGTTCGCATGTAAAACTCATTTTTTTCATTATGGTTCAGTTGAATTTTTACGCGATTGGTAATTTCAATTCCATAGCCGGATAATCCATGAATTTTCTTCGGATTGTTCGTCATTAACTTAATTTTTTTTACCCCTAATTCTACGAGCATTTGTGCCCCAATCCCATAATCACGCAAATCATCGGGAAATCCCAATGCCAAATTAGCTTCAACCGTGTCTAATCCTTGGTCTTGAAGGGCGTACGCACGGATCTTATTGATTAAGCCAATCCCTCTACCTTCTTGGCGCATGTATAAAATGATGCCCCGTCCCGCTTTTTCAATGCGTCGCATGGCCGTATGCAATTGTTCACCGCAGTCACAGCGTTTTGAACCAAACGAATCGCCTGTCAAACACTCAGAGTGAACCCTCACCAATACCGGATCATCCGTCGACACGTCGCCTTTGACCAACGCAACGTGATGCTCACCGTTCAGTTTATTGACAAAACCGACCATTTTGAATTCACCGTATTTCGTCGGCATCTTCGCTTCGGCCACTTTGTCAATCAACGTGTCGGTTTGACGGCGTGCATAAATTAAATCGGCGATTTTAAACACAGCATTTTCAGTAGAACCGTCCGATAGCCTTTTAAGTGTTAACGGTGAACCCGTTTCATCCACCAATCGAAAAACCAAACCGACGGGTGCCGATTTTGTCAACCAACACAAATCAATCAACGCTTCTTGAATAGCGGAACGTTTAAGGACGCCTCCTAATTTTGAATAGACAACGGTAAAAGGACCGTCAATGCGGAATTGATCAGGTGTTGCGACGGGATTAATGATGGCTTTTAAGAATTTTGGAAGTGAATCATCGCTTCGATCTTTAATTCCTAGATGAACGGCATCTTCATCGTAATCCAATTGCGCGTTTTTACGAATGGTGGTGATTTCACCGTATTTTTCGTATCCGACGACCACAGTGGGGGTCGGATGAACGGGACAATACGATCCCGAACATTCATAAGAAACGGCGGTTTCAGCGAGACTGACGAGATGACATTCATTGTCCATTGAATCATCATCAACGACGACAACGGACTGGCCTTTATTAAGTAATGACAAGGTTTCTTCTAGCGATAAATAGTTAATCATGGGTATCCTCCTTTGATGCATTGATGGCTTCAATCATAAGATCAACGCCGAGTTGAAACTGGCGTACTAGGGATAATTTTACAGCTTGTGATAACGTTTCGAACCCGTTTCCACCGACGGCAGTCTTGGCGGTTTCTCCGCCTAAAATAATGGGCGATATCGAAACAAAAAGACGATTAAACAATTGACGTTCGATAAACGAGAAATGGACCGTAGAACCCCCTTCCACCAAGACCGATTGAATCCCCCATTGTTTTAATAATATCATGGCTTGATTAAGATCTAGAGGTGAGCGATCCTGATTCAGTTCAATGATACGGACCCCCATCGCTTCTAACGCTTGTTTTTTATTAGAGTCTGCTTGACGACTCGTAACGATGATGACGTCATGAGGTGACGTATTGACAAGGAGCGGTTCGTCAAGAGAAATCTTGAGCGAGGAGTCCAAAATGACTTTAATGGGATTTTTCCCTTGTACCCCTTCGAGTCGGGTTGTCAACTGCGGGTGATCGATTAAAACGGTATTGATGCCAACCAAAATAGCATCGTGCTGTGACCGGAGTTGATGAACAAATGCCCGTGATTCTAAAGAAGAAATGTATTTGGAATCGCCCGTCACCGTCGCTATTTTTCCATCCAGCGACATCCCAAACGACAACGTGATATAAGGATAATCCTGGTGTTCCTGATTACGCATACGTATGGCATCCTCCTTTCAACTCTACCTTTATTATAGAAGAAACGCACTTTTTGTCAACGAATGCGCTCACTTTTAAAGCATTCCTTTTGGGCATTCGTACCGTTAATGGTATACTATAAAATGAGGTGTTAGAATGAAAAAATGGTTACTCGTCATCATGGTATCGTTGTTTTTATGGGGGTGTCAAAGTGTTGACTCTACCGAGATCATTCAAAATGAACCCGAATTGATTTCTCCCGAAGAAGCGAAAGCGATGATGGATGCGAACGATTCGATTATCTTAGTGGACGTTCGGACGCTATCGGAATATCAATCCGGGCATATTGAAGGGGCGCTTCTATTGCCACTGGATACCATTGCAACACAAGCCGAATCCGTGATTCCGGATAAAGAAGCGGTCTACATCATCTACTGCCGTAGCGGGAATCGCTCGTCACAAGCCGTCAGTCTTCTTTATTCCATGGGTTACATCAGTCTTTATGACTTGGGCGGAATTATTGACTGGCCGTACGATATCGTCACATAAAAGGGGTTTTCAAAAACCGCTTTTTTTGTTACAATAAGAAAAAACGAAAGGACCTACCATGATTACAACCCTTTTCTTTGATTTAGACGGAACGTTGCTTCCGATGAATGAATCGTTATTCCTCCAAATCTATATGAAATCGATGGCCGATTTTTTTAATCAAAACGGACGCGATGGTCATGCCATCGTGAATGCCGTCATGAGTTCAACCGATGCGATGATTCATAACGATGGATTAATAACCAATGAAACCGCATTTTGGGATGCTTTTGCGAAAAGAATCCCCTATGCGAATGAATCATTAAAAACCGAGTTTGAACGTTTTTATGAAACGCACTTTGAAGCGGTCAAAGCCTCGACGTGGGTCAATCCCAAAGCCAAAGAGTTGATTGATTCGTTGCGCTCAAAAGGCTATCGTTTAGTCCTCTCCACCAATCCTTTGTTTCCAAAAATCGCCACCCATAAACGAATCCAATGGGCTGAGCTTTCTGTCAGTGATTTTGACCACATTACAACCTACGAAACCGATTCTTATTGCAAACCCAACCTTAATTACTACCAACAATTGCTCACCAAAATGAACCTTCAACCACACGAATGTCTCATGATTGGCAACGACCTCGTTGAGGATATGGCAGCCTCCCAAATAGGGATCAAATCCTTTTTGCTGACCGATTGCCTGATTTCGAATAATAATACCGATACCATCAACTATCCCCATGGCAACTTCGATGATTTATCAGACTGGTTAGAAACAATTTTATACGAATCCAACAAATAAAGCCGAATGGCTTTTTTTTATGGATTGTCCACTCGAAACTTGATATAATAAGGACGATATCAAATCATCACGAGGTGAAAACATGACGCAATGGTTCCAACAATTTTTTGGTTACTTTGAAGATGCTAACGGTTCGTTATCAACGTTTTATGATGGCTTAGGCGAAGGCGCTTATGGTTGGCGCCATATCGTATGGATTTTTCTCGTACTATTTTTCGCCATCGGTGGCTATTTTTACTTTAAAAAACACCCTGAAAACGAGAAAAAATGGGTGATGGGACTCCTTATCGCGTTGTTTACGGTACGATTTTCCAACCAAACCATTCGTGCCTTCATTGGTGCTGAAGTCCCGTGGACGCGTGCGTTTCCATTCCACATGTGTACGGTTTTGACATTTTTATTGCCAATAACGTACGTGTTCAACCTAAAAAAGATCAAGGTTCCCGTTTATGTGTTATCGATTATGGGCGGGGTTATTACATTATTAATCGGTGATTATTTTGAAAGTCAGTTTATGACGTTTTCAAGTCTTGAAGGCATGAGTGCTCATACGCTCTTGATTGTTGTGCCTATCTACGAAATGGCCTCGAATCGTTTTCAATTACGTCTATCGGAGTCTTGGAAAGTCATTGTTGGCATTTTGGTATTGATGCTTTGGGCGACGATTGCCAACGAAGTGTTCTTTGTCAATTACGATCCCAATTACATGTACTTAAAAGAAAATGCGTTACCCTTCGGAACACAAAGCAATTTTTTCTTTTATTATACCCTTATTTTTATCGCTTTCTTTCTAGCCATCTACAGCGTCCCTATTTATAAGATTATCTCACAAGAAAAAATGGAGTTTTAATCATGAAAAAAGGTCATCTCGCTGGCATCGGGTTTGCGTTGTTGTTTGGTCTTACCTTTTTGTTTTCAAAAGTAGCGTTGAAATACGTTACTCCCATGGGACTGATAGCGTATCGGTTTACACTAGCATTTTTAGTCTTTGAAGGTTTGAGAGCTACCAAACTGATCAAAATTCGATTTAAAGGCATCCCCGTGTCCAATTGGTTGTTGGTGGGATTGTTTCAACCCGTTCTGTACTTCATCTTTGAGACGTATGGTTTATCGTATTCTACCAGTGCTGAGGCAGGGATGATGATTGCCCTCATTCCCATCTTTGTCAGTCTGTTAAGTGCTGCTTTCTTAAAAGAAAAACCAAAACCAATCCAGTTTTTGACAATTGCATTAAGCGTATCCGGTGTTCTTTTCATACAGATTATGAATCGTCAGTCGACGTCGCAATCCTGGCTTGGATTCGCGTTGTTAGGATTAGCGGTAATCTCAGCTGCGGCCTATAATCTGGCCTCCAGAAAAGCTTCAAAAAACTTAAAACCGATGGAAACCACGTATTATATGATGGCTATGGGAATGATTGTTTTCAACGCCATCTACCTTGTTCAATTGGGTTCTTCCCACCAATTAAGCACCTATATAACTGTCTTTTCCAATCCTGAATGGCTCTTCCCGATCGCCTACTTAGGCATCATCGCATCCGTTGGCGGGTTCTTTTTACTGAATTATGCGCTATCACAGCTTCCCGCTCATGTCTCCAGCGTTTATTCCAATCTCTCAACCGTTATCGCGGTGATTGCCGGCGCCATTTTTCTTAAAGAAACTATGGCTTGGTACCACATCGTCGGTGGGTTGATGATTATCACTGGGGTCTATGGAACCGTCTATTTTCAAACCCGATCTTCTATTCATAAAATGAAAACCCGTCGTGAATGACGGGTTTTGCTTCTATTCGTATAATTTCGAGTATTTATCAATCAAATAATTGATGTAGTAATCAGGATTAAATTCTTCACCCGTCGCCAATTTTAGTATTTCTTTGGGTGGTTTCGATGCACCATAACGATGGATTTTGTCCTTTAACCACGCTGCTATTTGTTTGAGTGTCGGTTCGCTCATCGCTTGATTAAGGTCGATGTCTTTACTCATCGCATGATAGATTTGCGCTGCGTAAGCCGAACCCAAAGCATACGTTGGGAAGTACCCAAAACTACCTTGAGACCAATGAACGTCTTGTAATATTCCGACTTGATCTGAGGTCACGGTTACGTTTAAATACTTTTTGTAGAGTTTATTCCAAAGAGTTGGGAGTTCTTCTAAATCAACTTTCCCGTTAAAGATGGCCCGTTCCAAATCGTAGCGAACCATGATGTGAAGCGCGTAAGTTAGCTCATCGGCTTCAGTGCGGATGAATCCTTTTCCAACGGTGTTAACGTATTTGACAAAATCATCGACAGTCGTTTGTTTCAATTGCTTTGGAAACAGTGATTTCAAACGATCAAAATGCGTTGCCCAAAACTGAGGACTGCGACCAATCATGTTTTCCATCATTCGTGATTGACTTTCGTGCATGGCCATGGAGGCTCCGCCACCCGAAAGAGTTTCCTCAAGTGAAGAATCAACTTGAAGTTCGTACAATCCATGGCCCATTTCATGAATGGCCGAGAAAATCGCGCTTTGAAGATTGGTTTCATGATAGTGGGTGGTGATTCGGACGTCCGAATTACCGTTAGACGTTGTAAACGGATGTTCACTCTCTTTGATAACCGTTCGATTAGGATCGAAACAAAAGACATCCCGCAAGTAATGGACAAACGCTTCTTGTGTGGTGACGTCGTAGGCTTTTTTTGTGAATGACTTCGGATAGTTCAATTTTTTCTTCAGCGTCTGTTTTACAAAGGGAACCAGTCTCTCTTTTAACGCTTTGAAAAAGAGATCGTAATCTTGAGTGGTCATTCCCGATTCAAATTCATCCAATAAAAGATCATACCCTTTGAGTTCGGGTGTTTGATTCCATTGAATGTATTTCTTTTTGAATTCAATGATTTTTAATAAATAAGGTTTGTACAATTCATAGTTGTTTTGTTGTTTCGCATCGACGTAAACTTGATAAGCTTGTGCACTCAATTCCTGAAATTTGACGAATTCCTCCACAGGAACGTTTTTGGTTTTGATTAAGTCTTTTCGACGTTCGCCAACTTCGTGCGCTAAAACCGGATCCAATTCCGAACGCTTTTGATACAACGTTTCAATGGCTTGTTCGTAATCGGGGTTGGTCGATGTTTCATAAAAAAGTTGGGATAAAACACCGAGTTGTTTTGAGCGATAAAGCATCGAATCGTGAGGTGCTTCGGTCGAGGAATCCCATCCATGGAGAAACATTACCATATGAAATGCGCGTAATTTTTCATTGGTTGCTAAATAGATTTTTAAAGCATTTTCCATACAATCACTGGCATGCACGCATGCGCTCCTTATTTAAGAATAGATAAAATGAATCCTACATTGTCTCATTATACCATAAAATATCGATAAAAAACTTATATTTCCACCCAAATTTCGTTATCTTTTTCAATAATCTGATAGGCTCGAACATGACAATCCGATTCGTTCATATGTAGCTTATTAGGTTTCCCATCATCGATGACAGAAGCGGTTTTCAAATCGATTCGCAACCCATGATCTTTGCACTGAATAACGGTTCCCTCCAATTTACCAGGGAATAACGAAGCTCCCATATGCGGACATTTATCACGAATTGCATAAAACCCTTGGTCGGATGCAATCACAAGAATTAGATGCCGTTCGTAAACGAAACGGATTTTTTTCTTCTGAATCAACTCTTGTTTCTCACAGACTCTAATTTCCATATTACACCTCGTCATCGATTAAAACGACCCGAACCGGCAAGGCTTCGACATCGTCGATTTTTAATGGTAACGCCACCCATGGATACGTCTTTGCGACGACATCCTTAAGTCGCAATCCTTCCAAAATTACGATATTGTTGCCCAATAGAGCGTCGTGGGTCGGATGATTGGGTTGTGCTCGTTCAATACCGAGCGCATCAACGCCGACTCCGCGGACATGTTTTTCAACTAAGTAATTCGCCGCTGAGATATCGACATAGATAAACTCAAATTCAAAGGCCTCTGAAAATGAGTTCTTGGTTTTAAATAGCACAAAATCATCGTTCTCTATAGGCAAATTGATGAGATCGGCTTTTGAAATATGGTCAACCACATGCGTCAAGTCAAAAACTTTCGCCTTACCTAAGAATGTTGTCAAATCATAAGAACGACTCGTTTTTCCATTGGGCAGCGTATGCAGTGGAAAATCGATGTGAGTTCCTGTGTGCAAGTTCATCGTCATCGTAGTTTCGTAGACGCCTTGTTTATCAAAAAAAGCGGATTGCAGAATTATCGGTTTTTTTTCTTCTTTGTTTTTATACACTGCCATGGTCGGTTCGATACACATCGAGACATCATAAAGTTTCATGAGGGACCTCCTTGAATTGGTGGTTGATAGCTGTAAATAGCGTTGAGGGTTGATCGTAGATGAAAAGCGGTGGCTGATGTTTTTTGATTTCATCGATAAACGTCCACGACGCTTCAATTTCATCCCACCGAGTAAAGAGAGTCGAGGTACCTTGAATAAAATCGAGTAACAAGCGCTCGTACGCCTCCGGTTTATTGCCAACCACATCACAGCCGTGGCAATAATCCATCGCCATGGGTAAAATTTTCGAAGAAAGGCCGTGTTCTTTTACATTGAGCGTAAACGTTACGCCTTCTTCGGGTGCGACGCGAATCACCAAACGGTTGGTTCTGGGGTGTTGCGTTGGCCATAAAAGATGTTGTTCGCTGTTTTCTTTAAAGTCGATGATGATTTCAGAGCGTTTTTCGTTCAGTTTTTTACCGGTGAAAATATAAAAAGGAACCCCCTTCCAACGCGGATGATCGATTTCACATTCCATCATCACCGCTGTTTCGGTTTGCGAATCGGAAGGGATTGATGATTCTCGCGTATAGTTGAGATACTGCCCTCGTAATAGACCATTCTCACTCAATCGAAGTTGTTTCATAATCTTGACTTTTTCGTGACGAATACCGTCGTTGTCAAATTGAGTTGGTACGTCCATGGCAATTAATGCCACCATTTGTAACAAATGGCTTTGAACCATGTCTTTTAACGCACCGGCACGGTTGTAATACGGTCCGCGGTTCATAACCCCTTCTGTTTCTTTTGCCAAAATAGTAACCGACGAAATCGCAGAATTGTTCCAATTGGACTCGAACAACTTGTTGGCGAAACGCATGACCAAGATGTTTTGTATCATTTCTTTCCCTAAGTAATGGTCAATTCGAAATAATTGCGATTCATCAAAGTAGTTCCAAAGTTCGGTATTGATTGCTTTGGCGGAGGCTAAGTCCTCTCCAAAAGGTTTTTCAAATACAATTCGACCGTTGGCTTCGCCTTTGGCGATCAACGATGATTCATGAATCAAGTGGGCGATTTGTGCAAACAATTCCGGTCCGACCGCCAAATAAACGAGTTTCATCGATGCGTTTTTAGTTAACACCGCTAATTGTTGATAGGCGCTTAAATCGTCTAATTGCATTTGATAATAGGTTGTGATGCTGGAGAGGTGATCCCAGTCAAGCGCTAATTTGACCTCTTTTTTAGCTTCTTCGATGTAGTCATCGGTTGAGTAAGGACGACGACCAATACAAAGAATCCGAAAATCGTCGGATAGTTTATGATTTTTTTGAAGTTGATCAAGCGCTGGCCATAATTTTTTGTACATTAAATTTCCGGTAGCGCCAAATACGATAAAATAGGAAAGACTCATTTTTTATAAACCTTGTGGCCACCGAACTCATTGCGAATGGCCGCAACTACTTTCTCAGAGAAATGATCCTCATCTTTCGATTTGTAGCGAGCAAACAACGATTGGGCGATCACGGGAATCGATACTTTGTGTTTCAAGGCTTCTTCAATCATCCACTGCCCTTCACCCGAATCATCAACTTTTCCTTGGATGGACGATAAATGAGCGTCCTTTGACAACGCGTCTTTGATGTTATTCATTAACAAGCCTTCGATGATGGATCCGTTCGACCACACAGTCGCCACTTTCGCGTAATCCAAATCAAAGTCACTGGCTTTTAATAGATCGAATCCTTCGCCGATGGCTTGCATCATTCCATACTCAATGCCATTATGAACCATCTTTACAAAATGGCCGCTACCGGCAGGGCCCATGTGTGCGAACCCATTTTCTTTGGCAATGGCTTGAAACAACGGTTTGACGAGTTGATAGATGGCGTCGTCGCCACCAATCATTAACGACGCTCCAAAACGCGCCCCGTTCATTCCTCCGGACGTACCACAATCGAGAAAATGAATGTGGTTTGATTTCAGTAATTCATACCGACGAATGGAATCGCGATAATTCGAATTACCGCCATCAATCACGATGTCGTTTTCATCCAACATCGTCGACAAATCCACAATAACGCGTTCGGTGATGACGCCTGCGGGTACCATCACCCATATAATGCGCGGTTTTGGCAATTTCGCAATCAAATCCGCTAGCGACGTTGCGCCTTTCATTCCGGCTTTTATTAATTCATCAACCGACGCTTGATTGACGTCGTAGCCAATGACGTCAATGTGATGATCGCGCATGTTTAGCGCCAGTTGAAATCCCATTTTTCCTAATCCCATTAATCCAATAACCATAAAGAGACCTCCTTTAGTTCAGTTTCATTATACCACACGACGATTTGATGAAAAAGAAGGTTGCTTTTTTATCTAAAAAAGACATACCAAAAATTGACTTTCGCGAATTAACATACTATAATAAAAAGCGCAAATCGACATTACTCATAGTTAAGAAAGGTATTCTCATGAAAAAAATAACACTACTTCTGGTTTTACTCTCGATGTTTCTTATCTCTTGCCAAAGCGGCGCAGATAAAGCCGCAATCTATGACGACGATTCCTTAATCGCCTTAACGGAGGATTCTTATTATTATTCAGTCTATGAAGACAGTTCAGAGACGATTGCCAATCAAATGGTTTTGGATTTTCGCAGCTTCTCAGGTCGTGATACGTTGTTTTCATTGACCGTTACGGCAGAATCATCCATCACATTATCCTATCAATCCAATGTTGAAGTGGGAAACTTGAAACTGGTGATTGTTGATGAAGCAAGCCAAGTCCAAACTCTTTTTTCCGGCCAAAACGACTCCTCGACATCACTGACCTTGTCCGAAGGAACATACATGATTAAATTAGTCGGTTCGAAGGCATTTGGCGATATTGACTTGTTGATTACGTATCCTACCGGCGTCACCATAACCAAACCATAAAAAAACGATGGTCTCTGAAGTTGACCATCGTTTTAATTTTTTAAAGGTTAATATCGGATTCGATACAATAACGGTAATGATTTTTCCCGTGAGATTTGACATCGTATAAAACCTGATCGGCTTTTTGAATGAGTCGATCCGCTTCCATCGCTTTGACAATTCCGATGGAAACACTGACACGATACGCCAAATGGGGCAAATGGATGGCTTGCGTTCTTTTGATAATCTCCTCAGCCATTGATGTAACTGATTCTTTGGGTTTAAAAAACATTCCGACGAACTCATCGCCACCCAATCGGTAGAAATGATTATACTCGTCCTCGTATGACTTCAATATTTCAGCGAACTCACACAAAAATTCATTTCCCGTGGCATGGGAATACCGATCATTGATCTGTTTGAAATCATCCAGATCCAAATACAGCGCATGGAAATCAGGCCAATGATAACGAAGCCCATAATGATAATCAAACGTATATCGATTAAAAAGACCCGTCAAAGAGTCTTTATGCGTTTTTTCGTACAAAGCTTCTTCCTGATTCATAACCGACGATAGATTCACCATTGACACAAATTGGATGGCCGGATTTTTCTCAATGCTGTAGGAGTTAAATCGAATCCAAGTCTTTTTCCCTTGTACCAAAATCGGGAATGTGACATCCGTTTCAGGGGCATCAAGGGATAGCTGAGAAAGAACATAATCTTGGTATTCTTTTTTGCCGGCTACTTCAGCGTATTTGTTATCATAATCAAAGTGATCCATCAACGTCGACAGCGGAAGTGAATCGGATGTAGAAAGCCCGAAAACAGCGAAATCCCCTGCTATTAGATGAATCATCTGATTCGTTAATTCGGATTTGTCCAAATACCCAATCACTCGACATTTTTTTGATAGAAGGAGATCTTCGATGATGTCCAGTTGGTACTCGTTTTTTAAGACTTCCTTTGCGTACAAAAAGTTCTTCAAAACTATCACCTCATTGATTCAAATTTATTATATCACGAAGGAATCTTTGAATCAATCGCTAACAAAAAACCATGTCGCCATGGTTTATTTCTTAACGGATGGTTTTTAACGCTTTTGCCCAGGTTGTCAATTGATTGAGCATAGAATCTAAATTGGTTTGATGCAACCCTTGTGGTTTAAAGGTTTGGTAATTTTCAAAATCCGTAAACAGTGATAATAAGACTTGAGTCCGAACATCGGCAATTTGAAGTTCGTTCAAGATGCCACGCAAATGTTCGGCTGCTCGTGCGCCATACGCCGATCCATAGCTGACGATACCCGCCGCTTTGTTATTCCAAGCATCTTTTGCCCAATCAAGTGCGTTCTTCAATACGGCTGGAATCGAATGATTGTATTCAGCCGTTACGAAAATAAACCCATCGAGTTCTGATAGTTTTTGATTCCATTTAACAATGGAGGGGTTGGTTCCATCCAATCCATAAAACGGAAGCGGATAATCACGAAGATCGAGCAGTTCGAATGTAGCGTCATTCCGAGCGGATGCTTTCGAAAGCACCCATTCGCCGACCTGACGACTGACTCTGCCTTCACGGGTTGTTCCTAAGATAATGCCAATTTTTAACGGTGATTGATTCATAATGTTTCTCCTTTGTATAATGATGTTGATTAGATATGGTTTTGAAGGGTAACTAAGGCGTCAAAAAGGATTTGTTTTTCGTCATTGGATAGACCGCTAAAAAGCGATTCTACAAATCGTTCATGTTCTGGAAACACTTGGTCCATCAAGTTTGAACCCTCTTCTGTCAACGCAACGTAACGAATCCGTAAATCTTCGTTGCATGGTTTGCGTTCCACGAATCCTTTTTTTTCCAGTTGGTTGATGACATAGGTCATAGTCCCGCTTGTCACGAGGATCTTTTCGGCGATTTTTTGGACCGATTGGGATCCTTTGTGATACAACAATTCCAATACGCCAAATTCACTGAGTGACAGCGAATACATGCCTACGTGTTTGGTTATTTCTTGAACGAGTTGATGATAACTGCGCGTCAATGCAATGACTAATTTCAAATCTTCTTTTGCCATACGTTCACCTGTACTCATCTTATCAAAAATTTATCTTGAATTCAAGAGATATGCTCATTTAAAAAGCCCTCAAAAGAGAAGGCTTATCTAATCGTATGCCATGTCTAAGTATCCGAACTGCTTTATCTTTCGATAATATACATAAATCAATACAATTGAAATAATCGCTGTCGTCGTATTGGAGATAAACATCACATACCCAAGCGCGATTGCCTCTACTTTAAGTGCTATTAGCAAAATCAAAATCGGAATACGCAGCGCATACAATCGAATCATGTTTAAATAAAACGACATTCTCGGAAGCTTAAAACTGATAAAGGTCGCTCCGACGATGGCAATCGTAGCACTGCTCATGATTGAGAATTTTTCAAACGCAAAAATATGTTTAGCCAATGTTGCAAACTCAACCGAACTATTAGTTGTAAACCAAGGAATCATGGTATCGATGAACGTTACCACCAATAACATGCCCACTAAACCGATTAAGACAGCTTGGACGTTCGCAGAAACATACGTTTGAAACGCCCGTTTGACTTTTCGATCACCGATGTTCATCGAAGCCATTGCTGCCGTAGATTCTTCGTAGATAGCAGCAATAGCTCCCGGTCCACCCACTAATTTCGTTGCCAGACCGAAGGCTGCTATGGCCGTTGTTCCATAAATGGCCGCAATTCCATTGACAATGACACGGCCTAAACTGAAGAAAAATTTACCTGCTATAATCGGTAAAGCCATCACGGTAATGGTTTTCACCAAGGATGTTTCCCAGCGTAAGTCAGTGAGTCGAAGTGTCAGCACGTGATTCGTCGCAAATAAATAAATTAGACCAATCATCATTAAGAATACTTGAGCAATCAATGTTGATAGTGCAACCCAAACAATCTCCTTTTTTAAAACAATAATCATTAGATACGTTAAAGCCAATTTGATGATCATGGCGATGATGTTTAACCCCATGACGCGTTTCGTATTGCCCTTTGACCGCTCAATGGCCATGTATACAGCGTTGATTGAAAGAACAACGGTCGAAGCCATTTGAACTGAATAATACGACATTCCCGTATCGATCATTTCTTGTGGGGCATTGAATAAGCGCATCAAATGGCTTCCAAAAACGATGGTGACAATCGCAAAAAAGGCACTAACTAAAAACGCAAACACCAAGGTCTGTCCCGCATAGTGCCTTGCCGTATCGAACGCTTTGGCACCAAAATAACGGGCAACATAGACTGCGCCTCCAATGGCGATCCCACCGCCAATGGCACTGATCGCGCCTTTGATATCTTCAACAAAAAAGACGGTGGCCACATCGGTCGTCCCGATGGTGGAAACCATCAAAAAATCAAAAAAGCCATAAAGATAATTGAAAAACGCATAGATGGCAAGCGGTGTTGTCATCCAAAACAACGTTTTCCAGATGGGGCCTGTTAAAAGACGTTCACGGCGATGTTCATCGGTCAGTCGTGGCATAGTATCCTTCTTTAGTCGTTTAGTTTATGAGGATTGGGTCCATAAAATTGATAATAGTTTGTTTCAATATTGCCATTATAAAACTTGCGTTTTCGACCGATGGGTCGTTTTATTTTCATCATGTACTCCTGTTTGGGAGTCAATAGGTAAATCGACCACGTCGACCAAGAATCAATCCGTTTGGTTATAACTCGGTAAAGGGGCTCTAAATCCGTATCTTTTTCTAGGCGATCTCCGTACGGTGGATTGGATATCCAAATGCCGTATGGTTCCACAAAAATGGGTTTTAAAAAATCCTGAACGGCAAACGTAATATCGTTTATAACACCGGCATAGTCTGCGTTTTTCTTCGCTTTTTCAATCACGTGCGAATCAATATCAAAGCCTTTTAGGGATAACGATCCCGAGGGTTTTTGTGCCAGTTTGGCACGCAATCGTTCTTGATCCCAAAGCGAGGCTTTCAAGCGTGGCCAATGACATGCATTAAAATCGCGGTAAAGTCCGGGTGCGATATTTCTGCCAATCAACGCCGCTTCAATAAGAATCGTTCCCGAACCACAAAAGTAGTCCACTAACGTGCGATCATTTCGCCAATAACTTAGTAAAACCATCGAAGCGGCCAACGTTTCTTTTAGCGGAGCAGTGATGGCTTCTTTTCGGTATCCGCGTTTGTGCAAAGACTCTCCGGAGGTATCGATCATCAAGGTTACGATATCGTTATAAATCGTAAAACGAACGGGATAAAGAGGCCCTGATTCGTCAAACCATTCTTGGTGGTAGTGCGATTTCAAACGCGTGACGATGGCTTTCTTTATAATGGCTTGACAATCAGAAAGACTAAAAAGCGTTGACTTAACACTGGTTCCATTTACCGGGAACGCTCCGGTTTCATCAATCCATTCTTCCCATGGTAATTGGTGGGTTTGTTCAAATAATTCATCGAACGTGACGGCTTTAAACGAACCGATTTCAACAAACACTCGATCAGCGGTTCGAAGCCATAAATTGGATTTGACCAACCCTGTTTCATCGCTTAAATAGGTGATTTTACCGTTTTCGGTCGAGACAATCGAATAGCCTAACGCTTCAATTTCACGTTTGCACACGGCTTCAACGCCAAATGCGGTCGTTGCAATTAATCTTAAGTTCATAGAGTACTCCTTTAATCATGTCGAATAACTTCAAAACGTTGCATGGTATACGGTTCTGAAGGATGAATATGAGCTTTTCGTAACACAATCGATAGTTGTTCTTCAACGGTATCGACACCTTCAAGATTAGGTAGTAATAATCCACTTTTGTGACCGGATTGAACAATGACACCATAGATCTTAGGATTTAAAAGAGCTGTTGAATCAATGGGTTCGGCTTCCATCAATACATCAACCGATACCTCGATAAAAGGTAGTTCAGGGAGTTCCACCGGTGAAAAACGTGGGTCCTCACTCGCTGCCAAGATGGCATTATTAATGATTTCATGTGCCACGGAAGGCGTCGTAGGTGCGGTCGTCCCGATACACCCTCGCAGTTGATGATCCTTTTTAAGGGAAACAAAAACACCGGCTTTTGTCGTTAACATTTTCGTATCAGTATCGTTAGGAATCGCCATTCTTTTTCGATTTTTAACAAAGTAAGTTATTGATTGTCGAGCTAACGACACGTAAGGATCTTCCATTTGCTTTTTTTCATCCAGTCGTTTTGTTTCGAAATCAAGATAGGCATTCAAAAACCGTCTGCTTTCATCGCTTTCACGAGATTTAAAGGAGGCCACCAAATAGCCGACTCCAAACGGTCCTTCATAACTAAGAAGTTTGGAATCAACCGAGTAGCCGTCAAACAAACCTGTCATAATCAGAAAGCTTCGAAATCCGCATTCGTTGGCCTTTTCCAACCAATGCTCGTTTTTGGTAAAGCACTCGTCAAACCGAGTTGTCGTCACAAGCGATTGCATCCACTGATCAAATTCAGGTCCTTCTTGAGTATACCCATAGGGTCCTTCATGGATTAACGTATGTGACAAGTCACCACTCGCGATAACCACTACGGATTTATTCGTCCGATCAATAGCCTTTTTAATCGCCATTCCATAGCGATAGTGATCGCTTCGGGGTAAATAAGAAAAGGAAAGTCGAACCGTTTTAAACGAGCTATAGCGTGATTGAATGAAGGATAATGGAATCATCGTTCCATGATCCAAATCTCGACTCTTTTCTCCCAATGTTCCGCAAGGAAGATTGACGTTAGTTCCTTCTTCGATAATCAATCGTCTCAATTCATCATCATAGTCGACGTCAACGATAATGCTCGGAGCACCAAACGATGCGAAGGATCCCTCCGCATGAAGACCGGGAGCGACATAGAAATAATCACCGTACGTTGTCGCGTGTGGGGAAATCACCACAATCGTATCGGGTTTCAAGAACGTTATCGTTTCAGCTACCTCTTGGTACGCTTCGATGGTTGCTTGAATCTTTCGTTCTTCACCTTTGCCAATGGCAGGTAAAATGAGCGGTGGATGGGGAACAAAAAAACTAGCTAATAGAGACATAATACCCTCCTATACATTTCCTATATGGATGGTTGTAAGTCCGGCTTCGTAACCGATTTTTTGTGCACGCTTCAACGTTGAAAGCGGTGTAATTGGCGTTGTTAATAATTTCCAATGCGGGAAAAATCGACTGATGTGCCACGGCACATCGGGCGATAACTCAGAGAAAATAAAATTCGCAATCCGACGGAAGTGCTCGTCGGTATCGTTGATACCCGGTATGATCAATGTGGTGATTTCGATATGAACGTGTGCGTTAAAAAGCAATTTTAGCGTTGTTTGGACTTGTTTGAGATTGCCATAACAAGAGTGATTATAGACATCCTCATCGCCTTTGTAGTCGATGTTCGCCGCATCCAAAAACGGAATGAGTAATGCCAACGCTTCTTCGGTGATGGCGCCATTTGATACCCACACATTCTTCAAGTGGGCTTCATGAGCACATTTCATCGTTGCCAAAGCATATTCGAAAAAAACAGTCGGTTCGCTGTAAGTATACGCAATCGCCGGGGTTTGTGCCTTCAATGCGCGTTTTACGTGTTCTTCTGGTGTAATCTCGATGCCTTCTACGGCATCGTTTGGATTCGTCACTTGTGAAATATCATAATTTTGGCACCACGGACATTTGAAATTGCATCCTTGCGCCGCAAAGGAGTAAATCCACGTGTTCGGTAAAAAGTGATACAACGGTTTTTTCTCGATTGGGTCAACGGAAGCCGCAATCGTTAGGCCATAATTGAGTGCATACAAAACACCGTTTTGATTTTCTCGAACATGACAAAATCCCCGTTTTTTATCCGCTATTACACACCGATGAAAACAGAGATGACAACGAACCGATTGATTGGGCAATTTTTCATAAAGCATGGCTTCCATCATGGTATCACCTTCACTTTAATTATACCATGATTGCAAACTTAAAAATCAAAAAAACATCCCAGTTAAGGGATGTCTAGATTGATTTGTTTAAATCCGCAAGCCGTAAATCGCCGGGTTGAATCCACCCTTTTCTTCGGAACAGTTCATCCGCAAGCCAAACCAACAAAACGGGTAGGACAAAATGAAGTAATACTAGGGTTACCCCCACAGACCATTCATAACCCATTGCGGAAAGGGTCGAAAACTGACCTACTAAACCCGAAGTACCCATTCCCGCTCCTTTATAGTCGGTCGTCACTTTGAATAAAAGCGTTGATACTGGACCCAATACCGCCGAAACAATAATCGTCGGCAACCACAGAATGGGTTTTTTTACGATATTTTTAAACTGAAGCATCGATGTTCCAAATGCAATGGATAAGACTTGCCCCACCGAATTGTCTTTTCGAGACATGACCGCAAACCCCACCATTTGAACCGCACCGCCAACGACCGCAGCGCCACCTGCAATACCACCTAATTGGATGGCAATGGCAATCGCTGCCGATGAAATGGGTGCGGTCAATGCCATCCCCATGACAACCGCAATAATAACTCCCATGAGGAACGGTTGAAGCGTCGTTGCTAATTGAATAAAATCGCCCAACCAAGTCATGATAGACGCGATTCTCGGACCGATTAGCCAGGCAACTCCGTAAGCAGTGAGGCTGCTAATGAGCGGAATTAAAATAATATCAAAGGGGGTTTTTTTTCTGAATATCGCACGGATAATTTCGACGGTCACCACTGTCGTTAAATACGCAACCATCGGATCAGAAACGGTAATTCGGGTTGATATTCCACCGGCTACGGCACCCGCAATCAAAACCAGACCTTGGTATTTCAATCCAATCCCAACGCCCAATCCAATCCCAACGCCCATAAAGGAAGCTAGGATGGTAGCCAGATCCAACAAAAACACCCATCCAGTCAATGTACCGATTTGACGAATAATTACACCAATAATCAAAGTTGAAAACAGTCCATATGCCATTCCGTTAAGCGAGTGAACAAAATAAGAACGTACGTTCATACGATTGGATTGTTTTTGCATCAGAATCCCTCTCTTTACTCGCTTTCTATTGTCTCATAATCTTAATAAAGAAGCAAAAGATTTGGTTTATAAAAAAAGGCTTACCCACTCAAAATCAAGTCGGTAAGCCGGTATTCAATGGCATTATTTCTTCGAAGCTTCGCGGAAAATGTCCAATCCTTTAGCCGTTAACGGATGTTCAATCATCTGTAAAAATACCTTAAAGGGAATCGTCGCAATTTCTGCCCCAGCCAAAGCTGCTTGTTCAACGTGTTTGGGATGGCGAATGGAAGCCGCAATGATTTCGGTATCGATGCCATAGTTATCGAACGCAATACGAATGTCGTTTAGAAGCAAGTATCCGGAATCCTCCGTTTTTGTTAAATCATCCAATCTTCCCATAAACGGTGAGACGTACGTCGCCCCGGCAGCAGCGGCCATCATGGCTTGAGAAACCGAGAAGCACAACGTCACATTGGTCTTAATCTGATGTTTTGACAAAATCGAAACGGCTTTAATTCCTTCCAACGTCATCGGGATCTTGATGACGATATTAGGATGCGTTTTGGCATAACCAAATGCCTCTTCTACCATGGCTTCAGCAGTACCTTCTTGAACTTCAGCACTGATGGGTCCATCGACTAAGTCGCAGATTTCTTTGATGACCTCAACGAGATCTCTTCCTTCTTTGGCAATCAACGAAGGATTGGTGGTAACTCCCGCTATAATGCCCCATTCGGCAGCGGTTTTGATTTCATTTAAATTCGCTGTATCAATAAATAGTTTCATGGAATTCCTCCTTAATTATCTAGTATCTATTATAGCGTAAAAGATTAAAAAAATGAAGAAATCCTGCTCATAAAAAAATATCTTGCATAAACGTTTGCCTCTACACCAGAATACCGTATAATAAATATAAAGGATGTGTTGACATGAAAAAGCCTCAAATCGTTATAATCCTTTTCTTTTTCATACAAGGCGTCATCCATAATTTGGGTCATCCCGTGACACCTGCTTTGGTTACTTTACTCGACATCGAAGATTATTTCTTTGGTATTTTCTTCTCATTAATGAGTTTAGGAATGACACTCGGAGCGCTATTATGGGGTTTCTTAGGAGATAAGTATCCAAAAAAGTTCTTGATAATCGGTGGCCTTATCGTGTACAGCATCGGTCAAATCGCCTTTGGATACAGTGGCAATGAAGTTTGGATGATGGTTGCACGATTTGTTAGCGGATTCGGTGTTTCAGCTTCATTGACGCTATACATGAGTGAAATTATCCACGTTACACCTCAAAAATCCAGAACGACGACGTTAGCGTATGTCGCAGCCGCAACGACCTTAGGAACCTCGTTAGGCTATGCACTGGGTGGGTATTTGGCAACGTCACCCTTTTTCAATCAATTCCTAAATACCGATAAACTTACCGTCATCTTTTTAATACAAGGTCTTTTAAACTTGCTTTACGTCGGATCGATAGCTTTGTTCTTTAACGAAAAAAAGGAACCGGACGAATTAGATTCACCTATTACCCAATCGTCCCAAAAGGCATCGATTCCACTTCCTTTAATTTTGTTTTTGATATCGTTATTTTTTATCACCGTCGGCCAAACCAATGTCAATAAGTACATTGACGTCCATTTTGAGCATCTCGGATACTTACCATCGGATATTGGCTTTTTTGTCATGACGACGGGATACGTATCGCTCGCTGCGGCTTTTTTGATTGTGCCCATTCTCATTCGACTCAAAAAACCGATGATACTGTTAATCCTCATCCAATTCTTGAGTGCCGTCATCATCTACTTTGTCTTCCATTCCGCTCAATTTCTAACGGTTGTCTATACCGTATTTATGGGCTATATTCTATTAAAAGCATTCTTTCAACCGTTGGAACAGAACTACATTGCCACGTATGCATCCACCAAATCCTTAAGCAAACTGATGGGTATTCGCCATGCTTTTGTCTCGATGGGAATGGTGGTAGGACCCTTAATCGGAGGCTGGATTTACAGCGAAAAACCGCTTTTATTGTTTGATGTCAGTGCGGCATGCTTCGTTGTGGGGGGTATCATTCTCATGGTCGTCTTCATCATCCATAAGATTTCGCTCAAAAAAACAGTGACTAATGATTGTGTTTAATTAAAAACTTAAAATAAAAAAAAGAGTCATATTAGAAAAAATTCTAGTATGACTCTTTTTGAAATTAATACATTTCTGGTTGAGGCATCATCGGTTTTTCTTCTTTGATATCAGCAACCCCAACTTCAGTTGTGATAAACAACGCTGAAATGGAAGCTGCATTCAAAATGGCACTTCGTGTAACTTTGGTCGGATCGACGATACCTGCTTTGTACATATCCACCCATTCACCTGTTTTGGCGTTAAAGCCAATAGGTTCTTTTTCTGCTTTTTGTCGTTCAACGATTTCTAATGGATCAAATCCGGCATTATCGGCAATTTGATAAATCGGAGCGACCAAGGATTCAACGACAACGTTAATACCTTTTTGGATATCTTGAACATCGCTTTTTAAGGTTTTTCGAATCTCGTTATAGATTGCTACTAATTGGGCTCCACCACCCAATACGATGCCTTCAGCGACCGCTGCTTTTGTCGCATTGAGTGCATCTTCAATTTTCAATTTCTTTTCTTTAAGTTCAGTTTCGGTCGTCGCTCCGACTTTCACAATGGCAACGCCATTGGTCAGTTTTGCGAGTCGTTCGGTTAAACGTTTCTTATCATAATCGGATTTTGAGTTTTCTATCAATGCCTTGATTTCTGTAATCCGCATTTGAAGTTGTTCTTTATCGCCATTGCCATCGATCATCGTTGTGTTATCTTTGGTGACAATGACTTTTTTTACGATGCCCAAATCTTCAATTTTGGTATCTTTGATTTCTTGATTCAAATCTTTTGCGATAAAATGAGCCCCAGTTAATAAGGCGATATCCGTCAAGATTTCTTTTTGTTGATCGCCAAAGCCAGGCGCTTTCGTCGCTACCACATTGAAAGTTCCTCTTAATTTATTGACTATCAATGTCGATAAGACTTCATTTTCAATATCATCCGCAACGATAAATAACGGTTTGTTGGCTTGGACGATTTGTTCTAAAAGTGGTAAGATGTCTTTAATCGTCGATATTTTTTGATCCGTAACCAAAACATAAGCGTTTTCTAACGATACTTCCATCTTTTCACGATCTGAAATCATATAAGGAGAAATATACCCTTTGTCGTATTGCATCCCTTCGACGACTTCTAAATACGTATCAAAACCTTTTGACTCATCGACACTGATGACGCCATCGCGGCCAACTTTGGCCATGGCTTGAGCGATAATTTCACCTATTTCTGGGTGCCCCGATGAAACGGTCGCGACACTGGCAATATCCGCATCGCTTTCGATTTTATGTGATTTATCTAACAATCGTTTTGAGACTTCTTTCGCAGCCAGTTCAATGCCTTCGCGCATCAATACTGGGTTGGCTCCACGGTAAACTGCTTCAATACCTTTATGAATCATCGATTGGGTCAGCACCGTTGCGGTCGTAGTCCCATCGCCTGCCACATCATTGGTTTTATTCGCAGCTTCATAAATCAATTTCGCGCCCATGTTCTCAAACGGATCTTTGAGTTCAATTTCTTTAGCTATGGTAACACCATCATTTGTGATTAGGGGAGAACCATATCCTTTGTCCAAAACAACATTTCGTCCTTTGGGTCCTAACGTGATTTTGACGGCGTTGGCTAAGGTGTCTACGCCTTTTAACATCGATTCAATTGCATCTTTTGAAAAACGAATTTCTTTTGCCATGATAATCCTCCTACTCAACAATTGCCAGAATATCCTTTTCAGCAATAATTAGATATTCTTCTTCTTCAATTTTGATTTCTGTTGTGGAATACTTCTTAAAGACAACTCGGTCACCTACACTTACAGTCATCGGTACCTTTTTACCATCCACTGTCATTCCATCGCCAACAGCGATAACGGACGCGAAACTGGGTTGTTCCTTGACATCTCCAGAAAGAATGATACCGCTAGCTGTCTTTTTTTCGGCTTTTTCCTTTTTTAAGATAACGTTGTCATGAAGTGGTTTTAACATATTTTTCACATCCCTTTCTATTGTTTTTGGCACTCTGTTGAATTAAGTGCCAATATTATTATATCACCACTTTTGGCACTGTCAATACCCGAGTGCCAAAAAAGCGACATCATCTTACGGAAATTACAACACAAAAAAAAGAAGGCTTTAGTCAAGCAAGCCTTCTATACGATTCTAAATAGCAAATGAGTCTCGGTGAAGCGTCAGATTCACTCATGTTGATTCAAAACAGGAATTGCCCAACGCGATTTAACCACTTGATCAATCGCACGCCATCCCCATAAGAAAAGCGCATGAACCGGTAAAAAAATCATACCCAACACAAACCAATTAAGCGGTGTTCCTTCCAAAATGGGTTCATGAATATACATGGCATCACCATAGCCTAACATGGTAATCAAGAATAATCCATAACACATATAGACCGTAAGTCCCAAGGGTAAATAATACCATTTTTTGAGCTCGGGTAATAAATACCCTTTGAGTAACATGATGACAACCAGAATGACTGAGAGGGAATGATGAATGAGTCCGGAGATGGTCATGGGATAAAAGATGGAATCGGATTGCCCAATAAAATCCGGATAAAAGATCGTCAGCAAGCCCCCTAATAAAGCAGTATAAGCAACGCTGTGAAATACCGGATGATTGCGTTTCAAAAAGATTGAAGACAATGCTAAAGCCAAACTGCTCGCCCCGCAAAACGTACCTGGCAACAACGCTCCGAATCCGCTGCGAAGGCTTGCGACACTGTAGCGATTCCAACTGATGGCAATCAATAAAATGACACCAAATATGCGGACAAATCGGTCAAGCTGTCGGGGAGTCTTTATGTGATGATTTACGTAATACAATAACGCAACAAACAAAAAAACGTTTACTAACAAATAAAGAATGTGTTCAATACCATAGATTTGCGGCATGGTTCTTCCTCCAAATGTTCATTACTCCCATTATAGCAAAAATAAAAAAAAATACCATGGAATTCCATGGTAATTTTGATTATAACGAACAGGATTCGTCGGTACAGACCGCACCTTCATCGGCAGAATCTAACGTTTCAAGCGGATGATCTTCTTCCCATATTTGCTCAAGTGCAGCGGTAAAGTAGTCTTCTTGTTGCGCGCCTGAAATACCGTACTTGCGATTAATCACAAAAAACGGTACGCCTTGAACGCCAATTTGACGCGCTTCGTTTATTTCAGCTTTTACCTGATCAGCGTATTTGTTTTCAGATAAAACCTTCAACGCCTCATCTTCGTTCAAGCCCACTTCTTTTGCTAAGTCAACCAACGTTGCGTAATCCGATAGATTTTTACCTTCGGTGAAATAAGCTTTCATTAGACGATCCGTCAATACGGCTTCTTTCCCAAACCCATTTGCCCATTTCGCCAATCGATGAGCATCAAATGTGTTCGTCATCTGAATGATGTCGTAACGATACGTTAAACCCACTGATTTCGCATTCTCAGTGAACATAGTGAAACGCGATTTCGCTTGTTCAACCGTCATTCCATGACCTTTCGCAAAACTTTCATAGGCAGATTCCTTCATTTCTTTGGGTGCCATTGGATTTAGTTGATAAGCTTTAAAAACAACTTCGATTTCATCCTTATGCGGAAAGGATTCAAGTGCTTTTTCAAATCTCTTTTTGCCAATATAACAAAATGGACATCCAAAATCAGACCAAATTTCAAATTTCATAGTATTCCTCCTTATTATTCACTCCCATTATCTTAAAAACGAACGTATTAATCAAGCGATATGCTTAACGACGCTTTTATTTGTTTCATCGTGTTTTCAAGGTTATTTTCATAGAAGTCCCCACACATTTTTGTTATAATAGAAGATAAAGAAACTGGAGGGTATTATGATCACACAATCCTTATTAGAAAAATATGCAAAAGTCGCCGTTCAAATCGGTGCAAACGTTCAAAAGAACCAACGATTAATTGTCAATTCGTCAACAGAAACCAGAGAATTGGCCAGAGCCATTGCCAAAGAAGCCTATGCCGTCGGAGCCAAGAGCGTCGAAATCATTTGGAACGATGCTTATGTTTCGAAAGAAGGCTATCTCAACCAAAGTTTAGATGAACTGTCCGATATTCCAAAGTGGATCATCGACCGTTATCATTTCTACGTCGATGAAGGTGCTTGTCTCATCAGCATCACGTCTCCGATTACCGGAATCAACGAAGGTGTTGATCCATTGAAGATTCAGACCGCTGCCGTGGCTTCTTCCAAAGCCATCTCGTTTTTCCGTAACCACACAATGGGTAACCATACCCAATGGTGCGTCATCGCATCTCCCAATGCCGTATGGGCTAAGAAAGTATTTCCCCATCTATCCGAAGACGCCGCAATGGATGCGTTATGGACCGCAATACTAAAGGCAAGCCGAATCAGCGCCGACAACGACCCCGTCGCTGAATGGCAAGCGCACAATCATACCTTGGCAGAACACAATCGGCTTTTAAATCACTACCAATTTGCATCGCTTCATTTCAAAAACAGTTTAGGAACCGATGTGACCGTCGGTTTGGTCGACAATCACATCTGGTGTGGCGGAGAAGAACATTCGACAAAAGGCGTCCCCTTCAATGCCAATATTCCCACCGAAGAAACCTTTACCATGCCGCACAAATACAACGTCAATGGCAAAGTCGTCGCCACGAAACCCTTGGATTATCAAGGTAATTTGATTGAGGGTTTTTGGTTGGAGTTCAAGGATGGCAAAGTAGTGAAGTACGGAGCCGAAAAAAACGAAGCCACATTAACGAATTTATTAACCGCAGACAAAGGCAGTTCGCGTCTGGGTGAAATTGCGCTGATCAGTCATGATTCACCGATATCGAATTCAAACATCTTATTTTTAAATACGTTATTCGATGAAAACGCATCGTGCCACATGGCACTAGGAAGAGCCTATCCCATCAATGTCAAAGGTGGCGTTGATATGACCCCGGAAGCCTTAGAATCCGTTGGTTACAATCAATCGCTTGTCCATTGCGATTTCATGTTCGGTAATGCCGATATGGCCATCGTTGGGACAACCCACGATGGCAAAACCATTGAAATCTTCAAAAACGGAAACTTCTGTATCTAAAAAAAACAAAGGTGATTCCAACTAAGGAATCACCTTTTTTAACGGACATTAACTGAAAACTCACGGGTGCATTTTGGACAAACAACGGTGTGTTTCCCTTTGATGCGTTTGAGCCTGAGTGTAGCTTTGCAATGAGGACATGTACGGTAAACATGCGTTTTGCGTTCTTTAAAGCGACGTCTCCATCTAGGAATGAACCCAAACGTCTTTGATATAATGCGTTTGAAGGCGGCATTTTCACGATAGCGAGCCGACGTGTTCTTTGAATAAAATCGATAGAGCGCAATCAATAAGAACAGTAACGAAACCAGTGTCAAACTCCAGTGCTTGACAAAAATATTCACAATTAGCGTAATCATCGCAATCGTCATAAGAACATAATAAAGTGTATCCATGCCATAACGCCCCATCATGAAGCGCTGTAAAGCCAATTTGAGTTTATTCATCCTATCACCCTTTAATTAAAATAAAGAAACTAAAACGCGGCCAAGCCATTGAAACAAAAGAAGGTAAAATATCCATTTTAGAATCAACGGAACGCGAAATCCCGTCGCTGTGGAAAATGAACTTTTGCGTCTTCTTAGTTGCAACTCAAAAAAACGATATTCCTGATTATAAGGTTCTTGTCGTAAGGCTTCTTGAAGATAACGATCCGCTTGACGAACATCGCCTAAACCAGTGAGGGCAATCGAAGCCAAGTAATACCACCGTGAAGGACGATGGGTTTCTTGAGATAACTGTTGCCAAGCCCACGCAAATTGACGATTCGTAAGAGCCACTTCAATATCGGTAAATGAAAATGACGTACCTGTCGATTGATAATCTGAGTAGTTCCCGGATTGAATTTGATCATACGCCTGATTGATGGCCTTCATCTTCGTTTCGGCGGAGGCATCATTCGGATGCAGATCGGGATGGTATTGTTTGGCGAGTTTTCGGTAGGCTTGCGTAATCTCATCCATTGTCGCATTCCGTGATACACCGAGCACTTGATAAGGATCCATGGGCA